>NZ_JADAIN010000020.1:0-581738 GCF_015676285.1 Acinetobacter sp. Res13-Abat-PEC15-P4-01 | reverse complement strand
TTATTTTTTAGTAATGAGAATTTTTTTAGCTCTGGTGCTCAAACCAGATTATTTAAAAGTAAAATTTCCTAATGAATAAGCTTATACCTAAAATTTACCATACAATTAATTAACCCCATTATGACAACATCTTAATAGGTTAAGTTAATATATCAATTGGGTTTAATTATAATATTTTAGCGGCAGTGTAAAATATCACTCTAGCGGCATTTAAAAACTGCCACTTAGTTAATATAGTAGTCATTTGGAACTGCTCAAATATGTTAACTTTGGAGCAAGAAGTGACAGTTTAAACACTGTATAAACAAGGTTTATTTAAGGTAATGAGTTGAGAACTTGCGGAATCTAAAAATACCGTGCGTTAATATTTAGAGCAAAAGTCCACACTACAGTATCGGCTTACAACCTAGAATAAGTATTCTTGACTCATATAAACCTTATTTTCTTGAACGCGTAAATACTCCTTATCCTGAATGGATTCCTGCCGTTGTACTTTACCAAGAAATTTTAGAGCTTGGATATCTAGGAAAGGTCAGGATCTTAAGGGAATATCTTGCAACATTATAACCAGTCACCATACTGAAACCCTAAACTGCTCTACTGTGCTAAAAAATATGGCTTACGCCCCAGCATATGTAAGCGCTACTCTGCACAAATCAAAGATAAAGTTGAACGCTTTAATGGATACTTCAAATCAAGCTTTATTGTGTTATTAAAAGCAAGCTTGAAGACTTCGAGTTTACTGTTAGATGTTGATTGTTACCAATGGCCCCCTATTGGCCGGTGGCTACATGAAACCGCCAATAACCGGATTCATGCCACTACTGTCAACAACATAGTCAACCGATCATGCAACAACTGTATTAATGGCTCAACCAACACCATCTAACGCGGCTATCGAGTTCTCTAACTGTTCGAACGATCAACTAAAGCTTAAAACTCTGGCAGGCACTCTACCGCTATCTGGTTGATGGTAACTTACCAATCAACCTAAGAAGCATTACTTCGTAAGGGATCGAAAATCAGATGTGTCCGTAGGCCTTGGGACGTAAGAACTGGTTGTTTACTGACTCGCTGCGCAGTTGTAAGTGAGCGGCTAATATGATAAGCCTCATTCAGTCAGCAAAGCTGAATGGATTGGATTCCTATGCCTATTTAAGTGATATGCTAAAAAGGCTGTCAACACATAAAGTGTCCCGACTAGATGAATTACGACCACACTGCTGTAAATCTAACTTAATTAAAAAATAACTATGAGGTTCACCGGACGCTTACGTAGAAACTTGTAATAAACTGATCTAAAAAATGGGACATATACATCATAATTCGCATCTCAAAGTATTAACTTAAATTGTGATTAAGCCATGCCAGAATTAGATCGCCTCCATACCCATGTTGTCACTTAAATTTGAGTAACTACAGGAAATTCTATTTTTCAATTCTTTACACAACAAAACCAGTTAAGAATAATGTTGATTTAAGCTGCTTACCATTTGCTTACTAGAATACAAAAACAAAAAAACCACTTACGATTAGTACACGTAAGTGGTTGTTTTATATGGTGGGCCCAGACAGACTTGAACTGTCGACCAACGGATTATGAGTCCGCTGCTCTAACCAACTGAGCTACAGGCCCTATAAATACTGACTATAGAGTATTTTCGAGAAAGAATACTAGCGAAAATAAAATTGAATTACAAGAACTTTAACAACAACTTAGATTTAATGCATGTTTTTTGAACATTCGAGGGAATTTCAATGAATGATGGAAAAGCAACTGTACTTTGCAATATTGATTATGCCGTTATGACTAGTGATTATTTTTTCGTTTATCTAGATAAATTTCCAATCCGCTCCATAAGCAAATCAGAGTAAGAACAAAAATCATCACTATAAATAAGGTCATCAACATGCTGCAATCCCTTTTGCGCATTTTTAAAGTTTTAAGCTTATTGCTTAACTAAGACTAAAGTCTAAAACATTCAGCCTTAATAGTGAATATAAAACTGGCTATTTTTAATACAAAATAAATCTTATACTATTGTTTTTAATTATTAATTTTAATTTTCATCATTGAATCATCAAGATGAGCCAAAAATTTATTGAGACTCCTTACTTTTAAACTGTGGAATTATTACTGTAATAGTGGCACTTTTGTTCAAAAACATATACGATAATGATAATTATTATTAATTGAGCAATATAAATTATGGCTTTGAATACACATTGTACTTTTATTCAAGTGAAGGAAAAAATATATTTAGGTCCCAACTATATTCGCATCATTTTTGACTGTGCTGATACAGATAAATTTAAACATACAAGTATTGGTGATAACAATAAAGTCTTTATTCCAAGACCTGACCAAAATCAAATAGAACTTCCAGATTTTGATTTTGATCAACGCAAATGGATCGTCAAGAATCCAGCCCTTATGCCAGAAATTCGAACTTATACCCATCGTGATATAGATCTCATCAATAAAACTTTAACCATTGAGTTTGCAATGCACGGTACGGAAACGGTTGCTTGCCATTGGGCAGATCGTGCACGGCAAGGCGATCAAATCGGTGTCACCATGTCTACTGCAACACGAGACCTCGTCCCAACAGGACTTCAACATTATCTGATGATTACGGATAGTACAGGTCTAGCGGTCACACAGGCAATTTTAAAAACCTTGCCTGCGAGCAGTAAAGCTTATGTGATTGCAGAAGTGCCTACGATTGCAGATCGGATCGAATTAAATACACAAGCTGATTTAGAGCAAATATGGTTATATAACCCTACACCTTTGAAGCAAAGTTTATTGGCAGATGAGTTAGCAAAACATCCAGAGCTAATCAACTTACCCCCGAGCCGCTATGCACATATTACTGCTGAATTACAGGCTGTACGTGCTTGTCGAAATATTCTTAGAAAGCAAAGCGATTGGAGTAAAGAAGATTGTTATGCGTGCTCATATTGGCAAATTGGTAAAGCAGACAGTGAGCGATTTTCTAAAGTTGTCGATGATTAAAATAATGTCTGAGCTCAATCTCTCAATTCGCTTATTACAGTGCAACTGATTAGACTTCAATCAAAAGTCTCTATGCGTGTTCTCTGTATAGAGACTTTAATCATCCACTGTAAATAAAATATCGGTAAACAGACATCCTTTATAAATCAAAAAATGAGACGGGATTGTGAATGATTTGAATATTGAAAATGATTAGTTCGTTCATAAAAAATAAAAATTAATCACTATCTTACACTCAACGATATAGTCAACCTATTAAAATCCATAACTTAAAAAATGAATTCTATTGATCAATAAAATCAATGTGATGAATACATTATTGAATGACAAAAATCTTTTGTTGAGCGAGGGATACATTCTATACTCCCGTGCACCATGGCGATATTCATGTCGCCACACAATACAAAGTTCATCTAGTATTCAAAAGTACGAAATAAATAATCAGGCGCTTAAACTCTAGTTCTCAGGCTTATAAAAATTCCAATCCAATTCAGTAAAAACATCACCTTCAGTATTTCATTTATTCTTTTTGATAATTCAAGACTTAATCACAATACTTCATGGCTTTATTCTTTGATAAATTCAACTGTGTATGAGGCAATAACACACAAGAATAATTACGAAACTCATATTCCTCAATCATGTTATCCCGTATGAGCTCAATCCGAATCTGGGTTTCTAAATAATCTTTGAAAAAATCCAACTGATTTAAACAAAAAATATATTTTTGCTGTGGATCCTTTAAATTTTGCACACTTGATTGATAGATTTTACTTGTCAACGCATCATTCACATTTCCATTTGCATATAAAAACACAATATCAAGCATTGAGAAATCATCAGAATTGAATATGGCTTGGGGCTTCAGCGCACATATATTCTGATTCACGCGCTCATATTCAAAATCTTGGATATATTTCTTTTTACATCCCTGTACAACCAAACAAAAACTTAAAACGACAGTCAGGTTAAAATATTTCATCGACGACCTAAAAAATAATCAATTGATATAAATAAATTGCTGGTTGGTGAGTGGAACTAAAACCTGTTTGAAATAAAACTCATTCAATATCTGTGTGGTAATTTCTGAAAATGGTTCATCTTTAAAATGCGGTAAAATTGAAAAATTGATCAGACCTAATGCTTGAGTATTCAGCAAATCAGGTGCTTTTGAAGCATCATCCATTGTTTTGATATATTCCAAATCAGGTCCCAATACGATAGAACCCGCGGAACTGCCTATATAAAGTTTTCCCTGATTGATCAAATTACAAATGACTTTGTCAGCCTGGGATCGTTTTAATTCCTGTAAAAGATAAAAGGTATTGCCACCTGAAATAAAAATAAAGTCATTTCTGTTTAGCGTCGTTTCAATTGACTGAATGTCTTGCTCATCTATATGTAAAACGTCAACCTGAATACCTAGCTTTTCAAAGGCTTTTTTATCCTCTTCGACATAGAATGTAGTCTGTTCAGGTTTACTCGCAGTCGGGATAAATGTTACCGACTTACCGATTAAATTCTGATCCATATGCTGTGCGAAATCCAAATAAACATCTGCAAAAGATGCTGCCAGAAAAAGGTTTTTCATGATGTACGCTCTATTTTCAGGTTATATAAAAAATATTGTTAATTTTTAAAAGTAATTCAAAACTTAAATGAAGACATTAAAATAAATTCAAGCTCATCATAGCAAAGAAAGCTGCTGAATTTATAGAAACATACAAGGCTCAAATCAGCTTCTCATTCATATAACGCCAATAACGTTTAGGAACATATTGAATATGAAGTCGGATATTTTTACGTGCAGAAATATTGACACTGTTGAAATAATCTTTCCAAAGCTGATCATAGAGGATTTCACTATCATCCAGTTCAATACTAAAATCTTGACTGGTTCCCTTTGCAATATTTTGATCAATATCAAATACATTCATACTGACTTGATGGACATTTTCTAGGTCATAATATATGCCGAAATTTCGTAACTCATCATAAATGAGCCAACGTTGATCTTGATATCTTGCTTTGAAATGCCTTTCAATTAAAGGAAGAACATTGAAATCAGGACGTACCAAACTTAAAAACAATTCATCTTTACACTTTTTGAAACGGACAAAAGCCTCCATACGGTGCTTTTCACGCCCCACTTGTTTCGCCCATTTTGAGACTGCAAGCACATCAGCATGACCGTAGTCAGCATCGACAGGTCGACGGGCTGAAAATACGTAAATACTCAAATTAAATAAATGTTGAAATGCACTTTCCTGCTCAGACAAGAAAGTATAATAAAAATTACGTAGTGTATGAGACGAAACCCTTTGCTTAAATGCCTTCCAAACGCGATCAGCCTGAATTTCATTAGACTCTACAACAATCGTTTCGTCCAACAAACTTGACTGAAGACTGTTTTGACTGGCAACCATGACATCTAATTCTTTAAACTGAAATGCACGAAATATACAGCACAACAATCCCGTCATGGTCCCATCGAAAATATACTTTGCCATCTAAAATAAAAGGTCCAGCTGCGGTGAAAGTTGCTGCGTATATTTTGACTGCCCTGTTTGTAATATTTGATGACGAATCTGACTCGGCAATTGATCTTTTACAAATGCAGGCGTATCTGCACAGCGGATAAAATGCACAGCCCGATTATATGCGATCCCCATCTTCTTGATTTGATCAATATGAATCTTACCAAAGCGTCGAGCCTGAACAATTTTTTTGGCAGAACGTACACCGATCCCAGGTACACGCAATATCATTCTATATTCAGCACGATTGATATCTACTGGAAACTGTTCAGGATGACGTAATGCCCAACTCAGTTTGGGATCAATATCCAAATCTAAATTCGGATGCTGTTCATTGACAATTTCTGTTGCCTCAAATCCATAGAAACGCATTAACCAATCAGACTGATATAGCCGATTCTCTCGTAATAGTGGAGGTGCAGAACCGACAACAGGCAATGCTTTTTCTTGATCATTGATCGGAATATAGCCAGAAAAATAAACCCGTTTAAGTTTAAATTCTTTATAGTGACGATCTGCCATGAGGATAATATCGTGGTCAGTTTCATGATGCGCGCCGACCACCATTTGCGTGGTTTGCCCCGCCGGGACGAATTTTGGTACAGACTTTATAATTTTTCTTTCATCTTTAAACTGAATCAATCGATCTCGAACAATAGCTAAATCTTTTTGTACCTCATCATGCGTCTTTTCTGGTGCAAACTTTTTTAATCCTTCCTCAGTTGGCATCTCCAAATTAATACTCATACGATCAACATAGAGCCCAGCTTCATGAATAATGTCTTGTGATGCACCCGGGATGGTTTTAAGGTGAATATAACCATTGAAATTTTCTTCTAAACGGAGTTTTTTCACCACCTGCAACATACGCTCCATGGTGTAATCAGCAGATTTAAAAATTCCTGAACTCAAAAAAAGCCCTTCGATATAATTTCTTCTGTAAAAATTAATGGTTAAATCTACGACTTCCTGTACAGTAAAGGCCGCTCTTTTAACATCATTTGAGCGTCTAGAAACACAATAAGAGCAGTCAAAAATACACACATTGGAAAATAAGATTTTAAGTAAGGAAACACATCGCCCATCCTCGGTATAGCTATGGCAAATTCCTGAACCAGTATTTCCAAGTCCTTTATCTTTATTTTTACGTTGACTTCCACTGGATGAGCATGAGACATCATACTTCGCAGCATCTGCCAAAATTTGCAATTTTTCTCTGATACGTTCTGTCATGACTTAAACTCAATTCTACCAATGAATTTTAGTCATTATATAAACTCAAATGCTTGGAAAATATTGGTCTGATGATCTTTACGACACGAGCTGACGTATAAATTATAATCCATTATTTTTATAGTGATTTATCTGCTCAAATTTCTAAATAAAAAATAGAAATATAAAATGAATTAAGAAGATTCAAGCATTGCCCATCCATGCTGATGGGCAAAAAATTCAAATTTAAAGTCTATATTCCTTTAAGTTTGTGCAGATAGGGGCAACCCAAAGATACGGTCAAATGACCAATTAAAAACAAAGGTATAAATCGGAATAATCACAATCAATGCTGCATCCAACAGAAATGCATCGAGAAAGCTGATTTTCATCCACCATGCGATCAATGGGATTAAAAATACAATTAAGGTCAATTGGAAGCCGATCGCATGAGCAATACGACGTTTGACGGTACGTTGGCGTGAAAGCTGACGTTTTTCCCAAGACTCAAAAATAAGGTTATAAATAAAATTCCAACTCACAGCAATGGTCGTAATAAAAATCGCCAATGGCCCCGTATGACTCAATTGAGTCCCTGAAAGTAATGCAAGACCCAAAGATGAAATTGTCAATCCGATGATTTCATAACTACTTACATAAATCACTCGACGTTTAAGCCCTTGCATGAATCATCCTCAAATTTTTTAAGAACGTCTATTTTAATTTCAGTTATAATAATAGATAAAGACAATAGCTTTCAGTTGAGCTGATACCAAACTATGCATTTCACCAGTGAAAATATTGAATTGTTTGTCAAGGTCATGGATACAGGTTCTTTTTCAGCAGCTGCTCGTGCCTTGAATAGAGTCCCTTCCGCAGTAAGTATGGGAATTGCCAATATTGAAGCTGAATTAGGCTTACCACTCTTTGAGAGAACGCCACGAAAAGTCATTCCAACCTCTACTGCACTGGCATTAGCTCCACAGGCTCGTATTATTTCCGAACAATTAAAACAACTGAGCAAACATGCCTATGAACTTTCTTTGGGTCTCGAAAGCATATTAAAAATAGGTATGGTGTCGGATGTGAATAATCAGAAGCTTTTGCGTGCAATTGATCAGCTTGCATCCAAATATCCACTATTAAATATCGAAATCATTACCGCGCCACAGGATGATATTCTACATTTATTGTATTCTGAGCAAATCAGTATCTGTTTGGCGGGTTCTGGACAGAATATTAAAATGCAGGAGCATTTGCAGTTGGTTAGTCTGGAAACCGTCGTTGCAACGATTTCGGCTCAACACGATTTAGTCACACAGCAAAACCACCCTATTTATATCGAAGATCTCATTCATATCCGTCAAATCATTGTGGCAAGTATGGATTTGGATATTGCTGACTTAAGACCCGTTATTGGTGCATCTTACTGGAGGACCAATAATCTACACACCGCCATTGATATGGTTGAAGCAGGATTAGGATGGGGAAATTTTCCATATTCCCTGGTCAAAACGCATATTGAAAATGGTCGTTTAATTCAAATTAATTTTAAAAATACTTATAACCAACTTTCTGTTCCAATTTATTTGATTTGGCTCAAAGACAAGGCACTTCCTAAAGCTACTCGAGAACTGATCGAACTGATCAGACAAAGTTTAGAATAGCGTAATTTTTAAGATGATTAAATTTATCATTCTACGCTAGTCCAAAATTCAACCGAGAATTTTCTATCACATCGTCATTCAATTACATGTTTGGTAAGTAAATTTACAATAGATAATTCACATTTATCGATCATTGGGTATATTGAATCAATGGTCAAAACAGATAAGGCGTTGTTATGAATAATAAATTAAGATTATTTACTTTAGTCAGTGGAGTTGCACTACTCAGTGTTGCTGCATTCGCGCATTCAGAACGTGAAAAAATCCCAACAGCTAAAGATATCAATTTAAATAAATACTTGGGTCAATGGCATGAAATTGCGCGCAAGCCCCTCTATTTTCAGAAAAAATGTGATTACAATGTAAGCGCGCACTATACATTAAATGAAAATGGAACAATCCGAGTTGATAATACTTGTTATAGTCGAGAAGGCAAACTTCAACAATCTATTGGAGTCGCCAAAGTTCAAAATGCGCCTGTAAATTCAAAATTAAAAGTTACATTTTTACCAAAAGCTTTACGGTGGTTACCTGTAGGTCGCGGTGATTATTGGATTCTAAAAATTGATGATGACTACCAAGTGGCTTTGGTCGGAACACCCAACAAAAAGTATCTTTGGTTACTGAGCCGCTCTCAAACACTTGACCCTGTGATTATGGAAGAATACTTAAATTATGCACAGCATTTAGGCTTTGACTTAAAAGATTTAATTTATACCCAGCAAAAATAGTCAATACTTGGGAAATTTATAAAAGCATGGTGGCTCAAACTGGCGAATAAGCAAATTTTCACTCACTGAACTTTTGTTCATTCGCCATCAGACTCATTTTTTGGATTTCACTGCATCAGCCCAACCATAAAAAATTTGACTTGGCATGCTCAGGTCTTACAATACGCCTTTTAGATTTCCAGTATTACCAAAATCATGTCAAACGATCAAATCGAAGCACAAATTGTTGACTTAGACAATTTACAAGAACACCGTGAAATTGTGACGTTTATGCGTAGATCGTCGCCGCTCAATACTTCACAACGTACCGCACTTGAGCAACATCGTGAGTTAATTCTGGAATACCCTGTTGGCGACTTGCGACAACATTTCGATCATCCTGAACGCCCACTGACTGTTGAAATTGGTTTTGGTATGGGACGATCTTTAGTGTTGATGGCAAAAGCCAATCCTGAGCGTAATTTTGTTGGAATTGAAGTTCATGTTCCTGGTATTGCACAGTGTGTATATGAGGCAGGGATGGCTGAAGTCAAAAATCTTCGTGTTCTAGATGCGGATGCAATTCAAGTGCTACGTGAAATGCCTGATAATAGCATTAATACTGTTCAGCTTTATTTTCCGGACCCTTGGCAGAAAAAACGTCATTTCAAACGTCGTTTTGTTTCTCATGACCGTATGCCTTTGGTGGAAGAAAAACTTGAAATTGGTGGTACTTTTCATGCAGCAACAGATTGGGAACCATATGCTGAATGGATGCTTGATGTATTAGACAATCGTCCTCGTCTAGAAAATCTTGCAGGAAAAGGCAATAGTTATCCTCGTCCAGAATGGCGCCCACAAACTAAATTTGAACGCCGCGGTATTGAATCGGGTCATAAAATCAATGACTTTATTTTCAAAAAAATAAACTAAACTGAAAGACGTCATTATCCAGAAAAGCGGTGACTCCTGTTACAGCTTTTCTGCCTTTCTATATCGTTATGCTTGATATGGACTTGAATTTCGGACTCAGCACATTGTTCTGTAATTTTGTTTGCATATATTCAGCATACACAGACAACTTTTCATAAATGTGCTCAGAATAAAACATATCTTCGACCAGATTTTGTGCCCGATAAATATCATAAAGCCCTAATAAACTTAAAATTCTTGCGTTCATTTCTGAGAATTCTCGACATAGTTCGATATGTACTGCATCTTTATATTTAAAAAGTAATTGTTGCATGTTTAAATGATCTGTTTGGTATTCAAATGAGCGCTGAGATTGATGATCTTGCGGGCGTACCAGAAAAATTCTGACTCTAAAAAAACATTCTATTTCATATAGACCTTGGATATCGATCGGATGATCTGTAATTAAAAAAATAGTCTGTATTTCAGACTGTGTGAGCGCCTTGAACAGTTCAAAACAAATAAAATCCTGCTTGATTAACGCTTGATGCTGAAAATCAAGACGTAATTTTAAGCTTTCTAATACTGTTTCATCTTTTTCCGTTAAATTTACGGCTTTTTCAATTTGATAATAAGGCTTGAGCAGGCTTTGGAGTTGATCTGTTAATGGAGAGGTGTACAAAACAGTTTGATTTAAATTTGCCAATATAAACGGCGCAAACAAATAGGCAAAATCTGTTTGGTCGGTGGTCATTTCAGATTGAATAATCGATATATGTCTTTTTTCAGAAAATTCACGTAGCACTTTGGCACGTAATAATGTTGCTTCAAAGTTGACAAATTTCTGATTTAATTGATTTATCACCTTGGTTGAACAGGCATGATCAGATAAAAACTGCGTAAGCACATTCAACTGGGCTGTTATAAACATTTCTCTAACTCACTCTTTACCACCTCAAGTAAAACTATTCTGAAAACAAATCATAAATAATTATAGCCACAAATATTTATAAAAAATATATAACAGATAGAGTTGAAACGATGTGATCTGTTATAGTTATTTGACACCTTGTCTTGAATAACACCATGTATAAATCTGAACAACTGGCGCATAGCCTTAAAACATTGATTGAAAATGGGACATGGAAAGCACATGAAAAACTCCCTTCACTTCGGCAGCAGGTTGAACAATCCGGGTTCAGCCTGATTACAGTCATGAATGCCTATCAAGAACTTGAAGCGCAGGGTTTGATTTATTCCAAAGAAAAGTCTGGTTATTTTGTGGTTGAGCAATCTTCTCAACACAGTAAAACACGACATAGCATCAATGAAACTATTGAAATCAACTCAGTGGTATTTAAATATTTAAAATCGATACAATCTGAAAATATCATTCCACTGGGTTCTGCATTTCCAAATAGTCAATTGCTATATTCAGCCAAGCTCATTCAATCGCTCGGACAACTTGCAAGGCAACGGCGCAGTTATGAACAGACACCCAGTTTACCGCCAGGAAATTATCAACTGCGTAAAATTATTGCACAGAAATACGCAATGCAAGGTATTCCAACTGACCCTTCGGATATTGTGATTACCTCTGGTGGATTGGATGCCTTAAATCTTTCATTACAAGCGCTGACGCATGCTGGAGATTATATTCTATTACAAGAAACCATGTTTTATGGCGCATGGCAAGCAGCTGAACGTCTCGGCTTAAAAGTGATTACAATTCCTGAACATACTGAGCATGGCATTGATTTGGAGGCTTTTGAACACGCCATTCTTCAATATCAGATCAAAGTTTGTATGATGATGTTGAATAGTCAGAATCCAATTGGCTTCACTGTAAGTGATGAGATTAAACTCAAGCTCGCCAAACTTTTGCATACCCATCAAATTTATCTCATTGAAGACGATGTCTATGAAGAACTCTACTATGGTCAAAAAAAACCGCTCCCCATGAAATATTTTGATCAGCAAAACTGGGTTCTACACTGCTCATCTTTTTCTAAAACACTGGGAGCCGGTTTTAGAATAGGTTGGGTCTATGCAGGAAAATTTTCAGAACATATTCAACACACTCAACTAATGAGTACCCTTTCAGTCAACTCATTTATTCAAAATGCCCTGGTTGAATACTTATCCCATCGCCATTATGAGAAACATCTAAAAACACTGCGTTCAACATTACAACGTTATAAAAAACAATATTTTAATTATCTCAAAGCTCATTTACCCACATCATGCCATGTAAATTATTATCCTTCAGGTTATTTTCTATGGATCGAATTGCCCGAGCTCGTGAATAGCAATGATGTTTATCATCTCATGTTGGAGAAAGGCGTCAGTATTGCACCGAGTAATTTATTTAATATCACCAATCAGCAAAACAATTTTATTCGAATCAATTGCTCATTTGAATTGAATGAAAAAATGATTCAAGCACTTGATCATTTAATTCAAATAATTGAGGCAGCCGTCCAAGGCTAATTTTTATAACAGATGATGTGTTTCTGATGTTATCTGTTATATTTTTTTTCTAATTTTTTGTATCTACGCGATAGCAACTCATTTCGTCATAATTCAATCATATTAAGCAGAAAGAGATTTTGCGATGAATGATGACAAAAGCCCTAAAAAACCACAATATGCGGATAGTTCTATTTCGGACAAAGCCTTTAAACGAATGATTATCTGGTTTTTTATCTACTGTAGCCTATTTTGCATCGGAGTCATCGTCACCATTGGTGCAGATCACGCTGCTATCATTAAATGATGAGCCATTTGCGCATCGAATTTACAGCAAACACTCAGCTTAATCCGGTGAGTGTTTTTTTTGTATTTGTTGACTGAGTAAACCATAAACATCGCTTAGATCCACACTGCCTTGTTGTTCCAACATATTTTGATGCATATTTAAAATATTCAGATCACCACGCATTGCAGGACCAGTTTGCATTACGACGGGATCATTCTGGGTGGCTTTATATGCGGTTTCGATCATCAGAGGATACAACAGACTGAAATCAACATGTTGCGCATCCACCACTTGTTTTGCCATGTCATAACAATAATTACTAAAGTTACATGCAAACACGGCTGCCAAATGTAAAGTCAAACGTTGCGCTGAAGTATAGTGATAGATACGATTGCTTAGGCTATTGGCTAAAGCTGTAAGTATTGCCAAATCATCATCCAATTCAGTTTCGACAAATAAAGGGGTCGTATTCCAATCTACATGACGATCAAAACTAAATGTCTGTAAAGGATAAAAAACCCCGGATCTTTGATGATACTCTGTCAAAACATTTAAATGGGTACTGCCAGAAGTATGTACAATCAGAACATCAGCCAATTCTGAAGGAACAGATTGGATCACTTGTGAAATTGCTTGATCACTGACCGCAATAATCAAAAGATCAATTTTAGAATCAAGGTGTTCTAGCTGTTCAATCGCTTGAGCATTCACTTGAGATGCCAATGATTCTGCATGGGTTAAATGACGAGCATAAATCTGTACAATGTCATGCTGTTGTGACAGTTTCCGAGCGAGATGAGTCGCAACACGACCTGAACCAATGAGACTAATACGCATAACAACAACTTAAATTTAAATTAGACCACAGCATGCCAATAAAAAAGGGATGAATCAATTCATCCCTTTGCTGATATTTTACAACAATAATCTGAATGCATTCTATGGCATAACCAACATTCAAACAGTTCAGAATATAATGTGTTTAATTCAACGCATTATTGAGGTAAATAATGCGTTCAGCAGTTCGCTTGTTAAAACACTTGGTATATTGCATTTCTTTATTTTGCTGAGACATTGCATCATCCCAGTATTGGCGCTGCTGCTGATAGGTTTCAACTTCACTTTCAGGGAGTTCACTATAACTTTTTTGTGAAATCACCTTACAGTCTACATCACGTTTTTCAAACCATTCTGCTTGATCTTGTTTGAGCTGCGCCTTTGCTTCTTCCGTTAAACTATCCCAAGTCTGATTTAAACGATCAACTTGTTTGACTTTTTCTTCATCCAACTCTTTTTTACGAATATCCATGGCTTTTTGAGCAAGTTCAGTCTGCGCCGCATTTTCGATCTGATTTTCTTGCTGACGTTCACGTATATCTTTATTTTCTTTAATATACGCAGCATATTGCACTGCTTTTACAGCCACAAAACTTACACCTTGAATGATTGCATCTTGATTCAACACATCCAAGGTAAGGCCATCTTTATCTGTTTTAACCACATTATAGTTGAATTTGCCTTTCAGCTGATCATTACCAAGCACCAGTCTAGACTCACCAGCTTCAATATATTCTCGAAGTGTACGATAACCTTCACCCTCACATTCTTCACTACGACAATCTTGCCCATATTCAGCATAGGCATTTTCAGCACGCTGTTGCAAACCTTTAGGAAATTGCACAACCAGTTGGCTTTCACACTCTAACTGATTGGTTTTACTCGAATCATCGCTAAGAGTACGTACATTTTTGACTTCAAATTTCAGACCATTATTGATTTTTTGCAACAATGCTTGATCTGCTTCATAACCAGAATTGGCAATATTGTCTGAAACTTGTCGTAAATATTCATCTTTTAAAAATTTCTGAATTTGATCAATATTACCTTGGTTGGTACAACTCCACTCAGCTAGTGCTGTATTGTTGTCATCTTTTTTCTTTTTAAAATAATCACATCCTGACAATAACAAAGTACTCGAAAGGGCTGCAATTAAAACTAAAGGGCTAAAGGATTTATTCATTGTTTATCCAATCATCTTTTTTATCTGCGCCATTTAAACAAAAATTGATGTGATTTTCGAGTAAAAAATAAAAAAGCTTCCTTATCTAGAAGCTTTTTTATTCATTTCATATGATGAGAATTTTAAGGTGTTGTTGCCCCCACCACTTCAAACTCAATTCGGCGGTTTTTAAATTGTCCTTCCTTGGTTGAATTATCTGCAATCGGATTATCCTGACCATGTCCTTCCGCAGTGAGCTGAGAACTATGCACTCCTTTTTCAACCAAATAAGCGACAACGGATTTCGCACGTTTTTCTGATAAGGTTTTATTTGAAGCAGCATTCCCAACATTATCGGTAAAACCCTTGACCACAAGTTTTGCATCAGGAAGCTGTTTTAACAAGCTCGCTGCTTTATCCAAAATGGCTTTATTCGCATCAGGAATAGCTGTAGAGCCAGTTGCAAAGTTAATCACCTGAAGATTTAAGGCTGCGGCAATATCATTCACATTGGCAGTTTCTGCTTGAATATTTGACAATGCTTGATCAGCTTGTGAATTACTGGTATCGACATTTGCTGTCGCATCCGATGCAGGTAGATTCGTGGTTGATTGGTTTGCTGTAATATGTACATTCGGAATAATCCCCTTTAACTCGTCAGCCAATTTTTGTGCTTGAGCTAAATCTGGCGCTTGAATAGTAAGTTGATCCCCTATCCATGCCAACGAAATATTTGGAATTCCTTTGATTTTTGTTAACACTTGATGAACTGCATTTTGATCAGGCAAGTCACCAGCATAAGCGGTATTGGCAGTAATTTGACACTGATCTGCTTGACCGAAAACAGCAGCCACAGCACCTTTTAATTGGTCCAGCAAAGTTTGGCTACTGGATTGTGCCTGACAATTTGCCAGCTTACCCTGGGCATCTGTGGAAAGCTGAAATTCAGCAGCCTGTAAATCCACAACAGCCTGTGAAGCTGCGCTGCCAGTTGCAGGTTCGCCGACTACAGCAGGTTTACTGCTACATTGCTTGAATAATAGTGCGGCTAAACCTGCAATCACCAACAGGGCAATGATGGGCAACAGCCAATTTGATTTCTTTGGCTCATCTTGAACCGGAGTTGGGCTAATGGGGGGTACAGGTGTAGGTGCGACAATTTCCACAGGTGCCGGAGCAACAGGCTCTACAGGTGGTAGGACCGTTTCTGCAACAGGTACAGCTTCTGCACTGGATGCAAAGCTCAAGCCACCGACACTCAGTCCAAGTGCTGTAAACACTCCTCCAGCCCATGCAGGCAACGCAGCTTGGATATTCCCCCACTGCGCCTTGATCAAATCAAAAATTTCATGCTTATTGTCTGACCCTGCCTGATCTGCAAGCAAAGACAATGTTGGAGAAATGGCATGATTCAACGTGTTTTCAATATCTTGTGCGGGTGCATTACCCCGAACCAGATCAAGAAATTGGGTTACCGTTTCCGGACGATAACTGAAAATGTCAGCGAGTCGGGGATTCAGATTTTGTTGTAGTGTGCTAATCAGTTCAGGTTTGGATTTGAAGATTGTGAGCAGTATAGGGAAAAACGCACCTAAGGCAGCGATTTTTTCATCTTGAAACTGTTGATCATGCTGTAAAACTTTTGTTGTCACTTGTTGTTTTAAAAGCTCAATAATATTCATAATTCTGGACACTCCTATATCATTGTTGTGTTTGTCGCATTAGAATCACTTATTGATCGTTTTTTATTCTAGTGGTTAATTTTTGATATTTATAATATCTTTTTGTAGCAATAAAGGTTTTATATTTATAAAAAAAGCCAGCTTATGCTGACTTTTTAAACTGATTAGAGATGAACAATACTCTAGATTAGGCAATAAAAGTCGCCACAACTTTACCTAACATTTTTTGATTAATTAATGGCGTATTTTTTCCATTTGAATAAATGCTGTCTTTGTTCACTACCCATTCCAAGTCAGGATCAACCAATGCCCAACCTGACTCTTTCACCCAGCGTTCAGTCATGTTAGCAACTTTTGCAGGCGCAGACGTTACTTTTTCAACCCATTCCAAAGGTTCAAATAAACCTTCACGAATCAATTGAACACCAAAAGACACATAAGTATCAAATGCACTGATGCCAGGTAAAGTTTCAGCAAACGGTGCTAATTTCGCTGAGCCGCTTAAAGGCTCATGGTGGGTACAAATCGCATCGATTACTCCATCCTTGACCCCTTTGCGAAGTAATTCCTTGTCCTTTTCAGCACGTAATGGAGGCCGTACATGTGCAAGTGAATTAAAACCATCAATCAATTGATCGGTTAAATGCAGTTGATGCATAGCAACATCCGCAGTGACCGGCAAACCTTTCTGTTTAGCAATATGTATCAACTCTACCGATGCACCACTTGAAAGTAAGCCAAAATGGGCTTTAACGCCTGTGGCTTCAATCATCAATAAATATTTTGCAATAGCGACTGTTTCAGCTAAAGCAGGAATCATGGGCAGACCTTGACGAGAAGCAATAAAACCTTCGTGTACACATCCGTCTTTGGCAATTTGATGTTCTTCAGGATAAAACACAACGGTCATATCCAGACCAGCGGCATACTCCAATGTACGAAGCACCACATCATCATTTTCAAAGGTTGCATAAGCGTTAGAAACAGCTGTACAGCCACCCTTTTTCAGACCCGCCATATTGGCAGGTTGTTTACCATTTAAACCTTGCGTTTGCGCACCAATTACCTGTAAGTGAATGCCACCATCCAACATGGCTTTTTCAACCAAACCATGAATCAGAGCGCCGTTATCTTGCACAATCGGTTGAGAATCAGGAGGCGTAAACACGTGTAGAATACCATTTTCACGAGCAGCCTTACCTTCAGACTTTAAGGTCCCATGTTGTTGTTGCCCCGGTTCACGCAAACGTGCACATAAATCCACCATGGTTGGCATCAGCCATTTGCCTTGCCCATCAATAGTTTTCCCAACATCATCGGGAGCGTCTACCAATTTTCCATCTTGCAGATAAACAGTTTGTACGCGGTCAGTTTTGCTGATGGGGTCTAAGACACGTACATTTTCAATTTTTACAATACTCATGACTATATCCTTTCGCTTAAACCGCAATCGCGTCCAACAAACCTTTTTCCTGCAATTGACCTTGCATTGCCAATGCCAATACGGCCATGCGGACAGCAATGCCGTTGGTCACCTGATGAAGAATTACCGATTGTTCACCATCCGCAATATTGGAGTCAATTTCTACGCCACGATTCATGGGTCCAGGATGCATCACGATACAATCTGGTTTTGCCAAAGCAAGACGTTCTTTGTTCAAACCATACATTTTGTAAAACTCAGCTTGTGAAGACAAAGCAGGTGAATCAATACGTTCATTTTGAATACGTAGCGTAATGATTACATCACAATCTTTGATTCCTTCGTCCATTTTATTGAACAGACGTACCCCTTCACCATATTCACTGAAACCATGAGGCAGTAAAGTGTTTGGTGCGATGACACGGATATCTTTACAGCCTAGTGTTTGTAAAGCCGCAATATCTGAACGAGCGACACGGGAATGTTTGATATCACCAATAATTGCCAGACGAATATCTTCAAAATTCTTTTTTGTTTCTCGGCGGATGGTCAACATGTCCAACATCGCTTGAGTTGGATGTGCATGGCGTCCGTCACCTGCATTGATAATAGCGACATGTGGACACACAGTTTCTGCAATAAAGTGGGCAGCACCCGAAGAAGAATGGCGCACCACAAAAATATCGGCAGCCATTGCTTCTAAATTCCAAAGTGTGTCACGCAATGTTTCGCCTTTTGAGGTACTTGAACGCGCGATATCAATATTCAATACATTCGCCGAAAGACGCTTTGCAGCAGCTTCAAAAGTTGTGCGAGTACGGGTGGAATTTTCAAAAAAAAGATTCATCACTGTACGACCTTCTAAGAGGGGTGTCGTTATCAGTTGATTTTGATCGTTTATAAAAGAATGTGCTGTATCTAGAATTTTAGTGAGGGTTTCTTTAGAAAGACCTTCGATGGTCAGGAAATGCTTTAAGTTTCCATCATTATTGAGTTGAATCTGGCTCGGTGTATGCAATGCCGCCAAGTGCATGAGAGATTCCTTAGAGGTTAAGTTAACGTATTATACAGATTTTCTTTTTCTTTGGCAGACGAAGTTTTGGGCAAATAACGCCAAAAATAATTAGTAAAGTTTAAATTTGATCAGTTTCAAATCAGACTTTTTAATATTTAGTTGCAACAGCTTTTGTTTTAACTGCTTGATCAGTTCTTTATATTCTTGGTCAGATTGATCTTTAAGAAGTTCAAGATAAACTTCCAATCTATGCAATGCCTTATCCCGCCATTTAAATAGCTCCAGAATCGGATGATATTTTTCGGGATCTAAATGGCTGAGACCGTACTCCAATATCTGGCTATGAGTTAATTTCGCATCGTATTCTTTGACTCGCTTTAAACAATTGAGCATATCTTCTAGTCGAAAACGGATTTCATGTTCACACAAAAATTTTAAATGGGCTAAATCCTGTTGATCAGCAAAATACTGCGCCAACGGTAAGGTAAACTCCTCATAAGGATACCAACGACCATGTGCACACGAAATCAATTCTTTAAACTTTTTATTGTTCAACCATTGCTGAAAAACTGCATCTTTCGCCCGGTTATAATCCGCCAAACGTTGCGCTGTTTGAGCGAAGGATTCATCTGCAGTTCCTGAATAAATCATTCGATGTGCTTTCAGATATTTGCTGATTTCTGTATTGAACTTGCTGTAACTCAAGGTCTATGCGCTATGAAAATTATGGTTTATATCAGCATATAAGTTGATTTACCCTTTTTCTGTGTGATATGCGTAAAAGCTTCAAGCCCGATCTCCCCGCATACTCAAAGCTTTTAAATTTGTACTATCGCAATGCACCAATATAGTGATGAGAAACTTGGGCACGATAAATTTCTTCTTCCGTTGCACCAGAAACATAGCCTTCTTCAGATGCAGAATGCTGTTCTCTCCCATCAACTGCTGTGTGTGAAGACGGCTGTTCTTGATCAAGTAAATGCTGTAAACGTGAAGCATGTCGATTAAGCTCAACATCTTGAGTTGCCAAAGAAATATCAATGACATACTGCGCATAGCTTTTATTGTCGACCAAATACATCACATCAATGACTCGTCCAGTTACCCGTCTTAATCTGGTTAAAATGAGTGCCCCAATTGAAAATGCATCTGCATGCGCAATAAAGCGATTGTTATTGACTGGTTGCATAAAATCCCCCGTATTCATTTAAATTTTTTAATGTCAGAACACTGACCAATACGCTGAATAATCAAGCAATTTATATACCAACCTTAAATTAAAACATCCATCCTCTTTTTAAAACTCAACCAGAATCTTTAAATTGTTGAATCATGATGTGACCAACACACTTCGGACCTTCCAACAGAACAAACAACTGCCCAATATGTACATGCCGTTCATCATGATCAAAAAAAACCACATTTCTGCTTCATGCTGAGAGATTTCATTCATTTTAAGTGCGATACTCCAAGTATCGGTTTTATACTTGTTTAAAATCTCTGTTGTACAATAATATATACCTCGTTGTGGGATCTGCCGACGTCCTCCTTTCTCTGGTGGATACCAATCAATCAACACATCAAAGATTTGCTTCTGTTTTACTACGGCAGACCGATTATTCTGTTCGCCCATGACTCCCCACCGACCAAACTGATCGTTCACCATCATTATCAATGACATCAACATAATGTATATTGACCAATATGGTGTCCAAAAGACTTTTATTTTTTGCCAGAACTGATCATTTTTTGCAGATATTTTAAAATAGAATATGAAATGCTCCAGAAATTAAACGAACATCCTTTTCCCATGTATTTTCAATCCTTTGTTTTATAGCCTTCTTCAGGCTGGAAAAATCAGATAAAATTCAGCAGGCACTTTGAAGTGCTGAATAGCTCTCTTATATGGACGGAGAATGAAAAAAATATGACCAACACATGTCTATTGATATTAGAATCAATATTGATCCCATCACCACATTAAAAATTCGCGCACGGTTTCCTCTGTTTAAGAAATTTGCTAATTTCTCACCTGCAATTCCCCACAACAATAAAGACAAATAGCACACCACAAAATAAATAAACACGAATATCCCTAATGCATGATCAATTTGAGCGATTGAAAATAGCCCTGTACCCGCCACAGCTGCAATCCATGCTTTTGGATTGAGCCACTGCATCAACACGCCTTGCATAAACGTGGGTATTTGAATTCGATCGGAATTTTGAGTTGAAATCGTTGTGCCTTTTGCCCGCAGAATATTAAACCCAATCCATAACAGTAAAGCTGTACCGAATAAGGTAATAAGATCAAGAAGTACAGGATAAGCCACAATCAGTTGATATAGACCAAAACAGACTGATGCCAATAATCCGGTGAATCCAATCGTTGCACCGGAAATAAAGGCAAAAGTGGATTTTGTACCGTAATTCATACTACTGGTTAAAATGGTTAAATTCACAGGTCCAGGCGATATGGACATTGAGAGAGAGAAAATAAACATGGAAATAACAAGACTCAGCATTTTTTAAAGTTCTTTATTCGATCTTGGTTAAATAGAGCTACTTGGATATATTTCAAGCAAACTATCGCAATCTGTTAAAGAATTTTAAGGTTTTTGGAAAATTTCGATCTTCTTGGCACAATCCACAAGTTTTCGTCATCAAAATACGCTAAAATATGCGATTGCTTTAATGTCTTTGGAAATATTCATGAATTCGAAACCGCGTCTTTCTACATATTGGGTTACCTGTGCAGATGGACTAGAAACCTTACTGCAAGAAGAAATTCAAGGTTTAGGGATTCAAGATATTGAAAAATTTCCTGGACGTTTGGTCTTTAAAGGCAAACTGGAAGATGCTTACCGTATTTGTATGTGGTCACGTCTTGCATCTCGTGTACTCACGCCTATTCACACACATGAACTCGAATTTACTCATGATGCGCGTGACGTTGCTGAAGAACTCTATGAAGGTGCAATCAACTTTGATTGGTCCTTGATTTTTGCTCCACAAAGTACCTTTGCCGTTCGCTTACACGTTGAACGCGATATCAAGGTAAATACTCAATTTGCGACCTTACGTGTCAAAGATGGTGTAGTTGATTCATTTATGGAAGCGGTAGGTAAACGCCCAAGTATTGATATCAAACAACCTGAAATTACTTTATATGTACTTGCAGGAAAAACTCAGCATACCTACTGTCTTGATTTATCAGGCGACTCATTACATAAACGTGGCTATCGCCGTTACATGACGGATGCGCCAATCAAAGAGAATTTAGCAGCAGCCATCCTACAAAAAGCCAAGCTGAAAGAACGTCATCCAGATATTATACTGGACCCGATGTGTGGATCAGGCACATTCATCATTGAATCACTGATGATTCTCACTGACCGTGCCCCCGGTTTAGTCCGTCGTTTTGGCTTTAATGGCTGGAATGGACATGACCATGAACTGTGGATGTCGATTAAAGCAGAAGCCGCAGACCGTCACCAAGCTGCGCTAGAACAACCTTTACCAAAATTCTATGCTTATGATGCAGATTGGGAAGCAGTAAAAGCAACCAAACAAAATATTATTGCGGCAGGTTTTGAACAGCAACTGGATCAAATTCAAATCGAGGAACGAACTTTAGCAGATTGGCCAGACTTCCATGCTGAAGGAAAAACATCCTTTGTTGTTACCAATCCACCTTATGGTGAGCGTTTGGGTGACAAAGCGTCTAACCGAGCATTATATTTAGGTCTATCAGCGCTTTTACAAAAGAATTTCCCGAATCAATATGCTGCGGTGATTGCTGCTGCAGTTGAACAAGCTGATGTCTTGGCATTTAACAATCCACAAATCTTACGTTTGATGAACGGTAAGCTGCCGATTTATGTACGCTTTGGTGATATAAAGCCTGCTACAGTCAATCAACCTTTCCTTGCAGATTGGCAACCGCAACAATTTGAAAAAAACGAAGGTGCGGAAGACTTTACCAATCGCTTGCAAAAAAATATGCAAGCCTTGAAGAAATGGGCAGTCAAGGAAAATATCTACTGCTTACGCCTTTATGATGCTGATCTGCCTGACTTTAATGTTGCAGTTGATTTGTATGGTGATCGTTTGCATGTTCAAGAATATGCCCCACCAAAATCAATTGACCCAGAGAAAGCCAAAAAACGTTTTAACCTTGCTTTAACATCGATCCGTGCAGTAACAGGTTTAGGACGTGATGCCATTTTTATTAAAACCCGTGCGCGTCAAGAAGGTAAAGCTCAGTACACCAAACAAAGTACAGCGTCTAAACGCTTTGTTGTTCAGGAAGGTAAAGCCAAAATTTTGGTCAATCTGACAGATTATTTAGATACCGGTCTGTTCCTAGACCACCGTCAAATGCGTTTACGCATCGCAGCGGAAGCCAAAGGGAAACACTTCCTAAACCTATACAGCTACACATCAACTGCAAGTCTGCATGCTGCTCTAGGGGGGGCTGCTAGCACAACAAGTGTGGATTTATCCAATACTTATTTAAACTGGTCCAAAGAAAACTTTGTACTTAATGGTCTGACTGTAGATCATGCCGATGAACAACATCAATTCTTTGCAAGTGACTGTTTTGAATGGCTTAAAGAAGGTCATGAACAATACGACTTGATTTTTATTGACCCTCCGACTTTCTCAAACTCAAAAAAATTCTACGGCACTTTCGACGTTCAACGTGATCACGTCTCATTACTTAAACGAGCAATGAATCGTTTAACGACTGAAGGGACTTTATATTTTTCAAATAACTACCGTGGTTTTGAAATGGATGAAGAAATTGAGGCTATGTTTGATGTCCAAGAGATCAGCAATGAAACGATCGGTTTAGATTTTAAACGTAATCAAAAAATCCATAGAGCTTGGAAAATCAAACATTTCCCTGTTTAATTCCTCAATCAGGATTTACTTGTACGCTACTGGATCCACTTCATGACCAATATATAAGGTCACACGATCTTGCGTTGTGATGCGGACATCGTGGCGTTGATAAGGGTTAAATCCAATATCGATTATTCTATATTTTTCTAAGGGGGTAATATATTTATCCCCAGGTTTATTTGGATCAGGATCCTTTTTTTGCCATTCAAAATCGGTCAAAACAGTAGAATATATTTCATCTTTTTTTGCGGCATCTGCTTGTTGTTGCGCGATCTTATTGTGTAAATCTTTTTGCTCATCTACAGATTGTTGAACATCTTGCTTAACGGCTTGAATAATAATCGGCGAGAGCTTTACTACACCTACAGACTGTTGTGCAAGATCTTGGTCATCCAGTTGATTGGCCGATATCTCACACGAACCCAGTGTCATCAACAGCATAGCCAGTAGTTTTAAATAATCAGATTTTTCCTTTATTTTGATCGTCATGATCAACTGTCCTTTATTATTATTCCTGACTAAAAAATTATCAATTTTTAACAAATGTTGCAATAAATGGATCAGAAAACCCGATAATAGGTAAAACGCATTAGGCTTATTTTTTTAAATAAGCCTTGTGTCTGGCTGAAATGGATTCAAACAGAACTAATCCGTACATTCCGTTGTAATTCTGCCTGCATTACACATTTCCCATAACTGTTGGTGTGCATAACGGTTGCCTTGTGCTTCAGAACGTTTCAACCACTGCACTGCCAACTTTAAGTTTTCAGTAACCCCCTTACCTTCGAGATACATTTGTCCAACACTGTTTTGAGCATCCTCATCACCCTGCTCAGCTGATTTCAACATCCACTGAAAAGCTTGCTTTTCATTTTTGACCACGCCATCCCCGTATAAATTCATGAGGGCTAAATTACGTTGTGCATTGGCATCGCCTTGTTCTGCTGATTTCTGATACCATTTTGCAGCCAAAGTTTTATTCTGCGATATACCTTCACCGGTATAGTAGGCAAGCCCCAAGTTATTCTGTCCCGCCGGATCATCATGTTCCGCTGATTTTTGATACCATTCAACAGCTTTTTTTGAATCCTGTTCAACCGTAAAACCATATTTATAAAAATCACCAACAGTTGAAAATGCAAGCCAAAATCCGCCTTCAGCCGACTTTAGCATCCATTTTGCCCCCTCTTTTTGGTTTGGTTTATTCTCATCTTGCAACAATGAGTCAGCATATTGATACATTGCTTCTGGATCACCATGCTGTGAACGTTCAATAATGTCTTGAATCGTCCGTTCTGGTAAGGCTCGTGCCATAGGGTTAAGGCATAGAACAGACAACAATACCATATAAATTTTTTTATTCATTAAAAGCGACCTTGCCATTCGAAATCTTGATAGCATAAAAAAGCCAACTGCCCTAAAACAGTTGGCTTGATGTATTTTTACATGAATCTATCAGCTCAATTTTAATTTGCCAAAATCAAGCTCGCCATTTTCAGCACTGATCAAGATGGTATCGCCCGGTGTGAAAGTACCTGACAAGATTTTTTGTGCCAGTGGATTCTCAACCTGTTGCTGGATTGCACGTTTAAGCGGACGCGCACCATATACAGGATCAAAACCAGCATCAATCAGGATATCAAAAGCTTGATCATCAACATTTAAACCGATATCACGTTCAGCTAAACGAGCACGTAAACGATCCAATTGTATATCAGCAATACCTCGGATCTGCGATTTTTTCAAGGAGTGGAACACCACCAACTCATCAATACGGTTAATGAACTCTGGACGGAAATGCTGAGAAACCGCATTCATCACCGTCGCACGCACATCTTCATCGCTTGCTCCTTCACCTAACTCGCGAACATCGCTCGAACCCAAGTTAGACGTCATCACGATAACCGTATTCTTAAAGTCAATCACCCGACCTTGAGAATCTGTCAAACGCCCATCATCGAGCACCTGCAATAAAATGTTAAATACATCGGGATGAGCTTTTTCCACCTCATCAAACAACACCACACTGTACGGTTTACGGCGTACAGCTTCAGTCAATACACCACCTTCTTCATAACCTACGTAACCCGGAGGCGCTCCAACCAAACGACTCACCGAATGTTTTTCCATAAATTCTGACATGTCGATTCGAATGATCGCATCATCACTGTCAAATAAAAAGTTCCCTAAAGCTTTGGTCAGCTCGGTTTTCCCTACCCCTGTTGGTCCAAGGAACAAAAATGATCCACTAGGGCGATTCGGATCAGAAAGACCTGCGCGTGAACGGCGAACAGCATTTGCTACAGCCACAACAGCCTCATCCTGACCTACAACACGGTTGTGTAAGAAATCTTCCATATGAAGAAGTTTCTCACGTTCTCCCTGTAACATTTTGGACACTGGAATACCTGTTGCAGCACTGACCACTTCTGCAATTTCATTTTCAGTCACTTTGGTACGGATCAGTTTCGGTTCTTCATTCACTTCAGCAACTTCTTCTTCATTCAAGCGTTTTTGCAACTCTGGAATTACACCATATTGCAAACGGCTTGCTTCAGCCAAGTCACCTTCGCGTTGCGCTTTTTCAAATGCTGTACGGGCTTTATCAAGTTCAATTTGAGCCTGATTTGTGCCATCAACCAAACGCTTTTCAGCGATCCAAACTTCTTCCAAATCACTGTATTCTTTTTGAACTTCAGCAATTTGTTTTTCCAAATGTTCAACTTCCGCCTTGCTGACTGAATCTGCATCTTTCTTGACCGCTTCCAACTGCATCTTCAATTGGATTAAACGACGGTCTAAACGATCTAGCGCTTCCGGTTTGGAGTCAATTTCCATTTTAATACGTGATGCCGCCTCATCAATCAAATCAATCGCTTTGTCTGGCAATTGACGATCTGTAATATAGCGATGTGACATTTTCGCTGCAGCAATAATCGCAGAATCGAGAATTTGCACACCGTGATGAGTTGCATATTTATCTTTTAAACCACGTAGAATTGCGATGGTATCTTCCACACTTGGCTCATCTACCAATACTTTTTGGAAGCGACGTTCAAGAGCAGCATCTTTTTCAATAAATTGACGGTACTCATCCAAAGTCGTTGCACCCACACAACGCAGCTCACCACGCGCCAATGCAGGTTTCAACATGTTTCCTGCATCCATTGCACCATCGCCTTTACCTGCACCTACCAGAGTATGCAGTTCATCGATAAACAGGATAATTTCACCATCAAATTTCGCTAAGTCTTTCAATACTGCTTTTAAGCGTTCTTCAAACTCACCACGATATTTCGCCCCCGCCAACAATGAACCAAGATCCAAAGATAAAACACGTTTACCTTTTAAGCCTTCTGGTACCTCACCATTGATAATACGCTGCGCCAAACCTTCAACGATTGCTGTTTTACCTACCCCTGGCTCACCAATAAGCACAGGATTATTTTTGGTACGGCGTGATAGAACCTGAATGGTACGACGGATTTCCTCATCACGACCAATCACAGGATCGAGTTTACCTTCCGCTGCACGCGCAGTCAGATCGATGGTATATTTATTGAGTGAATCTCGTTGATCCTCATGGTTATTTGCCATCACTTGTTCACCCCCTCGAATATTTTCAATCGCTTTGCGTAGTTTTTCAGTCGTCACGCCTACGCCTGTTAATAATGTTTTGGTTGCACCAGTTTCAGCCAGTGCCAAGATGACCCAGTCCGTAGATAAGAACTCATCTCCCGCTTTTTGTGCAAAACTGTCCGCCAAATTCAATGCTCGAACGGCTTCAGGATTGAGATTGATATCTCCAGTTGGTGTTCCAATTTTTGGCGCATCCGCCAGCGCTTTCTGCAACTTTGCTTTTAATTCAGGTAAATTCGCACCCGCCTGTTGTAACAGACTCAGGTTAGAAGGTTCTTCCAATAAGGCAGAAAGAATGTGAATACCTTCGATGGCAGTGTTGTCATTACCCATTGCCTGAGATTGTGCATCTGATAAAGCTTGCTGCAAGCGGTTCGTAAATTTTTCAAATCGCATTCTTGTTATTCCTCACAACAAATTTGTACTTGAATAATAGATGGGAACAGTTTTGTAGATTTCAACTCTATTTAAAAAATAATTTATATGTTTTTCAAAAGCTTACCAAAATAATCAGGATATATTTCAGTATTAATATTTGTGCTAAATCCATCTTTTTCAAGTCAATTTAAGCAAAAATATTGCGTATGAGCTTTAAGCGTTTGTATTTTCAACGATATGGTTTAGAGTAAGCAGTATTGAACTTTTTTAGAATAACAACAATGTTGAATTTCAGTAAATTATTGTCGGCACTTTTCGCTATGGGCATCTTAAATGCTTGTGGCTATCAATCGCCGAACAGCGATAAATTTCCACATAAACATATTCAAGAATTAACACCTGAAACAACAGATCTAGAATTTAAATGGTTTAAATCGCCTACTGACATGATCTTAAAAGTTTTGAATGAAAATTTTATTGTTTATGATTGTTCGATATTTGAAAGAGTCAATCAACCCAAACGGGATTTAAAAATTTGTAGTTATGATTTACATACCCATAAACAGCTTCCAGAATATTTTGTCGCATCCTCACCTCGGCAGTTGATCCAACAAATTGAATATTTAGGTCAAGATCAATTTCTAGTGACTATAAAAATTTTTCAAGTCGATTATCAGCCGTTCACTCAAGCTTATCTTTTCAATGCACAGACCCAAACTTTTACTCAAATGAATACCTTTTCTTATGATCAATTTGCTTATGCACTATTAGAGCAAATGGTACAGGAAAAAACTTATCATAAAAAAGTGTCAGAACATGACATCATGGTTTATTTCGACCCTCAATATGTCTCAGAAAAAGAAGCCGAGAAAGTCAAACAAGAAAAAAAACAGCAAGAACAATCTTTTATTCGAAATATCATCGATATTTTTAGAACAACGCCTGAACAGCCACAACCTGACTTTTCACCCAATAATTATCGAGTTCAACCTGCACAGCCTTTTAATTTAGCGATGATTGCAAAGTTAAAACAATACCTACAACAGCAGCAAGCCGAGTGTTATCAAGTGATTGATGAAGAAACCCAACTCATAAAAACCTCAAAAAACTATATTTTTAGTCAAGATTTTTCCAAATTTCTTCCAAAATTAGAACATTCGATTCAGCTACCCGAATGCAAAACACCATCTAAACCAATGATTTCAAATGACAAATATCTAAAATATCAAAGTATTGATGATGTTCAAGGCTCAGGAAATCACTATGTATTCTGGTTTACACCGATTGGCTATGATGTATTTGAAATTCAGCAACATGGCAAAAAAATACAGTTTAAATTTCCGCTGGACATAGCTCAGATCTATCGCGTTAGAAATGATCTCATCGTAATCGATGCCCAAACGTTTTACATTATTCCTTTATCCTAGTGAATAGAATCTCAAACAAAATCATGATGAATTCTATCAGATCATCTATACTTCTGTTTTGGTTGCCGAACTTTGTGAAACGGCACTATTGGCTGCAACACTTTGGGTTATCCATACATTCCCACCAATCACAGCGCCTTGACCGATTGTAATGCGTCCAAGAATCGTCGCTCCTGCATAAATCACTACATTGTCTTCAACAATTGGATGTCGGGCATATTCTTTCTGCAAACGTCCAGAATCATCAACTTCAAAACGTTTTGCACCCAAAGTGACCGCCTGATAAATACGTACATTTTTTCCTATAACACAAGTTTCTCCTATTACCACACCCGTACCATGGTCAATAAAAAAACCTTGTTCGATTTGTGCACCAGGATGAATGTCAATTCCAGTTTTTGAATGGGCAATTTCAGCAATCAGACGGGCCAACAAAGACAAATCTTTCTTATAAAATTCGTGGGCGACACGGTGATAAATGATTGCCAAGATTCCCGGATAGCACAATAACACTTCATCCACACTACGGGCTGCTGGATCACCATCATAAGCAGCAATCACATCCGTATCTAAAATTCGACGTATATCAGGTAGTTTTTGTGCGAACTCACTGACAATACTTTGTGCAAGTACTTCAATTACATCTGTATTTTCATTATGTTTTTTATATTTATAATCATAGGTTAAATTCAGTTTGACTTGTTCAAGTAAGGAATGCAGAGTTTTTTCAAGGGTATGGGCAATATAAAGATTTTCACTTTGTTGCCGCAAATCATGTGGACCTAGACGCATTGGAAATAAAATACCGCATAGGTCATTCATAATTTTCTTGATTTCGTCTTTAGAAGGTAATTCCCGTCCCCCAAAGTCTTTCAGACTTTTACGTTGAGTACGCCATTCATTTCGAGCTTCTTGTAGCTCATCCACAATATTTTGGATATTCCACTGAGTCATATGTTTACCTATCTAACTAAAAGACGTTCCATGATCCATCAATTTACATGAAATTTTATAATTCACAGTGAATATTATTTTATTCGCAATGCGCTAGATAAACATAATTCATATAAACATATCAGTAAAAAATAATTCAATTATTATTCAATAATAAGAATAAGCAATCCATTTTTTATTAATTTATAGAATATAGAAAATCATTATAGTGGTTATCAATACATCTGATACATCAAGCTTAAACACACATTTAAGCCAGAAGAAAGGCAATTGAAATGACCAGTTTAAACCAACAACATTTTTCCGAATTAACTCAAACACAAATTCAAACGATTTTTGAACAAGCGCAACAACGTGTCGAAGACCATTATTTAGAGTTTACTGGCACGATTTTACCTCACGAAGCTTGGGCATTGTTTCAAGCGGGTCATGTCGAAATTGTCGATGTTCGCACCAATGAAGAACGAAAATTTGTCGGTTTTGTTGAAGGTACCATTCATATTCCCTGGGCGACGGGTACTGCATTAAACCGTAACCCGCGTTTTGCCAAAGAACTCGAAAGCAAAGTTGGCAAAGATAAAATCATTCTCTTACTGTGCCGCAGTGGTAAACGTTCAGCTGCAGCAGCCAATGTCGCCTTCAATGCTGGTTTTGAAAATATTTACAACATTGAGCAAGGCTTTGAAGGCGACTTAGATGAACATAATCATCGCGGGGCATTTAATGGTTGGCGTTTTCATGGATTGCCATGGCGTCAGGAATAACTTTTGAACTTGTGCTTTATCCATATTAAAAAACTCGAGAGATAAAATATTTTAACAAACCTCTGATTTTACTGGAGAGGATAACAATAGAGATCTTATTCAAGCAGTAATCAATCATCAATTCATATCACCAAGGATTAAAACATGGCTAAGAACCAAGAAGTGACACGCCAAGCACTGAATGATCAGGCTGCTCGCCAACTGGCAAATGCAACCAAAACAGTTCCTCAACTTTCAACAATTACACCGCGCTGGCTGACGCATTTATTACAGTGGACACCGGTGGAAGCCGGTATTTACCGAGTCAACAAAGTCAGCAATACAGATGATATTCAGGTTGCCTGCACCCAACGTGATGAAGCAACACTTCCACAAACCTTTGTGGACTATGAGCTTAATCCCCGTGAATATTTCTTAAACGGTGTCTCAACCGTACTGGATATCCATACTCGCGTTTCTGACTTATACAGTAGTCCCCACGATCAAATCAAAGAACAATTACGCCTCACGATAGAAACCATTAAAGAACGACAAGAAAGTGAGTTGATCAACAACCCTGAATACGGGCTGTTGGCGAGTGTTGCAGATGAACAACGTCTTTCAACCTTGACAGGCGCACCAACACCCGATGATTTTGATGATCTATTGCGCAAGGTTTGGAAAGAACCTGGGTTTTTCTTGGCGCATCCTGATGCGATTGCAGCATTTGGTCGTGAATGTACCCGTCGTGGCGTACCACCACCAACAGTCAGTTTGTTTGGCTCACAATTTATTACATGGCGGGGTATTCCACTCATCCCTTCCAATAAAATTCCAGTTGAAGATGGTAAAACCAAAATCATCCTGTTACGTGTCGGTGAGAAACGTCAAGGCGTTGTAGGGCTATTCCAACCGGGGCTTGCAGGTGAACAAGCACCAGGACTCTCTGTACGCTTTATGGGCATTAATCGTAATGCCATCGCTTCGTATTTGATTTCCTTATATTGCTCACTTGCCGTACTTACAGATGATGCTCTTGCTGTACTTGAAGATGTGGAGGTAGACAAATACCATGACTATCCAACAACCTATAAATAATTCATCTGTCATCAGCAACACTGCCGCACAAGAAGCGCCAATCAATGAATCTGTGATTGCACAGTTGGCAAATGAATTGTTTGCCGCACTGCCAGAGCAGAAAAAACAGGCTCTAAATTTTGAGCTGCCTGATCAGGCGTTTGGACAGAGCCATCCCCCACAACCCAAGGATCCAATAGCAGCCTTATCAGGTCGTATTCCCGCTATTGTGCAACAAGCACATTTAAATCCGAGATCAACGCAACATTATGTAGAACCTACTTCAGATCATCCTGAACGTCGGATTCTATCTTCAGCACCAATCATTGGAGGTGCGCATACGCCAGACCCATTTACAACCACACCAGATTTGGATTTAGCCTTGAATTCGGCGTTTACACGACCTTATAGACCACAAGCATTAACACCATCGACAACACCAGTACAATCGCCTTTTTATTTTTTAGATTTCACTCAAGCTGAAAGCGTCGATGCTGAAAAGATTCAACATAACATCAACCAAACAGAAGGAATTAAAAATCCCTATGCCTTTGATGATTATCATGTGACAGATGACCATCATCTAAAAAGCTTAATACAGGATCGCAACGATAAACCTGCCACAACAGAATCGGGCTATTACTTTCTTCAATCATCCACCATTGAGACGTCTCGCTCTCATCCAGATTGGCAAATTCCGACTCAGACTCGGAATGATCAACCATTGGATATTCTGCAGATTCGAAAAGACTTTCCAATCTTGCAAGAACGTGTCAATGGTCAACCATTAATCTGGCTCGACAATGCTGCCACCACCCATAAACCACAGGCAGTCATTGACCGAATTGCTTATTTTTATCAGCATGAAAATTCAAATATTCATCGAGCTGCCCACGAACTTGCAGCACGTGCCAGTGACGCCTATGAACATGCACGTGATGTGGTTGCCCGCTTTATTGGTGCTGCTTCCGCTAAAAATATTGTTTTCGTGCGTGGTACAACCGAAGGCATTAATTTAATTGCAAAATCTTGGGGAAAACAAAATATTCAAGCGGGAGATGAAATCATTGTTTCTCATTTGGAACACCATGCCAACATTGTCCCCTGGTACCAGTTGACTCAAGAGACAGGTGCCAAGTTACGGGTCATTCCTGTCGATGATACGGGGCAGATTCGGATTGATGAATTTATTAAGCTCCTCAATCCAAAGACCAAGCTTGTTGCAATTACCCAAGTATCCAATGCTCTTGGTACGGTCACGCCAACGCAAGAAATCATCGCTTTAGCACATGCTGCTGGCGTGCGAGTCTTGATTGATGGCGCTCAATCTGTTTCCCATGTTCCAACCAATGTTACCAGTCTGGATGCCGACTTCTTTGTGTTCTCTGGACACAAAGTGTTTGGTCCTACGGGGATCGGTGCTGTATATGCCAAATCAGAATTACTCGACAGCATGCCCGTTTGGGAAGGTGGCGGCAATATGATTCAGGATGTCACCTTTGAACAAGTGGTTTATCAACCTGCTCCGAATAAATTTGAAGCGGGTACAGGAAACATTGCTGATGCTGTCGGCTTAGGCGCCGCCTTAGAATATATTGAACGAATCGGCATCCATAATATTGCACGTTATGAACATGATTTGCTCGAATATGGTCAGCATGCATTACAAAGCGTTTCAGGCCTGCGTTTAATTGGCACAGCACTAAATAAAGCAAGTGTGATGTCCTTTACCCTTGCAGGCTATGAAACAGAAGAGATCGGGAAAGTTCTGAATCAGTATGGCGTTGCTGTTCGAACGGGGCATCATTGCGCACAACCGATTTTACGCCGTTTCGGAGTTGAACGCACAGTACGCCCATCGCTGGCGTTTTATAACACCACTGAAGAAATAGATGTCTTAGTATCTGTCCTGCATCAATTAAGACGGGCTAAACCGCTTCGGTCTGCATTTGCAAATTGATGAATATCCAAGCAGCTCTTCTAGCGAATCACATGCTAAATATTTAGCATGTGATTGTTAAAATTTTTCAAACCAATCCCCCTCTCCAAGCCGATCTATAAATCCTCTTCGATTGAACTCGTTCAATTTAAAAGCTGGGCTGTTTTAATGGTCCTCCAGTACAAATGCTGAGCGTTTAATCAATAAAACAGTATTGCAGTTAATTTAACAATCATGGACTTGAGCTTAACACCGCAAACCCAGATACTGTCTAAAAGTTAAATCTTGTACCACATCTATGTTTTCAATCAAAAAAATTCTTATTTTAAGCAGCTTAGTTATCACAACTCAAAGCTTTGCACTGCCACAAGACTCACGTCGTGCAGGTGGTATTGCGGTGATTCCTGTTGCTAAAACAGTTTCAGATGTCCGTTATCAGGATAAGCCCGTCTTAGTCGTTGATGGAACCGGTTCCGTAAAGCATATTGTATTTGGCATCCCACTCTCCGCTCCTCTTGGCACCTTGCAGTTGCAAAGCGCCAGTGGTCCCATCAACATTGACGTTCAGCCATATAAGTATGCCGAGCAGCGACTCAATGTAAAGAATCAGGATTACGTTAATCCGAATCAACAACAGCTTGATCGTTACAGCCAAGAAGCCAAGGAGCAAAATGACATCTACAGCTCATTTAGCCCGGCACAATGGAAAGATTTCCCAAATTTTATCCGACCTACAGCAGGTAAGTTCAGTAATTCATTCGGTCGCAAACGTTTCTTTAATGGTGAAGAACGTGCACCACATTCTGGATTAGATATTCCTGCACCAATTGGACAAAAAGTCATAGCACCTGCTGCTGGAAAAGTGGTTGCCACTGGCAATTATTTCTTTAATGGCAATACTGTCATGATTGATCATGGACAAGGTCTAATTAGTATGTTCTGTCACCTAAGTAAAATAAATGTTGAGAAAGGACAAATATTAAAACAAGGTGATTTGCTCGGTCTGGTGGGTAAAACAGGGCGCGTAACCGGACCACATTTACATTGGGGAATGAGTCTCAATAATGCACGTGTCGATCCACAACTTTTTCTTACACACTAATTTGCTCAAAAAGATCAGGAAATTAAGTTTATTTGATCCCTGAAAATAGCTTTTTGGGAGGAAATACACATTTTGTAATAATTTATTTTATTTAATTTTGACTCCACTAGTCACGTTTTATAAATGCTAAAAAATAAAAAAAAGCCAATAAAACTATTGGCTTTTTTTAGATTTATTTTGCTATTCAGCAGCAATAATTTCATAATCGTGGGTAATTTCAACACCCCCATCAGATAGCATTTTACTCGCTGAACAATATTTTTCAGCTGATAATTCAACAGCTTTGGCTACTTGCTTGTCTTTTACATCATGCCCTGTCACTACAAAATGCAGATGTATTTTAGTAAATACCGCCGGAATGGTATCTGCACGTTCAGCCTTGAGCTGACAAACAACATCCGTTACATTTTGTCTCGATTTCTTTAAAATGGTCACAATATCAAATGAAGCACACCCACCAAGTCCCATTAATATCAATTCCATAGGACGTGGTCCACGGTTTTCACCACCATATTCGGCAGAACCATCCATAATAATTTGGTGACCACTTTCTGAATTTGCTTGAAAAGCAACATTCTCTAACCAATGAACGCTAGTTTGCATTGCAACTACCTAAAAAAAGCTATAAATTTACAGGGTACCTGTACACTAGCATAAAATGAGTTGATAAGGAATTTCATCTCTACTGCTTCTACGTGACGAGTTCAATTTAGATCAAAAGATCTAGTTATTATCCAATTCGGAATTTTTAAGCATGTCTTCTAATTTTGCACAACTTAGTACAGATGCTTTGTCGCCTGGTCAATTACCTGAGTCAGTCAAAGCTTTGCTCAAGAGAGCCCACATCAATCGTTTTCCTAAACGCTCAACAATCATTGATGCAGGTTCAGAGTCAAAATCACTGTATTTAATTTTAAAAGGTTCAGTTTCAATTATTTTACGCGAAGATGATGAACGTGAAATTGTTGTTGCTTATTTGAATCCTGGGGATTTTTTCGGAGAAATGGGTTTATTTGAGCAGAACCCACAACGTACAGCCGAGGTCAGAACACGTGATATATGTGAAATCGCTGAGATTTCATATGATAACTTCCATGAAATCAGCAAACAGTATCCTGACCTAAGTTACGCAGTATTTGCGCAATTGGTTCGCCGTTTAAAGAATACAACACGCAAAGTGACGGACCTTGCATTTATTGATGTATCTGGGCGTATTGCACGTTGCTTGATCGATCTTTCTGCACAACCTGAAGCGATGATTTTACCAAATGGTCGTCAGATCCGTATTACCCGCCAAGAAATTGGTCGCATCGTAGGCTGTTCACGTGAAATGGTGGGGCGCGTATTAAAAACACTTGAAGAGCAAGGCATGATCGAGACTGATGGTAAAGCCATATTAATTTTTGATGCATCTTTAGAAGAGTCAAAATTCTCTGAAGATGAATATAACAATGACGATGAATAAAATTTAAAAGTTGATTTGAGAAGTTAACATAACCAGTTTTTTGGCTTTGATAATGATCAAAACTCTCAAAATAGCACCATCTCTATATTGTTTAAAAGCAAACTTTCGAGTTTGCTTTTTAAGTCTGAACTCAACAGTTTTGTCCATCTTGCCTATACCCTGTTGAAATGATTATCTAAATAGCAGCATCTGTAGCCCTTTCATACATGACTGATGTTTGTGTTAAAATTCAGCAGTCATGAAAAATATAGCGCAAGCAAATGAAGATAATAGTGAGACTATTTTCAAATTTTCTAAGCTATGACGAGAGCATCCCCCAAGCAAGAACCCACATGGCTTAATTTGCAGCCTAAAGTGCAGTGAAGAACTTTCGTCATTTTGCCGCTTCGTCTTAATCTTGAGAAATAATGTTTCTCATCATTTAGAATGACTAATTTGCTATTTCACACTTAGCATTAGCTAAAAAACACCTGTAGCCGCAAACACAGCCGAATTTTCAACAGCTCCTACTGGTTTATAAGATTTTTAGATAAACTCATCTTGTTTTAATCATTAGAAAAAATAATTTCAACAGTTTATCAAATTTTATTTCGTTATTATTCTCATCAGAGATTAAACACACTTATAAAGGATCTGACATGAAATCAAATCGCCTAGGTCATTCTGATTTGGTCGTACCTGAAATTTGTTTAGGAACCATGACTTTTGGTGAACAAAATACTCAAAATGAAGCATTTGAACAGTTTTCCTATGCACTTGATCAAAATATTCATTTTTGGGACACAGCAGAAATGTATCCCGTTCCTCCTAAACCAGAAACTCAAGGTTCAACAGAAACCATTGTTGGTAATTGGATTGCCCAGAATGGTCAACGCGACAAACTGATCATTGCTACAAAAATCGCCGGACCACAACAAGGTGGCAGTCAAATTCGTGATGGACACACTAAATTTATTGCTTCAGAAATCAGTTCAGCAATTGATGGCTCATTAAAACGCTTGCGCACCGATTATATTGACCTATATCAGCTACATTGGCCACAACGCCCAGCGAACTTCTTTGGTACATTAGGCTACGGCAACCAGCAAGCGGCATTGACTCAAGACATTACCCCACTTGCCGAAACATTAGAAGCACTTTCAAATGAGGTTAAAAAAGGACGTATTCGCCATATTGGCTTATCTAATGAGACGCCTTGGGGAACCTTAAAATTTTTACATCTCGCAGAGCAATTGGGATTAGAAAAAATTGTCAGTGTACAAAATCCATATAGTTTGTTAAATCGCACTTATGAAGTCGGTATGTCTGAAATTGCACAGTTTGAAAATGTTGGATTACTGGCTTATTCACCGCTTGCATTTGGCTACCTGACTGGGAAATATCGTCATGGTGCACGACCTGCTGATGGGCGTATTAGTTTATTTTCGCGTTTCAGCCGTTATACCAACCCTCAAAGTGATTGGGCAACAGAACAATATGCCTTACTTGCAGAGAAACATGGTTTAAGTCTAACTCAATTGGCTTTGGCATTTGTTAAACAGCAATTCTTTGTTCATAGCACCATTATCGGTGCAACACAGCTTTCTCAACTCAAAGAAAATATTCATGCTTTTGATATTCAATTGCCTGAAGAAATATTAACGGAAATTGAAAATATCCATAAACAGCAACCCAATCCAGCACCTTAGTTTGATTAAGATTTTAATACCCATAGTCAATCCAATCATACGGCTGATTGAGAAGCCAATAAAAAGGATGCCTCAGCATCCTTTTTAATCAGAGATAAAGACCACTCAGTCTTATTTTCCGCCACGTGCGTTATATACTGCCATCGCAGCCGGTAAATTCTTTTTCATCGCATTGATACGGTTCGCATCTGATGGGTGTGTTGATAGCAATGCAGAGCCTTGGGCACCGCCCTGTTTTGCCATTTTTTCCCATAACGTGATCGCTGCTTGCGGATTATAACCTGCTTTTGCCATCATCATTAAACCACCTTCATCCGCACGGCTTTCCAAGTTACGGGAATAAGGCAAACCCACACCTACCTGGCTTCCCAAATCAATTGCAGCGTTACCCAGTTCACCAATTTGGCTACCCGCATAAGATTTACCAATGTTTACTGCAAGATTGGTCAGTGCTTGCGCGCCTAATTTCTGTTTCGAATGCTCTTCTAAAGCATGCGTCATCTCATGCCCCATCACAGCAGCCACTTCAGCTTCAGATAAATTAAGTCTGTTGACAATACCTGTATAGAAAACAACTTTACCACCTGGTGCAACATACGCATTGATCTGATCTGACTTAAGTACAGCCAGCTGCCAATCAAATCGTTGTCCTGTTTGGTTCATCTGATCTGCATAAGGCTTTAGGCGGATAAATGCTGCATTTACCTTTTTATAGGTTGCAGAGGTTGTGTCTAAAGTTTTATTTGCACGTGCTTCTTGCACAGTTTTATTAAAACCGAGCGTCGCATTTGAATTCAATGTTGCAGAATCTGCACCTGCCATATCAGCAATAGTTGTACATCCAGAAATTGAAATCGCAGTCGCAGCACATAGACTAAGTATTAATTTATTGTTCATTATAATCAACTCCATAGAGAACAAATAAAAACGTTGTGAATTATATGCAAATGTTACATGAGGATAAATCAATAAATTCCATTAATTCATATTAATTGTGTAAGTAAAAAGCCTACAAAAACTGTACCATTAACCAATATATGAGACAGATTACATTCAATGCCAAATATATATTTTTTAAAGGAATAATTCTAGCTTCCAACCGCGTGTCATTGCGTTTGATAAATAAAAATCCATTCTGAAGCAAAATTACAGGTACCAGGATACAGGCAATCATTACGCTCAATCCCAACAGGGCTTGAGAGACAATATTTGGATCGTTGGTTTGAGCTTGAATGATGAGCATGGCGATTGTCGGTGCACCGCCCATCGCGAAAATCAGCGAATAAAATATCGTTGAGGATATATTCTTTTGCATTCTACAAACTCAATCTGTCTCTAAACCTACATTCTATCAAGCCAGGTATAAAAACCTAACCTAAATCATTTTCGACTTTAGTCTTTTATTTTAAAGAAAAAGCCTGAATAACTTCAGGCTTAGATCTTTTCCACTTTTCAATTATTTTTTGATTGCAGCTTTATACACCTGCTTCGCTTCCACCATGCTCTTATTTAAATCTGAGATACGGTCATTATTCGATGGATGAGTAGAAGTAAATTTTTGAACACCATTGTTACTGCCACCATCAATTTTGTTCATTTTTTGCCAAACACTGATTGCGGCTTCTGGGTTATATCCTGCTTTTGCCATTAGCATCAAACCACCACGGTCTGCAGAAGATTCCAAACTACGTGAATAAGGTAGACCCACACCGTATTTACTACCAATATCCAGCGCTTGCGAACCCATCGACCCTAATTTATCGCCTGCATAGGTTTTACCCATCTTCACTGCAAAATCAGTGATTGCCGTAGCTCCTGCATCACGTTTAGAGTGCTCTTCTAAAGCATGCGTCATCTCATGACCCATAATGGCAGCAATTTCTGCATCTGTTAATTTAAGCTGATTAACGATGCCTGTGAAGAACACCACTTTTCCGCCTGGCATGACAAATGCATTGAGTTCATCAGATCTCAACACGCTTAACTGCCAGTCAAATTGCTGTCCTGTTTTATTTGCCTGATCTGCAAAAGGCTTCATTTTTAGAAAAACAGCATTCACACGTTTATAAGTTGATGATGTTGTATCCAGTGCTTTTTGTGCCTTTGCATCTTCAACCAGCAACTTATAATCCGCTGCTGCATTGAGGTTTAATGTTGCAGAGTCATTACCCGTTAACTCAGCAACCGTGGTGCAACCTGATAAACCAACCACTAACCCTAATCCAAGTAATACATTCTTGTTAATCATTATTTTCACCAAAGCTCATTAGTCTTTATGTAAACTCCAACACGGAGTTCAACGTTTAGCGCCCGAATTATGTTGTATTTTGTTAAAAAAATCAAAATAAATCACATTTTATTTAAACCTCCAAATATATGTTTATAAAAAAAGCTCCCGAAGGAGCTTTTTAAAATATCTGCATATTAAGCATCAAATGGGTGACGCATTACAATCGTTTCATCACGGTCTGGACCCGTAGAAATGATGTCAATAGGACATTCAATTAACTGCTCAATACGTTTCACATAATTAATTGCATTTTGTGGCAATTGATCGAGTGATTTGGCGCCGAAAGTCGATTCAGACCAACCTGGCATTGTTTCATAGATTGGTTTTAATGTTTCAAATGCAAGCGCATCTGTAGAACCCACACAACCTGAATCTGCAGCTTCATAGCCTACACAGATTTTTACTTCTTCCAAGCCATCTAAAACATCAAGCTTGGTTAAGCAAATACCCGACAATGAGTTTACATCTACAGAACGACGTAGAATTTCTGCATCAAACCAACCGCAACGACGCTGACGACCAGTAGAAGCACCAAACTCTGAACCTACAGTCCCTAAGTGTTTACCTATCGCATCACCAACATCATTGGCAGCATCATAAACAAGCTCGGTTGGAAACGGACCAGCACCTACACGCGTGGTATAGGCTTTAGTAATTCCAAGAACATAATCAAGATGCAATGGACCCAGACCTGAACCTGAGCTCACACCACCGGCAGTAGTATTCGATGAAGTTACATAGGGATATGTACCGTGGTCAACGTCCAATAATGAACCCTGAGCACCCTCAAACATGATATTTGCACCATCTTTACGATAGTCATGCAAAGTCGTGATCACATCCAATACTAATGGTTTAATCACTTCACGCCATTGGTCACAAAGCGCAAGTACATCTTCTACTTTAACCGCCTCAACACCGAAGAATTGAGTTAATTGGAAGTTATGGTACTCAAGAAGTTCCTCAAGCTGCGCTTTAAGATGGTCACCGCCACGTACCAAATCCGCAACACGGATTGCACGACGGGCAACTTTATCTTCATACGCTGGACCAATACCACGACCAGTTGTACCAATCTTAGCATTTCCACGTTTTTTCTCACGTGCCTGATCAAGTGCAATATGATGCGGAAGAATCAATGGGCAGTTTGGAGAAATACGTAGACGTTCACGAACAGGTACGCCCTCTTTCTCTAAAATATCCATTTCTTTGATCAACGCTTCAGGTGAAAGTACAACACCATTGCCAATTAAGCAAAGTACGTTTTCACGTAAGATACCTGATGGAATGAGGTGAAGAACTGTTTTCTTACCACCAACGACGAGTGTATGACCCGCGTTATGTCCGCCTTGATAACGTACTACCGCAGCTGCTTGATCTGTGAGCAGGTCAACGATTTTACCTTTACCTTCGTCGCCCCATTGGGTACCGAGTACCACAACACTTTTGCCCATAATAGCCTCATTACATCATGCTGTTAAAATAGAAAACCAAATAAAGTGACATGAACACTCTATTCGATCATTAAATTGTTTCGACTTTCCACTCACCTGCAACATTGACCAATTGGTGTGTTGCGTTTGGAACTGAGTTTAAATCGTCATTACCCAATAACTGAATTACACTTAAACCTTGTTTACGAGTCGTCTCGATCGCGTCAAGTAAATCAGCAGCTGTTCCCTTAGGCGCAACCACTTTTTCAATCTGTTGATGTTTCCCTGCACTCAAGACATACAAATCACAGGAAAAACCTGTTGCTGGACGCGCACGTCCAAAATGCTCACCAATACCATCATAACGACCGCCTTGCGCCAGTGGTGCAGCACGGTTTGGTGCATAAACCGCATACATTAGACCGGTGTGATAGTGATATGAACGAAGTTCTACCACATCAATCCCAATATTGAGATTTGGCCAACGTGCTTGAATTTCGGTAAATGTGGTTTTAAGCACATCAAAAGCGTGTTTGAATGCGTCATCCGCAAAAATTTCTGCACTGATATGCGCTTGCAAAGCATCTAAATCACTTGCATAACGACCTAAAGCGTAAAAATCAGCACCATATTTTAATTCTTGAGTAAATTCAGCAAGTTCTGGTAATGCCTTGCGTTGGTATAAGTCTGACAACTGACGTTCTGTTGACTTATTTAAACCTGCAAGCTTAACCAAGCTTCTAAATAGCCCAACATGCCCTAAATCAAGATGGATACCATCCACCATATCCGCTGTTTTAATCAGATTAAGCATGACGTCAATCATTTCAACATCAGCATCAATACTGTCTGAACCAAATAATTCCGCACCAAGCTGTAAAGGTGCTCTCGTGGTATTAAAACCTTGTGGTTTAGTATGAAGTACTGTTCCTGCATAGCAGTAACGCGCCACACCCTGTACTTGATGTACATGGGCATCGATACGAGCCACTTGTGGTGTCATATCGGCACGCACACCAAGCAAACGACCAGAAAGCTGATCGATGACTTTAAAAGTGGCTAGGTCTAAATCTTGATTCGATTCGGAAAGAGAAGAAAGTGATTCGATGTATTCGATGAATGGCGTATACACCAGCTGATAACCTCGGGATGCGAGGAAATCTAAAGCTTTACGGCGCAATTGTTCAATTACTTGCGCTTGCTCTGGTAATACATCAGCTACACCATCAGGTAATAACCATGTCTCTGAAATGGGCATGTTGTAAACCTAAATCCTGTCAGCGCGGAAGTAATCCGCATAAAAAAATCGGGAACACACCCGATTTCTCTTATTTTAGCACGATCATTTAGACCATGCATTAATAAAATGACGTTTAAGGATCGGATTATTGATTCATAGCACCCCAATTTGTACAAAAAAAATTATTTCTGTGTTTTTAAGAAAACAAGATATTGTATTTATTTAAATTTTCATTATTAAAGTGATTGCTATTCATATGCTTCAAAATATAATTTACCTGCTTATAAAAGCAGCACCGCCATAAGTTAACTATTAGAATTGGGAATAACATGGAACTACATAGCAATCTCTATTACACACATTCAAGTCCACAGATTAGATTGAAAATCGATGCTTTGTTTCAGCAACATCGTGGGGATCAGGATAAGTTTATTGCTTCAGCTATCACGCTCAACCCAGAATTGGGACGAGAACTTGCAGCAGACCTTTTAAACACAGTTGATAATATTGAGTTTGATTTAGGTCCTGAGTCCATTCATGCTGTGGATGACTATTCAATTGCGCATTTTGTTCATGGATCTTCAGGTGACGAGTTTATCGAAGCAATTGTACTGTTCTTAAAATCACTCCTACCTGAAATTGATGTACGCGCATGGGGATGTGGTGATGATGACCCTTGGGAGTTTTGGTTTAAATTTGAACAAGATGAATTAATCCGTGAAGATGATGAACCATTTAATGATCCAGAAGAAGATCAAGAAATTCAATCCTCAATATATACATGGTGGCACGAAGGCTTACCTGAAAAAATCAAAGAAGGTTTTTTAAATCAGGAATAGAAGACATTTTGATTTAAAATGGGAAGTGCAACAGTGCCCATCGTTTTGCACTTCCCTTTATTTTGACTATTTTAAATAATCATCAATACTGGTCACCCGTGAAAACATCTGAAATGCAGATAAACATGCTGTCTGCACATCTTCAGCCTGCACTGTTTTACCTGCATAGCTTAGCTGGCGTGTTGCTGTTGCCTCTGCAATGATAATCGGTTGATAGCCTAGTTCAGCAGCCGCACGAGATGTTGCGTCGACACACATATGTGTCATCATTCCACTGATAACCAACTGATCGACATTCAGCTGATCAAGCACTTGCTTTAAATCTGTTTGGAAGAAACTATTGGGATAGTGCTTTTCAATGATGATAGAGTTCTGATTGATCTGTAAGCCAGAATGCAATTCAGCACCTTCTGTACCCTCTTCAAAAAAACTGGCTTGCGCTTGTTTGGCAATATGCTGAATATAAATGATCGATTGAGCTTTCTTGATAAAATCAGCTTCCAATCGATTGATTTGTATTAAAGCCTGTTGAGCGCCAAACAATTCCATCTTTCCTTGTGGGAAATAATCATTTTGTACATCTATAACCAATAAGGCAGTATGGCTCATTTTCATTCTCACAGTTTGTTAAAGTTTTTATAAGATTAGATCAAACATCTGGCAGTTTGCAGTCTATCGTGAAAGAATAAATCCCAAGAAACTTTCAGATTGAAAAATTGTCAAAATCATTATGCTATCCAAAGACCCTATCGATCTAAAAATCTTACAGATCCTGAAAACTGATTCTCGCCTCAGCAATAAAGAAATTGGGAAACTTGTCCACCGCACTGGACAAGCAGTCGGAAGCCGTATTGCTAAAATGCAAGATGAAGGTACAATCCAAAAATATTCGATTGCTTTGAATCATCCCTCAACTCAGTTTATACGGGTAATGATGCAAAATAATGATTTTGAAAAATTTGAAGTATTTGTTATGCAGTTTGCTGCAGTCGAAAGTTGTTATAAAGTCTGTGGTTCTGCTTGCTATATGTTAGTGGCTCATTTTGACAGTCAAGCCATCAATCACTTTATTGAACAGCTGTCTGAATGGGGGCAATATTCAGTTGATAGTGTTGTCAAAACAATAGAACCACAAGCTTAATTTTTAGTATCAAAATTATGTTAGAATAAACAGATGAAATCTCTAGAAAAACGCCAACAACACAGCAAATTATTAAGCTTAGTACTTAGGCATCAACCAGAAAATATTGGAATCCAACTTGATTCCGAGGGTTGGACTGACGTGCATATACTTTTACAGCAACTGATCAAGTTCAAAAGACCGCTTAGCCTTATCGAATTGACTGAAATCGTTGAAACCAGCGATAAAAAACGCTTCCAGTTTTCATTGGATCAAAGCAAAATCCGTGCGGTACAAGGTCATTCAAGTGCTCAGGTTAAACGTGCTTATACTGCTATCCCTCCGCCTGAAACACTTTTTCATGGGACGGCAACACGCTTTGTAAGCAGTATTTTAGATCAAGGTTTAATTTCAGGTGAACGTCATCATGTTCATCTGTCTACCGATCAAACGACTGCAGTTAAAGTCGGACAACGACATGGCAAAGTGATTATTTTTCAGATTGATGCACATAGAATGCATCAAGACGGCTATCATTTTTATCAAGCAGAAAATGGGGTTTGGCTCACTGAGCATGTTCCAGCAAAATATTTACAACAATTAGCAAAGCCGACTAATCACTAATCCAAGGGCAAAGCTGTGGTTTGTTTAATTTTTTGCAGCGGGATTTCAGTTTTTACATTTTGTATTCCTGAAATTTTATTTAAATGATTGATTTGAAACTTTCGATATGCTTCTAAATCAGACACCACAATACGCAAGAAAAAATCACAATCACCCGCCATCAGTTGACACTCTACAATCTGTGGAATATTCATAATCGTGTCGATAAAACAGTTTACAGTTTGCTCATCCTGACTTTTCAACCAGATCCGTGCAAATACTGTCAAACTGAGATTGACTTTTTGTGGGTTTACCAGTGCCACATACTGGTCAATCATTCCCTCATCTTCGAGCTGTTTTACCCGTCTCAGACAGGGTGAAGCAGATAACCCAATCTGTTCAGCTAACTCATTATTCTGCAATTTTCCATTCTGCTGTAAAGCACGTAAAATACGACGATCTGTTTGGTCTAATTTCATAAAGAAAATTCTAGTACATAAATTTAAAAAACAACATATTTCAGCAATATTATTGCAAAATAACATTTGTAAGCAGAAATTTTAGCGAAAAATAGCCTATCAATTGGCATAAAATAAATAAACACCGTATTTTTCAACTTTGAGTCTTTCATGTCAAGTTTTAAAAACTCCGCAGCAGAGCTGAATGATTCTATTGATTTCAGAGAATTTTTACGCGGGCTTAAAACATCTATCCCCATGTTGTTAGGGATTATCCCTTTTGCATTGGTTCTGGGAACTCAAGCCGCTCACAAAGGCTTCTCCACACTCGAAGTTCCGTTACTGACTGGTCTCAATTTTGCCGGTGGTTCGGAATTTGCCATTATTGAAGTTTGGACTCAACCACCGCAGCTTCTTTTTCTGATTTTAATTACCTTTTTGGTCAATAGCCGGCATATTTTAATGGGTGCTAGTTTAGCACCTTATATTCGACACTTACCCAATCACAAAGCCTTACCTTTATTGTTTTTTATGTGTGATGAAAGTTGGGCTTTAAGCATTACCGATGCCCATAAGCAAAATCCTCGAAATCCATATGCTGGATTCAGTGTGTTCTTTTATATCGGACTGTGCTTTGCATTGTATGTGATGTGGGTTGTTTTCACTACAATGGGCGTTGGAATCGGCTCTTTTCTTGGAGATGTCACCAAATTTGGTTTTGACATGGCATTTCCCGCTGTATTTTTAGTGCTCTTACGAGGGATGTGGAAAGGCTTTAAACCAGCATTACCTTGGTTGGTTAGCCTCATTGCCGCAGCTTTGGCCTATTCATTTTTACCCAAAGGCTGGTACGTTTTGGTGGGTTCTATTTCTGGAATCATTGCTGCTTTCTTGTTTATTGGAGATGAAGAATGATTCATATGACCACCTTTATCGCAATTCTATGCGTTGGTTTGACCACATATCTCACTAGAGTTATAGGCTATTTGTTGTTAAAAAACCGACAGCTCAGCAAAAGAACCACACGTATTTTACAAGTCATTCCAGGTTGTGTACTGATCTCAGTCATCGCGCCATATTTTGTCTCAGATGATCCAGCCAACTTGATTGCAATAGCCGTGACCATATTGGCTGCCTGTTATTTGTCCCTGCTTCCTACAGTCATGATCAGTATTGTTACCACAGCTATATTGAGATACTTTATCGTATAAAGAATCTCAATGGATGAGGATGTTGATTGTTTATCAATCTATACTTTTTCTGTGTACCTTTAGGGTTGCTTATTCTGTTGCAGTATCTTAATCAGTTCAGCATTTTGAAACTCAACCTGAGTCAAGCGATTAGAGGTATTGTCCAAAACTTCTTGTTGTACATGCATCTTTTTGGCTAAATCCTGCATAATTTGCAATGTCTGCTTAAGGTGGTTCTCCTGCGATTGAATCAAATGCTGTTGATGATTTGTGCGCTCAAATAAAACAATATTTTGCTTATTGAGCTTCCCCATTTGCCAGACAAGAAAAATAATCGCCAGATAAATGACCACCAAGGTGATATATATGAAAGACATCAACTTCCCCTAAGTATAAGATGTGAATCAGCTTTATTTTAACAATGATAGAATAGTTTTAAGGTGATAAATTCTGATAATCATGTATTCATTTTCATCACTGTTGACAGCAGATATGCATCAATAGAATGACTCGCATAAATCCAATAAACGGTTGGCATACCCCCATTCATTGTCATACCAAGCAAAAACTTTGACCTGCTGTCCCACAACAAGTGTTTGTGTTAAATCAACAATCAATGAATACGGTGAATGATTAAAATCACTTGAAACCAGCAGTTCATCCGTCACTGACATAATTTCAGCATAATCATATTTTGCAGCTTGGACTAAGGTTTGATTAATTAAATGTGCCGTTACTGGTAACTTTGCGATAAAACTTAAATCGATCGCAGCCACATTAATCGTAGGAACTCGAATTGAAAATCCATCAATTCGATTTTCCATTTTTGGCATCACCTGTTTCAAAGCACCCAGTGCTGAAGAGGTCGTTGGAATAATGTTCTGTCCTGACGCTCTTGCGCGGCGCAAATCTCGATGGGCATGATCCAATACAGATTGGTCCGCAGTGACAGCATGAATTTCTGTCATCAATGCACTTTCTATGCCAAAGGCATCATCAATGATTTTAACCAATGGAACCAGTGCCTGGGTGGTACATGAAACACTGGAAATAATCTGGTCGGTGGCTTTTACTTCATGATGATTGACACCATATACAATTGCGGCATCAACCGTATCAAACGGTGCAGCGCCAATAATGACACGTTTAGCGCCTGCAGTTAAATGCTGTGTAGCAGCAACTCTCGAGCGGAATAAACCTGTACACTCTAAAACTACATTGATCTCTAAATCCTGCCAAGGTAACAATGCTGGATTTTCTTCTCTTAAAATAAGGACTTTAAGTTTTATCTGACGGGCATCAATGGACATATAAAGCTGTCCATTCTCCTCAACAATATTGACAGCCCCATCAAAACGTCCATGTGTCGTGTCATATTTAAATAAATGAACCAATGTTTCAACATCTGCAATATCATTGATGGCAACAATTTCAAAATGAAAGTTTTTCGGATTTTCAAACCAAGCTCTTAATACATTCCGCCCAATCCGCCCGAATCCGTTTATTGCCACACGTTGCATCAGATATCCTTTTACAGCCAAACTACCATAATCAGTTATATGGTATAAGATTTACAGTCACTACTGTTAATATATAACTGACTTTATCAAGAAAAAATTCGAAAACAATAGATTTCAAAACATCATTGGATAAAAAAATGTATTCATCTTTACTCACCAGAACTTTTAATCGAGGTTTATTTTACGCTGGCTGTATTGCGATATGTGGTTTTATATTCATCCCTCTCAGTTATGCCCAACAGACCAATGTTCAAAATACTTATTCACGATGCAGCGAAACACAGACTCAGCAATTGGTTAATAAACTTAAAGCGATTTCCCCACAACAAAAAGATACGCGTTATCCAACATTTGAAAGCTGTATAAATCTGGATCAAAATCGGCAATTAATCGCAATGAGTCAACCCATTCATATGCCCTCTGGCTATGCAGATTACAACTTAGATCTTTATTTGATTGACAATACATCTGAAAAAATTCTAAATCACTATCATTATCCGATGAAGATTACTTCAGATATCGGTCAGTATGAAAACCTACAATTTGATATTCACCGCTTTTCTACAGACAATGCGATACCCGTTATTGGTCTAGCCTTAACCCACAGGCATTTAGGCAGGACCGACATAACAATACGTGAAATAAAGTTGTTCAAAATCAATAATCACCAACTGCATTTAATTTTAGATAAGTTTATGACCAATTACTCAGCTAGCGAAAGACCGTCGATGTGTGAAAATAACAAACAAATCGAGACTCAAATTTTACTTCATCCTTTAAAACAGAACAGTCATGGTTTAGCTGACCTCCAACTCACTGAAAAAACAGAGCGCATAACACTTGACGAAAAAAATTGTAGTACCCAACGTATTGTCAAAAAACAACGTCATATCATGAAATTTGATGGAAAAACATATCGTTTCAAACATCTTAAATTTTTAGACGTTGGAATTTAATTGGATTTTGAACTTTTAGAGATGATCACATGAAAAGATTACAGATTTCAATTGGCATGATACTGATTTTCATAACTGGTCATGTGCTCGCAGCTTCCTATCAACGATGCTCAGCGCAACAGCAGCAACAATTGATTGACCAATTTAAATTGGTCAATCAGCGTTTTGCCCAAACAGATGCAAAAACATATCAAAGCTGTATCAATTTAGACAGTGAACAAAAAATTCAGCTGATCGCCATTAGCCAACCGATTGCTTATAAATCTTATGATGATATGGAACATGATCTGAATTTATATCTGATAGACACCACTCAGCATAAAATTCTGCAAAAGTATAAAGCACCCGAAACTTTTTACTCCGATGCAGATCATTATGATGGTGCCCAACTGCATACCACCCGTTTTTCAACATTAACTGATATGGATGTCGTGGGTATCGAAACGTCATCGTCGCATCAAGGTGGCTTCACTTATAGTCACAGTAATTTAACTTTACTTAAAGTTAATCCTAAACTACCTATTAAAGAAATCGGGGGCATCAGTATGAATGATAGCGGTGATGAACGAATTGGAAATTGCCCAGAGAATAGCAATTCAGAGGTCAGACGTATCCTGATTTTATCAAATAAAACGACTCATGGCTTACAGGACATCATATTAAAAGAAACTAAAAACCAGACCAAAACCGACTATAAAACATGCAAAGCCGTAAAAAAACAGTATAAACAACAACAAACGCTTAAATTTGATGGTCAGGCATATAAATTCCAGCATCATAACTTTTTAAGTATCGATCCATTTTAATTTGCGTTAAATATTGTAATGACAATCTACGGGAGTATAAATTTTATAGATTATAAAAACCATTTGGACCAAAGTCGCAATTGTATAGAAAAACCAATAATTCACCTTAAAATCATTGGTGGAGCGTGTATTTTCCGTTATACTTTGGCGTTTTTAAAAATTAAGCCTGTGTGCAGACTGAGCAATAAAATTAGACTCAGTGACACACTTTTAGCCAATATGAAAATTGAGGAGTGACTTGGTTGTGAGTACTCGTTTTATGACTACTGCTGAAATACGTGAAGCATTTTTGCGTTACTTTGAATCGCAAGGACATACACGTGTCGCGTCGAGCTCACTTGTACCCGCCAATGACCCTACTTTGTTGTTTACCAATGCAGGCATGAACCAGTTTAAAGACTGTTTCCTTGGTCTAGAAAAGCGTGACTATGTTCGTGCAACAACCTCACAAAAATGTGTCCGTGCAGGTGGTAAGCATAACGACTTGGACAATGTGGGTTATACAGCACGTCACCACACTTTCTTTGAAATGTTAGGTAATTTTTCTTTTGGTGATTACTTTAAGCATGATGCTATTCGTTTTGCTTGGGATTTCCTAACAGGTGAAGAATGGTTAGCGCTTCCAAAAGACAAACTCTATGCCACTGTTTATCATACAGATGACGAAGCTTTTGATATTTGGAACAAAGAAATCGGTCTAGATGCGAGCCGTATCATCCGTATTGGTGACAATAAAGGTGAAAAATACGCATCTGATAACTTCTGGGCAATGGGTGATACAGGTCCTTGTGGTCCTTGCTCAGAAATTTTCTTTGATCATGGCGATCATATCTGGGGTGGCTTACCTGGTACACCAGAAGAAGACGGTGACCGTTTTATTGAAATTTGGAATAACGTCTTTATGCAGTTCAACCGTACTGCGGATGGTGTCTTGCATAATCTTCCTGCGCCATCTGTCGATACAGGTATGGGCTTGGAGCGTATTTCTGCTGTTTTACAACATGTCAATTCAAATTACGAAATTGACTTGTTCCAAAATCTATTAAAATCTGCAGCTGAAATTATCGGCGTAGATATGAGTCAAGCACAAGCCGAAGCACAGGCACAAAATAAACCGATTGAGTACCCTGCTTCGCTTAAAGTAGTTGCAGATCACGCACGTTCATGCTGTTTCTTGATTGCTGATGGTGTAAACCCATCAAACGAAGGTCGTGGTTATGTATTGCGTCGTATTATTCGTCGTGCTGTACGTCACGGTAATAAAATGGGCGCAACGGGTACCTTCTTCTATAAAATGTTGCAACCGCTTATTGATGTCATGGGTGAAGCTTATCCAGAATTGGTTGAGCGTCGTCAGGTGATAGAAAATGCCTTGATTCGTGAAGAAGAATTGTTTGCAAAAACACTCGAACAGGGCTTGAAACTGCTTGAAGGCGAATTAGCCAATCTTAAAGGCAAAATCATTCCAGGTGAAACTGTCTTTAAACTTTACGATACCTACGGCTTCCCGACTGACTTAACTGCAGATATTGCGCGTGAGCGTGAACTTGAAATCGATGAAGCTGGTTTTGAAGTTGAAATGGCTGCGCAGCGTCAACGTGCACGCGAAGCGGGTAAATTTGCGGTTGACTACAACAGTATCGTAAAAGTAGACAGCGAAACTCAATTTGATGGTTATGACGCAACTCAAGGTCAGGGGCAAATTGTTGCAATCTATAAAGATGGCATACAAGTTGACGAAGTCGTTGAAGGTGATGAAGCATTGATTGTGCTTAACCAAACACCATTCTATGCAGAAAGCGGTGGTCAAATTGGTGACACGGGTATCTTTAAAAATGAAACAGGCATTTTTGAAGTTCAAGATACCAAAAAATCAGGTAATGCATTTGTTCATCAAGGTATTGTCACTGTAGGCAGTCTAAAAGCAACACAGAGCGTTGAAGCTATTGTGAAAGCTGACATCCGTGACGCTACTGCACGCAATCACTCTGCCACTCACCTATTACATGCGGCATTGCGTCAGATTTTAGGTGAACATGTTCAGCAAAAAGGTTCATTGGTTGCCTCTGATCTTTTACGTTTTGACTTCGCCAATGACCAACCAGTGAGCTTCGAACAACTGCAACACGTTGAACGTTTAGTGAACCGTGAAATTATTGCCAATACCGCTGTATCCACAGAACTTCTCGGCATTGAAGCAGCCAAAGATAAAGGCGCAATGATGTTGTTTGGTGAAAAGTATGGCGATGAAGTTCGTGTACTGTCTATGGGCTCACTCAAAGATGAGAAAAATTTCTCGATCGAGCTGTGTGGTGGTATCCATGTAAAACGTACAGGTGACATTGGTTTATTCAAAATCACTTCTGAAGGTGGTGTTGCTGCGGGTGTACGTCGTATTGAAGCTGTCACAGGCACTAAAGCACTGGATGTGGTACAAAAAGTAGATGCCGATATTTTACATATCAATGATCTGCTCAAAGCTCAAAAAGACCAAACTGTTGAAAAAGTAGAAGCAGCTGTTGAACATGCACATCAACTTCAAAAACAAATCGAACAGTTGAATCAAAAATTGGCGAATTTCCAAGCGTCCGACTTGATCAATCAAGTGACTGAAATTGCAGGTCGTCAAACATTAATTGCCACAGTTCAAGGACAGGATGCGAAGTCAGTTCGCCATCTTCATGACAGTGTCAAATCCAAATTAGATAATGCAGTGATCGTGCTTGCAGGTGTTGAAGGTGACAAAGTGAGTCTGATCGCATCTGTAGCAAAAGATTTCACTGCGAATCTAAAAGCAGGTGACATCATCAAACACTTAGCAAATGAGCTTGGTGGTAAAGGTGGTGGTAAACCTGACTTAGCACAAGGTGGCGCGCCACTAAACGAGAAGTTTGAACAAGTAATGACAGATTTAACTGCGTGGCTTGCTCAAAAATAAAACTTCACCTTTTGTGTAACTGACTCTAATGCCAATTAGAGTCATGGCTTATATGGAACAACTATGGCATTAATCGTTCAAAAATATGGCGGTACCTCTATGGGTACTCCCGAGCGCATTTTAAATGTTGCTCGTCGTGTAAAGCGTTGGCATGACCACGGCCACAAGGTTGTAGTGGTTGTATCAGCAATGAGTGGTGAAACCAACCGCTTATTGGCTTTAGCGAAAGCCATTACCGAAACCCCTGATCCTCGTGAATTAGACCAAATGGTGTCTACGGGTGAACAGGTAACGATTTCAATGTTAGCAATGGCGCTCAATTCAATTGGTGTTGAAGCTAAGTCACTTACAGGTCGTCAAGTAGGGATTAAAACCGACAGCGCATTTACCAAAGCACGTATCGAATCTATTGATACTGATGTCATGACTGAACATTTAGATGCAGGTCGTGTGATTGTTGTTGCAGGTTTCCAAGGTTTTGATGCTGAAGGAAATACCACAACCCTAGGTCGTGGTGGTTCAGATACTTCTGGTGTTGCATTGGCTGCAGCATTAAAAGCAGATGAATGCCAAATTTATACCGATGTTGATGGTGTGTATACTACTGACCCGCGTGTTGCGCCTAAAGCCAAAAAAGTTGATCGTATTTCTTTTGAAGAAATGCTTGAAATGGCATCTCTTGGTTCTAAAGTCCTACAAATTCGTTCAGTTGAATTTGCAGGTAAGTACCAAGTGCCTTTACGCGTATTATCAAGTTTTGATAATGACAATGATGGCGCATTCGATGAAGACTTCAAAAAGAATGTCGGAACACTAATCACCACTGAAGCGGAAGACAGTATGGAACAGCCAATTATTTCTGGTATCGCATTTAACCGTGACGAAGCTAAATTAACAATTTTAGGTGTACCTGATGAACCAGGTATTGCTTCTAAAATCTTATCGCCAGTTGGTGCTGCAAACGTTGAAGTGGATATGATTATCCAAAACGTTGAAGAGGATGGTACGACTGATTTTACCTTTACGGTCAATCGTAGCGAGCTTAAAAAAGCCAAAGCAATTTTAGAAGAAACCGCAACCGCCATCGGTGCACGCGAAGTTGCAACACGTGATGATATCGTGAAAGTTTCGATCGTAGGTGTGGGTATGCGCTCACACGCAGGTGTTGCGAGTAAGATGTTTACTGCACTTGCAGATGAAGGGATCAATATTTTAATGATCTCCACTTCTGAAATTAAAATTTCTGTGATTATTGAAGAAAATTATCTCGAACTTGCTGTACGTTCTCTTCATACTGCGTTCGGTTTAGACCGTGAACATGGCGAATCGAGTGCACGTGCGTAATTTTTGATCAAATATAGCAACTTATTCGCTGTTTTGACCAAGAAAAAATCGGAGCCACTATAGTGTTTTCTATAGTGGCTCTGTTATATTAGTTTTTGAGGTTTTAAAAAATTTCAACAGAGGGGTGAGAAAGTGAAAAACTTGTCACATTATTCTGTTAAAATTATCGGTGCTATTTAAAGTTGTGTTTTCTATTTTTTGTAGAAATTCATCGCAGGTTTAGCGTTTAAGCAAGGAGATAAACATGCTGATTCTGACCCGCCGTGTCGGAGAAACTTTGATGATTGGGGATCAAGTCAGTGTTACTGTGCTTGGTGTTAAAGGCAATCAAGTTCGTATTGGTGTTAACGCGCCAAAAGAAGTTTCTGTACATCGCGAAGAAATTTATCAACGTATTCAACATGAACGTGCTATGCACGAACATTTGCAACATATTGATCAAGATTATCAACCTTCCTATGAAGATGATAATTCACAAAACACTTATAATCGTTAAGATTATAAATGTTTTGAAATATAAAGCGGCTATATAGCCGCTTTAAATTTATTTAAACCTTCGGTAAAAATACCATTGCTTTCATTCAAGACCTAAAGCTCTTTTAACAGGTGCATAACTACGGCGATGTTGATCAATGACCCCATGTTCAGCAATCGCATCAAAGTGTGCTTTGGTTGGATAACCTTTGTGTTTTGCAAAGCCGAATTGAGGGTGCTGTTTGTCTAAATCCACCATCTCATGATCACGAGTCACTTTTGCCAAAATACTTGCTGCACTGATTTCAGCATGGAGTGCATCACCCCCTACCACAGCCTCACAGCTCATGATCAAGCCTTTTGGAACTTTATTTCCATCGACGAGCACATGTTCAGGAACCAGCTTTAATGCTTCTACAGCACGGCGCATCGCCAATAAAGAAGCCTGCAAGATGTTTAACTCATCAATTTCTTGGTGTGTCGCCTCCGCAATCGCCCAAGCAAGTGCTTTTTCTTTGATTTCAACAAACAACTTTTCACGTTTCTTTTCAGTCAATTTTTTAGAATCATTTAATCCTTCAATGGGATTATTTGGGTCTAAAATAACAGCTGCGGCTACCACAGATCCAACCAATGGACCTCTGCCCGCCTCATCAACACCAGCAACTAACATACTCTTCCCTATTATCTCATTGCTTCAGCAACACAGGCATTGATTGTTTTTGTCACTGCGTTGGACACAATTGCTGTACGCGCCTGTGGATCCAATGCTGCAGTTGCTAAATCTACGGCAGTGACACTTTGTGGAGCTTTCTCGCTGACACATCCACAAATTTGACTTTGAACATTACTCTTTTGTTCAGCCGTCATCACTTTGGTGGCTACTTTCCATGCAGGTAAGTTTTCTAATTCTGTTGTACATTTTGCATTGATTGCAATTTTCATGGCAACCGCCCCCAACTGCTGTGTCGTAGTTCCTGCTACTGTGGAATCCATCGAATCTGTTGTCACACACCCCGTAAGAGCTAAAATAAATGGAACTATAAAGGCAGCCGTTTTTTTCACAATTTTTCCAGTTTGTCGAATAAAGATCGTATTTTGCCTAAACTTAGAGTGAGATTAAACTAAAAAATTTTGTAATCTTCAAAACTATAAATAAATGGATAAATATTTCTCATTTTTTACTTTAAGCGTTGCAAATTTAAAACAATCCGTTGAATTTTTAGCGCTGATTTTCTTGGATAAACCCCCTATCATAATTCTTAAATTAAATTGGAATTTGTATTATGCAACAAAAATCACAATACTATACAAGGACGGCACAGTGGTTACATTGGGTCATGGCAATCATTTTTATTACAGCATGGGTGATTGGTTTTTACAGTGGTAATTTTTTAAGTTATGACGTAGATGGTCCATTCAAAGGTGATGTCATCACCTTGCACAAGAATATTGCTTCAGTCATTATCTTCTTGGTCATTATTCGTATTTTCTGGCGTTATACCCATCCTGCGCCGGAGCTACCAGCAACCATGTCACCATTGATGAAAACCTTAGCCCACTTAGGACATCTAGGGCTTTACTTCATGCTTTTAGCCTTGCCAATTACTGGTTGCTTGTTTAGCTGGAGTGCAGGTCATCCTGTTCCTGTATTGTATTTATTTGAGATTCCAAGACTGGTGCAGGACAACCCGGATTTAACAGCCATTGTGAAGCCATTACATATTTATATTTCATGGGCAGCCGGTTTATTGTTGGTCGGACATATTCTTGCAGCGCTAAAACACCATTTCATTGATAAAGATAATGTTCTAAAAAGTATGACTCGTCAGGGTTAAGTATCTTGACAGCATGACTTGATCGAAAAAAATTTCCTATTAAAAGCATATCCAATTGATATGCTTTTTTATCGACAATCTAAACATCTCATCCATAATTTAAAGCTTGTTTTGCACAGCCTTTCAAACTATTCATCACCGCTTTCTGAACCAAGCGATCTTTGGCTTCTTCACTCACGGTTGCCTTAAGCAATTCTGCAGTTGGGATATCATTTAAAGCATTGTCACCCACACAAGCACAGATTTTTTCCTGAGCATGATCCCGCTGGGTATTTGACCATAAAAATGCTGAAGCTTGCCAAATTTTCAAGGACTTTAATTCACTTCCACATTGTTGTTCAATTAAAGGTTTCAGTATTTTTTGCGTCATCGTTTTATTGGAATCCGCACAAGCAACAGTGATGGGTAAAATCAACATCAATGCCGTTAAAAGTTTCAAATCATTTTCCTCATGAAAAAACAGTGCTCACACACTGTTTTTAATAGGGATAGGATATACCTTGACTTAGCTTAATGCATCTATTTGATGGTTCCACTTCTGTTTTTCTTCAGCAGAAATAAAAGCAGCATCAAATGAGTTTTTTGCCAATTGTTTTAGTTCTTGATTGGATAAATCCAAAGCTTCTGCAATTGATATGAAATTATCATTCATATAACCACCAAAATACGATGGATCATCTGAATTCACAGTCACATGAACACCCTGTTTTAATAAGCGTTGAATATTATGCTGCGCCATGTCGTTGACCACACATAACTTAAGGTTACTGAGCGGACAAACTGTCAAAGGCATTTTTTCAGCAATTAAACGCTGTAAGAGCACAGGATCTTCCTCAGAACTCACCCCATGGTCTATACGATTGACCTTGAGTAAGTCTAAAGCTTCCCATACATACGCTGCCGGACCTTCTTCTCCTGCATGTGCTACAACCAAAAAGCCAGCTTCACGGGCTTTGGCAAAAACACCTTCAAATTTAGCAGGCGGATGCCCAACTTCACTTGAATCCAAACCAACAGCGATAATCTGATCTTTATATGGCAGTGCCTGCTGCAAGGTTTCAAATGCTGCATCTTCACTTAAATGACGTAAGAAGCACATAATCAGATGTGAACTAATTCCAAGCTTGGTTTTTGCATCATCACATGCACGCTGTAGTCCATTGATCACCGTTGCAAATGCGACACCGCGGTCGGTATGTGTCTGTGGATCAAAAAACATTTCGGTATGCACCACACGATCTTCTGCACACTTTTCAAAATACGCCCACGCCAAATCGTAAAAATCCTGTTCTTTAACCAGTACATTTGCGCCAGCATAATAGATATCAAGAAATGATTGTAGGTTATGAAAATTATACGCCTGTTTCACTTCCTCTACTGATTTATAAGGAATATCAATCTGATTACGCTGAGCAATCGCAAACATGAGTTCCGGCTCGAACGTGCCTTCAATATGTACATGGAGTTCCGCCTTTGGCAAAGCACGGATGAGTTCTAACCTATTCACGCTGTATCCTCAAATTTCTTAAATTGAATCAAAAATATCCAAATATATTGGACTTAAATCTATATCTTACAATAAAAAAGGGTGCAAACTTGAGTTTACACCCTCTAACCATTTCTGGATATTAACCACCAAATGCAACGAATTTAATCACCCAAAGTACAGCAATAATCCACACCATATAAGGTACGGTTCTAGCTTTACCTGTAAACAATTTAACCAATGCGTAACTGATGAATCCCATTGCAATACCATCTGCAATTGAATAAGCAAATGGCATAAATACGATGGTTAAAAATGCAGGAACAGCTTCTGTAATGTCATCCCACTCAATATTGGTAATCCCCTGGATCATCAATACACCGACAAATAACAATGCAGGCGCTGTTGCAAAACCTGGAACAGATTGGGCAAGTGGTGCCAAGAATAAGCATGCAAGGAACAATAGACCAACAACAACCGCTGTTAAACCTGTACGACCACCAGCGGCAACACCTGCTGACGACTCAATATAAGGCGTGGTTGAAGAGGTACCTAAAGCTGCACCAGCAACAATAGCCGTTGAGTCTGCAAATAATGCTTTTTTCAAACGTGGCAATTTGCCATCTTTCAATAAACCGGCACGATGTGAAACACCAACCAATGTCCCCGTTGAATCGAATAAATCCACCAAGAAAAATACAAAGATGACGCCCACCAAACTTGCTGTAAATAAATTTTCAAAATTCATTTGCATGAAAGTTGGTGCAATTGAAGGAATTGTACCCACAACACCCTTAAATTCGTTTAAGCCTAGTGCTGTCGCAATTCCCGTTACTGCTAAAATGCTGATAATAATTGCACCACGAACTTTATAGTGATGCATAATGACCGTCAGGAAAAAACCCAATAAAGTCAATAGAACAGTCGGCTGTTTTAAATCACCCAACCCCACAAACGTTGCTTGATTTGCAACAATAATGCCTGAGTTTTTCAATGCAACCAGTGCAAGGAATAAACCAATGCCGCCCCCAATTGCAAATTTCAATGACATTGGAATGGCATTTACAATGGCTTCACGGATTTTAAACATACTGATTGCAATGAATACCAATCCAGAAACAAATACAGCAGCCAATGCTGTTTGCCATTCAACCCCCATACCCAAGCAGACTGAATAGGTAAAATATGCATTCAACCCCATACCAGGTGCAAGTGCAATTGGATAGTTTGCCACCACCCCCATGACCAAACAACCAATTGCAGCTGCCAAACATGTTGCGACAAATACTGCACCATGATCCATACCTGTTTCAGACAGGATCAATGGGTTAACAATGATGATATAACACATCGTTAAAAACGTTGTTAAGCCTGCAAGTATTTCAGTTCTAAACGTTGTTTTGTTTTCGCTTAGTTTAAATAAGCGTTCGAGCAAACCCGCTGAAGGATTTGGATTCGTCATTGTTGAGCCCCTGTTATGTTTGAGCTATTCGTTGATAAAATCGAGCTGATTTAGAAAATGATACATGGCATCAATTTAGCCGTAGTTAAGCATTCAATAAACATACCAAAATGACATTTCCGATAAAAAAAACTTGAATTAAAAAAGCTGCGAATGCGCAGCTTTAGTGTTCTAGAATGTTTTAAACGGACTTGGTCGGTTACATTTTGCAAATTATATCATACTGTTTATGTAATTTTATCAAACTGAACATCCTGTCCGTTCATTTCATCGGAACTGATAATTTTTAAACATCTGTATAACTATCATCAGAACTAAATCGGTGAATGATTACCTTTTAGAACACTCTGATTGTTAGGATTAGCTTCAACATTTTTAATGGTTAAATTTGCTTCTTTAATAATATTCAACATTTCTTGTTGTTTTTTCTGTTGCGTATCCACATAGGTAAAATAACCAAGAAATATGATGCCAACAAAGACTGTCAAAGTTATAAGCTTTACCATTTCAAAATCATGTCAAGTGATAAATTCTGGCGATTATACATATATTTTGTGACTTGAGTAACATTTTTGTTTAAAAAAATGAATTAAAATGCATTTTTAAATTATTGCACTTGAACGGTGCATCTTATAGGATTTTTCAAGCTGCCCATATGGCTGTGAACAGAAGCACAACGAGAAAAAGAACGTTCGTTCTTTTCTAAGCTACCTATGCGGTAGTGAACCAACAGGGCTTTTATCAAAGGGTTTATCCGATTTTCTAAGCTGCCTATGTGGCAGTGAACAAATACAAGTTGTAGATTATCCACGTCTTACATTTCTAAGCTGCCTTATATTCAGTAAATTTTTGAAGAAGCTGTTGTCTAAACTCCTGCTCTGCCATCCCCTCTTTTGCACAAATAAAAGCCCAAGGTAAAACCACAGCATCTTTAATCAAATCTGCGACATCAAATACCAAAGCGCCACGACGTGATTTTCCGTGCATGACTGCAAATGAATGACTGATACCTAAAACCCAAAGTGTGGTTGCACTAAGGCCATATGCTAAATAATTACCATGATTTAAAAAATCATTCGCCAAATCACCATGTTCAGGATTTCGCTCAAATTTAAGCTTACAGCGTGTCGCAGCGATTTTATAAAACTGCTTGGTGGTCTGAGCTTCAGCGAGAAGTAAATCACCAACCTTAGACATATTGGGAATCTTCTTTTCAAAACCACTTAAGCTTGTTGAATATCCTGATCATCTAAATAAAAGCCTTCCGCCTGTAAATCCCGATCTTTTGCCCAAATTTTACGAATGTACTCAATCCGTGCAACCTGAAACTGTTTTGCAACCTCTAAGCGTTTCTTCTCATCAAACCAAAAACTCATCCAGCCTTGCATATATTCAGTTGGGCGATATTCACTTTGCGGTGTTAACCACTCAACTTCACTGCCTGAAAATAATGGCGTACCACCACCGCCACAAAAACCAACCAAAACCCCTGCACTACATAGCATTCGCATTGCAGCTTGTGTGATTGATGTACCAGTTCCCAATAATATAACTGTCGTATTGGCAATCGGAATATTCCAATACTGATTTTCATTTTTCGCTTCGGTAAGATATAAAACACGACCATCTTTTTGCATCACACGTGCGTGTTCTAAATAATAAAGAGTTGCGCGTTTTGAATGTGATATTGCTTTTAAATCAGAGGGATTGAGTTGTTCCATATGTTATACTCTTCTTCTCACAAATAAGATTTTACGTTTATCTGCTAACTCACTTGATATAAAGTTTTCCAGCAACATTTTTTTAGAAATATTTCAATATGAATCTTTTAGATGAGTTGCTGATCTATTCAACTATAGGCTAGTTTTCAAAATTTTTCTTTATTGAATCTCTGTTTTTATAGAAATTATTTTATACTTTTTGATCAAATCCAATAAACGGATTACACCAGTCAATGCTAAACATCGCAAGGCAATTGTTTATAATAACTTTAACTTATTCAGAAACTAGCTAAAAATATACTTCCGCAACAAGTCCCATAAACAACAATTAAAAAGATGGATGATTTAAGATCAAATAAATTTATATCATCAGTTATGTGAGTCACAAACATCGATTTTTTACAGCTATAGAAATTTAAGCTAACTTTAAAAAAGGTATAAACACCTTACAAGTCTTTGAAATGACATTTCAAAACTTGGATGTATATCCTCATCATCAGGTGTAATATTTCAAATTTGAATGACATTGAGTAATTGCAAAGTTATGATCAACTGTAGCCTCAATAGCGTATTTGATTTCGAATTGTTCTTTTACACTGATATTATGTTTAAACACAAATCAGCCAATAAAAAATAGGCAAAAAATTATAAGTATTAAAATAAAAACAGGTTAAAAAAGCATTAAAAATGCTTTTTTAACTTTTTAACGATTATAAAGCTACAATATTAACAGCAGTTGGTCCTTTTTGACCTTGCGAAATACTGAACTCAACGGCTTGACCTTCTACAAGAGTTTTGAAACCAGAGCTTGTAATTTCACTAAAGTGTGCAAAAACATCAGGGCCTGATTCTGGTTGAATGAATCCGAATCCTTTAGTCTCATTGAACCACTTCACAGTACCTTTAACAATTTTAGCGTTTGACATAATAAAACCTACTTATTTAAAAAAAATTTAAGCCATTTTACAGACTATATGTAACATCGAAATAATAAAGAATGGAGCTTAAAATCTGAAAAAACGAAGAATTATTACTAAAACTGCGGTACTTAGAGAAAATTTACCAAACATGACTTTTTCTAGTTATGCTCACAATATCTCAAAACAACAAAATGATCAAGTTTCCTTATAATTATATGAGCTCTATCTATAAAAGATTATATAAATGTTTTTTAATTTATGAATGTTGTGCTGTCTAAAAAACATTAGTTAAATTTAAGTAAAACGAAGAAATAAGATTTAACCAGCAAAAAAATAGCCCCAATAATATGGGGCTATTTTTATCATGGATTAGCGCGTTACTCTATCCCATGCATCTTTAACCGCGTGTTTTGCTTCTTCCCATTTTAAACGAGACTCTCTTTTAGTCTTTTCCCATTGAAGTTTTAAATCCGCTTCAACTTCTTCAAACTTTGTTTCATAAGGATAATTGCTTCTAGAAGTGTACCCTAAATGGTATGCGTCACGATAATCACGATCGTAATCCACATCGTCATATAGGGTAATTGTTTCTTTGTAGTATGGGCGAGTATTATAAGTTTCACGCCAATAGACATCTTCGTCTGTTGGATTAACAGCCTCAGAAATGCTTTTCCCTGCTAATCCTCCTACAACCGCACCAACTACACCCCCAACTGCAACACCGACGGGTCCCCCAACGGCCCCAATTGCTGCTCCACTGGCCGCTCCACCTGCTGCTCCGACACCAGTACCGATGGGATGTGCACCTGGCTCACCAGAAATAGGATCGGCATTTAATTGTTTACGTTGCTCTTTATTCATATTTTGAACAACTTCATTATCTATATTAGAATTCGACATGTTTAATCCTCTAGTTTGATAAAAAATATTAATTCAATTAATCATTCAACGATAATCATCCTAGAGCAATTGTTTCACTCCAATATTACTATTTGTTATATTTTCAAGAAAAGTTTGTATAAAATAAAAAACATGAAATAAATTTAAAAATCATTCAAAACCCCGCCAGTATTGATCAATATCTTTTTCAAAGTATTTAAACAGATAATATTGAATTACAATACGACATATTATAGACTTAATTGTTATAAATTAAACACAAATCTCAATAAAATACGTACTTATGGTGATAAATCCCAACAATCCCACTCAAATGAAATACACACAAAACGATCACTTTATTATCAACAAATGAATTAAATTAAAACCAATCAATAAATTCAGTAAAAATACAACTTAATAAAAAAATAATGGGAATAAAATCACAATATCTTTAAATTAATCACAGCTATTCAAGTATTACATTTTTAAAAATTTTAAACTGAATAATGCTTTAAATCCGAAATAGTTAACTCAATATAACTTAAAGCTTAAAAAAACTTACATCATGTGTTTTTTGCCATGCACAGAGATCTCAAATTAAGAAGTAAATGGGCAAATATTATGAGGAAGGTTAATGCTAATGATATTAAATAATCGCTTCAGTGATTGCTTCATATGGTATTTGGATTTGTAAAGTTGATCATCTGCAAGGGAGGATTCAATCAAATTGACTGGTAGTGATGATCAACATGCTCCGACACTAAGATGGATAAACGTCTCATGTTTTAGTTTGTTTAACTTTCTTCCGCGTTTAGTGTTCTGCTGACTTTAGTCAATCATCAGACTCTACTCTGCTTGAAAAACAAAATATTAAATAGTGATTATTTAAAATAACTGGTTAACTATAGAAGTACAGACAGTTACGATGATCATTTGCGACTTTGAGCATATATGCTGTTTTCTCAATAACTTACCTTTCAATCTCTCCACAAAAACAACTATTTAGGTACTTTCCTATCTATTTATCGCTGGAAGTACAACGCCATTTAAATTTGTATCTCTTAAAGAAGCAAAAAGCCTATCTTTTCGATAGGCTTCGAGGGTGATGAAGTTTATTTAGATATAGCATAACAAATGTTTATCTTACCTGACTCTTGTTTGTAACAGTCCCATTGACCTTTCTTGTATTTTTTAGCGGGAAGAACATCTTCAGGAGTTGTACCTAAGTAAGGCTTACAATTACCCCCACAACTGGTCGATTGTTCAACCAGATATTCTTTTTGACCAAGCTCTAAATATATAAAACCACCACCAGAGCTTACCCCTCTTTGGATTGAGCACGATTCCGCTTTTTTCTCATCAACCGTAAAGCACTTACCTGAATAATCAGTAGTTTTATAAGCAAAACTTGATGTAGATAATATTGTAAGCGTTAATGGTAATATCCATTTCATTTCTATTGCATCCATATAAAAAAAACCCCGCAATGCGAGGTTTTAGACGGTAGTATTATAGACAATCATCAATTTGACATAAATTTTGCCCTACACTGTATGTACAGTCAAGTTGGTCGGAGGTCAATACAAATCATCCTTGAAGCTCAAAGATATTTTTTAATTCAACCTGATGAATAGCTTATTTGCTATTGAGTATATTTTCTCATTGGTCTGCTTATTCAATTTATAGAAATATGCAACCAGTCCGATAAACAACAAAGCATATATGATTACAATCCACAAATAGTGAATCACACCAATTAATAATGAATGATTAACAGCAGCGGCATCAATGTTAAATCCGAAGGTGTTTGCATAGCGACTCCCAAAAAGAAATAGACAGTATATGAGAACAGGAAGCGCTAAAAGCCCTGTTCCCCAATTTGCTAATTTTCTTTTTTCATGAAGGCTACGGAATTCATTCTCTCCAAGATACTTTTCAATTTCAATCACTTGATCATTTAGATCATCTTTCGAGCTTATTGGAAGACGATGTTGATCAATAGCATGATGTAATTTTTTTAATAATTCAGCGTTATCTAATGATTCACTCAAAATTTGAAAATTATTCATAATATCGTTTCATTTTTTGCGAAAATGCAATGTTATTATCTAATCTCCAAATTATCCTATATTTTTACAGAACAATTACGGTGATATTACGCAGACTTCATTGATTTAAAAAATTAATCTAAAAAAAGTTCAATAAAAATTGCTAATTTTTTCTATACTGTAAAGTAAAACGGCGTTTGGCATTATTGATCCCATCTTTTAACAGTGAATTTTTATGCGAACTTATAAAATAAAATACTATATATTGATAATGCTTTGTACAGCAGTAAGTAACTTTGTTTATGGCTGTGAACCTGCTACCCCAGATTGGCTCAGAATTTTTCAAGCTGCTGATAAAAATAAAAATAATTTCATTGAAAAAAAAGAGTGGTTGACTCTAGACCTATTAAAAGAGCCAATCCCTTGGATAGCTCCACCGTCAAAAAATGACCCCAAGAGGTTGAGTATATTCGATAAATTAGATGATGATAAGAATGGAAAACTCAATAAAAATGAGTTTGGTGAAGGTGTTTATAGCTACTATTTTACAAATCCGTGTGCTGAATTAGACTATCAAGACCAAATTAAACCAGATTCTATTTGGTATAAATTTAAGAATCTTTTATTTAAAAATTAATTACGACTGAATATAAATAGTAAGTTTGAAAAATCTAAACTGTGCGGTTTAGCCTAACTTCATTCACCATAAAATGAAATAGGCTATATGCCTTATGCAAAGTCAAATAAAATATTTAAAACTTTAATTTTCCGAAGGCTCACATGTCTTTCCAAGCTTGGAAAGTTCTTCTGAATACTCCACATAATCTTCAACATCTTCTAAACTTGCCTCCACTATGGACTCCTTGGTTTCATTAAAATTATAGGTCCTGTTATATTCATCTATATTAGCCAGTAAAAATTCGAAATGCCTCAAGATACTTTTTTTCATTGCACAATTATTCTGAATTACCCAGATACGCTGTGACTCATTCAGATCGTCTCCTTCATGGGAATCATTAAATTCGACTAGTCTGTCAATGATAGATGTATATGAATAGACAGATTTATTCATCTTCTTCTCAAATTCAGATGCTTTGGATTCACTATTCGAGATAATCAACAATGGGATTATAAATATATTTTTTTTAATAATTTCATCCTTTTGAAATATTTAATTTATCTTTACGTCAAACATAAAAAACAGACATGAATTTTAACATTTATAAAAAATATTTCTGTATTTATCGTGAAATTGAGTTTTAACTAAAATTTACGGTATGATTATCATAATTTATAACATTATTTTTTCAATGTCTGAATCACAACTCACCCTGAGTGAATATTTATCTACAGTTCAAGAAGTTATACGAGTCGCTTTTGATGAACCGGTCTGGGTAAAAGCTGAAATTAGAAACCTCAGTATTAAAGGTGGTCATTACTATCTAGAACTCGCTGAAAAAGAAGAAGATACAGATAAAGTTATAGCCAGCTGTAAAGCAACTATTTGGAAATTCAGTGCTGCAAAAATGGTTCTGAAATTCGAACGTGAAAGCGGTATAGAGTTATCTCGAGATTTAAACGTATTAATTAAAGTCAAAGCTGTATTTAGTCCCCAATACGGCTTTTCTGTGAATATTGAAGCAATTGATTCCAGTTACACACTTGGTGATATTGCACGGCGGTATCAACAAATTTTAGAGAGATTGACTGCTGAAGGATTAATTCATAAAAATAAATCCATTCCAATACCCTTTGATATCCAGAATGTTTTAGTCATAGCTCCTGAAAATGCTGCAGGTTTAGGGGACTTTAAGAAAGATGCTGATACCCTTGATAAAGCGGGAGTTTGTCATTTTGTTTATCACACAGCGACGTTTCAAGGTAACACAGCAGCACTCAGTATTGCTGAATCTTTATCAAGTGCTTTACGTAAGTGGGCTAAGGAATATGACAAGGTGCCAGATCTGATTGTAATCATTCGTGGTGGTGGCGCTGTGAATGATTTGGCTTATCTTAATGACTATGATTTAGCTGCTCTCCTCTGTAAACGTTCAGTTCCTGTATGGGTGGGTATCGGGCATGAGAAAGATAGAACAATCTTAGATGAAATTGCTCATCGCTCATTTGATACACCCAGTAAGGTGATCGGTGGAATTCGAAACCTGATTGCAGATCGTGTTCAAGATGTATTAGAGTCCTTAAACAAGATCAAACTTTTATCTCAACATCAAATTTCCGCTTATCAAAGTCGAAATGATCAATATATGAAAGTGATTAAAACGCTCTCCCATGGTCAGATCAATGAGGTAAATAAGCGCTTAGATTTGATGAAAGATACAATTCAATATTTAGCTCAACAGCAACTTAAATTAGCTTCAACACAAATTGACGGCTTGCTTCGAGAAACTTTATTGCAGAATCCCAAAAATATTATGGCTAAGGGCTATGGTATTGTAAGAAGTAATAACCATGCCATTCGATCTATTCAACACATTTCAAATGAAAGCATCCAGGTAGAATTACAGGATGGTACTATCGATGCGAAAGTAATACAGGTACAAAGTAATGACTAAAAAAGAATTAACTTTCAAAGAAGGTTATGACGTTCTTAAGAAAAATGCAGAATTATTAGAATCTCAAGAAGAGCCTGATATCGATAATTTAATGAAAATTGTTGAAGAGTCTATGTCAGCTTATAAGGCCTGCAAATCACGTGTAGATGCGGTTCAACAGGCTTTAAATGAGACGTTTAAAGAGTAATTCATAGTGAGAATTTCTTTTAGCGCTACTTTTCTTACTTCATTGGCACTTGGTTTCTTATTTGTCACAGGGAGATCTATTATTGAGGGAGCCGTTTTAAAAACAGGTATCAACTATCAACTGCTCGGATTTGAGTTTACTGATTATGCTTTTTATGGATTTCTATATTGTTATCATTATTTGCTTATCATAAATCTATTAATTTCATTATCTTATATTTTTTATCATTGTTTTTTACATCGTCTTGAATTAAAGATTCGAATTTCATATATCAATATTAAATTTAAAAATTGGGTTAGTGGTAAACATAATAATATAGATAAAGAACAATACTATGAAGTTAAAAGAAGTGAATATAGCAAGGCTAGAAATTTTAGTTTGCTGGATGAACTTTTAAAACACGCATCTTTTTCGTATATATTTTTTGTAGCGGCTTCACTTTTCATTTACTGGGTTTTACTCATATGGATTTCCAAATCTAATGATGGACAAAAAAATGCTGTTTCAGATGTATTAGAGGGTGTTACATATGTAGAGAACTCGGAGAAAAAATTTTTTCTAATTTTATGTGGAAAAGAAAGATGTGTTTATGCAACAAAAGATTTTAAGAATTTCTATAATACGAAAAAGGATGAAATTAATGCTAAAACTCTGGAAAGTATAGATATTAAATCAGCAGTAAATAATAAAGTTGACTTTAAAGCTTATAAGCTGCATGAAACCAAAACTCTTCATGGGAAATTAGTAACAGTACAGATTAATATGGATTTAAAATCAAAAACTGATAAAACAAATTTAGACTGTCTGTTGCACATAGTATCGTCATCACCTAAAATTATGAATAATGTAAAAGATGAAACACACTTTGCCGTAAAAACTAATCAATTACAGTCTATGAATAATTTATTGGATAAAAAGGATACAAATGCATATTTTATTAGCTATTTTTTACCCGAAGGTCAAGAGATAAAAAATTTATATTACTATAGTCTGCCATCTAGCAGTCTTAAATCAGGATGTTTAACTAGCCAACCTGTTTGGTTGAATAATAGTGCTTATTCAGCAATTAAAAGCTTATAAAACTATAACGGCAATACAAAGCTCCTTAACCAGACTTCACATCAGAACGTGCATCATTTTGAGTTCGTTCTGCTGTCACCCGCTCTGACCAAGGATAACTATACAGTATTATACTTCTCCATATCTCCCCCCTCGATATCCCGCCTTAGTTCAGGGATAGCATCAATCACCACAACCACTTTCAACCTCCACCAAATCTTTCTGGCAATAATGTGAAAATCTGTACGCGACTTAAGTTTTGATGAAATTTATATTCCTGTTTAAAGCTGATTTTAGTGCTCTAAGTCAGCTAGGCAAAGTAAATAAAAAAGACCTTTCTATAAAGTGGGCTGGTGTCTTTGGAATCATATTTTTATTATATTCATCTAATCCATATAAGATCTGATCTATCTGATCCTGACTTATATTGTTTTGCCGAGCTTGGTTCTGGTTGGCTTCTTAACTAAATAAAACAGATAGACTAAATTTAAAATAGTTCACTTACTGAAATATCTAGGCTCATTTCTTTATATAATCTTCCTGGCTTAACATACTTCAAAAGCCTGTCACTGTTTTCAATAATCAGTTTATGGTGTTAGATCACGAATTGGTATTTGAGTTAAGTTTTCATAATAACGATTGAGCCACGTTATGTGATTTTAATATAGGTTTTAGGTTTAGTGAATTGGACCATTTTTTGTAATACGCAATAATTATTTCTTCCAATTTGATTTGGGGTTTATTGAGATTCTTGAGTTCTTTCTCATATTTTGAATAGCCAAAGCTAAACTTTTTGACATAAAAAAAGGTTTACAAGTCTTTGAAAATACTTGTAAACCCTTTAAAAATCTTGGTAGGTATATCCAGACTCGAACTGGAGACCTCTACGATGTCAACGTAGCGCTCTAACCAACTGAGCTATACACCTGAAGTGCTGAGAATATTATTCATTTTTCAGCAATATGACAAGACTTATTTTCCCGCTTTTAACGCATTCGAACACTCTTTAAGCAATTTCTTAATTTCCTGAATATCTTGTTGATTTTCATTATCTAAATAAGTAATTTTTTGGAAAACTTTATTCGCCTGTTCAAATGATTTTTTTTCTTCAACCCGACTGGCCAAACGAGACATCCATTGTTGAAAAGTTTCAGACTCTACTTTTTGATCATCTTTTGACAACTGGCGATTAAACTTAAAAATCAATCGCTCAAGCTCAGACATCTGTTTTACCCGAAAAAGTTTTGTCACTCCCCAGTAAACCATTAATAATCCAATGATTCCTAAAATTAAGACCAATCCATAACTATACACTGAAGTCAGTCCCAGTTTTTTCATCCACCCACTTTGCTTTTCAGCATCATAGCCCACGACTTTGCTTTGCCATTGAAAACTTGCATAGTCACTCCAGACTCTTAATGTTCTCAATATGGATGAATGCTGAAAGCGTATATTTGAATAAGCGCCATCACCAAAAATTGCCGCATTACCCTCTATGGTCGTTTGCATTCCCTGATCGATTCGCATTGGCGCAATGATGGCTGTAGGATCAATTCGATGCCATTGTCCCTGTTGGTACACTTCCGCCCATGCATGGGCATCTAATTGACGGACTTCCCAACTTTTCCCATCTGGCGCCAGTTCACCACCTTGATAACCTGTGACGACACGAGCAGGTATTCCGACATAACGCATCAGTAAAACAAAGCTTGAGGCATAGTGTTCGCAGAACCCCTGTCTTGATTGAAATAAAAATTCATCTATTCGATGATTCCCCAATTTCCCAGGTGCGAGTGTATAAACAAAATTTTCTTTTTTATACCAATTTAGAATATTTTTGATATAGGTATCAGGATTTTCTTGGCTTTGATGAAACATAGCCAATGCAAACTTCTGCGCTTGTAGATCACGGTTTTTAGGATATTTTAGATTATTTTTAAGCATCCATTGTTCAAATGCTGGTACTTGAACATCCTGAACACGCGAGCCAATCCATTGCAATTCGACGGGTTGTACCCGTTGTACAAGTTGTTTGGGTGTAATAGACCAGTCTTGATGTAATTCTAAACGTTGTTCTATTGGAATTGACTTTTCCAAACCTGTGATCCACTGCTGAGCAGGATCACCGGCTAGATACTGATAATGAAAACCATCCTGTTGACCTGTGATTTTTGAATAGGATTTGCTCTGTTTGTTACTAAATTCACTTGTCCAAATTGTACCATCATAATGATCTAATACCATTGCTCGCCAATACAATTCATTGCGGTTCGGGAACTGCTTCATGTCTCCAATAATTCGAAAAGCCAAGGCGCTTGATTGCGACAAAGATGCAATATCCCCTGGTGACATGCGATCACTCAATCCTGTTACTGCTTGATGGTTAGGAATCGGAATTTGCCAAAGTGGAGGCAAACGTGGAAAAAACAAAAACAGCAAAATAAAAAAAGGCAAAGCCAGACCAATAAATTTAAGAATATGGAGCGAGTCGTTTTTAAGTGATTGTAAGACAGGCTGTGCAATTTCAAAATTGGCGGTCTGTACTCGATATAATCCAACCAAGCAGCTGATTAGGCAACACAATACTAAAACAGCCATTGCAAAAGATTGGCTATGTAAAAATAAACTCGCACTCACAAACAAAGCAAAATTAAACAGTATGATAAAGTCACGTTTAGACTTGGTTTCAAGTGCTTTGGCAAATAAAAAAGTAGAAAGCACAGCAGTACCGGCCTCTATACCTAAAAATGTTTGGGTATCGATATAGATAATCAGCAATGCAAAAAATGCAAATAACAGCTTTGGTGCTTGAAATAAAACTCGAGGGAAATTGAATGTTTGATGAGCATTGATTTTTTGATAATACCACCCTAAACCAAGGAGATTGACCAGAAACAATATCGATAAGGCAATCGGCATATAGGCAAGCTGGGCCAACCAAATCAAACTTAAGGCAACTAAAATTGAAATTTGGATTGATTTGTTCATGTCCAATCCTCAAGCTTGTGCCAACAAGGTTTTGATATGAATATAATGCTGTTCCCCTACACCATTTTCTGTCTGAGCATGGGGTAAAATAATACAATATGGAGATTGCAGTTGTTCGCAACGATCAACCAATTCCATCATTAGACTTAGTTTTTCTTCATGCGCTGCACTGGGCATTTTGGCATATTCAATTTGCATGGCATGGGTGTCCAGTAAATCCTCAAACTGCTTGACAAATAGCCCTTGTCCTCGAGCTGCCTGCTTCCATGAAATACTCTGTAATGAATCACCTATTTTAAAATTTCTCAATTCTTTAAACTCATCCAGATCAGGCTCACCCGTATTCGCCTGAATATGTGAATATTGCAGACCAGACTTTGCTTCAGGAGCAATCCAGTAATCATTGGTCAGATAAATGTATGTCCATGCTCGGACTAAACCTAATGGATAAGTTGAATAAATCTGAATTGGAGGAATTGAAAATTTACCACGTTTTTGCGGTATAAAATTTAACTCAAAGCTTTGCTGCTTATCCTCAAATAAAAAAGGCAGTAACTGATCATCGAATTTAAAATTTAGAAACTTCAGGCTTGCTCGGTGTTGTTGCAAAATCACGGTGACTTTAAAAGCCTCGTTCACCTTACCGACTTCATCAGCAATGACTTCAATGGTCACACCGTGCAATTGCTTAAAACTCAAATAAAAACTAATACACAAAATGGCACTTATTAAAAAGCAAAAACCTAGAATCAAGTTATTTGCATAGTTAATTCCCGCAATAAATGTGATTAAAATAAGTACAAGATACAGAAAGCCTTGTTGGTAGATAAATACTAAGACTTCATTTTGCTTGAGCGTCCGTATACCTGTGTAACGAAATCTTTGGTGCAACCACTGTACGAATCTTTTAGCAAACATGCTTAAATCCTAATTAACCTTGAACAGGAACTTTTTGCATCAAGGCTAAAGTTTCAGACTCACCCAATCCTATACGATGCGAAGTGACCGCAACGAACACAGCTTGCACATCATCTGCAATTACAAAAGCTCTTTTTTCAATCAATGCATGCGCTTGAGCAGCCTTTTTCAACGCCAAAACGCCACGGGTAGATAGCCCATGACGCCCTTTTCTCGTTTCTTCTGCTAAATCAAGTATATAGTCAAATATTAAATCATTTATTGCAATGCCATTGACCACACATTGTAATTTCAATATATCTTCTTGTTTAAAAATGGACTGCAAATTTTCAATTAAGTCATGGCGAGAATGCTGCTGTAAAAGTAATTTTTCTGCTGAACGTGATGGATAACCCAATGATAGCCGCATCAAAAAGCGGTCTAACTGGGATTCAGGTAGGCTATATGTACCACTTTGAAAAAGTGGATTTTGTGTTGCAATCACCCAAAATGGCTGCGGCAATGCATAACGAATGCCATCTACGGTGACATTGCCCTCTTCCATCGCTTCCAACAATGCGCTCTGGGTTTTTGGACTACAGCGATTGATTTCGTCAGCAAGTAGTATTTGGGTAAAAATGGGACCGTACTTAAATTCAAATTGATGTTCTTTTTGATTAAACATATTAATCCCAATGACATCACTGGCCAACATATCATTGGTGAATTGAATCCGTTGAAAATCAAGCCCCGCTAAACGGGACAAACTGCTGGCTAAAGTTGTTTTACCTAAGCCGGGTAAGTCTTCAAAGAGTAAATGCCCACCTGCCAATAAGCTACACAAGGCAAGCTTGGTTTGTTGCTGTTTGTCTAAAATGATGAGGTTAATTTGTCTTAAGAATTCATCAACCTTCGAATAATAATGTGACAGATCTAAATCAATCAGTTCGGAATTCTTTTGTATTGCATTTTCCTGTCTTGCTCCCCAAATCACCTTTTTTCCCCAATCATAATTTTTTAAGTAATTTGATTAACATACACGTTTTTGAAAGATACTCAAAGTGCAACAATTCATGAACCCAGAAACATGATGGTACTTTGAATAAAAAATTATCCATATGATTTTGAGTATCTCGATTTAGGTCTTGATCAATGATTTAGGTCACTATTTTTTCACGCTATTCAGTCTGGCTTTTAACTCATCTGCACCAATTGAAAATTCAATATCCGAAATCTCTGCTTGCTTAATCAATCGAATCAATAACTGGTTTATGGGTACCTGAGTATTGAGTTGATGCGCTAATCTCACCACCTCCCCATTGATCCAATCAACTTCTGTAGGTCGACCCGCAATTAAATCATCTTGCATAGATGAACGAGCCAATGGGTCAATTTTTAACATTTTACGACTCAATATTTTAAATAAAACATTGGGCAGACTGATGATTTTGGGAAGAAAATGCGCAGAAACCACAGTCAAATTTGCTGGTTTGATCTGTGCCAGATCCAATAAATCAAGGGTTTCCTGTTGTGCCATCGCAAGACATTGACGATATTGATAATTCAACAATTGTGCTTTTAAAGGTAACTTCGATAAGGCATTAATTGAATTATTTAAGTTAAGTAAAACTTTGGCCCATTGTACAGCAAGCATGTCCTGATCAAATACAATATCTAGCTGAGCTCTTTGAAAAAGTTGGGCTAAATCTTGTTGATGTAAAAATTTTTTAACATGTATCTCACCTGATGTACCTTGATGAAAATACCCTGTTCCCAAGGCAACCACATTAAAAGGAATCATCCCCTCTAGAATTCTCAAATCTGGTAAAAACCGTTTAAGCAACGCCACATTACTCAATCCATTTTGGAAACTAATGATATAAGGGGTATACTTTAGTTTGGAGTTACTGTCAGCAAGTATGTTCTGAAGCGTTTCAGCAACTTGCTCAGTTGCTGTTGACTTAACACAGACAAAAACAATATCAACATCTAAAATCACATTTGGATCAAGTGATAGTTTTAATTCATGTGCAGGTATAGATAAGTTATTTCCTAAATAATCCGTAAGTTTCAAACCAGATTTGGATAATTCACGATATGTGTCTGGACGGGTTACAAATGTTACATCTGCGCCTGAAGCAGCCAATCGTCCCCCAATATAACACCCAATACTTCCAGCACCATAGATACAGATTTTCATCTTAACGTCCCTTTAGCAAATCTAATTCTGTTATTTTATCTGCTTCAGTAGCTTATCTGAGACAAGTGAAATGACTTGTCAGCTATCCGACAATTCATCATATTTATTTCGTGGCAACTTGTAATAATGCCATGCGGTCATGAGCTGGCTTAAAATCATCCAATAAAAAACACTGCCCAATAAAAAGCGGTACCGCAGTACCGCTTTTTATTGCATTTCTCAAATCAACATGGACACTTTTTCAGGGTCCCGCCAGCAGTTGGATAACGAGCATCAACACAGTAACGATGAAAAGTTTTCTCATCCATTGCATCCATGTCAGGATGATGCTTTTTCATATGTTCCAGATAGTTTTGATAATCAGGTACACCGACCATCAAGCGAAAACTCTGCTGTAAGCGTGTCCACAATGTTGCAATTCTTGACCAATTCTTAGGATTAAAAATTAGATCCTTTTGCGACATGATGGTCATTTTGATGATTTTATAAATCACCGTCTTACCACCTTTGGCGAATTTAAGATTCATCTTACTCACCTCACTTATAAGTCAATTAATGCTTTGCAGACGATACGACAGTTTCTTCAGGGTCTGCATATACTGCCGGTGCTTCATTCACTGTTGGTGTATGACTTGCCAATGCACGGCGAATCACCCCGATAGCAGCCACCAACATGACCACTGCAACGATCATAAAGAATGCACACAATGCCGCATTGATCTGATTCGATAGCACAATGGTTTGCATCTCTTCAAGCGTTTTCGCTGGTTTTAAAATCTCACCTTGAGCAATCGCTGCGGAGAACTTATCAGCTTGTGCCAAAAAACCGATCTTAGGATTGGAATGGAAGATTTTTTGCCAACCCGCTGTCATACAGGTAATGAATAAGAAAATCGTAGGCACAATCGTAACCCATACATACTTTTCTTTCTTCATTTTAAACAGAATCACTGTTCCTAAAATAAGTGCCATAGCAGCAAGCATTTGGTTACCAATACCAAATAAAGGCCATAAACTATTAATACCACCGAGAGGATCAACAACACCTTGATAAACAAAGAAGCCCCAGCCTGCAACCGCCACAGCTGTACCAATCATGTTTCCAATGAAGTTGTGTGAATTTTTAAGTGCGGGAACCACGATCCCTACAGTATCCTGAACCATAAAACGGCATGCACGTGTACCGGCATCAACCGCAGTCAAAATAAACAATGCTTCAAATAAAATCGCAAAGTGATACCAAAACGCCATCATCGAACGATTATTAAAAATATCAGTGATGATATGTGCCATACCGATTGCAAATGTTGGTGCGCCACCTGTACGTGAAAGAATGGTACTTTCCCCCACTTCTTTTGCAAGCAAGCTCAATGTCTCAGGTGTGACTACAAAACCCAGATTACGTACCGCTTCAGCAGCACTCTCTACGGTGGTGCCTAAAACTGCTGCTGGTGCATTAATTGCAAAATAAACACCTGGCTCAAGCACAGTCGCACAAATCATTGCCATAATCGCGACAAATGATTCCATTAACATACCACCATAACCGATTACACGAATATTGACTTCGTTATCCACCAGTTTTGGTGTAGTCCCGGAAGACACTAAGGCATGGAAGCCTGAAATCGCACCGCAAGCAATGGTAATAAATAAGAATGGAAACATTGACCCAGCAAAAACAGGACCGGTACCATCAACAAAATGCGTCACAGAAGGCATTTTTAGCATTGGCATGGCAACGATGATACCCACAGCCAAACCTGCAATTACGCCGATTTTTAAAAATGTTGACAAGTAATCACGCGGCGCCAACAGCAACCAAACAGGCAAGACAGAAGCTACAAATCCGTAGATGATCAGTGCCCAAGTCAGTTGAGTCCCTGTTAAAGTAAAGAAAGGTCCCCAATAGGGATCAGCAGCAACATTGCCACCATACACGATTGCAGCCATCATCAAAACAAAACCAATGATTGACACTTCTGCAATTCGTCCAGGGCGGATATAACGCATATACACCCCCATGAACAAAGCAATCGGTATGGTTGCTGCAATACTGAATACGCCCCACGGACTATGTGCAAGGGCTTTAACCACCACCAACGCCAGTACGGCAAGGATAATGATCATCACACCCAATGCGCCAAGCATCACCACTACACCAGCGAATGAGCCGAGTTCTTGTTTTGCCATTTCCCCCAATGAACGTCCATCGCGACGTGTGGAGATAAAGAGCACCAAGAAATCCTGAACAGCACCCGCCAAGACCACTCCGACCAAAAGCCAAATTGTTCCCGGTAGATAACCCATTTGAGCTGCAAGAATAGGTCCAACCAACGGACCTGCACCTGCAATTGCCGCAAAGTGATGACCAAAAAGCACATATTTATTGGTTGGCACATAATCCAGACCATCAGCTAAACGATGTGCAGGTGTTAAACGTCTTGGATTGAGCTCAAAAACTTTATTGGCGATAAATAAACTATAAAAACGATATGCAATGCTATATACACACACCGCAGCAAGCACTAACCAAACGGCATTGACATGCTCACCTTTACTGACTGCAAGTATTCCAAAAGATACTGCACCAATTATGGCGACAATCACCCAGACCAATTTTGATAAGGGTGATGACTTTGTCTGAATATTTTCCATTAAAACCTCACATCTTGATTACAAAAAGCAGTTCCATTGTTTTTATAAAGCGTAATGCATTTCCGTGTGACTCTTTCCCTGGTGACTCTACTCCTCATTTTTTTGTTTTCATCTAAGACTTTGGATGTAAAACTGGTTTGAATATGTACTATTAGCATGACATCACAATGACTTAAACCATTACAATGTTATTTTTATCATTCTTGTCATATTCCGACGATTTAACTCTACTATTAATTATCCACTGTCGTTCTACGACTTTAGTCGAAAATCCATCCATGGGTTTCAACTGCCAGCACCCTTAACTCCATTCAAATTTAAAACAAAAAAAGGGATGATTTTCATCATCCCTCGCATCATCATTATTCAAAAATGATCAAGCACGTTCTAAGTAATCACCAGTACGGGTATCTACACGAACGCTTTCCTCTTGCTGTACGAATAATGGCACACGTACTACAGCACCAGTTTCAAGCTTCGCTGGTTTACCGCCACCGCCAGAAGTGTCACCACGTACACCTGGATCAGTTTCAACGATTTTTAACACCACAAAGTTAGGTGGGCTGACTGTTAATGGCACACCATTAAACAGCATAATCGTACATTTTTCATTTGAATCGTCTTTTAACCATTTCGCAGCATCGCCCATCGCAACTTTATCAGCAGCAATTTGCTCGAAAGATACAGGATCCATGAAGTTCCACATTTCACCATCGTTGTAAAGGTAATCCATTTCAACTTCAACAATGTCGGCTGCTTCTAATGAATCACCTGATTTGAAAGTTTTTTCTAATACTTTACCAGATTTAAGGTTACGTAATTTTACACGGTTGAACGCTTGACCTTTACCTGGTTTTACATATTCGTTTTCCATGATAGAACATGGGTTACCATCAAGCATAACCTTTAGGCCAGCTTTGAAATCATTTGTAGAATAATAGGCCATGAAAGGCACACTCCAAACTTACTAATTTAAATCTCTAATGTAATGCGATCAACAAATCACCTGATTTGTAATCGGGTCTATTTACGCTTCAAAGTCGCTGAATTGCCAACAAACCCAGAATGATCATTCTCAACAATAAAGAATGTATTATACATTTTTCGTATTCTAAATGAGCAATACATCGTGAAGCAATGAAAAATTACCCATGTTCTGTCAGATTGAGGTTAAAATCTCCGTTTGATTGATTTTTTGTACTGATTGAATCTCCTTTCAGTGCATTGTAATGAATCGGCTGTATGGATTTGACTATAGTTCTCCGTGTTTCAATGTCCCATCAGACAGATTTAAGCTGAACAGGCATTTAAACCATTCTCTCCCCATTGACTATTTATCGCACGTGGCATGTTAAATTATTTATATCAAGAGCAAAATTGGCAATCTCAACTTAGTGATTTAGTGACTGATCCACTAGAATTACTCGAACTTCTCAGTTTGTCGAAACAACAATTATTGTCTGGTGCAATTCTTGCGACTGCTCAATTTAAATTGCGTGTTCCACGAGCATTTGTTGCCAAAATGGAAAAAGGCAATCCACTAGATCCCCTTCTTTTACAGGTCCTCCCCCATCATCTAGAACTTGAAGAACATGAAGGTTTTGTGACGGACCCATTGGGCGAGGAACAGGCCAATCAAATTCCAGGGGTTTTGCATAAATATAAATCACGCTTTTTATTAACATTGACAGGTGCTTGTGCTGTTCACTGCCGTTATTGCTTCCGTAGACATTTTCCATATCAAGAAAATCTACCTAAAAATGAAGATTGGCTGAATATTAAAAGCTATTTGGAGCAGCATCCTGAAATCAATGAAGTGATTCTAAGTGGAGGAGATCCACTTACGTTATCAAATCGTAAACTGGCGATATGGTTAGAACGTCTAGCATCTCTCAGTCAAATTAAAATCCTGAGAATTCATTCACGAGTTCCTATTGTTATTCCTGAAAGAATCGATGAAGAACTGGTTTCTTTATTGAAAAACAGTAGGCTACGTGTGATTCTAGTGGTACACTCAAATCATCCAGCTGAACTCGATAATTTGACCTGTTCAAAACTCGCTCACTTGGCAAAACAAAATATTCTTGTGTTGAATCAAGCCGTTTTACTCAAAGGTGTGAATGATTCTGCACAAACACTGGTTGATTTAAGTCAACGACTTTTTGAAGCACAAGTTTTACCTTACTATCTACACGTTCTGGATAAGGTAAAAGGTGCGTATCATTTTGATTTAGGGGCAGAAAAAATTGATCAAATCTACAAGGATGTATTAGCCAGCTTACCTGGATACCTAGTCCCAAAACTGGTTCGAGAAGTTGCGGGAGAAAATAATAAAACACCGCTGTTTGGAGTCACAACCTTTTAAGAGTTGAAACGCTCATGATAAATAAAGAAATTTCTGAAATTTTTCAAAATATCACGGTTCTACAACGAGAAAGTTTAAGTTTTGCAGATCCTTCTGTAGAGTCTGTGGGTGCATGGGTTGCTACGCTCTCAATCATGCAATTGGGTGACACTTCCGAGTCTGTTTTAAACGCTATTTGTGAAATTGCAGAGCTAAACTGTAGTGAAATGCTGCGTTTTGACCTTATTCAGGTGTTACACCCGATTACGGAAAGTATTTTATCCAGTCTAGAAAAAAGCATTTTGAATCAAGGGCTGTCTCAAACAGATCGAATAGAGCATATCATTGATTTATCTTCTAGAATTCGTACCTATTTTGCGAATGTTTACATCAATATTGTACAAAGAAGCCATCAAACATTAACTTCAAGTAAATTCTCATTTTTCAATTTTAAACAAAAGAGAAATTTGCAGACCGCTCGAACGCTGGCAACTTTTTATGCCTTAGAACAATTGGGTTTGTTGCTTGTTCAGCAACAAATGATCTATAGCGGTCCTTTGACCCATCAATGGCTTACTACACACCATTTATATGAGCTTGCTGTAAAAAACCAAGAATTCAACATAAATATCAATCAGCTACAAGGTACGCATTTTACTATTCATAATATCCAGCAAGCCTATGCACAAGTTTTATTATTGGATATTTTCAATACGCATCAAATTCGCCCATCTGAAACACAGGCTTTGTACCAATGTACTTTTGACTGGGTAAAATTGGTTCAAATCTTACCGAGAGAAACCAGTCTTTCGCGCTATATTGTCGATGGTTCTAAAGATATACCGCCAATCTATAACCGCAAGCAACATGCAAACTTTCATACATCATTATATATTTCCACTCAAAATTTACTTGAACATATCAATTTAACCATTCACAAAGAAACTGAATATTTATCAAAAAATGAGCAAATTTATTTATCTGCTGCATTAAAGTTTCATGTACAGAATGTATTGGGAACCACCATTGAACGTCGCCATGAACGTTATGAATATTCGGCACAACTACAAATCTGTTTTAGTTTACAAACAGCACATTTTTATCTCTCTAAAGCTAAAAATTTCTATGAAACCCTCAACCTCAACAGTAATTATGCTTTTCAATCAGAATCAAATATTCACTCTTCTATTTCAACGGGTTCCAACACAGCATCTAATTTAAGCCAGATCAAAAGCTTGGACCGTGAAGCCAAACAGATTTATCAAGCACAAGTACTCGATATTAGTGTCAACGGTTATCGTATTCGTTGGTCAAATGAAGCGCCTCGAAATCTAAGAACCGGGGAATTTATCTTGATCAATGAAAGCCTGAACAATAAATGGAAAGGTGCAATCATTCGCTGGATTAAGCAATCGATCCAGAAAACCTATGAAGTCGGTTTAGAGGTCTTAGCACAGGACATCTACCCTTGTGCAGTCAAGGTTCCTGCTGATCGTTCAACGATTAACTATCACCCATGTCTCATGGTGCAGGTACCAAACCTAAATGAATCAAATACTTCAATTATTTTGCCAAACTTGCCTTTTTTTAAAGAACAGCAAGCAATTTATCTTCGTTTAGATACTGACGAAATTAAGGTGTATTTAACTAAAACGTTGTTAATTACTCAAAGTTTTGTCCAGTTTGAATTTGAGTTGATCAATGATGAAGAAAATCATCGCATTGAACAATTCATTCAACTCCAATCAACCAATTTGAATAATCAAGATGTATGGGAAGCTTTAAAGTGAGAAATTTATTATTATCGAAAAAATTAAAACTCTCGGAAACTCGATTACTTATTATTGATGACAATCAAATTCGCTATAATGAAATTATCAGTCTTTTTCAAAGCAAAAATCATCAAGTACAGGCGATTTTACTTGATGAGTTAAAAACTTTTGAAAAACAGCTCAATACATCGTGGGATTTAATTATTTTTGGGCGCGCTTATGATATTAAGATTGAGCAAGCTGTCACTCTCATTCAAGCTTCAGCTGAAATTGACATCCCTGTCCTGTTACTAAAACCAGAAGATTACCAATATAGCCAATATCAATCCTATATACAAAAAGGCATCTATGATGTTGTAAACCTCGAATATACTGAACGTTTTTATATCAGTTTAATTAGAGCCCTCTCTTATAGTCGCACTTTGCAAAGCAAGCAACATTTATTAACAGAGCTTGAAAGTGCAAAAAATCAGGCACAAGCTCTGGTCGAAGAACAACACAAAGCTGTTGCTTTGATTCAAGAAGGTATTCACACTCAAGCCAATGATGAATATCTAAAATTATTTGGTCTAAAAGATGAGAATGAAATTATTGGTTTACCTTTACTGGATATTTTACAACCTAAAAATATCAATGACTTCAAACAACGTTTTAAAAAGATTTCCCAAGGTCAATTTGATTTAGCCCGTTTTGAGATCGATACACTCAACAAAAATGCCAAATCCGAAAATCCTTTAAAAATTGAATTTCTTCCTTCCAATGAAGAAGATTGTATTCAAATTACCATTGAAACCCATTCCGTCTCACAAAAAGCATCTTCTCACTCCACCGAATCAGGCAAGAAAACTGTTAGCCCTGTAGTCAGCAGCTTGCAACAGATCCAATATGCCCTGATTAATCAACCCGCCAACGCTAACGCTCTCGTATTATTCAGTTTTGCAGCTTGTCCAGATAATATTTTACTATCCAACTGGAAAACTGCGATTCAGTATTTAGATGGCTTTAAGAGTTTTATCAAAGAACAGACCAATACCACAGTCTATCAAATTGATAAGTTATTATATGCAGTGATTTTACAAGCAGAATCAGATGCCATTTTAGAGTCCCGGATCCATGGTTTACAAGCTTTAGAAAAACCGCAATTGCTTGAAATCGATGGAACAACCTATCCATTAAGTGTGAAGATCGGTTATACCGACATTCAGCAAAACAGCTTTAATGAAAGCAATTTTAATCATGTTTTAGAACAAGCCTATGATCATCGCCTAAGCAAAAAAGACTCTGTTTCTGAGCAACAATTAACAGCAACATTACAAGATACTAAAATTGAATTGTCTTTGGTTGAACCTGCTTCAAATTCTGCAAAGCCACTTCAATTTGAACGCAATTCACTTCAATTAGAGCCAAAATCACAGCCAGATCCTGAACCAACACCTCATGAATCTGCTGCACAAGATATACAAGCCAAACCAATTTTCAAAAATGCACCGATCCTAGAACAGATCATGCAATCTCTGGAGAAAGGTGAAATTCAGCTCAAGTATCAGCAGCTTTATGACAAACATGACAGCAGTCTAAATACTTATGAAGTCACCAGTGGTTTTATTTTTGAAAATCAATGGAAAAAAGTCAGCAATTTAATTGAACTCGATGATGATATTGAACTGTCAATTAAACTTGATCGCTGGATTTTAGTTGAAGCATGCAAACAACTTCATAACTTTATTACACAATATCCACAAGCAAAATTAATTGTTAATTTGAATCGACATGTTTTATTCCACGATAAGCAATTTCCAGAACTCATTTCTAAACTTCTGACTATTGTCGGCAGCCGTCAATCGCATCCACTGATTCTACAGTTTGATGAAGAAGATATCGCCAAAAGCATTCTCGAAACACAAAAGCAATTTGCAATTCTACGTGACCACGGTGCTGAGATTTCAATTCGCCGCTTTGGCTCAAGCATTTCTAGCGAAACGATATTGAAACAGCTGGATGTCAGTTTATTAACACTTGACGAAAAATTTACACAGAAGCTGAATAGTGATGCAACCATGAGCCAATTCCAACAGACTCTTGAAAAGTATCAAACCATCAAACCTGTTGAAATGCTGCTTAAAAATCTCAATGATATGAGCTTATTTGCAAATGCATGGAATGTAGATGTTCGGTTCTTACAGGGTGAATATTTCCAGAAGAAACTGGACCATTTAACTGATGTTCAAGATCAATAAATAACGCTTATTTAAGATTGAGTATGGGGGTCAAATACTCAATCTTTTATAAATCAATCTTTCATTGATCACAGATACAAAAAAACGGGCAAAAGCCCGTTTTTTATGTTTTGTCGTATTAACGCTTAACAGAACGTGACATACCAGCAAAACGTTGTTTGAACTTATCGATACGACCGCCAGTATCCACATTCTTTTGTTTACCAGTATAGAATGGGTGGCAAGCTGAACATACGTCTAGGTAAATCGTTTCTTTACCTAAAGCAGAACGAGTTTCGATAACGTTACCACATGAACAAGTAGCAACTAATTTTTCATATTTTGGGTGAATATCGGCACGCATGGTCGATTCTCCTAAGTTAAGAAAGGTTTAGCTGTCGTCGCAATTAACCACTCTCAAACATCTCATCAGAAACTTTGAGGAAGGCTGAATATCTTCAGCAGGTTAACACCACAACAGACCATTTCTTTTGGCCCACCGAGACTATAAGTGTCAGAGCTAAGCACAACAAGTGGGCAAGATTATACGCGATAAATATTTTGATTGCGATCTATTTTCAACAAATTGATCAAATTTACTCACTTGAATGCTGTTGTTTAGACCAATAATTTGCAATGACCCCACACACCATTAACTGAATCTGATGGAAGATCATGATCGGCAATACAATCATACCTAAGGGTTGCCCAATAAATAAAATTTGTGCCATAGGCACACCACTGGCGAGTGTCTTCTTTGAACCACAGAAGAAAATGGAAATTTGATCTGCCTGACTAAAGCCCAGCCATTTGGGAATATATAAAGCCAACAGCATAATCGCAGTCAGTAAAACCGAGCAAGCCAATACCAAATAGATTAATGTGGTTAAACTCACCTGATGCCACAGTCCCGCAACCACTGCCCCACTAAATGCGCCATATACCACCATTAAAATAGAACCTTGGTCAAAAACTTTGACGATTTTTGGCATTTTTTGCATTAAAGGAAATACATAAGGGCGCAAAACCTGTCCAAGAATAAAAGGCACCAACAGCAATAAGGTAATTTCAATGATCGATGAAGTTGGATCGTAATTGTGCTTCGATTGTCCAAATATAAACAAGCTGACTAAAATTGGAGTAATAAACATCCCGATTAAATTGGAAAATGATGCACTGCATACGGCTGCCGCCACATTACCTTTCGCCACTGAAGTAAATGCAATGGATGATTGCACCGTTGATGGTAAAAAGCACATGAACAGAAAGCCCCAATACAATTGTTGACCCAATAAAGGCTCAAGCACGGGTTTAGCCATCAATCCCAATACAGGAAATACAATAAAGGTGATCGCAAAGACCAATGCATGTAATTTCCAGTGCAGAATACCTTCGATCACAGCTTCTCGCGAGAGTTTTGCCCCATGTAAAAAAAATAAAATGGCTATCGCGATTGTGGTAATTTTACCAAAAATAGCAGCTGCTTGACCTGAAATGGGTAAAAAGGAAGCTAAAACCACCATCGCGATTAACAATATCGTAAATCGATCCAATGCCAATAATTTCAACATTTTCATAAGCAACTTCCTGTATTTTAAATATGAAAAAGCCCAGTAGTTTAATTTTACCTATGGGTAAAATTCAATCTTACTGAGCTCTGTAAATAATGCTACTAATTTGACGAAATGTTCACTATTTATTTACGACACATATCAACTTAATTTAAGTTACTCTTAAGTGATTAGTTATTTCTTGCATCTTGATCTTGCTGGATTAATTCTATTTTGTAGCCGTCTGGATCTTCAACAAAGGCAATTACAGTTACTCCACCTTTCATTGGTCCTGCCTCACGTACTACATTACCGCCACGGGCTTTGATCTCTTCACAAGCTTTATAAGCATCCTCTACACCAATCGCAATATGTCCATAAGCATTCCCCAACTCATAACTTGCCGTATCCCAGTTATGGGTGAGTTCTAATACAGTGTTATGCTCTTCATCACCATACCCCACAAAAGCAAGAGTAAAGCGCCCTTCCTCATAGTCTCGTTTACGAAGTAAGGTCATACCGAGAACTTCAGTATAGAACGCCAAAGACTGTTCTAGATTGCCTACACGTAACATGGTATGTAGCATGCGCATGATTGATTGTCCTGTTAAATCAGATATTGTCTGTCAATATAGGCAATACTGTTCAATATTTCAATTTTTCCCTATTTGGCAGGATTGAAGCACCTATCAGATGAATGAAGTTTGATCACAAACTGAGGTTTTCTTACTGCTGTCTCAAATGAAGTGCTATAAAGTTGATCCCTATTGCTACGCTTAACTTCAAATTAGCTTTCATCTTTGACCGGGAATTCAAAAAAAACCTATTCTATCTTCACGATAAAATAGGTCTGTCTCAAAAACCATTCATCAAATTAAAAAATGAAAAATAAATGGTTCTAATCTTGCGTCTCTCTTAATTGATGTTCACGTAATAACTTCGCCACCCACAACACTAAAAATAGAATTGGGATACCAATTAACGTGGTCATTAAGAAAAATTTTGGATAGCCAATATTGGTCACAATGGTGCCTGAATATCCGCCGAGTATTTTGGGGGTTAAGGTCATTAACGAACTAAAAATTGCATATTGAACAGCAGTGAATGATACACTCGTCAAACTCGACAGGAATGCAATAAAGGCAGCACCCGCCAGTCCTGAAGCTAAATTGTCCACCACAATCGCAAAATACAACCATCCAGAGCTATATTGCTCAATTACTTTACCTTTAATTTCAACAGAGCTATTGGTATCCGCTTTCACCACGGGTACTGGTTGAATATCTACATCAATATCTGCTTTTTTCTCAGCCAACTGATAGTGTTGATCAGTGTAAAGAGATATTTTTGGATTTTTATAATTGACTACTGCAATGATCGTTTTAGATGCTGATGCTTGTAAATCTTTTCCATCGACCGTCCCACTGAACAGACCATCTTTGTCTAATTTGGCTGGATAGCTTTTAGCATCAAGTTTCAAAGTAATCGGTTTATCCTCTTGAAGATCAGCAAGTTTTACCCCTATCGTCTGACCTTTGATCACGATACTCTGCTTGGATTCTGCTACAGTTAAACTGTTATCACTGGTGACCGGAAATAATTTGATTTGGGCAGTGCCGTTGTCAATTAAATAAGGCACGGTATATTGTTGAGCTACTGCTTGATCTACCAGAGCCGCATCAATACGTAATGTTTTGGCTTGTACCAAATCTTGACTAGGTATCGCGACTTTCCAGTACCCTACCTCATCAGGCATGGCTTGAAAGGTTTTGTCTGCTACATGGATTTGAACTGGCTGCATCGGTGCTCCAGACTTCACCAAACCAATAAAAATCAAGTTGGTTGAACTCGCTAAAACTGCTCCAACAAACATTAATTTCATAATGTTCATGCGTTGGGCAAGCAAGCCCCCTAGAAAACCACCCAACAAACTAAAAATCACACCATATATTTTAACGGCTTCAGCAATTTGTTCTTTGGTAAAATTAAGATCCTGATAAAAAACATTCGAAATAACCCCCGCAATGATGTCTGAGATTCGATAAAAACCAATAAGCAGCAGTAAAACCAATGCCAGTTTTAAACCGTAACGTTTAAAAAAATCTGCAATCGGATTCACCCATGTTTCATAAGCCATCTGCTGATTGACGACACCCAATCGAATCAATACAGAAGCAACAAATACTGCCCCTGCACCCGATCCCAAAAATCGCACAGCTTCCATTAGAAATTTAAGAAAACTATCTTCTACTTTCCAAGTCGTTTGCAGATATTGAATCAAGTCATCTGAATAAATATAAAAACATACAAAGCTGGCTACAGCCAAAACAAATACAAGAACCAGACGATAGTAATCAATATTTTTATAGTGTTTATCGACACGGTTAACTTGTGGTTCACGGATCAAAAGCGTTGTAATTAACCCCACAACCATCACAACAGCCATGGTTAAATATGTGTATTTCCATGCCTCATAAATATAATTGCCTTTTGCCGTTCCTAAAGATGCAGCTAAAAACAATGCACCGGCACCTGCAACAATCATCCCCAAACGATAACCAGCGTTATAGGTTGACGCCAGTACCGTCTGCATTTCAGTTTCAGCCAACTCGATTCGATAGGCATCAATAACAATATCTTGCGTGGCAGCTGAAAACCCAAGCAAAACCGCACCCACTGCCATTTGGTAGATATAACTTTGACCCAATGCTGGATCTGAAAATGCCATGATACAAATTGCACAAATAATCAGGATTTGAGCGATCAACAACCAAGCCCGTCGTCGACCTAATTTTTTTGTTAAAACAGGTACTGGCAATTCATCAATCAATGGCGCCCACACAAATTTAAAAGAATAGCCCAAAGCTGCCCAACTGAAGAAAGTGACAGCACTTTTTTCAATTCCAGCCTCACCCAGCCATAGAGATAAACTCGAAAAAATCAATAGAATCGGAATACCTGCTGAAAAGCCAAGAAATAGCATGATTGCAGCACGGCGGTCTAAAAATGCAGCAAAAGCAGATTTCCATCCATTTTTCACGGTTGAATTCTGCTCAGACGATTGCTGAGATAGTTGCGTTGTCATTGCGTTGTTATTTTCTGAAAAATGAAATAATGCTATTCAACCTTTTAATGCTTAGAGTTTCAATCACTTTTATGCAACTAAGATCGTCTTTTACAGATATTTCCGCTATAGATGCTTGATCTTTACCCCCAATCCTGTATACCTTTAAGCTTTCAACCCATATAAGTTTTGGATTTCACCTGTGACCCAAAGACACGATCAATTAAGCTCTACCGCTGTTTCAAATACTCACACCGCAAACTTAATACAAAAAACTGAAACCCATTTTCCATCTGCTTTTGATCAAACGGAAATTCAAAATACCTTGACACTCACAGCTCTAAAACCAGAACAACTGACACATATTCCAGATCTCTCCAAGATTCCTTCGTCAACCAGAAGAATCAAACCCTTGAACAATTTTCTGGGTCAAGATCGTGCGAAAGCATCCGTTGAGGCTGGTATAGCCTTGCCTTATTCCGGCTATAATATTTTTGCTGTAGGTACCGCGGGGCTAGGCAAACGCACCATGATTAAACGTTTGCTTCAGCAACATGCCAAAGCAATGCAAACCCCAGATGACTGGGTATATGTTTATAACTTTAAAAATGCACGGCAACCGATTGCTTTACGCTTCCAAGCAGGACAAGCCAACAAATTCCAAGCACTGCTGCATCAAACTTGGCAAACCATACTCAAGCAGCTTGAACGTCGTTTTAGTGCAGAAACCTATCACAACCGTATTGAACGCATTCGCCAGATTACTGGCAATGAACAACAGCTTGCACTGGTTGAACTGACCAAAGAAGGTGAAGATCTTGACTTAAAGCTGGTCAATCGAAACGATGAACACATTTTTGTACCCATCCATGTCAAAGATGACAAAGTATTGGAAATGTCACAGGAAGACCTTAATGCACTGGATAGCAAACAGCGTGCAGAAATTAACTCCAATATGCGTTATATGGATAAAAAGCTGGAACGCCTGGGTCTTCAATTAGGTGACCTTGAAGATGACGCTCGTGATCAAGTTTCTGAGCTTAATCGCGACATTGCCAAACAAGTGGTTATCCCTCGTATTGAGCAGATTCTCAACAAATTCAAAACCGTACATGGCTTAGAACAATATTTAAAGCTTTTTGCAGCAGATATTATTGATAATGTTGAAACAATTTTAGACCAAGAAGGTGAAGAGTTCTCTCCTTCTCTCTTTAATCGCGTACCTTCCAGATATCAAGCCAATGTTGTAGTGAGCAACAAACCGAATACTGGTGCACCTGTAATTTTTGAAGACTTCCCAACGCATTACAATTTACTTGGACATGTTGAGCAACTCACCCAAAACGGAACCATTACCACAGATTTCACGCTGATTCGCCCGGGTTCATTACATCAGGCCAATGGTGGTTTCCTGATTTTGGAAGCTGAACAACTCCTGGAGCAGCCATATGCATGGCAAGGCTTAAAACGTGCTTTAAAATCAGGGCAGCTTAAACTGTCTTCTTTAGAACATATGCTGACTTTGACAGGAAGTATTTCTATTGAACCCGCTTCAATCCCCCTCAACCTTAAAGTTGTTTTACTCGCTGAGCCAGAGATATATTATGAAATTCTAGAAGTAGAACCAGAGTTGGGCAGTGTCTTCAAGATCCGCGCAGATTTTACCGATACCTTGCAGCGTAATGATGACAATGAGCAAGCCTATATGCAATTGATTGCAGACTATGTTCAGCAAGACAAGTTATTACCTTTTGATCGCTCAGCTTTGGCTGCTTTACTCACAGACTCTAGCCGCCAAGCTGAAGATCAAAGTTCTCTGTCACTCCATGCGCTAACCTTAGGTGATTTAATTCGTGAGTCACATCATCATGCCGCACAATCTGATGAAAAGTTGGTTACCTCCCATCACATCAATACAGCCCTCAAACATCGTCAGTATCGCTTAGGCTATTTAAGAGAACTTTATTGGCAAGACCTCTCGCGTGGCACGCAATTAATTGAAACCCGTGGGCATCGTTTAGGTCAGATTAATGCGTTATCTGTGATCCAATATGCCGATGTTGAATTTGGACTACCATCACGTTTAACTGCGTCCGTGTATCAAGGTGGCGGTGATATTCTAGATATTGAACGCAGTGTCGAATTAGGTGGCTCTTTACATGCAAAAGGCGTTTTGCTCATGTCCAGCTTCCTAAAAGCACATTTTGGACGTGAACAGATTCTGCACTTCTCTGCCGCACTTGCCTTTGAACAAAGTTATGGTCAAGTTGACGGTGACAGTGCAACGGTTGCTGAGTTATCAGCGTTAATCTCTGCAATTTGCCAATTGCCAATTGATCAATCCTGGGCAATTACAGGTTCAATGAACCAGTTGGGGCAAGTACAACCTATTGGCGGTGTGAATGCAAAAATCGAAGGCTTCTTTGATGCATGCAAACTGCAAGGTTTGACTGGCAAACAAGGTGTGATTATTCCACGTCAAAATATGCAACATTTAATGCTACGCCAGGACGTTATAGATGCAGTAAATCAAAATCAATTCCACATCCATGCCATAGACACGATTGATCAGGCATTAGAAATCTTAATGGCTCGCCCAGTCGGTAGTTTGGATAAAAAAGGACGTTATACCAAAGGCTCTATCTATGCTGCTGTAATGGCCCAACTCGAATATTGGCAAGCACTTGAGGATGGTGTTGAAATAGAGCAAAAACCAAAGAAAAAGAAAAAGAAGAAGGATAAAAAAGACAAGAAAGTTGAAATTGAACCGGCTTCATTCACTGAAGAAGTGCAGTCTGATGGAGTGACCAAGCAGAACAAGCGCAAGTAAAATTTACCCAAGCTTATCTTGATGGAGCCTCTAATTTGAGGCTTCATCTATTTTGATTAACATTAGGCAGTAAAAAAGCACCTTACGGTGCTTTCTGTGCATCAGTGGCTTATTTTGCTTCTGGTGCTGGGCTATATTGTTCAATCAATGGTTTTAATTCACCATTTTGGAACATTTCTAGCATGATATCGCTACCGCCAATCAACTCGCCATTGATCCACAATTGTGGGAATGTAGGCCAATTTGCAATTTGTGGCAAAGTTGCACGAATATCTGGATTTTCCAAGATATTAACATAAGCAAATGGACGACCAATTTGGCTAAGCGCTTCAACTGCACGAGCAGAAAAACCACATTGTGGGAATTGTGGTGTACCTTTCATATAAAGAAGTACAGCATGTTTAGCAATTTGGTCGCGAATTAACGCTTCTGTATCACGCGCTTGTTCAGTCATTGATTAAATCCTCAACTCATCTGCCTGCATTATACCTAAATCCACAATAAAGAGTATGTCTAGACGATTATTTCCAATTTTATTTACATTTAGGCTTTAAATCTTCCGCATATTTTGGTTAGATAATCCTTTCTTTTCCCTCCTAACAGATAAGAGTTAGTCATGAACAACATTACCCTTGCTCCGGTACAAACTGATCAACCTTCACATTTGATGCCTGTATTCAGCCGTCAACCGATCAGCTTTGTTCGAGGACGAGGTTCTTATCTTTACACAGAAGATGGTACTGAATATCTTGATGCATTAACCGGTATCGCTGTCTGTGGTCTAGGTCACGCACATCCTGTATTGGCTGAGGCAATTGCCGAACAGGCTGCAACACTCATTCATACCAGTAATATTTATGAAGTGCCTTGGCAAACGGCAGCAGCACAAAAGCTGGCTGAAGTTTCAGGTATGGAAGAAATCTTTTTCTCAAACAGTGGTGCTGAATCCAATGAAGGTGCAATTAAAATCGCACGCAAATTTGGTAATTTGCAAGGAATTGCCAATCCTAAAATTATCGTAGCAGATCATTCATTCCATGGTCGTACTCTTGCCACACTTTCTGCAACAGGCAATAAAAAAGTACAAGAAGGTTTTGCGCCATTAGTTGATGGTTTCATTCGCGTACCTTTTGGTGATGTAGAAGCGATTGAAGAAGCAGCAATTAATCATCCGGATATTGTGGCAATTTTGGTTGAGCCGATTCAAGGTGAAGGCGGTGTAAATACTGCTCCTCAAGGCTTTAGCTATCTTGAGGATATTCGCCGTATGTGCAACCAGCACAATTGGTTGATGATGTTAGATGAAGTTCAAACCGGTAACGGTCGTACAGGCAAATATTTTGCTTATCAACACACCAATATTATTCCTGATGTTTTAACTACCGCAAAAGGTTTAGGCAATGGTTTTCCGATTGGTGCTGTCATGACTCAAGGTCGTGGTGTAGGTGTTTTGACTGCTGGAAATCATGGTTCAACTTATAGCGGTACGCATTTGGGTTCACGTATCGTATATACCGTGATTGATTTAATTCAAAAAGAAAACATCATGTCCAATGTGACTGAGATTGGTACTTATTTGGTGGATCAGTTCCGCAGCCAACTTGCAGCACAAAATGTGATTGTCCGCGGTTTTGGCATGATGATCGGGATTGAACTGCCAAAAGACTGCGGTGAACTGGTTAACATTGCTCGTGATGAGCATCATTTAATTATTAATGTAACTTCTGGAAATGTCGTGCGTCTATTACCTGCATTGAATATGAATCGTCAACAAGCAGATGACCTGCTTCAACGCCTAGTTCCTGCCATTCAAAAATTCCTTGGATAATACCATTGTAAAATATCATTCAGGGAGACTAAATTTATAATCTCCCTGAGTCTAAATTTCAAATATAGAAAAGCCGCTTTAAAGCGGCTTTTTTATTCAAACTTATTAGAACTTGGGCTTTAAGAAGCTTCTTGGAAAATTCTGCCACCAGGTAACTGGCTAAAATATTGTTTTAAAGCATCCAAACAGCGATGAATTTTCATCGGTTGCTGTTCACGTTTCAAGGTAACCGCACTTAGCGTGAAAGTTGGTAGTTTCCATTCAGGAAGCACTTCAACCAAAGTACCGTTCATCAATTCTTTTTGTACATCTAAATAAAGAATACGTGCAATCCCATGTCCATGTTGGCACAGTGATTTTGCAACAAATACGTTATTTGTTTGAAGACGATGCTTCATTTCTAAATTTACAACTTCACCTGTTGCACTATGCTGAAATGAAAAATGCTGATAATTTTTCATAATATTTACAGGAATCAAATCATGATTCTGTAAATCTTCAGGTCGTGAAATGGGTACAGTCTGATTTAAGTAGCTTGGCGATGCGACTAAGATTTGATCTACTCTCGCAAGTGGCATACAACTTAAATTATTCGCATCTTCCATTTTAGAAGACATACGAATGGCAATGTCTATGCGTTCCTCGATTAAATCGATATATTGGTTATCCGCTTCAAAATGAACCATCAAACCACGATGCGCAGACATCCAATGTGATAATGCAGGCACAACATGTGTAGCACCTATTTCTGGGGTGGTCGCTATGCGCAAATCACCGACTAAATCGTCTCGCAACTCATTAATACGGATTTTTCCACGCTCAGCCGCAGCGAGCATTTCTTGACAGCTGTGGAAAAAAGCTTGACCAGCTTCAGTTAGACTCAGCTTTCGTGTAGAACGATGTAGAAGTGTAACTTCCATCTCTTGTTCTAAAGATCTAATTTGCTGACTAACCGCACTAGTTGTAATGCCAAGATCACGCGCGGCACCACTAAAAGAGCTTTTTTCAACAACACAAGCAAAGACACCCATTGCTCGAAGTTGATCTAACATAAATTTCCCTCTGAAATTATGAGCTGCTTCACATTTTTTATTTAAAGCAACTCATTGTATTATACGAAGAAAATTACATTTTGCATTAAAATATTTAATTTATTGGTAAAATATTTGCAGGATTGATAGGTTTTCCGTCCAAACGTACTTGGAATTCCAACATAGTGCTCGTCGCACCTGAAGATCCCATCTCAGCAATCTTCTGTCCTGCAGTCACTGTTTGACCACTTTTCACCAACATTTTACTATTATGTGCATATGCAGTAATGTAACCATCAATATGTTTCACCAAGACAAGGTTACCATATTCTTTCAATCCATCTGCAGCATAAACCACTTGTCCATCTGCAGCAGCAAAGATTGGATCTCCCTGATTTCCACCAAAACGCAATCCTTTAATATTATTTGCAAGATTATAGCTTGCGATCACTGGTCCTGTAGACGGTTTAACCCATCTTAAACGCGTGGATTGTACAGTCGTTGTTGTTTGGGCCGGTACTGTTGTGACAGGAGGCACCCTTGTTGTTACAGACGGTGATGTAGTCGTTTGCTGCGTTGGCAACTTAATGGTTTGGCGCTGAATTTGTGGCTCATTGTTAGTCAAAGCCTTGGTTGTTGAACGGTTAACATTCGCCCCGCCTTTTTTCAGACGCAATGACTGTCCAACATAAATCCGATATGGTGCAGCAATATCATTCATTTCAGCGACACTTAAATAACTCAAACCGTAACGCATAGCGATAGCGCTAAGCGTATCACCCGAACGTACAGTATAGTACTCAGGTGCAACTGCATAACGAGTTGGATTATTAATCTGTGGCTTCGATGCACAGCCAGTAACAAGTATTGTAGAAGTAATGACAACTGAGGATAAAATTATTTTTACCCATCGCTTAGGCATTTGAATATAAAGCTTTGATCGAGCCAAAAGCATTGATTTCCCTCTCTACAATCTTCAATTTAAAAATATTTGCTTAAGATTAGCAAAAAACACACTTATTTCACTGTTTCGCAGTGCTTTTTCACAAACTTATAACACTCATACATCAAAATGACTATGTGAGAGCTGCGATTGTAAAGTTTCTAAGATCCCATAGTTGGTAGCATCCATTTGGATCGGTGTAATACTGACAAACCCATTGGCGATTGCAAAAAAATCCGACTGAATATGCTGTAAGTTTTTTTTAGGGTCTGTAACAGCCTCGCCTGCCAACCCAATCCAATACACTTGACGACCACGCGGATCAACCTGACTGGTGATTGGTTTTGATTGTATGCGTCGCCCTTGATAGGTAATCTGAGCGCCCTGAATTTCAGCGACATCCGGAATATTAATATTTAAAATGTGTCGGGGCGGAAGTTGTGGCAGTCCTTGCGAAATAAATGTATAGACCCATTGAGCAGCCTGTGCATAATCATCTGGACTTTCATAAGCTCGAACATTGCTCCCGGCCAATGAAACTGCGATTGCAGGCAAGGTCATCAAACGTCCTTCAAATGCAGCACCTACAGTTCCAGAATAAAGTACATCATCTCCTAGATTCGCTCCGCTGTTGATACCGCTGACCACCAGATCAAATTCAAAATCAAATAAACCATTCATTGATAAATAAACACAATCAGCAGGAGTGCCATTGACTGCCCACATATCTGGAGCAACTTGAATCGGACGTAATGGTCGATCTAAAGTTAAGGCGCTAGAAAAACCGCTACGTTCACTTTCAGGTGCAACAATTACAACACGTCCTAACGGTCTCAATGCTTTTGCTAAAGCTTGGATACCCGGTGCAAATACACCATCGTCATTGGCAATTAAAATATTCACTCAAAAACTTCTCTTAATAACAGTATCGATTCATGATCTATTTATATAGCAGTGTTTCAATACATTTTAAACCATGCACAGAATTGTATAACATTCTATGTTTATCACTTAAAGTCTGGGTTCCAGCGAATCTGTTGTTAAAAAGAAACTTATTGATCAAGTCATTTGAACTCTCACCTAGCTAAATTAATTGCTCGATCAACTCTATATGGCAATATTAAGTCTCAGCACGTTCATGTCATCCACTTATCCAACCAAATCTTCTCAAGGTTATCTTAATATCACTGAACGAATTACCACCCAATTTCACATAAATTATGTCATGACTGTTGAGTAATTTAATACAAATTTATTCAATAATTATATATAGTTACTTACTCAACTTTAAATTAAATTTGTGACTAAAAAGATGATTACACGTTCTCTTACCCGTACAATTTCTATTGCATTCATCACACTTTGTACACATACTGCATTTGCAGAAGGCATAACCACTCAAGAAGCGGATCTCTTGGCTAAAGAAGATATTGCTGCGACACAGGTACTTGCTGAAGTCTGTCCTTCACTTATTGGCAATAATCCAGCATTTCAAAACAAGATCAATGCTTTGACCCAGACATTATTAAAAGATTTATCCAAAACAACGACTTTAGACCAACTTAAACAAGATGCTGAATATCAATCCGTTTTTAAAGAAGCACAAGCAAATGCCAAAGAAGTTGATCAAGTAGAACACCAAGCCGTCTGTAATGATGTACTTGAACTTAAACACTAAAAATAAATATAAGCACAAGAAGAGATGTCAAAAGACTTTTTGACATCTCCGTAAAAATATTATTGAGCTAAAAGTTCAAATAAATCTACAACATCAATACATTTTATCTATATTTTTGACTATTTTTACGTTTACTCTATGCCTCTTGTTAAGAGAAATAATTGATTAGGTCCATCATGCGTATGACTTTAAAAATGCTTACATTAAGCCTTGTTTCAGCCAGTGGTTTATTCATGACCCATGCTTTTGCGGCAACTAAAGACGCAGCTTCGCATGAACAGAATATTGAAGTCACACAACAACAGGTCTCCAAAGAAGAACTTGCTGCGATCTATGTACTGTCTGATATCTGTCCGAATTTGATTAAAACAGATGCTACATTTGATAAAGGTTTCAATCATTTATTGAAAGACTACATGCCAAATGAAAAAAACCCGAAAGATGCCTTAAAAACATTAGCCAAACAAAAGGATTTTCAACGTGCTTTAAAAGAAGCCAAAGCTGATGCCAAGAAAGCCGGAGACGCCGAAAATACAGCAATTTGTAATGATATTAGTCACTACCGTTCACAAACGTAATGCAATTTATTAAACAAATAATGAAATAGTTACAATAAGTAAGAAATAAGCCGACTTTCTGTATAGAAGTCGGCTTTGCTTTGTCCTAAAATGCTAGCCTGTTTGTGCTCTTATAACGATTGGAACGACCTAGAATGACCCCAAAAAGCGCCATTGCTGCATTATTACTTTTACCTTCATTTTCTTATGCAGCAACCGTCTTAACTACTCCGCCAGAATTAAATAATAAATCTTACGTCTTAATGGACTACGAGACAGGTCAAATTCTTGCTTCGAAGAATGAAAATGAAAAACTAGCACCTGCTTCAATGACCAAAATGATGACCAGTTACATCATTGAGCAAAAACTTCTCAAAGGCGAACTGACTGAAAATGAAAAGGTTCGCATGAATGAGTCAGCGTGGTGTCGAGGTAGTAGCACTGAATCTTGTATGTATGTCCCGCTCAATGGTACGGCAACAGTTTTAGAAATGTTGCGTGGCATTATTATCCAATCGGGTAACGATGCTTCTAAAGCGATGGCTGAACACATTTCTGGCAACGAAGGTTCATTTGCTTATGTCATGAATCAAGAAGCTAAACGTGTTGGAATGACCAATACGCACTTCATCAATGCGACAGGCATGCCTGCGGATGGTCATTACTCTACTGCAAAAGATATGGCTGTTTTAGCAAAACATATCATTCACGACAGCTCAAAATACTACCCAATTTATTCTGAAAAAGAATTTACCTTTAATGGAATCAAACAAGGTAACCGTAATGCATTACTTTATACCGATCCAAGTGTTGATGGTTTAAAAACCGGTCATACCAATGAAGCAGGTTTCTGTTTAACGACCTCTTCTAAGCGTGGTCCAATGCGTTTGATTTCTGTGATTTTTGGTGCTCCATCTATGAATGAGCGTGCCAATCAGACACGTTCACTCCTTTCTTGGGGTTATTCAAACTTTGAAACTGTAAGTGTTCACCCTGCAAACCAAGTTCTTGCCAAAGCTAAAGTTTATTTTGGTAAAGAAAATGATGTTCAAATCGGTTTAGCTGAAAACTTCAACGTGACCATGCCGAAGGGTCAGGCAAATGCCATCAAGACACAAGTCACCGTTCAGCCAAACTTGAATGCACCATTAAAACAAGGTCAGGTTGTTGGTAAACTTACAGCAACACTGGATGGTAAAGTCATTGCTGAAAAACCTTTGGTAGCATTAAAAGCAGTTGAAGAAGCAGGTTTCTTCTCTCGCATGATCGATCACATCAAAATGTTCTTTAGCAATTTATTTTGATTTATTGATGAAAGTCTAATTTGATTGCATTGGTTAGACTAAAGCACAGGCATCCTGATCAAAGATTGGGATGCCTTTTTATTTTATACTGTGACCACGATTTTTTGAATTTTGAGCTTTGATCAGGACGCCAACATGAAAAAGAATATTCGTACATATTTACAGCATCATCCTAAAATTGACTCAACGTGCTATATCGATGATTTATCTATTGTGATCGGTGAGGTTACTTTAGCGGAAAATGTTTCAGTATGGCCTTTTGCTGTGATTCGTGCTGATGTCAATAGCATTAAAATTGGTCGAAATTCCAATGTTCAAGATCACTGTATGCTTCATGTCAGCCACAAAAATGATGCAAAACCCAATGGTTCACCATTGATCATTGGTGAAGATGTAACCATTGGTCATCATGTTACCTTACATGGTTGCCAGATTGGCAACCGAGTGTTGATCGGTATTAATAGTATTGTGTTGGATGATGTAATCGTCGAAGATGATGTAATGATTGGTGCAGGCTCATTGGTTCCCCCCCGTAAGCGCTTGGAGAGCGGCTATTTATATGTGGGCAGTCCAGTGCAAAAAGTCCGCCCTTTAACCGACAAAGAAAAAGAATTTTTACCTTATTCTGCAAGACATTATGTGAAAGTGGCAAACAATTATATTGATGAATCTAATTAAAACTTGATCAAAACTTTTGCTTTATCAAAATAATGAGATTTTTGATAAAGCAAAACTCACGATGCAATTGAGTGTCTATGATTTCTCTGGATGTCTAATTTAGAGCATATCCATCAAAATAAAAAATATATTCTTAATTGATGAATGATCACAGTGATGCCAAGCTGAATATACATAATCTCGAGTTTCTGAACTGTTCTTTAAGTGTTTGAGAGCACTTGGCTAAAGCGCCCATCCAGAATCTCAATTGCCGGTCAAAAATCATTTAAAGACTGAGAATTAAAAAATCACTAAGATAGAAGTGTTTTTTGAAACAGAATCATATTGCTCAGCCGTGACTTCAATTTGTTCAAGAAAGAAATCATCCCATATCTGATTTTCAGATAAATGAATGCCTACATCTTTAAAAATTTCGTCCATATCCCTTAAAGCGCTTGGTTTTATAAAAAGTGGGTTCTTTAAAAAGCTGGTCATGGCTTGGGTTTGTACCTATAGAATACCTTCTTTTTTGCTCTAGCTATGACTTCCACTTGAGCTGAAAATACTTCAACCTCCAACTGAACAAGCCAATAGCTGAGATATTTCGTTTATTCGAAAACAGGAAATTATTGTATATGAGTATGATAAAAAAAATTACAACTCATTTATAACAATCTAATTTTCAATATTATTTTAGCTTAAAACAGCAAGAAAATTTATGAATACCATGATAAATAGGCTTTAATTTCACCATCAACAAGTGAAATTAAAGCCCCATTTAATCGATATAAAGTGCTTATTCATTCACTTTGTAGTATTTGCTTAACTCTTCAAACACAGGTGCTTTGACATTATCTTTAACGATATAACGTTTAATTACCCCCTGATCTGTATGAATTTCCATAAAGACATTTTCAGAGCCTCTAAAATCAACCATCATATTCACAGGAACTAAAACACTGTTCCTTGAACGATTTGCCTTAAATGCGAAATCTATCTCTGTTGGTCCAATGACATTAAATGAATGACTTTTCATCCCATCACTAAATACAACTTTTTCGATATTATATTTAGTATATGCACTGTTTAGACTCAGTTTGACTTTTAGAATGTCTTTATGTGCTTCGTTCCATGCCACTGTCACAATCGGGCAAATTTCACTTGGCTGGCAGATTAATAAGCCTTGAGTACCCACATTTGAATTCGCATTATTAGGATTTGAAGCACATCCTGCGATAAGCAATGCACTCAAAGGAATGTACCAAAGTTTCTTCATCATGTTTTTATATCCTATTGGATGCCCAGAAATTGGAATGGTTGAGCGACCTTAAAAGAAGAATTAGCCTTACCTGCATACACTTTCGCTTGGTCAGCACCCAAGTCAAGCTTTCTGGTTTGACCATCTTTAAAATCAATCTCCTTTAAGTCTACCCAAAAAACATTCGGTGATACAGCAGATTCAAAGAAATATAGTCCTCGTTTATGATCAAAAACGGTTCGCCATCGTGTCGATGAAATATTCGGTTCCTCCTCAGTATTGAGTCCGAAAGGTACTGATGTATTACGTATCACACTAAATACGCTGGCGAGTGAATGTTCAGGTGAGGCATTTTTAGGAATTGCATTGATATAAAACGATGCTCTCGCAAAACGATCTGCGGCACGATTTGTTCCGGGCAACATCGTAGTTCCACCAATCTGTTTCCAGTAAGTATTCAAAGCAAGCTGTTGATCAAAGGTTGGAGAGTTTGTCATCACTTGATATTTTTGACCATGATGAATGATTTGCTTACCGCCAATATACTCAATAATGGCACTGTCTCCTGTCGAATCAGAAATAGATAAATGCAGGGTTGCCAAACGTTTCTCTCCCGGCACTTGATCTGTGACAATCATGAATGGTTCTTTTTCCAAAGCTTGTATAGCTTCATTAACTGTTGCGTAGTTATCCAAGACATACTGCGCCCAAAGCGAAATACTGAGTGGTGGTTTTTTACTGTTTTTTACATCTGGATATTCAGACTCCACCAACCACAGTAAATTTGCCATCAAGCCTTTTTCATTGACTCCATCAGTCGTAGAAATATCATAGCCGGTCGCCACAACACTGCCATATTTCGATGTCCACTGAATAGACTTTGGTCCTGCCATGCCTGTACGTTTAACATTATTCGGTAAAATCCATAGATTGGTTCCAACGTCAGTTTTCCAATCCATCGAACGTGCTGTCATTACGTCATTATTACCAAGATATACAACACGCGTACAGGCAGTTGCTATCTCCGCAGCGACTAGAAGTCCTGCTGCAAACAATACTTTTTTCATTGCCTTATTCATGATTAAACCCTCTTAGAAAATTGGTAGATTGATCCCTATCACAGGACCTTGCTGACGAACATCCCAGTGAAAATTATTCGATTTATGATCTTGTTCGAAGTAACGATAGCCTACACGCAGATTGAGCTTTCGATGAAAGGCAGGAATTCGATAACCCAGATATGCATGTGCAACAGTGGTATTTTCAGTACCAAATGTAAATTCTGCTGCAAGATTCCAAGGTGAATCAAAATTATATTTAAAGCGTGATCCCCAAAAAAATTCAGTCCACTTTGCATCTGCTGCCAATGTCTGGTTAAACACCCCCAGAGTTGCTTTTGCTTGAGTTCGATGTAAGCCAACGGTAGGTTCCACAATAAACTTTGTTTGTTGCTGCAAGGTTATTTCTGGTGAAACATAAGCTTGGTAATAAACCCCATAACTGCTTTGATTGAGCTTGGTACTCAATGCGACAGGTATATTGATTGCAGTTTTTTCTTGAGATGTTTTGACATACTGGTGATCTGCATAAAGCCCCCATTTTCCTTTACTCAAATCCACATGACCCATAAAGGATTGATCAAGCGCCTTGACAGTTTCTTTAAATGGCTGATCGATATCGTATTTCACCTTGCCCTTTTGAATACCCCCATCTACATCCGCAGCAAATACATAGAGATTAAGATTAAGTTTTGCAGGTCCTTGAAAGGTATCTGAGAAAGCCTCTGCGAATGTTGCTTGATTTAAAAGCAAACTGATGAGAAAAAATAAAGATTTGTTTGTTTTCATCAAGACCCTCTTTATCGCTATTTTTTATCATGTGTTTTAATAAGGATTGCGCTTAAATATGGACCTTAATCACATAAAAAATCAAGGGGATTAAGCATTAAAAAGTAAATAACCAAACAAAATGAATTGACTTCTGATGCCAAAAAAAATTAAATCTATTTATAAATCAATTCATTACTTTGAGTAAATATTATAAAAAATATTTTTATTGCTGAAATTTTAAAAAATAAAATAACTTTTTTATTAATTTTTAAAGTGAATTTTAAAGCAAACAGCGCTTTTGACGATATGCGATCTACAGTGATCTCACGGCTTATATTGAAATTAGCCATACATTGTAAATCAGCTTGAATGATGCATTTTATATCCTTGTTTAAAGAAAAAGCCTTGAACATAGCCACCAAGCTCAAAATTTTGTAGAATAATGCTTTATCTCCCATGGTGCTGATTATGAGCTCTTGGTCTCCACATGTGACTGTTGCAACTGTTGTTGAAAAAGATGGAAAATTTCTGTTTGTAGAAGAACAGACCGAAGGGGTCAGCCATACTGTTTTCAATCAGCCTGCTGGACATGTTGAGTGCAATGAAACCATTATTCAAGCTGCCATACGCGAAACAATGGAAGAAACAGGATATGCGATTGAAGTTGATTACCTACTTGGAATCTATACCTATACTCCGCCCATGTTTCCAGATCGTACTTATTTTAGATTTTGCTTCTTAGCCCATGTCACCGAATACTTTCCTGATGCTGAACTCGATACAGGAATTATTGGTCCACAATGGATGACCCTTGAAGAATTACTTGATTCTGCACGTGCAAGAAGCCCGCTTGTGATTAAAGCTGTACAAGACGCGCTATCTGGGCAAAAATATCCGCTTTCGCTCATCTATGAGCACCAAAACTCTCCTTTAATTTCAAATTTGGATGCCTAATCCTATGCAACAACGTGTCATCGTCGGTATGTCTGGTGGTGTAGATTCATCTGTGTCTGCTGCACTTTTACTTCAACAAGGATATCAAGTTGAAGGTCTTTTCATGAAAAACTGGGAAGAAGATGATGGTACGGAATACTGCACAGCCATGGAAGATCTTGCTGATGCACAAGCAGTTTGTGACAAAATTGGAATCAAATTACATACTGCCAACTTTGCCATGGAATATTGGGATCGTGTTTTTGAGCACTTCCTAGCAGAATATGCTGCTGGTCGTACACCCAACCCAGATATTTTGTGTAATAAAGAAATTAAATTTCGTGCTTTTTTGGACCATGCCATCAGTTTAGGTGCTGATTTCATTGCAACTGGACATTATTGCCGTCGGGGTGCAACTGCAACCAACACTAAAGGTGATCAATATGCACCTTTGTTGCGTGGTCTAGACAACAACAAGGATCAAACCTATTTCTTGCATGCTGTTCATGGACGTGAAATCAATAAAACATTGTTTCCTGTGGGTGAGATTGAAAAACCTCAGGTCCGTAAAATTGCAGAAGAACTCGGTTTAGCAACTGCAAAGAAAAAGGATTCAACCGGTATTTGTTTCATTGGTGAACGACGTTTTAATGACTTTCTAAAACAATATTTGCCTGCACAACCCGGAAAAATTGTCTTAGATTCAGGAAAAGAGGTTGGTGATCATCACGGCTTAATGTACTATACGCTCGGTCAACGTGGTGGTATTGGTCTTGGTGGACTTAAAGGTGCTGAAGAAGGCGCTTGGTTTGTTCTGCATAAAGACCTCGAAGGCAATCGTTTGGTGGTTGGTCAAGGCCATGAGCATCCATTGATGCAAAGCACCGTTCTATGGTCTGAGACGATTGACTGGGTTACAGGCGAGCAAGATATTCCTGAATCAGGTTTCCGATGCACGGCTAAAACTCGTTACCGCCAACCTGATCAAGCATGTACAATCTATAAAGACAGCAATACATCGCATGGTGTACGTGTCGAATTTGATGAACCACAACGTGCCGTTACACCGGGACAAAGTGTTGTTTTTTATGTAGATGAAGTGTGTTTGGGCGGTGGGGTGATTCATCATACCAATGCACCTAAACCCAGCTTTATTCAGTCATGATTAAACATTATTTAAAGGAATTTAGGCATGGTTGAGTTGCCCTTTCAACAGCCTCAGACTTTGAATCAACGCCAAAATCGCGCTTTGGCGTTAGCAGCTGTGTTTCAAGCAACGCAGCTGACCCATATGACGGCTATGACGGGTCGTCAAAGCATCGGGGAAAGTGGCAATTTTTATTTTGAACAATTGATTAAAGCCAGTCTCAATATACGTCCTTCCGATAATCAGTCTGGTCAAACCCTGGACTTTTTTAATCAATTGGCTGATATCTCTCTAGGATTAAAGGCGCTGGAAAGTAGCATCACCCAACCCTTTTCCACCTCCCCCAAATCCAGAATTCCCAAGCTAGCCAATGCAAAACTTCCAATGTCATATGCAATGTCATTGTTAGCATTAGAAAAAAAAGTCTACAGTAATCCAAAATTTGTTGAAATTATTCATCAATCACAGCAAAAAATTTTAAAGCAGTTGTCTTTCTTCGACAATAACTACTTACATCCGAGTATTCTTGCCAACTTAGCCCAAGCATATGTTGACACTGCTGGTCAAATTAATCCGAGAATTCTAGTGCGTGGCAATGCAGAAGCATTTAAAGATACTGCACATACCAATCGTATCCGCGCGAGCTTATTTACAGGTCTACAGATGGCTCACCTATGGCGTCAATTAGGTGGCAGCTCATGGAACATGATCTTTAGCAAACGTAAACTTCTTCAGGATATTCAGGATCTTGCTCGATTACAATATCAGGTTGTGTAATTTGATATTGATTGAGTTTCAGTTTTACACAAGGTCATGTTGATATTTTACAGATGGTTTTAACATTGAGTATTTGTGAAATATCAACATGACCTATATTCCAAAGCTTAAGGAATCTTTATGAACGCTTTAACCGCACTTTCTCCATTAGATGGACGCTATACAAGTAAATGTGATGCTTTGCGCCCTTACCTCTCTGAGTTTGGTTTAATCCATGCGCGTGTGACTGTTGAAGTGCGTTGGTTACAAGCGCTTGCAAACCGCCCTGAAATCACTGAAGTGCCTGCTTTCTCAACTGAAACAAACCATGCTTTAGACGCAATTGTGGCTCAGTTTTCTGAACAAGATGCAAACCGCATTAAAGAAATCGAACGCACCACCAACCATGATGTAAAAGCTGTTGAATACTTCCTGAAAGAAAAAATTGCACATATTGACGAACTTAAAAATGCGGGCGAGTTCATTCATTTTGCCTGCACATCAGAAGACATCAATAACCTTTCTCATGCGTTAATGCTAAAAAATGGTCGTGATGTTTTAGTGGCTTCAATGCAGCAAATTGTTGATTCAATCGTAGATTTAGCTGAGAAACACGCTGAACAACCAATGTTATCACGTACACATGGTCAAACAGCCAGCCCAACAACACTGGGTAAAGAAATGGCGAATGTGGCATATCGTTTAGCACGTCAAATCAAACAATTTAATCAAGTTGAATTGCTCGGTAAAATTAACGGTGCGGTGGGTAACTATAATGCACATTACTCCGCTTACCCAGAAATCAACTGGCCTGCACATGCGCAAGCTTTTGTTGAATCTTTAGGCTTGACATTCAACCCATACACAACCCAAATCGAACCTCACGATTATATTGCTGAATTATTTGATGCCTTACGCCGCTTCAACACAATCTTGATCGACTTTAACCGTGACGTATGGGGTTATATTTCACTCGGTTTCTTCAAACAACGTTTGAAAGAAGGTGAAGTTGGCTCTTCAACAATGCCTCATAAAGTCAATCCAATTGATTTTGAAAACTCTGAAGGTAACTTAGGGATTGCAAATGCAGTCTTGGCACATTTAGGTGAAAAACTACCTATTTCGCGTTGGCAACGTGACCTTACTGACTCTACAGTACTGCGTAACATGGGGGTTGGTTTGGCACAAAGCTTAATTGCATATGAAGCTTGTTTAAAAGGTATCGGTAAACTCGAACTAAATGCTGCACGTTTGCTTGAAGATCTTGATCATGCCCAAGAAGTTTTAGCTGAACCAATTCAAACGGTAATGCGTCGATATGCAGTTGAAAAACCTTATGAAAAACTCAAAGCATTGACTCGTGGTCAAGCAATGACGCGTGATATGATGGTCAACTTTGTCAATGGAACTGAGCTTGAAGCTGTACCCGCAGCTGACCGTGCACGCTTGGCTGAAATGACACCAGCAAGCTATACAGGGAATGCTGCTGATCAGGCCAAACAAATTAAAGAACTCATTGAAAAAATCTAAGATTTATAATCGTTTTCAGTGATAAAAATGCGAAGCCAATGCTTCGCATTTTTTTGCATTTTGATTACAATGCGCAGTAATAATTTATAGAAAACAGCATAATGATTTATCATCAATTCACAAAAAAACATTGGCTTGTACTTGCCGTTCTAGCCATAGCGATTATTTTAGCAAGTATCAATCCTTTGGAATATCCGTCCTATATGCTGCATCAGATTGGTACGGTGCTGATGTTGGTTGTTTTATTCTTCTGCCTAAAGAAAATCGGACTGAGTTTTTCATCATTTCTACTGTATATTCTATTCCTGATCATCCATGTTATAGCAGCACATTACCTGTACTCGTATGTACCGTATAATGATTGGTCAATCAAATATTTACATTTTGATCTCAATCAAGTCATGGGATGGTCACGCAATATGTTTGATCGTTTTGTACATTTTTTTTATGGCTTGTTTCTCTATCCATTTTTCTATCGACTTTTCCAAGTTTGGCTACCGAGTTTAAAACCAAAAATTTTATTTATACTGGTGATCCAGTTTGTCATGGCGACCAGTTTATTCTACGAGTGGATTGAATGGTGGCTGGCAATTGGTTTATCCCCGGAAGAAGCTGAAAACTATAATGGGCAGCAAGGAGACGTATGGGATGCACATAAAGACATGTTTTTAGCGACAATCGGTGCAATGATTACTGGATTGCTAAGTCTAAAGACCAACAGGTAAAATAACATCACTTCTAAGACTGCATATATTCACCAAATAAAAACAGTTTGGTGAATATCAGTTCATTTAAGATTTATTCAAATTTTCTTTATTTGCCAAAATATCTGGCAGGCTTCTCTCGATCCAACCAATCACATAACTTATTTTTTCGGCAGCTTGCGCACCTAAAATCGTCAATTGATACTCAACCTTTGGCGGAACTTCAGGATAGACCGTACGTAAAATAAATCCATCTTGCTCCAATACCCGTAAGGTTTGTGCCAGCATTTTTTCGCTGATGCCTTCAATACGGTTGCGTAATTCACTAAATCGCTGCACACCGTCACTCAAACACCGTAAGACTAACACAGACCACTTACTGGTTAAATGTTCCAATATTTCTCTAGATGGACATTCACTGGATAAAACTTGACCCATTAAATGACTCGAAGCATAAATGCTCATAAATTTTCTCCATACAGTAATTAGCTTACTTTTCGGTACGTACTTACATTTGGTAAGTTTAATATCTATGATAATAGCATCAAGTTTAAAAAACATCCAATCCAAATCAATCAAAAGGTGAACTTTATGAAAATTGCAATTACTGGCGCGACTGGTCAACTTGGGCAATTGGTCATCCAAAGCTTAGTAAAACTCATCCCAGCAGAAAATATTGTGGCTTTAGTCCGAAACTTGGATAAAGCACAATCACTTCAGCAACACGATATAGAACTTCGCCAATTTGACTATGACCAACCACAAACATTGGTCCCCGCTTTACAGGGTATTGATAAATTATTACTTATTTCAGCCAATGAAATTGGACGCCGTACCCCACAGCATAAAGCTGTAATCGATGCAGCAGTGACTGCCAATGTTCCTTATATTGCCTATACCAGTTTACTCAATGCAACACATAACCCATTGGGTTTAGCACAGGAACACCGAGAAACTGAAGCGCTCATTTTAGCAAGTGGCTTGAGTTATACGCTGCTACGAAATAATTGGTATAACGAAAACTACCTAGCAAATGTGCAACATAGCGCGGAAACAGGCATACTTTATGGAAGCGCTCAAAATGGCAAGATCAGTTCAGCGTCTCGACTAGATTATGCCGAAGCAGCAGCCATAGTGCTGAGTTCATCAGGTCATGAAAACAAAATCTATGAACTGGCTGGCTCAACCAGTTTTACACTTGCAGACTTGGCATCTTATATTGGCGAAGCGTCGGGTAAATCTGTCCAATACCAAAATATCAGTGCCGATGACTATACCCATGCACTGACTACGGCTGGCTTAGCAAGTGAATTAGTCAGTGTGATTGTCGATGCTGATGTCCAGACTGCACGTGGTGCTATGTTCAGCGATCGTCCAGATTTAGAACAACTGATTGGTCATAAAACGACTGATATCCAGACTCAAATAAATGCATTGTTTTAAAACTAAGCTGTTGAGTTTAAATCGGCATCAATTTAAATTGATGCCGATTTATTTTAGGGATGAATATTGCGTATAGGTAAATCAATATTCATCTCAAGATCCGCTAGAGACTGTCTTTCGGTGTTGTACATGGTTGCATCAAATGTGGCAATTTTTCGCATCGTCATTGGATCATTAATATTGAGCGTAGGTTTTAAGCGATGTTTCACATAGAGATGAATCATCTCATTAAACGCCAAGTAAACAGGACCATCAAATATAATTTTGATTGGCACCTGATAGTGGCGCTTGATGTTAAAAGGCACCGAAAGCTTAATCGGAATATCCAGCTTTAAAGGCAACTGCGGTAAAAGTTTATTCTGATATACCAAATCAGTGGTTGTTTCTAAGGGCATCAATGTTTCGATTTGGATTTGGGTCGAGTAGTCCAGATCAACCTCGATCGGTGTGGTAACCTCAAAACTTAAATTGGCTAAATATTTGCCATTTAAAGGTAAAGTCAACTCCCGATCGACATCCAAGGTTGTATCTAAAGCCCCTTTTGCATGGGTTTCCAAATAGTTACCGACATGAATTTTGGTTGGCAATGATTCAGACAATTGGATTTGTGCCTTTTGGGCAGAAACTTGCATAGAAGTTTGAATATTTAAATATAACCAAACACAAACTGCGATAGCGAAGACAACCATAAAAAAACTGAATACTACTGTTTTAAATGATCTAAATATCCACATACTGATTATCAACCTAATTCAATGCGTCAGATGGTGTAACTTGTGATGATGTTTGCCCTGACTCACGACGTGACAACTTAATGCTATCTAAAGGTATTTTTAACTGCCCTTTTTCAATTTTCACAGGTAAAGTATTTTGAACATCAACCGTTGCTTGCAATGCTGATTTGATCGGTACATTGAGATGACCTTGTATCGGAATATTGGTTTTGAGCGTTGCGTCTAATGGAATATGCAAGTTTTCTTTAAGTAAAACTTTGACAGGCGCATCAAATTTCAAATGAATGTTTTGTTTCAAAGGAACATGTAAATTAATCGGTACATCCATCTTAACGGGGATGGTTCCTTTTAAGGGTAAGCTGATATCTTTACCTAGAACAGTGACCTTAACTTTAGTATCAATCGGCATTTCTTGATTGATTTTTATCACTTCATTGACAGGAATGTTGGTTTCGATCGGGACCTGATTATCAAAATAAACATGCGGCGTTAAAGTCTGAGCAATGGGCAGATTTAATTTTTCATGGATTGGAATCTGAGCATTCACCTTTCCCTTTACATCAACATTTAAAGCATCATGAATTTGTACTTTGGCCTGTAGCGGTTCTTTTAAGTCGATACGGACGGCTTGATTTTCAAGTGGAATATAAATACTAAAATGTTTAAATACCCAAACAGCAATCATGACTCCACACAGTGTGGCGACACAGATAAAGGCGATTCCTGCCATAATTTGCTTCAACTGCAAAATCCATTCCTTAATTTTTTATCTAATAATTAGGAGTTATTTTAAATATTTATGTGAATAAATATGCTTTTTTATGTATAAAAGTCGAAGAATTTTGTTTAATTAATAAACAAATGATATTTCATTGCTCCATTATTTCTAAAAATCACTTAACCAATAACACTGCACAATTGCCGTATGATTTTTATAATCAACACTTACATCAGCTTTTTGATGATTTTGTTTAAATTGGAGTGTTTTAAATTTCTTTTTAGCCCACTCTGAACTGAGATCAAAATATAAATATTCATTGTATTGTTGTGCTGGACGTCCAAAACTGAATTCAATTTTTAAAATCGGAATATTGGCATAAGTGACTTTTTTGAGTTTATATGTGGTTGATTCATAAGCCGGCTTCTCCACATATTGGGTATCGATGGCATAGTCTTGAAGTGGCGCAATCAGTTCTGTGTTCTCATCATGAAAATCATACTGCTGCCGGATTGCGCAATTTTTCTCAAAGCGATCTTTCAATATAGGACGCAATTCCAGGGATTTGGCACTTATGCCACCTGATAGCAATAACATTATGCCCAAGAATAGCTTTTTTTTCATGTTCTTTTTCCATCCGCAAACGAGTTAATGTTTATAAAATAGATAAACTATTACTCATTTAACCTTTCTTAATTTTCTTAATTAACCATTTTAGTTAAGTTGTAATATTCACTTGAATTTAATCATATATCAACATTTTCGAGAATAAAAAAAGGAGCTTCACCAGAAGCTCCTTTTTACTGAATATTACAAATTATGCATTTGTTTCAGCAGGTGCTTTTGGATAGCTTACACCACACATTTGTTCCGCAATACGTAATACTTGGCAGCTATAACCCACTTCGTTATCATACCAAACATATGCTGTTAAACGGTTACCTGATGTAATTGTCGCTTGGGCATCAAATACACCCGCTGTACGAGAACCGATAAAGTCAGAAGATACAACTTCAGTTGAATTCGTATAACCAATTTGACCTTGAAGGCTTGAATTGATCGAGATCTGACGAATATATTCGTTTACTTCTTCACGATCTACTTCTTTCTCAAGTGTTAAGTTAAGAATAGCAAGAGAAACGTTTGGTGTAGGTACACGAACTGAATTTCCTGTCAATTTGCCTTGTAACTGAGGTAAAGCTTTCGCAACAGCTTTCGCAGCACCAGTTTCAGTAATAACCATGTTCAAAGTTGCAGCACGACCACGACGATCTGCTTTATGGTAGTTATCAATCAAGTTCTGGTCATTTGTAAATGAGTGAACTGTTTCAACATGACCGTTGATCACTTTGTATTTGTCTTCCAAAACTTTCAAGACAGGTGTAATTGCATTGGTTGTACAGCTTGCTGCTGAAATGATTTTATCTGAATCGATAATGTCATTTTGGTTCACACCAAATACAACGTTTTTCATATCACCTTTACCCGGAGCAGTAAGTACAACACGACCTACGCCCGGGCATTTAAGATGCTGCGATAAACCATCGATATCACGCCATTTACCTGTGTTGTCAATCACAAGTGCATTATCAATGCCATAAGCTGTGTAATCTACTTCAGCTGGGCTAGAAGCATAGATCACTTTAATGAAATTACCATTGGCAATAATTGCTTCATTTTCTTCATCTACAGAAATTGTTCCTGCAAATGGACCATGAATTGAGTCACGGCGTAACAATGAAGCACGCTTTTCTAAATCACCATCAGATGATTTGCGTACGACGATTGCTTTCAGGCTTAAACCACGACCAAGACCAGACTGGCTGATGATCAAACGCGCTAAAATACGACCAATACGACCAAAACCGTAAAGCACAACATCTTTGGGTTCCACTTGTGCTGGACGACCTTCTAAAGAGCGAACAGCCTGAGCAACAAATGCATCAACATCGCCACTCTTCTCTTTGTATTCAACAGCAAGTTTGCCTAAATCAACTTCAGCTGAACCAATATTATCTAATTTTGCTAAAGCTTCTAAAATAGGAAAGGTATGTACAACTGAAAGTTCAACATCCATCATACGAGTACGACGGTGAGCTTTAAGAATTTGAATTACAGAACGGTTCACTAAAGAACGACCGTAAACAGAAGTCACAATATTTTTTTCACGGTATAATTGACCGATTAATGCAATCATACGTTCCGCGATTTCTTCACGGTTTTTCCAGCGACCTTGGTGCTCTGCATGTAGGGCGATGATAGTGTCTTTGCTCACAGATACGTCCTCTATTTATGTATATCTAGACATGGATTTTTAAACCCCACAATTGTAATGGAATTCTCATTTAGTTGAAATCAATTCATGGTAGATTTTTATAATATTTTGTCATGTTAGATATTTTTATAAAAATTAAATACTGATATTTAAACCATAATTCAGCTTTCTTTATTTATAGGTCTATAACACAGTGTAACATGCATTTCATGACACGAATAAAAAACACCCAGCCCCTGCCTTTTAAACACGGTTCAACTCAGTTTTAATTGTATTTATCATTGAGCCCTGACGGGTCAAAAACCTATCTTCACCTCGATATGATGTTTTGATAAGCACTGTTCAATATAAGATTAATCCAGGTAAATGGAGGCATGAAAAGCTTCAAAATCAAAATCTGCTAGATTCTCAGGAATTTTCATTAAAAAAGGGAAACGAATAATCCCATTGTCCCCTGAAGGAAAAGCATAATGTCGTTCAAGTTCACTTAAGGAAGTTATACTTTCAAACTCAATAAAAACACTGTATTTCGATAAGCCTTTTGGAACACTCAACACATCTAAATATGTCTGTTTTTTAATTATCATTGCGGCATGTTTAGCTTGTTGAATATCTTTTTCAACTTTTCCACCTTTGACAATTTTCTTCAGCAAAGAGCCTTTCACTTGGTTCTGTTCATGTTTCAACTGTTGGGTATAGAGTTTTAATTCGTTATAGTCTTTGACTTGATCCGACATAATCTCTTGAAGCTTTTTTAAAGGTTGTTGTGATCGTTCATGCATGACTTGCCATTCCTGTTTACTCATAGGAACAAAGATTTCGTCCTTGCGCTTCTCCAAAAGTTTTAAATATGCCAGTAAACGGTATTCAAATATCTGTACATGCGCATTAAAAAATAATGCAGGTTGCTCTTTAAAATCACGATAATGCGATAAAATCTCTGAGAAAATACGATGAACACTCATAAATAAATATTCAAACTCTTCAAGATGAGATAAATCATTTTTTACGGCATTTCTTAATGGCATCAACAGATTTGCAATCAACATTTGCTCGATTGTTTTTACATGATTCTGGGCAACAAAATCACTGTTTTTACCTCCCATCCCAAGCGGCTGCATTAGGAATGGCAATAGCTTGGTTTCAGTAAAACTTTCAAATTCTTGTACAATCTCTATCACATCGCGATGAACTTGATGTTGGATTGTAACCATTTTTTGTACCAATTGATCTGTTTGCAAGCGATATGCATTTTCGCCAATCTGTTTTGGATCAATCACCAACCCTGTTAGATAAATTTGATTGTTATATTCAATATGTTCTTCAAATAAAAATCGACGTATAGAATAGGGGTTTTGCTCAAAGTGTTGTATTGGCGCAATCAAATAAATAAATTCTGAAGTTTTCACAATATCGAATTTACGAATTTTCTGCTCACTAACAATAAAATATTTAAAAAAAGGATGATTAAATAGAGTTGATGATTTCGTCAGTAAAGGTTTAAACCAGTATCCCAATAATTGTTGCTTGATAAACACTTCAACAATAAAACATTTGATTTGATTGAGGGTTAAATCACGTACATTTGGACAAATTTGAATATTGAGAAGCCGAACCAACTTCGCCGCATCTTGCAAAAAAACTCGACGTATCAACAACTTTTCACGTTGTAAGCCAAGATGGTCATCTACTGGAATTAAATCAATTTGATGTAAAGTATTTTCAAGGTAATCTGCAATTTGTATACAATCGCTAATTTGCTCCAAGCAAAGCAGCGAAGTACTCAACTTACTGGCAATAGAACGCATTCGTGCATTGTCTAAACGATGCTTTAACGATTCCAATGAGCTTGTAATTTTAAATTCAAAGGTATTTTCAGTTCGATTCCATTGTATCTCTTTAGGTTTCAAGATTTGACGATCAATTTCCTCACGTACTTCCATATTCGCTTCATCAAAAATTTGGTATAAAACCCTTTCCCAGTTCAAGTCAGTACTCGGTTCAAGTTGCAAAAGGGTCGCCCGTATTTGATAGGGAATCATTGTTATATTCATAATCGATCAATATTCTTTTCTTTTTAAGCATGCTTAAAAGCACTAATATTGAGATATATTTAACATTTATTTTAATTTAAGTTCAATAATTATCGTTTTTATATTTAAATAATGCCTATTAATGCTTTCTTTTATCAAATTTCCTAATATTAAGTTCCAAATTCTTCCGCTTGTTTCTTTGTTGATAAATATGCCAACTGCCTTCTAGAACTAAAACACCTACAGCACACCAAATCGGAATATAAGTCAACCATTCATCTGCTGAAATAGATTCACCTAAAGCCAATGAAGCTAAAGCCAATAAAACGGGCTCTAAATAACTCAGTAAACCAAACAGTACCATAGGCAAATAACGACTGGCTAAAATATAACTACCGAGACCAATCGCACTGAATGCGCCTAGCCCAGCAACCACCAAAAATAAATCGGGGGTTTCAATAAACTGTCCATATGCATTTACCCCCATTTGGGTAAAATAGATGGCAACAGGTATGCAAATCAGAATGTCCCACCAAAATCCGCCAAGATTATCCGTTTTGATTGCTTTTCGAATCAGAAAATAGAGTGAATACCCCAAGGCAACACAGATGGTTTCCCATGCAATACTGCCTAAACGCCATAACTCATGCCCCACACCAATAACAGCAAAAGCCACGGCGACCATTTGGAATTTTGATAGTTTTTCTTTGTAAAAAATACTTCCAGCGAGAACCAAGACCAAAGGCAAAAGAAAATATCCCAATGAAACTTGTAATCCTCGCCCATTCATTGGACCCCATAAAAACAACCAAAGTTGAAAACAGGTCAGCGCAGAAGTGATGATCAGTAAGATGAATAATGAAGGTTGCTTCATCATTCGCTGGTAAATATTTTTCACGTAGGCAAAATCACCACTGAAAAACATAAATACAGTCAGGAAAGGTAAAGTTGCAATGATTCTCCAACCAAATGTTTGCTGGCTATCTAAATCGCCCAATAATTTGGTATAAAAATACAATACGCCAAAAGTGACAGATGCCAATATAGACAATACTACGCCCTTAAACATCTATCGCCTCTCATAAAATCTCAAATAAATAGTTCAATAGTATAACTTTTTTATTTCAAAATTATTGTGAATATTACAATATTTTCTCAATACAGGATTTAAACAAGCATATATCAACTATCAACCGACAGGTTGTCTGCTTATGGAATTATTGTGAAGCATTCTGCTTGGTTCGAATAATATCTTTTAAATTAAAGCCAACCGTCTGTGCATAGCGCAGAAATTCAGTTACTTTGGTTTCATCAGGGTGTGGATCACGTGACAATAACCATAAATATTTACGTTTAGGCTCACCCACCAAAGCCATTTGATATTCTGGGTCTATTTTGAGCACCCAATAGTCCCCTCTTCCCACAGGCATCCAGCGAATTGCCTCGGGAATAAAGCTGACTTTAAACTTGGAGTTAAATGGCTCATTACTGATGAAAGCTTCTCCGAGTGCGCGCAATTCTTCGCCATTCTCATCAATACAGCGATTATCCACTGCAACATTGCCATATTCATTGACCGTATAACGTGCCGTGACATCAGACTTACAGGCTTTCTGAAAATACATAGGCTTACGTGCAATTTCATACCACAACCCAAGATACTGACCCAGCTCTAATTTCGGAACAGCTGCCAATGTCGAATAATCGGCATACACCTTAGGGCACAAAAAACTAGCAGAAATAATACTGAACCCAATGATAGTTTTTTTTAGCGCATATGATTTGGGTAATATTTTGAATAATTGCACTTTATACCCTCGATCGTGGATTTTTACTATTTATTATAAAATAATCAGAAATGTAAACTTAGATTGTAGCTTTATGTATCCTTTGCTCATGTTAAAGCAACAATCTAAGTTAAATACAGCCATCACTTAACAGACGAAATCACTTTAACATTCGCGCTTTTAAACGCACAATTTCATCTCTTAACCGTGCTGCTTGCTCAAATTGCAACTCTTTAGAAGCTTTTAACATCTCTTTCTCAAGTTTAGTGAGGTGCTTTGTGAACAGTTTAGGATCAGACAGAATATGACGTTCATCCGCAGTTAAAGCATGTTGTTGCTCAACAATTGCATCATCAATTTGATCATCAGTTAGCGCCTCGCCTGTATCGATTTCTTTGATTGCTTGACGAACTGCACTACGTGGAATAATGCCATGTTCCTGATTGAACTGAATTTGTTTAGCTCTACGACGCTCAGTTTCATCTATGGCTTTCTGCATAGAGTCTGTCACACGATCTGCGTATAAGATTGCTTTGCCTTTAACATGTCGTGCCGCACGTCCAATGGTTTGAATCAATGAACGTTCAGAGCGTAAAAAGCCTTCCTTATCTGCATCTAAAATCGCCACCAAAGAAACCTCAGGCATATCCAAACCTTCGCGCAGCAAGTTAATTCCCACGATCACGTCATGTACGCCTGTACGTAATTCATGGATAATTTTCACTCGCTCAACCGTATCGATATCAGAATGCAAATAAGCTACTTTTACACCATATTCTTTTAAATACGAGGTTAAATCTTCAGCCATCCGTTTGGTGAGTGTTGTCACCAATACACGCTCATTCAGTTCCTTCCGAATATTGATTTCGGAAAGTACATCATCCACCTGGGTCAGAACTGGACGTATCTCAATTTCTGGATCAACCAAACCTGTTGGACGTACTACCTGCTCTGCCACTTGGACGGATTTTTCCAGCTCATATTTTGCAGGTGTCGCACTGACATAAATGGTAGTCGGCACAATACGCTCCCATTCTTCAAACTTCATTGGACGATTGTCCAATGCGCTAGGTAAACGAAAGCCATAATTAACCAAGTTTTCTTTTCGAGAACGGTCACCTTTGTACATTGCACCAATCTGTGGAACAGTCACATGTGACTCATCGATAATCAGTAAAGCATCATCAGGAATATAATCAAACAATGTTGGCGGTGCTTCACCCGCTGGTCGACCAGACAAATGTCTAGAATAGTTTTCAATCCCGTTGGTATAGCCGAGTTGCTGCATCATTTCCAGGTCATATCGCGTACGCTGTTCAATCCGTTGAGCTTCTAACAACTTTTCATGTTCTTTAAAGAAAACCAAACGTTCCGAGAGCTCATCACGAATGGTTCCAATTGCCCGCTCAAGATTATCTTTTGGTGTGACATAGTGGCTTTTTGGATAAATCGTCACACGAGGAACTTTACGCACTAATTTCCCCGTAATCGGATCAAACCAACGAATTGAATCAACTTCATCATCAAACAGTTCAACACGGATGGCATGTTGATCCGATTCAGCAGGAAAAATATCAATCACTTCACCGCGAATACGATAAGTACCCCGTAAAAATTCAAGCTCATTACGTGTATATTGCATTTCGACCAGACGGCGAATAATGTCATCACGACTTACTCTATCTCCTTGTACAATATGCAACAGCATACTCATATAGGCATTCGGATCACCTAAGCCATAGATGGCTGAAACTGACGCCACAATAATGGCATCCCGACGTTCTAACAGTGCACGGGTTGCTGAAAGGCGCATTTGATCAATATGATCATTGATGGCTGAATCTTTTTCGATAAAAGTATCGGAAGAAGGCACATAAGCTTCAGGTTGATAATAATCATAGTAACTGACGAAATATTCAACAGCATTGTTGGGGAAAAATGCTTTAAATTCACCATAAAGCTGAGCTGCAAGCGTCTTATTGTGCGCCATGATAATGGTGGGTCTTTGCGTCTGTGCAATCACATTCGCCATGGTATAGGTTTTACCGGAACCTGTTACACCCAATAAAAGCTGATCATGAAAACCTTTATTTATCCCTGCAACTAATTTTTCGATCGCCTGTGGTTGATCACCAGCAGGTTGGTAGTTTGTAACAAGTTCAAAAGGTTGATGATCATTCACAATAATTCACTCTTTTAACCAAGGAGAAAGAAGCTCGAGTAGTTTAACAGAAACCGACTCAACCAAAAGAAGTAGCTTAAGCTTAATGGGGTTTTTTACACAATATTCAACAAATACCTTGACCCTTTTTTATTTCGATAGCAACATGGAATTAAGCCGATTAAAGGATTGAAAAACATGACATATCACTACCATGATGAAAGCATAATCAAAACTTTACCTGAAGACACTGTTTTTGTTTTTGGCAGTAATTTGGCAGGTACACATCAAGGTGGTGCTGCAAAAACAGCGCATTTATATTTCGGTGCAACCAAAGGAGTGGGGCGTGGTTGGGCAGGTCAGAGTTTTGCGATTCCAACCATGAATGAACATTTACAACAAATGCCTCTTTCACAAATTCAGCACTATATTGATGATTTTAAAATATATGCAAAGAATCATCCAAAAATGAAATACTTCATTACGTCAATTGGATGTGGAGTCGCAGGCTATAAAGTTGAAGAAATCGCCCCCATGTTCAAGGGAATCGCACGTAATGTGATCTTTCCGGCTTCATTCCGCCCTTTCGTTGAAAAGACACTGCCTAAACTCACGCAAAAATTGTTGCATAGTTTCATAACAGATCAGGTGATTTTCTGTACTGATCCTGAGCAAGCAATACAGGATTTAGATTTAACAGACGCAGAAAAAAGTCTAGCCACCATTATTTTAAATACACCTATGTATCCAAATGACAGTAATGGACGTGATCGGATTTTTGAGATACAAGATATTCTACACAATCTGCATGGTAAAATAATTGAATTCCAACCTAACTCTGAAGGTTCAATGATTATCGGGGGTGCAATTCTGGCATTGTTGGAACTTTATCATTTAAATGAAACAGATTTTATTGATGTTTGGACAGGTCAACGCGTGATTGCAGCACCCAAAGCAGAACATCATGCCAAGAAGTGAGGCATTTCTAGTGCCTTAAATCACTTTTTCTCAACATCGCGATGTATTTAGGTATTGCCATTTTACCGTGTTATATTTAAGCTAAATTTACAAATAATAAAATGGAATAAGAATGGAGCAAATCGATTTAACGATTTTTAATTTGTCTCCCATTGCGATGTGGCTACAGGATTTCAGTGGCATCAAAAAAATTTTTGATGCATGGGCTGCTGAAGGTATATCTGATATCCAGCATTATTTAATCGAAGATCCTCAACGCTTAGTCCCCTGTCTGGCTGCAATTAAAACAATTGATGTCAATCAAAGTACACTGACCTTATATGAAGCACATAATTTAGAGGAAATTATAAAAAAATTCCCAGAAATGCATACTCAGGACACTGAGATGATGCATATCGAATTTTTTTCAGCGTTATGGAATAAGCAAATGAATTGTTCTGTTCCAGTCATCAACTATACATGTCAGGGCAAAAGAATCGATGTGCAGTTGAGAGCCAATATTCTGTCTGATGACAAAGAGAGTTGGGATCGAGTACTTTTAACCACAGAGGATATTTCGCAATCACAAAATGCCCGACGCTTTGCTGAATCATTATTTTTATATTCCCCTACTGCACTTTGTGTCAAAGACTATAGCAAAATCAAGACAATATTTGATCAGCTCAAAGCCAATCATCTGACAGATCTAAAAAACTATATCGAAAAGAATCCTGATTTTTTATTTTTTTGTTTTAAAAACATTCAAACTGTAGGTATTAATCAAGCTTTGCTCGATCTCTTCTGTACCTATAATAAACAACAGTTTTGTCTGCATCTACATCGTATTTTTAAACATCATCTTGAAAATTTTTCTCAACAATTATTATATTTATGGAATGGACAACATCAAATTAAACAAGAGTGTGAATATCAGTCGGTGCATGGAGATTTAATTCATGTCCAAGAACATCTCGTAATTTTCCCTGACTCTCAACATAATTGGGATACTGTGCAAATTGCATTTACAGATTTAACTGAACGAAAAAAATTAGAAGATTACTTACACTACTCCAATCAACATGATCAGCTTACCCAATTATATAACCGCACATTTTTTAGTGAAGAAATCCAGCGTTTACAATCTACACCATTTCATTCTCTTTCCTGTATTTATTTGGACATTAATGGATTAAAGAAAATCAACGATGTTCAGGGTCATCACATTGGAGACTTATTAATTCAACGTTTTGCAGAACTTTTAAGAGCATCCACCATAAAAACCAATTATTCAGTATCTCGCATAGGCGGGGATGAATTTGTGATTTTAATGCCTGAAGCGAAACAGCGAGATATTGATATTCTCTTAGCCATCATTCAACAAAAAATATTGGCTGATCAATTAGAGTTTCCACACGATCCAATCCATGTCGCATTCGGTTATGCCAGCATAAATCAGCAAGGTGATATCGCAGATTTATTAAAAAAAGCGGATCAAATGATGTATAAAGATAAACAATACTATTATCTGCATCATGGCAGCCTTCAGCATGATTTTAAATATTAAAGTATACTTTTACACTAATTGTCATTAAATAGACAAAGTGAGTCAGTTATCACTATTTTTTAGAGATAATAAATAATTTACATTTTATCTTTGCTTGTTATTTTACATCCGCAAATTTTAGGATATATTCCAGAGCAATTAAATGACTTTTATAGCAAACGAGAATCTTGTAATGGAATTTTCCGATTCTTCTATTTTTGATATATCCCCCACACCGATGTGGCTAGAAGATTATAGTGCGATAAAAGAACAATTCAACCAATGGAAAAGTCAAGGGATTACTGATCTTCAAAGCTTTTTAGAGGCGCATCCAGAACAGGTTACTCAATGCGCACATAAAATTAAAATTATTAAAGTAAATCAAAAAACTTTACAGCTTTTTCAAGCAAAGAATCAAAAACATCTCTGTCAAAATTTAGATGTTATTTTCCAAAAAGAAATGTTTGATTCACATATCAAAGAGTTGGTCGCACTTTGGGAGGGGCAAACAGAATTTTCCAGTACCACTGTAAATTATACGATTTCCGGAAAAAAGCTGGACATAAAACTACGTGGCGCGGTGATGCCAGGTTCAGAACATAATTTAAAGCAAGTTCTTATTACAACAGAAGATATTACAGATTATCAAAATGCCCGTCGTCTGGAAGAAAAAAATCGACAACTTGCAGAATCTCGCTTTATCTACTCCCCTGCTTCATTGTGGGTAGAAGATTTTAGTCGGGTCAAAACGCGGTTAGATCAGTTACGTCAAATTGGAATTGATGACTTTAGAACCTTTTTGGATGTGCATACAGACTTTGTGAATCAATGTATAGAAGACATAATTTTATTGGATGTAAATCAAGCCACGTTGGACTTGTTTAAAGCTCAAGATAAGGAAACCCTGTTTAAGAACTTAAACAAAGTATTTGCAAAAGAAATTTATCAAACATTCCGAGAGCAGTTGATTGAATTATGGAATGGTAAGATTCACCACCAACGTGAAGCGATCAATTATGCCCTAGATGGCTCAGTGCGGAATGTATTATTGCAATTTACTGTTTTTCCGGGTTATGAAGAGGACTGGAGTTTAGTTCAAGTTGCACTCACCGATATCACAGCACGTAAAAAAGCCGAAAGTTATTTGGAATACTTGGGTAAACACGATGTATTGACCAAATTGTTTAACCGTTCATTCTATACAGAAGAAATTAATCGTTTGGAACGCAATGTATTGCGTCCAACTTCAGCAATCTTCATCGATATGAATGGATTAAAAGCCATTAATGACCAATTTGGCCATGATATTGGAGATGGTTTGTTGCGTCGAATGGGCAATATTCTCAGTCGTACGATCGCCAATACCGGGTATACTGCATCGCGGATTGGTGGAGATGAGTTTGTACTGCTTATGCCTGCGGCAAATGAGCAGACCGTTGAATCAATCATTATGACCATAGAAGAATTACTGAATATTGACAATCAGTATTATTCTTCACAGCCGATCAGCATTGCAATTGGTTATGCCACAACCCAAGATGATGAAAGTATTGATAACATGTTAAAACGTGCAGATCTATTGATGTATCAAAAAAAGAAAAACTATTATGAATATGTCACTGAAATGCTCAATGAACAAAATTAAACAGATAAGAGTAATACTTTCCCTAAATCATCAAGACCCGCTTGATACATTAAAGATATGTTAAAAAAGAATGCATAAAAATAGGTGCTCAATGCACCTATTTTTTATATTCAAACTTTAACGTTTACCCATTGAACGGCGTGTACCACGTGGAGGCATCCATGTACGGTCTGCATATTGCTCGGGTTTTGGGCGCACTTGATTGTGGGCAACATCATCTATATTTTCAATAGCTGAGGGCATTGGAAAAGGTAAATTCACCAATGGCTTTTTTTTGGGAGTATTTTGGGTGCTCATGTGATTCACTCAATTTTAACTGGCTATATTGTACGTAAATTTTAGCCCTGATGCGAGTGATCTCGATTGCTGCTGTTTATTTGTATTCTCTTGATACATTAATTTTTTGTTTTTCGTGAATATTAGGTCAATTTGCATAAATATTAAACGACCAAGCCTTTAAATTTAAGCTATGATAATGTGCTTTTTATTTTTTAATCCCTATAAGAAGGAATAATGCCGTGGACGTACGTCTCTCTGATCGTGTAAATGCCATCAAACCGTCTCCAACGCTTGCTGTTACCAACAAAGCTGCTGAACTCAAGGCTGCTGGTAAAAATGTAATCGGATTGGGCGCAGGCGAACCAGATTTTGACACCCCACAACACATCAAAGATGCTGCTATTGCAGCAATTAACAACGGTTTTACCAAATATACCGCTGTTGATGGTACCCCTGGCCTTAAAAAAGCGATTATTGCTAAATTAAAACGTGATAATAATCTTGATTATGCAGCAAACCAAATTTTGGTTTCTTGTGGTGGTAAACAGTCTTTCTTTAACTTGGCACTGGCTTTGTTAAATAAAGGTGATGAAGTGATCATCCCTGCGCCATATTGGGTCAGCTATCCTGACATGGTGATTATTGCAGAAGGTGTTCCTGTTATCGTGAAATGTGGTGAAGAACAGCGTTTCAAAATCACAGCTGCTCAATTAGAAGCTGCGATTACGGACAAAACACGTTTGGTTGTTTTAAATAGCCCTTCTAACCCTACAGGCATGATCTACACTAAAGCTGAACTGGAAGCTTTGGCAGAAGTGTTACGTAAATATCCTGAAGTTTATGTTGCTTCTGATGATATGTATGAACCAATCCGTTGGGATGATGAGTTCTACAACATTGCAACTGTTGCTCCAGATCTTTACGATCGTGTGATCGTATTGAACGGTGTATCTAAAGCTTATGCAATGACTGGATGGCGTATTGGTTATGCGGCAGGACCTGCAAAATTGATCGGTGCAATGAAAAAGATCCAATCACAATCAACATCAAATCCGACATCTATTTCACAAGTGGCTGCTGAGGCTGCACTGAATGGTCCTCAAGATGTTCTTGAGCCAATGATTGAAGCATTTAAACGTCGCCATGACCTTGTTGTCAAAGGTCTTAATGATATTCATGGAATTACTTGCTTACCTGCAGATGGTGCGTTCTATGCTTATGCAAACATTCGCCCGTTGATTCGCGCCAAAGGTCTAAAATCCTGCACAGAGTTTTCTGAATGGTTACTTGAAGAAACAGGTGTTGCCGTTGTTCCTGGTGATGCTTTCGGTTTAGGTGGTTATATGCGTATTTCATATGCAACTGCTGATGAAGTTCTGGTTGATGCACTTGCACGTATTAAAAAAGCTGCTGAGTCAATTGAAGGGATAGACGCTGCAATTGCTTCTATTGAAGCCGAAAAAGCAGCACAATAAGCTGAGATTTTCAGGTAAACGATTTATTAAAATGGGTGTTGATTACACCCATTTTTTTGTCTATAGAAATATCCTGTTGATGCTTCGACTCAAATAAAAACTACTCTTTAAGCAGTAATCCTGTCGTATTGTCACCATCATTGCCTGTACCATAATGCTCGATGCGTCTTGGATCAGGTTGTGGTGCATAAGGATTAGCTGAAGCATATACTTTTTCATGGTCAATCAATAATAAACCTGAACTATTGTCGCCATCGTTACCTGTACCATAATGTTCAATACGTGGTTCTTTCATTGGTTTTTGCTTTGACGCAGGGATGAGTTTCATCGGCTGTTTCAATAAAAGACCTGAGCTATTATCACCATCATTACCTGTACCAAAGTGATCAATTTTTATGGTTTGATCATGATGTTGTGATGCAAAACTAGAACCTGCAACACCACATAGACCAATAAAAACAAATTTGATCAAAGCTTTCATGTACTTCTCCTGTGATAATCCAATTTTTATTGTAAAGACTGAAGTTATACAAAGCATGGTCATGAAAATTACATTTGAGACAGAAAGCACTGATTCTCGATGTTTTTTTGTATGAATAGACTTGTTTTTGAGTATAGCGTGTACTCTAAGGTGAATGTCTTCCCTGTACATAAAGACTTGGTGCTGCACCGAGCGAACGTTTAAAAGCTGCGGTAAATGCGCTGCTACTGCTGTATCCTAATTCTATAGCAACATGGGTGATAGATTGACCAAGCTCCATACGCATTAAGGCATTGAGTAAACATGCCTGTTGCCGCCAATGACTAAAACTCATGCCGGTTTGAAGTCTAAAGATTCTGGTAAAATTACGACGACTCATTCCCACTTGTTTTGCGATTTCATCCAAGTCCCTATCCAATGTGGGTGCTTTTAAAATCTCTAAGCACAGTGCAGCCAAACGAGGCTCCTGCGGAAGCGGTGCATTTAAAGGCAACTCAGGCATCATGGCAATTTCTTTAATCATCAGCCGCATCAAGTAATCATCTCTCCCCTCCAATTCATACTCCACGGGGATATCAACTGCAACAGATAAAAGCTCATGTAGTAATGGTGAGACATTAATCACCGTACAATAGTCCCATAATCCTGCCGCCTTCGCTGCTTCAGGAATGATATACGCACTGCGTGTTTTGGTCACTCCACGCATATGGACTTCATGGTGCACACCGTTGGGTATCCATAATGCACGACGAGGAGGAACAACCCAACTTCCAAGATCGGTATTCACAGTCAATACACCTGTAATCGCGTATAAACATTGTCCTCTTTTATGGCTATGGCTGGGCAATATTGAACCATCTGCATAATCATTGCCAGTCGCCATAACAAGTTGTGGAGCATCTTCATATTCATTGACTCGAATGTTACGCATTATCCCTCCATTTGAATTGGCCTGAATTCGATACTATATGTCCCAAATATGATTGTGGGCCGGCAGATGTTCAGTTTAGGATAAAAATATCCAGACACAAAGTCTTTACTCAATGATGCAGGCTGAAACAGCTTGTTGGAGAAATCATGCCGAGCAATAGCAATACTCTTGACGCCTCGCTTGTTCAAGAGAAATTTCCATCTGATGAACAACCCCAGAAATTTGTATTGCGTATTGTCGGTGCGATCGCAATTGCTCATTTGCTGAATGATTCTATCCAAGCAGTCGTCACCGCAAGTTATCCGATGTTGAAAGCCGAATTTTCTCTAAGCTTTGCTGAAATCGGTTGGATCGCTTTGGTTTATCAAATTACCGCCTCATTATTACAACCCTGGATTGGACTCTATACCGACAAATATCCAAAACCCTATTTATTACCTGCTGGCATGGGAGCAACATTACTTGGAATTGGATTAATGGCGATTGCCAGCAGTTTCCATGGCTTATTATTTGCTGCTGCGTTAATTGGTGTGGGTTCATCGACCTTTCATCCTGAAGCATCACGTATCGCAAGAACAGCTTCTGGCGGACGTTTTGGTACAGCACAGTCGATGTTTCAAGTTGGTGGCAATACTGGATCCGCGCTGGGACCATTAATGGCTGCCGCTGTAATTATTCCCAATGGTCAAGGGGCAATTGGGTTATTTGTTTTGGTTGCGGCTTTGGCCATCTTTGTCTTGTTAAGGGTCACCAAATGGCTCGTAGCACAAGCTCCTGTTCAGCTGAAAGCAGCTCAACATAAAATGACCACGCTGACACGCCAACAAGTTATTCAAGCTATGGCTGTGATTTGTATTTTAATGTTTGCAAAGTTTATTTACATTGCAGCGATCACCAATTATTTTACCTTCTATCTGATTGAACGATTTAATGTTTCCATTCAAACCTCTCAACTGTATTTATTTATCTTTTTGGGTGCTGTTGCGCTTGGAACATTTGTTGGTGGTCCTGTAGGTGATCGAATTGGACGTAAAGCTGTGGTTTGGGTGTCATTTCTTGGTGTTGCACCTTTCGCACTCATGCTCCCCTATGTTGGCTTAACAGGAACCGCTGTCCTCACAATTATTATTGGCTTGGTTATGTCATCTGCTTTTTCAGCTTTAGTCGTCTATGCACAAGAAGCCGTGCCAGGTCGCGTAGGCATGATTGCAGGCTTGATGTTCGGTTTGATGTTTGGTATTGGTGGAATCGGTGCTGCCGGGCTCGGACATTTGGCAGACATCCATGGGATTATTTGGGTATATAAATTATGTTCTTTTCTTCCATTGTTGGGATTTATGACGGTCTTTCTCCCAAATACTGTACAGAAATAGAATCAATTCAAAGATCAGCAAGGAATCCTTTTGCTGGTCTGTTTACCCTCGGATGTCAGTTTATTTATGCAGATGACATCGAAAAATGCTCAATTAAAAAGTCCATAAAAACTCGTGTCTTAGCCGGTAAAGAATGGGTATTTGAATAGAGCAATTGAATATTTTGCACAGGTAAATCAAATTCGGGCAATAAACGAATCAATCGTTTTTGCTGTAAATCATCTTCAACCAACCATGCCGGACAAATTGCTACGCCCATAGACGCCAAGACCATCTGATGAATCGCTTCAGCTGAATTGGACTCATATTGATTTCGAACTAAAGGCAGTGTGTATTTCTCACCACGGCGATTTTGCAAAGTGTATTGAGCATCCTGCCAATTCAATAAACTGTGTCCAATCCACGGCACATCAGCCAAATCTGAAATCTTATTGACTGTATGGCAGGCTAAAAATTCAGTTGTGGCAACTAAATAAATCGGGTATTCACCGATTTTCCGTGTTTTTAACGATGAATCTTTTAAGTTTCCAAGACGAATGACTAAATCCAATTTTTCAGTCACTAAATCATCCAGTGATGAGTTAAACGTATATTGCAGTTGCAGCTTGGGATAGTGTCGGCAAAATTTTCCCAATAACGGCAAAATATATTTTTGCCCAAACTCATTGGTTGAAGAAAATCGTAGAACACCTGTCACATTGGTTGCCAAGTTTTGGCTGCGTTCAAATGCCTCATTAATCTGTAACTGAATTTGCTTGAAATCATCGTAAAAATTTTTACCGATTTCAGTCAACGCAATATTGCGCGTATTTCGAATCAACAAACTAGCATCTAACGACTGCTCCAATTGTTTGATATCGATACTGACCATTGAACGGCTCAGCCCCAAAATTTCAGCAGCTTTGGTAAAAGATCCAGAATCAACCACCTGTAAAAAAGTGGCAATCTGTTTGAAATTTTTCTGCATGAAATCACTCATTGTTTGAGATTATTAAACAATGATTTTACTGCGCATGCATCGACAATAAAAGCACAGCAACGTACGCTCCATGACCTTGGAGGTTACAATGTCTTATCGTTATAAAATAGCAACCATGTTTTTACTTGGGTTCTTTATTGACTGCATCAATATATTTATGTCAGCGATCGCCCTACCGAATATAGCAATAATATTTTCAGTTTCTCCTTCCATGACTGCATGGGTGAGCAATGCCTATATTCTCGGTTTGGTCTTGATCATGCCGATCAGTTTATGGCTCTCAAGCCTAATGGGATACAGAAAGCTACTCTGTTTTTCAATGTTACTGTTTTCAATCAGTATCTGTTTTATTGGGTTGAGCACATCCATTTATAGTTTAATTTTTTGGCGCTTCGTTCAAGGTTTGGCAGGCGGATTATTAATTCCTGTTGGACAGGCGTTGGTATTTGGTCTATTTCCACATCATGAACGACAGCGGATCTCCACCTTGATTATGGCAATCGCCTTAATTGCTCCTGCATTTTCCCCAACATTGGGAGGAATCATAGTGGATACCCTTTCATGGCGCTGGGTTTTTTTTTCAAATCTTCCATTTTCGTTACTGACTGCATGCCTAGCGTGGTGTTGGGTCAGAGATGCGCCACGTCAGTCCGATCCACAACCTGATTTTAAAGGCATGATTCTCATCAATATCGGGCTGTTATGTCTATTGCTGTCATTTTCATTCTATACAGATCTGCATCATATTTTCTTTGCGATCACAAGCTTCTCAATTTCAGTCTTGATGCTTGTTGTTTATTTACGCCATTCAGCGCACTCTCATGCTCCCATTCTCAATCTGCAATTATTAAAGAATTCTAATTTACGGACGGCATTTATTGTTTATTATGCAGTACCTGGCATTTTTACAGGCGTGAATTTACTCAATATTTTTAATTTACAACTCAATCTTGGATTTAATGCCAAACAAACAGGGTTGTTTATGGTGCTCTATGCAGCAGGGGCATTGATCTGCATGACAAGTGGCGGGCTTCTCTACCACCGCTTTGGTAAAAAGGTATTGTTTGTGATCGGAATCACCCTGCATAGCTTAGGCATAGGGCTGTTATTTTGGGTAAGCCATGCAGATGATCTAATTCCATTATTTCTTGCATATTTGCTGATGGGCATGGGAGGCGGTCTAAGCGCCAATATCGCACAAATCAGTTCACTTGAAGGTTTTACTGGTCAAGATTTATTACAAGGAAGTGTGCTGTGGAACATCAATCGCCAAGTGGCTTTTAGCGTTGGTACGGTAGTTCTTCTTTCTATCTTTAGTGCCTTGCCCATCTCAAATCGCTTACTGCATTACCAATATACTTTTCTCATCGCAGCACTTTTGTGCGCAATCGCTTTAATTTTTGTTTGGAAGGAAAAGCCGCATGAACCACCCAATCAATGAAGCTTTAAAAAATATTGTAGACCTACATATTTGGATTGAAGATGTATTTACCAATCCCAATGCACAAGACAGCTTAAAAAAGCTTTTATCGAGTTTTGATCAAAATTTTAAAATGATCACAGTTCAGGGGCATTGTATTTCTTTGGCAGAAGTCAGCACTTTATTTCGTGAAAATATCGGCAAAAAATCTGCGTTAAACATTACTATTTCAAATGCTACTCCCTTATTTGAAGCTGAAAACCAGTATTGGATTCAATATCATGAGCATCAGCAGACTCCAGATCATACACAGTTAAGAATTTCAACTGCCTGTATCAGAGTTGAATCTGGAAAATGTTATTGGCAATATCTACATGAAACTTTGGTTCAATAAATGTGACACAATGCTTGAGCGCCATAGCGACTGGCTTTAAGTGGTGAAACAACAGACGCAATTACTGTCGTTTCACCGCAATACCAGGCAACTGCTTTGATCTAAGAATTGTTCTGACACCAGCAGAATCATGACAGCTCAAACAAATCCGTCATCACAGATGTGTGGAAACGATCAAATTAACCCGCAGCCACTTCTTCAGTGATCCATTGTTGTAATTTGCGCGGGAGGTTTTTGGTGTTTTCATCAAAACCAAAATATTCTACACCATCATAAGAACTCATTAATGCCATAATTTTACCTGTTTTGGTATTCACAGCGATTACTGCTTTACTTGCACCGGCACCTTTAGGGTCATAACCGCTTCCAACCAACCAGTCACCCTCACGTTGCATTGGACTAGATACCACGAGTGATTGTTTTACATGAGTGTATTGTTTACCGGTGATCTGTTGAAACTTTTTTTTCCAAGGTTCTGCTTGAATCACATCATAAGGCAATTTTCCATCTGGTTTTACCATACCCGCAGTAGCTACTGGACGTGTTCCACAGTGTTTTTTGATTTCAGCTTCATAACCGATATTGCCCACCTCTTGCACATTGACACTGCGACCAGCTTTATCGGCACATTGCTCCCATTGCTGCAAGGTTTTTGCCTGTGCAAGCACTGGAATACTCAACAGAGCAGCCAGTAAAAAAGTGATTTTTTTCATCCTTATTTATCCTTGTCTTCACTATGTAATTTAATAACCAGATTTCTTCACCAATCTGGGTGCTTCAGCTTTTTTAACAGAAATTAATTTTGCAGTATCAAAACCTTCACTCTCGCCCTTATACACTGCATAATCACCGACAGTCACAGTGGCATGACCTGTATAACCCTCATACCCCTCTTTAGGCTTTTTATTGATTTTAAAAGCCTTGATTGCTTGATTGGTCTGATTAAAACAGAACCAGCGTGAACGTTGATCATGGGCACTACGCGGAATTAATTGATCTGATGGCATATAAGGGTGAAAGCAGACGACATCACCTAAAACCTCATCCTCAAAATAATATGAATACTCCCCGCTGAGTGTGATTTGACCTGTATATTGATCAAATTCACCTTGACTGCTTTTTAACTTTAACCCTTCTGCATCTGCAAGCAATGGCAAGCTCAACAGTGCAGTGAGTAGAACAATTTTGATTTTCATTCTATTAATCCTTGAACTCGTTATATGTTGAAGAGAAACACTCGATCTTTAATACAGGATGACCGAATAATCTTTGATTGTGCACTGGATGCAATGCACTTGTAAGTCATTTAAGTCTGAACGCTGCACCTCACTTCAACTAACAATAGTTGATCTGTAAAGCAAAAACCTTCAGATACTCTGTAAAACACTTCAACATAAAACTTTAAAAATTAAATGCTTTTTATATAAAAAACACTCCTATACAGCCAACACAGCTTGCTTTTTATGCTGAAAGAGATATGTATATTTTATTCAAAGTTCAAACTTAGAACAAAACTTCTGCTTATTTTTCAGCAAGTCACTTTCTATTCATATCCTTTTTTTGTAAATCTTATTCAGACTTAGGTCAAAATACACAATATAGATTAACATCAATAGAATTTAATCATATGAAAAATCATTTCAAAAAATATAATGAATGATCAAAAACTTTATTTACTTATTTATTGAAATATTGTGCAATTACGTTCAGTATCAGTTCAATAATATGCACATGCTTCAATATTATTTTTGGCCAATCCTGCTGAAATAAAAACAACATTCTTATTCAATCAAAATATACGAGGTTGAAAAATTCATGCAATGGAATAAATTATCCATAAAACCAATTTTCGGCTTAGCAGTCTTGCCGTTGCTTCTATCAGCCTGCCAATCAAACAATGTAAATAAAGTGGTTAGAGATTTATCTTCACCAGAAGGTCGTTATCATGTTCAGGTACTTCAATGTCGTGAAAACGATGTGATGTTTGGTGGCGCAACTCAGGTCCAGGTGTCCGTACTTAAAAAAGGCGAAACTGAAAAATGCCGAGCTGCTTTAAATGCAATCAATCAATTTTCAGTCAATACCATCGACTTTGGCAATCAAAATAATGCCTTAGAATTGGAATGGTTGTCTGAGAATAAGCTAAGAGCATGGCATCGAAGCTTCGCAAAAAATCCAAATAAAAACTTTATTGGACCCTATTCATCGTTAAATCGTAATGATTCACCCGTACATGTTATTTTCTCACCTGTGTCTGATCAATAGCTTCGTCATTTTGAACGTCAACCTATTGCGCTATAGATAAAAACCAGCTACGACTTTTAAGCTACACAAAATGCAGGGATTGCTGCTCTAAATTTCAGATTTAAAACGCGATTTACTAAAAGTTTATCTTTGTACCCAGAGCAAAAACCCAAGCATTGTCTGTATTCTTTGTCGCACCAGGATGAACAATATATTGTAAGCTAGGACGTAACATCAGCCACTTTGCAGGATTGTAACTATAATTTAATTCAATATTGTATTCCGCATCAGCATTAAATTGTGCCTTACCTTCAGTAAAACGGTCATTGAGATGAATTCGGTTGAGACCAAAACCTAGATTATCTTCAGGGTGACTGATGAAAACTCCATAGTATTTGAGACCGATCTGCTGAGAATGATCAACCTTGTTGGTATTGCGGTTATGAAAAGTAAAATTTGCAAAGCTGTGCAAACCCTGTTTTCCAGAACCCATCGACGTGAGTTGCTGATCAAAGTTGAACCACGCGCCATACGTATGATTTTCACCCTGCCCCGTTCGAATGTTTTTTTGATTTTTAAGGTCATCCGCACTGTTGTACATTGCACCTATGCGATATGTTCCTGCCAATCCATTGATGAAAGATCTGGGTTGCCAGATCACTTCTATCGGAATCGTCACACCATCCGCTTGATCTGTATTGAGGTTCCAACCATGCCGCTCTAAAGCATTTTGTGAGTTGTATTCGTATACACCGATTTGGGCAGAAAGTTCTGGCTGAAGTTGGTATTTAATACGGCCACCCCATTGAGAAATCGGTGAATTGTACCAAATACCACTCTGCCACTTGCCCATCTGTGCGGCACAAAATGAATTATTTTGAAACTCACATGACATCACATTAAAATCAGTCCCTATTCCCAAACGTCCCAATTTGATGCTGAGTCCATAATCTTTGAAGTTCTTTTCTAGAGAAAACTCCGTCAGACGACTTTTACTGTTACCACGACCATAATTTGCTTGTACATTGGCAATTTGCGGTGCAGTTGGATCAGAAATATCTTCCGAGGACAAGCTTTGTCCTTGCCGAGCAGTGATTGTTGCTCGCAGACTTAACCCAGTCAAATTTGCCAATTTCTCCAGATCTAAAGTTGAACCGATCAAGAGTTGACTCGCATACTTTGGGGAATGCCCCGAATCGTACCCCCCATCAGCCAAATAAGCCGTATCAATCATCAGATTGGAATCAAATTTAATACCTTGATTTAAAAGCTCAGTCCGTTTCCCTTGCCAGTCACCCAATAAATATGGACTATTTTTATTAAGCATAAGCCCAGCAGCATGTAATTGTGTGATAAGCAAAGAAAACAAAGGGATAGAAGTTTTAAGTAAATTTGACATTGCTTTACCTTAAATTTTGTTATTTCGTTATAAAACAGATTGTTAATGATCACCTTGGTGATCTTTAAAATACTGTTCAATTTGTCGCTTGGATAAAAACCATAAAACCGCAATCATGCCAAGTATCAACAATGTGAGTTTGCTATCGATAAAACTCAGAAAAATGGATATCCCATATAGAATGGATGAGATCCATAATTTACGACCTGTACCCAATCATTGAGCTATCCTTGAATGTTGGTCTTATTGCTCAAACAATGTGGTTTCCAACACGCAATAAGCCACTGAATACATAAACAAAAACCGTAAGTGGAGGTCAATAAGCTGCATAATCGATATATGCAGACCAAGCTGTTGGCAGTGGAATCATGGTTGACCAGAAGATGCCAATACTGATTGTGTCCGAGCAAAACTTATCCATGACCTCCCTCCTTAGTTCGGTTGAACAAATCTCTGTTTCGCAGCAAGGTAAGACAAATACAGAACAGGTGCGACAAAGAAAGCGACACTCCAAAAATCTAAATACACGTATAAAAATGCCCCCAAAAATGCGCCGATGACAAAACCCATTACAATACTGAAACTATGTTGTAGCTTCTGCATATTGCTATCACTGCGATCTCTAAAATAGTTGGAAATATCGATACCCAACTGAGTGGTATTCCCAGTCATCATGGTGCTTGGACTGATATGTTTAATTAAGGTTTTACTCGAAGTATTTCGGATTGCCAAAGCAATCAACCCCAAGCCCCCCGTGATAGCCACAGTGACATTATTGGCATCTTTAAAGGGCTCAAAATATAGTCCCGCCAACATAAAACCTGTTAAGAAAATGGCTTCACCCAAAAACAAATAACTCAAGGTCGTATGTTTTTGTACACTCCGATCAATCCAATATTTCGTTATGGCAACAGTTAAAATAAATAAGGGAATTGCACCTAATTTAATCCAAATTCCCGGTCCACCTTTTACCCAAGCGGCTCCAGCCAATACCAAGTTGCCTGTCACATGAGCTGTAAAAAAACCAAAAAGTGCAATAAACCCAATGGTATCGACTGCACCACCGACAATCGTCAATAACAGAGGATCTCTACAGCTTTTCCAGAATCCTGGAGCTGCCGGGTTGTGTATATTTTCCATGTTCTACTCGTCATTGAATAAATAATAGGGTGAGTGTTGGCTCACAGTGCTAGGCTTTTTTATAATTTTCCCGGTTGAAATAAATGACTATCAACAACAATGGAGGAAAGACAAATAACCACAGCAATGCAAATTTATACAGGATTGCAGCCACTGCACATCCAAAAGCAAAGCTCAACATTGTTGGAAGAATCGGATCAATACGTTGCCGAATCTGATATTTTTCTTCCTCAGAGCGTTTGGAAAACAGTTCAGCAATATTTAACATTAATTGTGTGGTAGACCCCGTCATGACCGTGGTTGGAGATTCTTTAGCCCAATGGATACGATGCATAGCATTTTGAATTGCCATCGCCGCGACCAATAGCATACCAACCGTAAAGCTCATAGCCGTATCGTACTTTGGAAAAGGCAGATAAAAATAAGTGCATACTGCGACAATGCTAAAAAGTAACAACATCGTTTTAAGAAAAAAACGATAAGAACTGTTTTGGCGTGACACAAACCTTTGATCAATCACTTTGACCAGTAAAACGGTGATGCAGAACATCGGCAATGCAGCCAGTTTCGCCCATGCACCCGTTTGACTTTCGGAAACCAAAGCCGCCCCCAAAGTAACAAAGTTACCTGTAACATGTGCAGAAAACAGCCCATGCAAAGCAAGGAAGCTTGCTGTATCGACATAACCTGCATTGAAACTTAACAACTTACTGAGCTTAAATTGCATTGTTTATCATCGTCCATGGTTAGGATAATAAATTTTTAATCATCGGCATAAGCTGCTCACCAATGACCATTCCCAACAAACCACATAATGCAACGAATGGTGGCGCCGGCGATTTTACATTCAACAGGTAATACAATACGCCCACCAACAAGCCAACAGCTAAAGAGATGAAATAAATTTTCATAGCATTCTCCCCAATAAAACGCCATCTCATTTCAGTGAGATGGCGTTTTTTAGGTGGGTGTTAAAAAGCAAAACAGGAGCAGCCGAGTGCGCCCCAAAATGATTTTTTGTCTTGATCATTGATTGGAATATCAATCATCCATGCATGCGAGTGACCATGCATACCACAATTGTTGGTACATCCACACATTGCTGAATTGTTTTGCAGTGGTTGCAAAGAAGGCGCATTGCGGTTTTCAGACAGACGCCACTGCCCTCCAAAGCGTTTTACTGGCGACCATTCAGGTGATGCAGGTGGAATTGGAGGATCTTCCTGTTTAAACTCTGCTGCTGCATAAACCACCCGTCCATTCATCACCGTCATGACAGATTCAATAGATTGAATACACTCTCCCTCCACAGAGAAATAGTCATCAGACAGTACAACAAGATCTGCATGTTCACCTGTGACCAAAGCACCTTTCTGAGTCTGCTCTCCTGAAAACCAAGCCGAACCTTTGGTCCAGAGTTTCAAGGCGGTTTGACGGTCAATTAAATCTTTTTCATCATAAAGTGCAAAGCCGCCTACTGTTTTACCAGTAGTTAACCATGCCAGACATACCCATGGATTGTATGATGCCACACGCGTTGCATCTGTTCCTGCACCGACAGGAACGCCAAGTTCAAGCATTTTCTTTACCGGTGGTGTTGTTTTGGCAGCTTCGGCGCCATAACGTTTGACAAAAATTTCACCTTGATAAGCCATTCGATGTTGAATCGCAATTCCACCACCCAATGCGCCAATCCGCTCAATGTTTTGTTCTGACACCGTTTCTGCATGATCAATAATAAAACGCGTTGCAAAAGCTTGCTTGCCATTGACCCGTTCAAATACATTGAGCAAACGGCTGATACTTTCATCATAAGTGGCATGAATTCGGAATGGCCATTTTTTCTCAGATAGATGTTCAACGATTGCTTCGAGTTCAGCTTCCATTTTTTCGGGCAAATCTGGGCGCGGCTCATAGAAATCTTCAAAATCACCTGCTGACCAAGTCAGGTTTTCACCTGCACCATTCATTTGTAATAGTGCATCACCTTCGCCTGGAAAAGTCATTTCTGTCCAACGCTGATAATCTTGCAGTTCTTCACCTGCTTTCTGTGCAAAGAGGTTATAGGCAATTCTTACCGTCATCTGGTCTTTTTCATGCAACTGTTTAATCACGGCATAGTCATCAGGATAATTTTGCCCACCCCCCCCTGCATCGATCGCCGATGTCACCCCTAGACGATTTAACTCGCGCATAAAATGTCGGGTCGAATTGACTTGATCTTCAACAGGCAGTTTTGGCGCCTTACCCAATGTTGAATAGAGAATCGCGGCTGATGGTGTAGCCAGAAGCAAGCCAGTTGGTTCCCCTTTTTCATTGCGTTCTATGCGACCACCAGGTGGATCCGGCGTATCTTTATTAAATCCCAGTACATCTAAAGCTGCTCGATTGAGCATAGCACTGGCATATAGATGCAAAATAAATACCGGAGTATCTGGTGCAGCTTTATTGATTTCCGCCAAGGTAGGCAATCTTCTTTCTGCAAATTGGAATTCAGTCCAACCGCCGACGACACGTACCCACTGTGGTGCAGGTGTATTTTCAGCCTGTTCTTTCAACAGCCTCAGCGCATCAGCAATGGTGGGAACCCCTTCCCAACGCAATTCCATGTTATAATTCAGTCCACCACGAATAATGTGTAGATGGCTATCATTTAATCCAGGGATCACACGACGCCCATTTAAATCAATCACTTTGGTGGTGTCTTTTGCCAACTTCATGATCTGACTTTCATCACCTGTGGCAATCACTTTTCCATCGGCAATGGCAATCGCCGTTACTTCCGGTTGTCTAGCATCCAGCGTGGTAATTTTTCCATTCTTAAGGATCAGCGCTACATCTGTCATGATCATCTCCATATCAATGAATATGTATGTCCATAGGGCTTATCTTGCAGGTACCGCTGCAATCACTTCATGCTGAGTCGTGGTTCTCTCTGGAGCTTTATGGACCATGGTATATGCATAATCGACCCCCATACCATATGCACCTGAGTGTTCTCGAACAATATCCATCACCGCATCATAGGTTTCTCGATGTGCCCAATCCCGTTGCCATTCAAGCAAAACCTGTTGCCACGTTACTGGAACAACACCCGCTTGGATCATTCGTTGCATTGCATAGTCATGGGCTTCTTTTGATGTCCCTCCCGACGCATCTGCAACCATATAAATTTCATAGTCACCTTCCAGCATCGCACCAAATGAGAAAGTGATATTACAAACTTCAGTCCATAAACCAGATACGATGATTTTTTTTCGGTGATTTGCAGCCAATGCATCACGCACTTTTTGATCATCCCATGAATTCATTGAGGTTCTTTCAAGTAAAGGAGCATCAGGAAAAACATCTAATAATTCTGGAAAAGTGTGTCCTGAGAAACTTTCAGTTTCTACTGTTGTTATGGTGGTTGGAATATTAAAAACTTTTGCTGCTTTTGCCAGCCCTACAACATTATTCTTTAACGTTTGGCGATCTATGGACTGAACACCAAATGCCATTTGTGGTTGTTGATCGATGAAGATGATTTGACAATTTTGTGGGCTAAGTTGTTCTAAAAATGCTTTATTCATTCTGATTGGCAACATATTTATAAAGGAGTTTATATCAAAGCAAAAATACACGTAAACCACTAGATAGCAATTTAAATACAAACTGTATCCTGAAAAGATACAATGATTGCTAAGCTTCGAACGATGCGATACTTTAATGATTAAGTTGACAATTACATTAAAATTGAATGGATAAATTAGACTGTATCAACACTTTTATCAGTGTTGTTGAACATGGCAATTTTAGTAGTGCATCACGCCACTTGGGGATTACACGAGATCAAGTAGCGAAAAGGATTTGTCATTTAGAAACAATCTTTAATACAGCTTTATTCATTCGAAATACACGAAAAATGGACTTGACCCATTCAGGTGAAAAATTTTACCAGCACTCAAAAGTGATTATGAGTGAATTTGAATGGGCAACCAGTGATTTTGTACATGACCAAAAATACCCTGAAGGTAAGCTCAGAATTAATGCGCCGCATTCATTTAGACAAGCCAATCTTACCGAGATCATCTCTAAATTCATGCTGCAATACCCCAATATCAAAATAGATTTATTTCTTTCAGATAAGTTCTTAAATATCAACGAGGATAAATACGATATTGTGTTGAGAATCAGCCCAGAGATTGATGAACGCAACACACATTTGCTGAGCACTTATCATCGACATTTTTATGCAACTGGCAGTTATTTTGAAAAATACGGCAAACCCAATAGCATTGATGAATTAAAAAAGCACAGCCTGTTGTTATATTCACAAGCAGATTCCAGCGCTAAAATTGTGCTGAGCAAAAATAAAAAAGAAGAAAGCATCTACTGCACCCCCAAATTAACCTGCAATAGCGGTGATTTTCTTCTGGACTTTTGTAAACAGGATCAGGGAATTATATTTTTACCTGATTTTTTAGCTCAAAAAGATCAAGATGCAGGCAGCATCGTTCGCTGTTTGGAAGACTATGATTCAGCACAACTTTACTTTTATGCCATCACCTCTTCAACAGATAAAATGCCTAAAAAAGTCCGACTTTTTTTAGACGAACTCAAGGCATATTTTCCAAATAGCAAAAAAATGGCTTCACACTAAAACACTATTCAATCACTCAAGTGATAATAAAATCAGCACTTCACTTATAACAGCTTGATCAAGCTATCTTTTCTGTATAATGATGTGCTGATTGTATTCAACTGACATGCAATGCCTCAAAATGAGATCAAAGCATATGATTGAACACCTTTTTTGTTCAAGATTAAAAACTATAGCCAATGTTTAAATTGATCCGGTATAGCCATTGATCACTATAGGGTGAGACTGTCGAGGTAAAACCAGTGGCATTTGATGCACCGCCAATAATATTGGCATTTTTGCCCCATGTATAATCCGCCCAAACCATAAATGGTGATGCGATGAATAACATCCCTGTGGTATTCATTTGTGAATCAGACCAGTCATCACGTTTCTTGTCCATATAACTATAATCATTATAAAAGCGAATTGCCTTGAGTTTTCCCATATCCTGCACAGGCAAAGTATAGGCCAGATTTAAACTGGCAACTGTCGCTTCGGATGCAATGAAATAAGCAGGCGTAAAACCGTTATTGCCCATCAGGGTCATGTCATTGTTCACTCCCTCAGGGTTCTTTGCATCATATTGATAATGAATCACTGAGCTTTGTAAATTAAAGCGTTTGTAATTATTATCGGTGTGTACACCTAAAGCATAATATTGACCATTTTTGTCCGTGGTTTGATTGTGCAATTGAGCGATTGCACCTGATAGACCCAACTCTTGTTTACCAAACTCAGTTTCAAGCTTACGTACAATGCGTGTATTGAATTGATGTCGCTTTTCATTTTGATAGGCTTTTTGGGTGGGAAAAGCATTTTCAGCCAAATCATCATAGGTGGCACTTTCAGGAGAATAACGCAGGTTAGTCGCTAACATTTGCGGATAATACCCCAGTTTGATGTCCCAATCCTTATTGTGGAAATTCCAATTCAAACCAGGGGCAATATTGTTGCCATATCCTAGAAAGAACGGAATATGATAGGTCCAACCGTTTTGTGGATAAGGATAAATCGTAAAGGGTTTGTAGACAAAACCAGCCTCCAGGCTGTTATTTTCATCTAGGTTATAGCCCACATAAGCCTTTTCAATCGCACGTTTCTCTTGATCTTGAAATAAATAACTTGCATTGATATAGGCATTATCAAATTTACCCTTGAGATCCACCCTGAAAATATCGAAGTAAAGTTTTCCATTGTCATTGTTTGGACCCTCCCAACCTTCATAACGATAGTTTGTCCGAATCACACCACCTAAGCTTAAAGTGTCTGTTCCATCTTCGCTTTTCCATTCGAGTGCTGGGCTTTTTGCAAAAGTGTTGGATGTCATACCCAAATAAAATGCAGCAAGCATCACGACCATCGATGTCTTTTTCATACCTAGTTCCTTTATCTTTGTCCCAACGATCCTGTTGGTCTTGTTTTTGTTTTACCTGTAAAACATAGTTTTTATCATTTTACAGGCAAAAAAATTTGCCTGTAAATGTTTTAAGATCTGCGCTATTTATCCATATATGGATTAGTACAGCTTTTTCTGTGGTGGACCCGCGAAGTTAAGCGGACCGATCGCGTGCATATCCAGTTCAATGACACTTGGACCTTGAAACTTAACTGCTTCTTGAATCACTGTGTTAAATTCTTCAGCGCTCCCCACTTTCCAGCTTTTCACACCCATTGCATCACCCAGTACCTTATAGTCTGGAGTATGCAATTCATTAAAATACTGACGACCACCAAAGTAGCTATTTTGGATTCCTCGCATTACGCCATAACCACCATCATTCATGATCATCAACACCATATTGGTATTTTCCTGTGCCATGGTTGCGATTTCGCCGATTCCTAGCATCAGTCCGCCATCACCAACCAAAGCAATCACTTTTTTATCAGGATTGGCAATTGAAGCGCCTATCGCAGTTGCTAGACCAAGACCAATCGCTCCTGCCAAAGAATGAATGTTGAGATTGGGCGCCTGAACTGGAAATAAGCGGCTGCCCCAAGTACTGCCAGACATGGTGATGTCACGGACAAAAATACCATCTTGTGGTAATGCAGCACGCAAGTGATCACAAATTAGCGCATATTGATCCAGCTGAGTCCTTAAAGCATCAATCGCTGCCTGCTTCGCCTGAACAACGGCTTGATCGTAATCTGCATCGATTTTTGATATGCCTTGTAAGCCAGTCAGTACACGCTGCAATACATCTTTAGCATCGCCACAGATGAAATTTCGTACTTTATAATTACGTTGCTGTGCTACGGGATTGGCATCAATCTGGATAATATTGTCAGGGAACTGTACTGAATAGGTTTTGGTTTCATTACTGCGCAAACGAGAACCAACAACAACCAATAGATCAGCACCTTTGAGCAGTTGTTCCACTCCCGCAGAGTTATGGAATGCGCCTAAACTACGTGGATGATCATCTGCCAATACACCACGTGCATGTGTGGATGAAACCACTGGAATCCCAAGATCAGCAATGGCTTTCACTTCCGCAACACTATTGAGCGTCCCTCCGCCAATCCAAAATACAGGGCGTTTGGCTTTTTTTATTGCATTGACAATCAAATCGATTTCGACCTGTTCAGCTTGAGGAAGTTCAAGCGCTTTCACTGGTCCCAGGTTCAGGGGCAAATCAATTTCCGCTGCTTGAACGTCGATCGGCAATTCAACACTCACAGGTCCCATCGGTACAGTGGTTGCCACACGAATCGCTTCACGAATCACACCTACAGCATTGTCAGGGCTGGTAATTCTGAATGCAGCTTTGCTTGATGCCCGTAAAAAAGTCAGCTGATCTTTGGTTTCATGAATAAAACTGGCATCACGATCCAAATATTCACGTTCGACCTGTCCTGTTAAATGTAAAACGGGACTGCCTGCATTCATCGCTTCAATCAATGAACCCACCGCATTACCTGCCCCTGCACCCGTACTGGTTAAAGCGACACCTAACCCTTTAAAACGAGAATGCCCATCCGCCATAGTGACCGCACCTGCTTCGCCACGTGCAGCAACAAAACGGATTTTTTCACGGCGACCGACTGCATCAGCAATCGGTAAGTTATGAATCGAAATAACACCGTAAATACTGTCCACTTGATGTGCTTCTAGAACACGGGCAATTGCTTCACCTACATTTACACGTTCCGTCATTTTTTCTTCCTCAAAAATTATTCATTCCATGAATTTATGAATTCGCCCAAGGATTTGGCTGTTCGCTTAATCCCATATAGATGCTTTTTTGTTGCATATAAGACAAAATACCTAGACGTCCTTTTTCACGTCCGATACCACTGTCCTTAAAGCCGCCAAATGGTGCCGAAATAGAGAATTTTTTATAGGTATTGATCCACACTGTACCCACCTCCAGTGCGCGAGCAATTTGCCATGCTTTTCGATAGTTTTCAGTCCAGATGCCTGCGGCAAGACCAAAACAACTGTCATTGGCTTCTACAATCAAATCGTCGTCATCGTCATAACGCATCACCACTAAAACAGGTCCAAAAATTTCTTCCTGACATGTTTGTGCTGAATTTTTCAATCCCGTGATGATCGTAGGTAAGTAATAACTGCCTTTTGCAAATTCGCCATCTGTCAATGCTTGACCACCAATCACGACCTGTCCCCCCTCTTGCCTTGCCAGCTGGACATAAGCATCGACCGAAGCCAGATGCTTTGGATTTATCAAAGAGCCAAGGTGTACACCTGCGGTTTCAGGATGTCCAACACGCAAACCTTTGGTAATCTCAACTAGACGATTTAAGAATTGATCATAGATACTGCTGTGTACAAATAGACGTGAACCCGCAATACATGCTTGTCCAGCCGAACTGAAAATACCGTAAGCCACGCCTTTTGCTGCCAGTTCAATATCTGCATCTGGCAATACGATCGTTGGTGATTTGCCCCCTAACTCCAATGAGGTTGTAATTAATTTCTCAGCAGCAAGATGTGCAAGATGGCGACCTGTGGTGGTCCCCCCCGTAAATGAGATCTTACGGACTAGAGGATGCTTTACAATTGCATCGCCAATCACTGAACCACGCCCGACCAGTACACTTAATAAACCTTTAGGTAAGCCAGCTTCTTCAAAGATTTTAGCCAGTTCCAATGCTATTAAAGAAGTGACTTCCGCAGGTTTTAAAATAACTGCATTCCCACCCGCAAGCGCAGGTGCCAATTTTTGTACTTCACTGGCAATTGGTGAGTTCCATGGGGTAATTGCAGCCACTACACCTACAGGTTCATGTACACTCATGGTCATGAAATCTGATGCACGTTGCGTGGTGAGTTCATCATTCAATGTTTCACAGGCTGCTGCCACATAACGAGCTGTTGCAGCCGCACTCATGGTTAAAGCCCGTGTTTCAGCCAAGGGCTTTCCATTATCACGCGTTTGTAATTGAGAAAGCTCATCCACACGCGCTTCAATAATGTCTGCCACTTTGTATAAGATACGGGCACGTTCATGTGGCAGGCTGTTACGCCACTCAGACTTACGCCATGCTAAATCTGCTTTTTCAACGGCTTCATTGACATCATCTAAACTCGCTGTAGAAATTTCAGCATTCACAGATTGATCTGCCGGGAATAAACTTTGAATCGTACCGCCTTTACCTAATCGCCATTCACCTGCGATATAAATTTCCTTGATCATGCTCAAATCCTTTTAAATCTGAATTGCTTCGACGCTGTTACGACACGCACGAATCACGCTCAGTGCCGCTAGAGTTGAAGTTTTTGGGTTACTCGCCAAAGGTACGCCAATCAATTCAATGGTCATTTCACCGAAAACACCCTCTGCCACAATGGTGTGCTTGTTTTTGTTAATACTTGGATCAACGGTCAACTCCACCATGGTTTCGTCCATACCAAGACCTGCCAGTGCAATTGTTGCTGCGACATTGGCATTTGCCGGAAACTTCAAGGCTGCTTCTCTGGCTGTGCCGCGGAAAAAAACTGTTGCTTTAAGCACTTGATCTAAATCAATCAATTGTTCTGCATAGCTCCCACGCCAGCTGTTTGGACTTTTGCACCCCTTATAGGTGACCTTTTCCAGCCCCCCTTCTTTGGCTGCAGCAATGCCATCAATGCCCGCAATTGCACCTGCGAGTAGATGTAGATGCGCATCATGTTGTTCAGCTGTGGTTTTGAGTTGAACTAAAAATTCATTGTCTGCCAAAGTCCCTACTGATATCAGACCAATCGTCCAGCCTTTTTCCAAGACTTTTTGTGCATGTTCTTTCACCGCAGCCTGACCCGCCACTTCAATGACATAATCAGGTGTACCCTGACACTGTTCAATTGAACTGATGACCTGCACTTCCTCAGCAACCTGTGCCTTGACTTTTTCTATACTGCGTGCGGGCACCACAATCCATTTAAGCTGCAGGTCTTGGGGCATGTGGGCATAGACTTCTGCTGCCATCGCGCCAAAACCAATCATCATCAACTGCTTCATGTAAACACCTTATAAATGTTTATTAAATCCACCAGATACATCCAGGGTTGAACCAGTGGTATACGAGGCCAGAGGTGATGCCAAAAATACCAAGGCACGGGCTGGCTCCTCTGGCTTGCCCAGTCGCTGCATCGGAATGCCGCGTTTTTCTGCAATACTGCCTGTCCACTGTTCCCAGGAAGCACTTGTGTCCGAGCGGGCTTCAAAACGACGCTTCCATTGCGCAGATTCCACCATTCCCAACAAAATCGAATTGACCCGAATTCCGTATTGACTGAATTCATGGGCTAAAGAATGAGTCAGATTCAACAAGGCAGCACGTGCAGCTGAGGTTGCAATCATATGTGGCTCAGGTTGCAGTGCTAACAATGAGTTAACATTGGTGATCGAACCACATGGAGATTTTTTTAAATCGTTTAAAAATGCTCGAACTGGATGCAATACACTGAAATACTTCAATTCAATTTCTTTCATCCAATCTTCATCTTGGGTGTCTTCAAAATTTGACACACGCCCTTGACCTGCGTTATTGATCAACATATCGACATTTCCGAGCTGCCGGTTGACTTGCTGCGCAAAGCGTTTTACATCTTCTTTATCCAATACATTGCAACGACAGGTGAAAATATGGGCGTCTGGATATTTTTCCAAAATATAGGTTTTTGATGCGATTAAGCGCTGTTCATCTCGACCACACCATGCGACCTTGGCACCTTCTGACACCAAAATTTCCACCACTGACAAACCAATGCCTGACGAGCCGCCTGTGACAACTGCTAGTTTTCCTTCAACTTGGAAGCTCATATCCATATCTCTCGTTGATGTTTTAATTGATCGATAAAACAATGTCGTTAAACTGTTGAGGTTGATCGACATAACTCAGATGACCTGCATCTGCAATGAGATGACATCTGCTCAAATGCATTTCTACCGCAAGTTCTTTAATTGCTTTTACAGGTGTGATTTGATCCTTATCACCTGCAATCACGACACATGGAACTGTGATTTCTGTTAAATAATTTCGAATTTCGTCGTAAGCTAACAAATACGATGCACGGGTAAAGCCATTTAAAGTCAGATGGCTCATGACCTCATTGACCAAAGCCAAAGCCTGCTGCTCCTGTTTATAAATCAAATGTGGTCCACGACATGCGGCCATTCCCACATTACCTAAGCTTTTCAGCATACTTGGGCGTTTATGGTAAACCTGTGTCTTGGTTTCTTCATCTGCGCGTTGATAGCCCTGTGCTGGATTCGCCAGAATCAAGGCTACAACCCGCTCAGGATAAAGATGAGTAAAGGCACTGGCCTGTAAAGCGCCAAGGGAATGACCAATCAAAATAACCTTGGAAATATTTAAGGCCTCCATCAAACCCAATATGCGTTGTGCATAATCCGTTGCATTGGGTTGATCTGTATCTAAGTCATCGGATAGGCCATAACCTGGTGCATCCCAGGCGATGACATGAAAATGCTGATGGAGTACATCCAATTGATTGATCCAAGACCCTGAACCTGAACTAATTCCATGCAGCAAAATCAAGGCTTGACCTTGTCCTGCCTCACGATAGGCTTGTATATGACCATTCACAGTAATGGTTTTTACTGGGTATTTGGCTAAATTATCAATCAGTGTCATCAAGTCTTCCCTTTAACATTTATGAGTTCAATCGAATCAACGTTTGATTTGAGACAAAGGATGCTCAGGTGGATAATTCGGAATCGTAGGTTTACCTGCACCTAACATGACGCACATCAAGGCATCTTCCTGACCGGGATTGAACAGTCCGCGATAAATCCCCGGTGGAATTGAAATCAAATCGCGCTCTTTCAATTTGGTCTGGAATTTCTCACCGTTATGCTCAATGAATAGATCAATTTCTCCTCGCAGCATAAAAAACACTTCTTCAACATCATGATGGATATGCAAAGGTCCTTCACACTGTGCTGGGAGTACCATCGTTGAAAAAGTAAAATTTTCAGCGGGAACTGTGTTGCCATCATTTACCACGCCCGTGGCTCCTGTTCCCATATAGCGCATCTGTGCGCGGCGATATTTTGGGTCATAATCCGCTTGAAACTTCAAAGCATCAAAATCATATTTACGTGTCTCAAATCGTGCGATACGCGTATTTAACCAATCTTGTAAACTTGTGCCTTCTGGTTGTTTCCATGATTCGAATTGTTGAGTAGTCATGTTTTTAACTCCTAGATCTGTTTGATTAATAACGTTTCAATAAAGGAAGCAAGAAGAACGATCCAATCACGGCAACTGCTGCCAAGAAGGTAATTCCTAAATTAAAACTGTGTGTTTGCATGACGATGTAACCGATCAGAACAGGTGCAATTGCACTGGCAAAATTTCCCATGCCATTAAAAATTCCACCCGCAGTTGCACCGACATCGGCTGTGGTTACACGGGCAAGTAAAGCGAATACCGCTGCGACACCAAAACCCCAGGCCATTGCGCTTAAAGACATTGCTGCGATCACCAAAATCGGATCCGTCATAATAACCATGACATACATAAATATGCCTGCCACCAGTAAGCCGCTAAACACCTGAATGGCACGGCGACCCAGCTGATCAGATAGAAATGCACCCACGACTTCGCCAATTAACATGGCAATAAATGGAAAACTTGAATAAATGCCAAACTCTTTGAGATTGAAGCCTTTGTCTTGAATGAGATATGATGGCACCCAGCTATTTAAGCCCCACAAATAAGTCATCAGTGCAATATTGAAAATACACACCAACCAAAATGAACTGTTCTGCAACAACGACTTGGTATTTTGAATATGTCCCTTAAAGTTGATGCGTTTACTGGTGGATTCCAGTTCGATAGTTTTCTTCAGTTGTAAATTGCGTAAACCGAATGCAATTGCGATTAATGCAATCACGGTCAGACCCGCCATCACAAAAAAAGTGGTATGCCAGTCATGCTTTGCCAATACGGCTGCTGTAATTGGAAAACCTAAAAATGCACCTATTGGTGTGCCCAATAAAAACATGGTTGAAGCACGCGCCTGCTGGTGGTCGGTATAAGTTTGCTTCACAATGGCATAAGCCAGGGCAAATAAAGGGCCTTCTGCCAAACCCAGTAAAATTCGCAAGACCAACATACCGGTATAGTTGGTAGTAAACCCCATGCAAAACATGAGCAATCCCCATGATGCAACGCTCCAGAACAACATTTTCTTCGGATTGAATATATCTCCCAAAAAACTTAAGAACATCGACGAGAAACCGTAGGCCAATAAAAAACTGGTCATTAGCCATCCAAGCTTTGCTTTATCTTGTGCAATCCCCATCGCACCTTGAAAGTGTGGGTCAGCGAATAATACGGCGATACTGATTTTGTCGAAGAATGCCAAAACGACACATACCATCAGGACAAAAGCAGGAACCCAATGCTTTAATCCTTTCTTTTCTTCATTACTCATATTTCATTCCTTCGATTGAGTTCGAGACCTTATTTAATTTTTTATGGTTTTAATTTCATGAGATTAAATTCAGGGTCTGCTAATAATTTGGGGTCTAACACTGTATTGGACTGCATCCAACGCTTTGCCAGCTTGATCAGTTTTGAATCATTCACGGCAATCATGTTCAGCAAATGCTGTTGGTCATCCAAATACAAATAACTGCATTGGTCATCCGCACTTTTGCGGATCACGATCTGCCCGGTTCTTTCAGGTTGATAGATCCCTAGGATTTGAATATTGAAGTGATACTGATCCGACCATAACCAGGGAATATCGACATATTCCGTGGCAATTCCCAGCATTGATTTTGCTGCGGCAATCGCCTGATTTTGCGCATTCGCCCAAGACTGAATGCAATACCCCAAGCTTGGGTGAATCGCAACATCTCCAGCAGCATAAATATGCTGATCTGAAGTTTGACCGAAACCGTTCACGACAATGCCATCCTTGACCTCCAAACCTGCTTGGACACCAAGTTCCTTTGCGATCTCCGCGCCTGCACCCACTACTACACAGTCAAACAACCCAGTACCATGTGGATGATTCAACACTTCGACTTTGTTTTGCCCGGCTTCAACCAAATGGAGACTTTTACTCTCCAAATGAATTTCAGTGCCCTGTTGCTGATGTATGGTTTTCAGAAATTGCGACACTTCTGGACTTACACTACGTGCGCATAGGCGATCACCATATTCAAAAATATGCACCTCTTTTCCTTGTTGACGAGCGGTCGCTGCGATCTCTAGCCCAATCCAGCCACCTCCGATCACTGCGAGTTTTTGTGTGTGCTCTAAAATGTCTATCAAGCGCTCACAATCCTGCACATTGCGTAAAGTCACCACATTGGGAATAAATTGCCATGCATGCACAGGAACACGAGCTCGACTTCCTGTCGCAATCAATAATTTGTCATAGGGTAGAACTTCACCACTATTTAAAACCACGTTTTTCTGAAGGCGATCCACTTGTGTCGCCATCGCAGGTTTATGCCATTGAATGTCAAAATCCTGAATCTGTTCATGAGAAAATAGATGCAGGCTTTCATAACTGGCTTGTTTTGATAACACCTGTTTTGACAGGGGCGGACGTTCGTAAAACACTCGATCTTCATTTGAAACCACATGAATCTCACCTGAATATCCATTTTGGCGGAGTGTACTGACAGCCCAACCCGCGGCTTGTCCTGCTCCCACAATCACCACTCTTTGCATAGTTTGTGCTCTCAACTCAGACTTGTTTTACACGGCTTTAACTTGGCGACGAGTCTGATCGTCCAAACCACCGTCAACAGCCCATTCTGTGAACAGTTCTAAACGATGTTCTTCAATTCTCGGTTGCCATTCTTCCGTCAAATAATCATCATTGGTGTAATACTCAAATGCTCCACCCAAAGGTGAGTTGACATACCAGAAATAAGCCGAGGAAATTGGGTGGCGCCCCGGTCCAATAAAGGTTGACCACTCAGAACGGTTCATATGCAAACCACCACCGATCACCTCATGAATGTCACGGACCACAAAGGCAACATGGTTAAGCCCAGCAGGTTTATTTGGCACTGAGAGCAAGAACAAATCATGGTGATAGCCTTGTCCGCGACAACGTAAAAATGCGCCACGATTGCGGTAGGCATCGGATAAGAAGAAACCTAATTTTTCAATGTAGAATTGTTCAGTACGTTCTAAATCTGGAGTGAAAAACACCACATGACCAATCGCAACAGGCTGTCCTTTTTCATAAACAGGGCTTGCTGCATTTACACGATTGATGCTGCCATATTGGTTGATTCCCTCAGTTTTGAGCGCTGGTAAATGATGGGTAAAACTGAGCTGAAAACGAATGGTCATTCCATTGGGATCAATACATTGCACTGTATCAGCTGTCTTTTGATAGCCCTCTACATCTTTCAACCGCAGCGCTAAATCAGTTAAATCCTCTACCTTATCTACACCCCAAGTCACTTCACGCAGGGTCGAACCTGTTTCAATTGCATGCGGCAAACGTGAATCATCACAGTCAAACAAATAAATCCTGCTACCATTCTGTGTCTGGTAAAGATCAGCACCTTCGATGTCTGATGCTGTATGCGCCAAACCAAAATCCGCCAAAAATTTATTCGAAACGACTCTGTCCTCAACACCAAATTTTAAAATCTCAATCCCTGTAATCATTAGATATCTCCTTAGTTAAAGACAAAACCACCATTCACTGGAATATTTTGTCCAGTTACAAATGAAGACAAATCAGACAGTAAATATAAGGCAGTTCCATTTAAATCCTGTGGTAACTGTTGACGTTGAATCGCTCGACCGTTGATATAGAGATCATGACGTTCTTGCGGCACATATTCCGTAGCTTCAACCAGAGTCAGCCCTGGAGACAAAGTATTAATACAGATATTGAACTGCCCGAGTTCCCTTGCCATGGAACGTGTCATGGCAATTAAGGCGCCTTTACTTGCCACATAAGCCATCAAATTGGGTGCACCCCACAAAGCCGTGTCTGAAGCAACATTGATCACTTTGCCACAGGTCGACTGTTTGAGATGAGGTACACAAGCCTTTGTAACTAGCCACGTCCCTTTTACATTGATGTTCATGACCCGATCCCAAAGATCAGGTGCATAATCCATCATGGTCTTACCACCGACATTGGTTGCAAGTGCAGCACAATTGACCAAACCATCTAGTCCGGATAATTTGGCAACGGTTTGCTCGACAGCCTGTTGAATCGAGCTGTGATCTACTAGGTCAATCGTAACCGCATCAACAGCAAGACCTTTGGTTTGCAATGCATTTGCTTCTTTATTGACAAGGTCCGTCAAAATATCAGCCATGATCACTTGTGCGCCTGCTTCCGCGATGGCTTGGGCAAAATCTCGCCCCAATCCTCTCGCCGCACCAGTAACAAGGACTTTTTTTCCTTGCAACAATGCCATGTTAACCATGTGCTTCTTCCTGCAGCTCAATACGATTTGCATGCTTTAAACTGACCATTTTCTTTAATTGCTTTTCTGCTTCTTTTTTCATTAATCGGCGCAGACGAGATAGCCCAACATCATGTTGATAAAGGAATTCCTGCTGACGTGCTTGCGGTGCAAGATTTTCTAAAATGATTCGATCCTGTTCGAGAACATCCCAATGCAATTTCTCTAAATGGTTACGGTACAAGAAACGCCAAACATTGCGCTGCCAACCACTCACTTTACGACAACGCCAGAAAAATACACGGGTATTGTTTGCATCGATTGGTGTGGCATAACCGACAATCCAAAACTCACCGCCCGGACCAAAGTCTTTACGATAGGGAATCGAAAGGCGTAACCAACTTGCACCTGTATTGGCATACTCAACCCAATCAAAATTAACACCTGTCTGTCCTTCTTTTTCAAAGACAAATCCATGTTCTGTAGTCCGGTGTTTCATTTCAGCAGTACGTTCGCCTTCTGCCATCGAGTGTGAAGTACAATGCAAATACGTCCCATGCATAGGATCCATAACGTTATCAATGGCATATTGATGGTTGACTTTCCAATCTGCCTGGCACAGGAATGAACTCCACGCCTCACTTGCCAACTGTTCAGGGAAATCCAGCGACTTCGGTGCTTCATTACTGTCGATACCAAACCACAGGAAAATCGCACCGTGCTGTTCGATTACAGGATAGCTTTTCACACAGCTTGTCCCTTTCATCGGACATTCATGCACTGCGGGAACATCCTCAACCACACCATCGTGACGAACTTCGACACCGTGATACCAACAAGCCACGCGATTGCCCAGATTCCATCCTAAAGAAAGACGGGCGCCACGATGTGGACAACGATCTTCTAAAGCATGTACCTGACCTTGATCATCACGCCATACCACTATGTTTTCACCTAAGCGCGTAATTCCAACAGGATTTGCTGCAACTTCCCAACTGGCTAAAACTGGATGCCACAGATCCCGCAAGCCTAAATCCAAGTATTCTTCTACGCTCGGCGTTACTGATATTGCTGCGTTCATTGTCGTTCTTCCTTGAATTAATATCCTAAACGTTGCATCTCATGTGAAAAATTTTCCAATGTCCAAAGTTCACCAGATTCACAACGAAATCCCTGTAGATTTAAAGATTCAACCAACGCATCCAACTCGGTAATCCCTGTAGAGAAAGCATGAATTAAATATTCAACAAAATCCTGTTCATAGCGTGTCGGTGCTTTATATCGGGTTTGCCACACCAGTAATTCAGGCTGCCCCGGGATTTGAATGTTGTTGATTCCTGCTTCTTTTGCTGGCGTGGCATGAATCCAGTTTGCGAGCTTCTCATTAAATGTTTTCATGAGATTCCATCCTTCTTAATGAAACTTATAGTTGAATTTGGACATCCAGCCCTTCAACACGTACTGGATAAGTACATAGGTCGCGACATCCAGGACCGCTGACCAACTCACCCGTTTGAATATTGAAAATTGCTTCATGTAATGGACATTCCACGGTCTGCTCTTCAATAAAGCCTTCTGTCAATAAGGCAAAAGCATGTGGGCACACATTTTCAATTGCAAAATACTGATCATCGATGAAAAAAACACCAATTTTTTTACCATTGACTTCAATCGCTTTAGGCTCGTCCTGGCTAATGTCGTCTGGTTGACAAACTGAGATCCAACTCATTTTTGCGTCCTTAATAGTTTTATATATAAAACATAATTTAGCATTTAAAACATTATCAATAGAATAAACTTGGATCAAATTAATTGTCAATTTTTATATTTTTATTAATTTCAAATATTTAGTTAAAATTCAAATTTTTTTCAGTTTTTTAATAAAAAATATGTTTTATATATAAACATTGAGATAAAAAATTTGATGACTAAAATATACGGGTTCCCTTTAGGGGAAGCTTATGATGAATACAGGCATACTTAACAATGAATTCAACAACGACAGATGTACTTTTAGAGCAAAATGCTGAATCCAATACCGATGAACGCTACTTAGTACCCGGTTTGGTACGTGGCTTAGCCATATTAAAATTGTTTGATCAACATCATCAGGAAATGACGATTTCTGAGATTGCGGAGAAATTGGATGTCAATCGTTCGAGTGCATTCCGACTCATCCACACTTTAGAATTTTGTGGCTATTTAAGAAAAATGTCGCAGAAAACCTACGCGCTGAATAGCAATGTGATGGAGTTGGGTTTTAACAGCCTGTCAAAGTCTTCACTGACAGATATTGCAATACCCATCATGCGTGAACTGCGTGATAAAATTAAAATTGCCGTACATCTTTCAATTTTAGAAGGAACCGACATCGTTTTTACCAGTAATGCGCAGTCAATTGGTTCATTTACCAGTAACGTACATATTGGAACACGTTGGCATGCCCATGCTACAGTGATTGGTCAATTATTACTCTCTCGTCTACCTGAGTCTGAAGTCATCAAACGGTATGAACATTTCAATGATTGGAAAGTCTATTCTGATCGAACGCCGCAGCATCTTCCTGCATTGTTGGAACGTCTAAAATATGTACGCAGTCAAAGTTTTATGATCAGTTGGGGACACTTTAATACTGATATGGCAGCAAGCGCAGCACCGATTTATAACCAAGCAACACAAGAAATCACTGCTGTGCTTTCGGTAAGTTGCCCTCTCAGTACCTATTCAGAAGACGTGTTTAAAAATGAAATATCCCGAGATGTGGTGGACTATGCAGATAAAATTTCAAAGTTCATTTATTTGCAATAAGCGTAATGTGTAATCCGCCAATATCCGTTTTACCCTGCGTTATGCTGTTGAATGAAAGGTTAAATCAGCTGTCAATGTGAACAGACATCATCGTTCCATGCTGCCAGAGCGGGCATTCTATCGCATGAAAATATGAATGCCCGAGCCACAGGATAACAGTTGTCAGACTGCTTAGAGTCTTATCTTGGGGGCTTTGAGTCTGGATGCATATGAATTATCTTTAAAATGGATGCGCCATCAAGGACTATTCAAGTTCAGTCACTTTTATAAAAATGCAATGAATACCTAAATTCTATGGTCAATCGCGCGGTATGCTGAGCCGTTTTCAGAAAATGACCGGGGTTGTCATAATCAGCACCAGCATTTCAATATTCCCAGCTTGCAACAACAAAGATAATTTTTTATTGATGTATTTTTAACAGGATTGATCAACGGTTATACCCCAAATTCACTTGCCTACACCAGCAGGGAATCCTTTTAAAAACTCTAGATTTATACTTCAAAATATTGAGATATCCCCCTTATCAGGTCTCGGGTTTCGATAAAAATAAAGAATAAAGTGGGATTTAAAGCGATAGAAAATCTGCTGACATATTTCAATTAAGCATTGCGCGTTTCATTGTAATTTTCGAGCATTTCAGCAGCATATTTTAAACTCAGTTTTTTCAAACATATTCATTTGCTTGACCATGTCAATGAGTCGTCACAAAGATGACACTCAGTTGTCACAAGCTGTGTTTATGGTGTGGGCATCTTTAATTATGGATGAACCCGATGTTAAAAAACTTGAAACAATGGCGTGCATATTTTTATATTTTCCCCATTTTACTGCTACTTACTGCCTGTAATGATTCAAATGATGATCAAACAACAGCCCAACCTGATGGTTCAAAAAAACCAGTCATGCGTTGCGCACCCTAAGTAAAAAATTGAACCAGGAAAAATAACATGATTGATCGTCGTCAGTTTTTAGCAAATACTCTTAAAACAGGTTTTGGAGCAGCAACTTTATCTGCCTTTCCAGCCAGCATTCAAAAAGCCCTCGCTATACCTGCAAACAATAAAACAGGGACCATTCAAGACGTGGAGCATGTGGTGATCCTGATGCAGGAAAACCGTTCATTTGATCATTATTTCGGCACACTCAAAGGTGTACGCGGTTTTGCAGATCGTTTAACGATTCCATTGTCAAACGATCGAACTGTTTGGCAACAACAACGCAGCAATGGTGCTCTACTGACCCCCTTTCATTTGGATGGCTCTAGTAATAATGCGCAACGTGCGCCAGGCACAAATCACACTTGGGTCGACAGCCAAAAAGCATGGGACAATGGGCGTATGTCGAACTGGCCAACCTATAAAACAGATTATGCAATGGGCTATTTTAAAGAACAAGAAATCCCATACCAATTTGCCTTGGCAAATGCTTTTACCATTTGCGATGCTTATCACTGTTCCATGCATACAGGTACCGATGCCAATCGCTCCTTTCATCTTACTGGAACCAATGGTGCCGTACCGACCAGTACTGCTTTCGTAAATAACGAATGGGATTGGATCGATGGTGATCCGAAAAATGTTGATATTGGCTATACCTGGAAAACTTATGCTGAACGCTTAGAAGAGGCTGGAGTCAATTGGATCTGTTATCAAAACATGCCGGATGAATGGGGTGATAACATGTTAGGTGCATTCCGTACTTTTAAAAAAGCCAATATCGATTCGGGTTACCCTGTTTCCAGTGGCGGTGCACCGAATAGCCCATACAATGCCGCAGCACAGAAATTACCGTATAAAGCTTATGATGCAAGTACCGACAATGCCAAAAACCCACTCTATAAAGGTATCGCAAATACGTTACCTGGCAATAAACCTGAAGAGTTTTTAGATGCATTTAAAAACGACATCAAAACAGGAAAACTGCCTCAAGTCTCATGGATCAATGCACCCTCAATCTATTGTGAACATCCCGGTCCTTCTAGCCCAGTACAAGGTTCATGGTTTATTCAGGAAATTTTAGATGCATTAACCGCTGTTCCTGAAGTCTGGAGTAAAACTGTTTTCCTGATCAATTTTGATGAAAATGATGGTTATTTTGACCATGTTCCATCGCCATCTGCACCAACATTACTCGCTGATAATACTTATGCAGGTAAATCTACACTGAGCCAAACTGATATGCAGTATGAGTATTATGTTCATGAGGCACCTATCGGAAGCCGTAGCCAGCCCAAAAAAGACAATGGCGTATATGGACCGGGACCCCGTGTACCTTTATTCGTGATTTCTCCATGGAGCCGTGGTGGTATTGTCAACTCTCAAGTTTTTGATCATACTTCGGTGCTGATGTTTTTAGAAAAACGTTTTGGTGTGAAAGAAACCAATATCAGCCCTTATCGACGTGCCATTTGTGGGGACTTAACTTCTGCATTTAACTTTAAAACGCCTAATGAAGATGTATTGCCTGAATTAAATGGCAAACAGACCCGTGAACAAGCAGATCAACTGCGGGCAGCACAGCAAAAATTACCCAATGTGCCAATCCCGACCAACTTACAACTTCCGATTCAAACCAGTGGTATTCGACGCTCTAAGGCATTGCCTTATGAGTTGCATACCAGTGCGCGCTGTCAAAGTGATGGAACAGTTAAACTCTTATTTTCAAATACTGGCACTCAAGGTGCAGTCTTTCATGTTTATGATAAATTAAATCTAAGCAGAGTTCCTCGACGATACATTGTAGAAGCAGGCAAAACCTTGGATGATGTCTGGAATGTTAAAAAGGACAATCAAGGTTTATATGATCTTTGGGTTATGGGACCAAATGGTTTTCATCGTCATTTCAAAGGCGATTTGAATCGTAACCAGGACTTACAGATCAATCCTGAAATTCGCGTTTGTTATGATATTGCCAACGGAAATGTGTATGTAGATCTCAACAATACTGGTGCAAAAGACCTTGAATTGGTGATTACGCCAGTCGTATATCGAACCGATGCGCCATTAAAAATCACTGTCAAGGCTGGGCAAACTTCAACTCAGCATTGGGAATTGAAAAATACCTGGCAATGGTATGATTTTGCTGTGACCTGTAGTCAGGAAGCTAAGTTTTATCGACGTTTTGCAGGTCGAGTTGAAACAGGCGAAGATTCTGTCAGCGACCCAGCAATGGTTTAATGCTCTAGAGTTGCAACAGATTCAGTTCTACCTTAAGCCTCTTGATTTCATTCAAATCAAGAGGCTTTTGAATGAGGGATACCTTACTGGTCTGCATATGGGCTGCAATGTGATGATCCCACCTTAAAATTATTCAATCCTTTTTTCTTGTATTTCAGATCGGATCTTAAAAACCCAGGGTCAATGATTTTTCTAACCATTTCCTTGTTGAGGATGAACCTTGCAATTTGATTCAACATTTGATTTCAGACATCGCTCAGGATAATCTGTGTCCTATAAGATTTATATAAATACTATTCAGACCTTTTCCGGATAGGTTGTGCTGAATTAAAAATTATGATTAAGAAAGCATTAACAGCAGAATTTATTTGTAGAATGCAGTGATCTACCGAGGAAACCTGATGTTTGTTGTATTAGTTGAAGATGATCCCTATATCGCGCAGAGTATATTGGCTGCACTTGATTATTTAAACATCTCCGTTGAACATGCAAGTACTGCACGTGAAGCCGATTATTTCATTCGTCAAAGTTCGGTAGACCTCTGTTTACTTGATTTAGGACTGCCAGATCAAGATGGTCTAGAGTTACTCTCTTCTTGGCGTAAAGATCAAATTCACGTTCCAGTATTGGTATTAACTGCCCGTAACCGTACTCAGCAATGCATTGAAACATTGAATGCGGGTGCCGATGATTATCTTACCAAGCCTTTTGATTTAAATGAGCTGATTGCCCGCATACTGGCATTATCACGTCGTTATGCTGGCTATTCTTCCAACATTTTGCAGTTAGGGGAACTTAAAATTAACTGTGAAACCCAAGAAGTATTCTATCAAAATCAATTACTCAATTTGTCACGGCGTGAATATAGTTTGCTTGAAATATTTATGCTCTATCCAAATCAAATTCTAAAAAATGAACAACTCATTGATAAAATCTATGGCTTTCAAGACTCCATAGAAAGTAATGCAATCTCTGTTCATATCCATCACCTAAGACAGAAAATTCATAGCAATATTATTCAAACCGTTCGAGGGGTCGGCTATATCTTAAAAAATCCGGAGCAAAGCAAGTGAAAGGATATAGTCTGAAATGGAGGCTCGTGATCAGCATTACTGTTATCTTTGTTTTGCTGTGGTCATTCGTTTTTTGCTGGCTTTATTTTGATTTAGCCAAACGCTTACAAAACACCTTAGATGAACGTCTCTCCGCGTCTGCACACATGGTGATTCGTCTAGTACAGCAACTTCCACTTCAAGACATCCATTCCACACTTCAACATGAAACTCCGGATATTAATCATCCCAATTTAATTGCATGTGAAGTTTCGGTTTTTAGTTCAAATATCGCTGTTGAACAAAAAATTATCGCACGTACACGAGGCGCTCCAGAAAATCTACAAACGCAAAAGACAGGATTTAGTACATGGCGTTATCAGAATACGGAGTGGCGGAGTTATGTCATTCAAAAAGGCAATATTCAGGTGGTGACTGCAGAAAAACTCCAGTTACGCTATTCATTACTCAAACAAATCTTACAGTCCGTTTTAATTCCGCTCATTTTAACTCTTTTATTGTGTATCATTTTAATTTTATGGGTGGTCCGTGTTGAATTTATGCCACTTCAGAATATTTCCAACACGTTGATTCAAAAGAAACACAACCTATCAGAATCTGCACGCTACCTTATTGAATTAAAATCAAAAAATATTCCAAAAGAAATTCAACCATTTGTCGACAACTTATTTGATTTAATCCAGCAACTGCATAAAAGTCTTGAAAATGAAAAGAGTTTTACCGCCTTTGCTGCACATGAGTTACGTAGTCCTTTGACTGCGATCAAGACCCATGTACAACTGAGTAAACTGATGCTGTCTCAAGCTCAAATGACCGACCACCCAGCATTTAAAAATATAGAACAAGCAGAACACAGTATTAATCGCTATGAACAACTCTTAAAACAGCTCTTGTTACTCAGTCAGATGGAAGCAACACCATTACAACACTATGCTCTGGTATATACAGATATTGCTCACAGTCTAAATCATGTCATTCATGAACTCGAACAACTTTATCCTGAAATCAGCCACCACCTCAAACTCAGCAAAGAAAGTGATGAAAAGATTGACATTCCAGAAACTGAACTTGAAATCATTTTAAAAAACTTGATTGAAAATGCCTATCTTCATGCCTATTCTCCTCACCCTATCGAGATTCAATTATTAAAAGGTAAACTGTTGATTATTGACCATGGTGTTGGACTTGCCGATGACGAATTTAACTTACTAACACAAAGATTTTGGCGAAAATCCTCACAAAATAAAGGACATGGATTAGGTTTATCTTTGGTTAAACTCATTCTTGAGCGCTATAGCTATTCGATTCAATTTAGTCACAACCAACCACAAGGTTTAAAAGTTACGATTTATACTGATCGGCAAAAATGATTTTTATTATTTTAAAATTGCTCATTCAATCTATTTTAATTTCATTAAAACCAGTATTTAAAACTATCAATTGAAATTTAATCTCTTGACAGTATTGAATTGATTAATTGAAAATAAATCAACCAACTAGTAGATAATTAATAAATTATCATCATTCATAAAATGAGGATAAAACTTTAAAGAACCTTATAAACATAGACAAAGGACATGATTCGCTATTGTATTAAATTTTGAACTGGAGTTAGCGATTGTTGAAAAATATCGCTTTTATGTAGGACTCTCCCAACAATACAGATCTCCCAAAAAGTTTTAAAAATGGTTAAAGCTAAATCATCCATATGGATCTGGGGCTTTATTTCAGCATTGTCTTGAGTAGATTGGAGATTTCTTTCAACCCATTAATTTGCATCTCAAAATATGCCTGATTTCGTAGCTGCATAAGGATGTGATGCAGTCATCACCCTTTGGATAAATGCTCTAACACATACATACGTTTACCTAGTATCGGTCAATAAAAGGAATTTACACCAATGCTCAAATATTTGAGGACATATTGCATTGTAACGATTAGTCTGGCTCAGCTATTCGGTACTTCATTATGGTTTAGTGCCAACAGTGCGGCATTTGATTTGATGCATGAATGGAACATCAATATTTCAGATATTGGATTACTGACCAATGCGGTTCAAACCGGTTTTATCCTCGGCACACTGCTTATTGCATTACTCGGCATCGCAGATCGTTACAAAGCCAGTGTAATTTTTTCATATTCGGCACTGTTCGGAGGTTTATTCAACTTATGTTTTGCATGGCTTGCCAGTAATATTTATGAAGCATTGATTTTTAGATTTTTTGTGGGTGTCAGTTTGGCTGGAATTTATCCTATTGGAATGAAATTAATGATTGAATGGGCTCCTGAAAAGGCAGGTCAGGCACTTTCTGTTTTGGTTGCGATGCTGACTCTTGGTACAGCTTTACCCTATGCCTTCACTGCCATTTCGACAGATCTACCGTGGAGGTATATCATTTCTACCTCTACATTCCTGGCATTTTTTGCCGGCATTCTAATTTTTTCCCTGGGAGACAGACCTCGCCTTCAAGGGGAGCGGAAGTTAAAGAAAGCCAGCCCATTTGTTCACTTTTCAGCATTTAAAATCCCCCGCTTTCAAGCTGCTGCAATTGGGTATTTCGGTCATATGTGGGAGCTATATACCTTTTGGACATTAGTTCCCTTAATTATTGTTCAAACCCAAATAAATGAACATTTTAAAAATTTTAATCTTGCTATATTAGCATTTATGGTTATTTCGGTCGGGGCGCTAGGTTGTATATTCGGTGGAATAGTTACTAAATATGTTCATAGCAGGATGATTGCTCTAAGTGCTTTAGCACTCTCAGGTTTTAGTTGCTTGATGTTTGCGTTAGGATGGAAAATCCTTCCAACATGGGTACTCTTCAGTATATTGATTGTTTGGGGTACAAGTGTTGTTGCAGACTCACCTCAATTTTCAGCATTGTCAGCACAGGCTTGCCGACCTGAACAACTTGGAAGTGCCTTGGCTTTACAAAATTCCATCGGCTTTTTACTTACTATTGTGTCTATTGGAATCTCAACTTATGCTTTTGACCACATCGGGGTAAATGCCGTTTGGATCATGCTGATTGGTCCAATCATCGGTATTATGGGCTATCTAAAATTTGATCAAAAAACTTTAAATACTTCAAGAAAGCTTTAATGTATGACGATAAATTCAAAGATCGTTGAATTCTGAATAAAGTTCAAGATATTCAATAAATTGGATCCTATCCATCAAAATGCTCCATCTATGCAATATGTTTACTTGATTTGATACATCAAAATGCGTGAAGAAGTTTTCATTTGTGGAATAACTGACATTAAAGCGGTTAAAATAATCCCCATTCGACGCCAACCTTTAAACTCATTAAATAAAAAAGTCTGCACATGCTTCAGTTTAGGATGCCAAGCTTCAATCGCCTTATCATCATCCATACCAAATTTAAAGGTCGCTTTGCTTTTACGTACGGTATCATGCAAGGCTGATTTGGTGCTCATCCATTGATTCAACATATCAAAATGTATTTCTGCTCCTGAAAATCGTTCTGCCAACCCAATGAATACTTGTTGATTTTGTGCCTCAGTAAAATACATCAACACGCCTTCTATGACGAACATAAAGTTGCCTTGAGGATGATTCTGTCTCAATTGCTCCATCCATGTTGTAGACAGCATCGAACTGGCAATCAAATGTTCATTTTCTTGGGGTGATAACAGTTTCTTGCGTTGCTCAATCACTTCATCGAGATCTAATTGATAAAATTGAGCCTGCTGCGCACTTTCACCCATACGTTGAAGACGTGTATCTAAACCGCATCCGACAAAAACAATAATTGGGTTCTGATGCTGTTGAATAAACCGTTTCACTTTCTGGTCAAAATGTGTAGAGCGGATGGCTATGCCTACAGAGCTTGCCGTTTTATTTTTATATTTTGAAAAATCATAATCTATTTTTTCAACCAATTCACAAGCCGTTGGATCATTGATCAGTGGCTCTTTTTTTCGGGTTTCTACCGACTTCGCATAGAGTGTAATCAATAAAGTATCAGCAATTTCATCCTGTAAATTCAAGGCAATCTTATTCATTGTAGTTTCCTTAAAAATTAAATAACTTTTTTGAACTGATCGATGCTCACGTTCAAAAGGGGAAATTTCTCAAAAACCAAGCCTTATCCCCCAACACACTGTTTTAGTTCATTTATCAACATCTTAAAAAAATCTAAACATCATGCTAAGCCTAATGCGTCATAAATGCAAATAATTATCATTTAATATTTTTTTGAATGAGAAAACCATGCATGCTTTTAACATGAAAAAATTAAAATTGAATCGGGATGATTATTTCATCCCGATTCAATCAATGATGAGTTTTTATCATTGAAAAGCCCAATGAATAATATTGAGTGCTTGCTCAAATCAAAATTTGAATGTGTATGTCCCCAAAATACGGTTTTCTACGAAATCTGTACCCGGAGTATTTACTGCCCCATATTTAATATCCGCACGGATATGCCGCCACTCAGCACCAAGACCTTTAAGTTTCCCTTCTGGAACTGTGTAATTAACAATCAGATTTTTTTCAGTTTCTTTATTGTCCTTAAATCCTGCTCGATAAATACCACTTCCATTTAAATAACGTAATGTCAGTTTCAAACCCGGAATTCCGTTATCTTTAAAATCATAACTATATAAAGCATGCCAAGTGAATTCTTTGGCTTTATAGAAAGCAACTGATGACCATGTCTGTAAATAGCCTTGCGGGACAAAACCATTTAACAAAGGAATATTATTTTCTCCTGAATTTTTCTGTATGCCTAAAGACAGTGTATTTGCACCATTTTGCATGGTACTTTGTAAACTCGTGGATTGAGCATCAATCTTTCCAAAATAAGCATCACCATCCTCTTTGTAATTGAAATAGCGCGTTTCTACTTTAAATTTTGTTGCGTCTATTTGATTTGAATATGCTGCGCTGACATAGTGTTGCTGATAAATATCTTCAAGTTGTCCAAACCAATAAGCACCATTCCAATGCGGTGTCAGCTTGTAGTCCAAACCAATGAAATTCAATCCATCACTGCGTTTATCAGGATCTGTCGATGCTCCCAAAGTAAATTTTCTAAACTCGTCATCATCCCGTGCATTGACATGCGTAAATCTACCCGCGGACAGCTTTAAATTTTCAATGTCTTTACTTTCCAGCATCACTCCTGCAAATGTGGTGATCAGTTGTCTAGAGTCATCCATGAACAATACCGGTGTTTTTGGAAAAAGTTCACCGATTTTGAGTTCGGTATCCTGATATTTTAATTTTAAGGTCGCGCCCAGTTTTAAATAATCTCGTGCCTGACGTCCCTCGGACTGATCATATTTAAAAATGGTATCTGATCGTTCATCATAACGATCACTTAAACGCAATGCATACTGCACGCCAAAATCCAATCCAAACTGTACAGGTGTATCTGTATACCCAGACTCAAAACGTCCCATTACAGCTTGTGACCAACTGCCAATATCTTTATTTGTACCTTCAATGTCCCGTTCCATATAGAAATTTCGTAAATAAATACTTTTTTCACTGTTTTCTAAAAAGTCTGCATGAGCAGCAGGAACATTTAAGTAAGCCAGAGCGGTATAAAGTGCGATTCTTTGCACTTTATAAAATACATTTAATCTCAACATAGGAAATCCTTTCCTGAAAGCTTAAGTTTTTGTTTATTGCAACGATGGGGTATTAACCCCGTTGTTATCTCAATCCAGCTCACTTTTAAATTAAATAAAAATCAGTAGCATATAATCTTTAAGTGTCTAGGTTTAAACTCAAGTATTGGAATTATTAATGTAATTTTCTATATCATTAAAAGTATATTGTCATACCTTTTGCAAAATCCCTGTCTCATCATCCATTTTTGGCAGGCACAACATGCATAACACCAGTGATTGAAGCCGTAATTCAATTATGCTGTATTTCCCCCTGGTATCCTTCAAATTGAAATGCAATTCCCTCTTCTTCAAATACCTGTTTAACGCACTCTAGCACTTTGGATAAATAAGGACTTTGATCCATATTTCTCACAGCTAAAGAAATCGGACTGTAGGCTTCCATATCCAATATTGGAATATAAACCAGATTTTTCATTCCAATATCACTGGCACTTTCAGGAATGATACAGACTCCTTCACCCGATGAAACCAGACCTAATGCCATATGGATTTCACGAACTTCAATCATGTTTTTTGGCACCAAACCTAATTCAGTAAATATCGATTGAATCAACGTAGAAAAATTAGGCTTTTGTGTAGCCGGATAAGAAAATATCGACTCATCAATAATTTGAGATAAATAAATGCCTGTATAGACATACTCCGTCAAATGATGATTTTTATGGATGGCTAATTTTAGCTTTTCTTTGCGCAGCAAAATCCGTTTGATTGCTGGATCACTGATTCTCAATCGTCCAAAGCCCAAATCGATTTTTCCAAGTTTTAAAGCTTCAATTTGATCCTTGGTCCCATATTCGATTAACTCAACCTGAATATCAGGATTATTATGACGAAATAAATAAATAATTTGTGGCAGCAACGCATACAGTAAAGAGCTGACATAGCCGATACGTATGATCATATTGATGGAACTGATACGCTTAGCCATAGATGTTGCTTGTGCAGTATGGGTCAGAATTTGCACAGCATGCTGATAAAAAAATTGACCCGCATCTGTTGTTCTTACGGGTCGGGAACCCCGTTCAAATAACAAAATACCCAGTTCTTCTTCTAACTTCTGAATCTGTCTACTTAACGGCGGCTGAGCTATACATAATTTTTCCGCAGCTTTGGTGATGCTCTGCTCTTCAACGACCGTGACAAAATAACGAAGATGTCTTAATTCCATTTAATCGACCCACCGTATTGAATTTCTTTAAATTGTTAAATTTGTACATGACAAGTTTAACTGCGTAATATCTTTATCCTTTAACCTCTTCCTCAATTAAATATATTGAAAAAAATAAAATATAAAACAATAGCTTGAAAATTATTCATATTTAGATACCGACTTAAAAATTTGATAAAAATACAGCAACAAAAACTCCAGCTTAAATCAAATTCAAAGTCAAATTTCCAATAATAAATATCTCAGCGCTATCAATCATCACCTTCTAAAATTAATGTGAGAAAGCATATGTCCAATAACTTGAGCTTAGCTTGCCGTAGACACATATCCTCGTTCAGCAAAAGTATAAAAATATACCTCTCAAATACTAGAAAATTACATATAAAAATAACAATAATTTTACAAACAATGCAAGCCTGTGCATCTTTAATTTCGCTGCTTTTGGATCAATGCTTCTGAAAGTGCTGTTTTCTCAATAATAATGAAAAGGATATTTCAATTGAAACAAAGTATATCTACTCCTCAATCAAACAGTTTAGCTCATTTGCTCAAAGCAAGTGCCTTGATGAGTTGTTTCTTTCTCGCCAGCTGTAGTTCCTCTTCACATCTAGAATCGAATCACCCGCAAAATCAAGTCACCATCAAGCGAGACAACTTTGGAACACCACACATCTATGCAGATGATACCTATGGGCTTTTTTATGGCTATGGTTATGCAGTCGCAACTGATCGTCTATTTCAGATGGAAATGTCCAAGCGCACTGGTCTAGGGACAGTCGCTGAAGTACTGGGTTCAGAATACCTTCAATATGATATCGCTACCCACAGCCGCTTTGATCCAGAGGATATTAAAAGACAAATTGCACAACTTTCCCCTGAAGATCGTGCCATTTTTGATGGCTATGCCGCGGGTTTCAATAAACGTATTCAAGAAGTCTTGGCGAATCCTGAATTGATGCCAAAAGAATTTATCGACTATGATTTTCAACCATCGCTATGGACATCAGAAGATATTGCAATGGTTTGGGTAGGCTTGATTCTCAATCGTTTTTTTTCTGCCAGTTCAGAGGTCTCAAATTTGGATTTACTGACACAACTCCAGAACGAAAAAGGTCAGGCTGCAGGTTTAAAACTCTATCAACAATTGCGTTGGCTAGATGATCCTAGCGCACCGACGATTATTGAAGGTGATCAAAAAGCCCCCTCTTCAGCGCATCAATATGCCCAAGCGAAGAATGTTTCACCGATCTCAGACCAAGCTGCCAAACAATATCTCGCCCAAGCGCGAATCGCCATGGGGAAGAGTGTGGTGGATGGCGTTCCAACTGCAAGTAATGCATGGGTTGTTAAAGCGGATAAAACGATTGAAGGTCAAACGGTTTTATACAATGGTCCGCAGCAAGGCTGGTACACCCCTGCAATAACTTATTCCATCGGATTACATGGTGCGGGTTACAATCTGACTGGGATTACACCTGTTGGATTACCTGCTATTTTATTTGGGACCAATGGTAAAATTGCTTGGGGGTCGACAGTCGGTTCTCTTGATACCAACGATATTTATCAACTCAAATTAAATCCGAATAATTCAAAGCAATATCTGTATCAAGGACAATATATTCCTTTAGATCATCGACAAATCAGTATCAAAGTACGTAATCAGACAGATCATGTTTTAGATGTTTATAAAAGTAAACAGGGCTTTGTCGGTACATGGGATGAAAAAAACCATACAGCCTATGCGCAAAAACGAAGTTGGGAAGGTGCAGAAATTGAAACCTTGCTCGGATGGGCAAATGCAGCCAAAGCAACCAACTGGAATGAATTTCTTGCTCAAGCCAAACGTGTTGCTGCATCCATTACTTGGTTTTATGCAGATACTCAAAATAATATCGGGGTCGCAGCATTGGGACGTTTGCCTATCCGCCCTGAAAATCAGCATATTCAATTGCCTGCTCAAGGTGATGGTGCGATGGAATGGCAGGGTTTTTATGACTTTTCGCATAACCCCAAAGCCTATAATCCGGAGAAAGGCTATATCAGCAGTTGGAACAACAAGGCATATGCAGGCTTACGTTCAGATTCATCCAACTTTTCGCATGTCGATCGCGTCAATGAACTGATTGAACCATTAACCAACAAACAAAAATTGACCCAACAGGATATCTGGGATATCAATAAATCAGGTGCTTGGGCAGACCTGAATGCACGCTATTTTATTGCTGATATGGTCAAAGCCGCGCAAAGTCCTAAAGCTTCAGCTTTAGCACATCAAGTCGCGCCATTACTCGCAAGTTGGGATTATAAATTACGTCCAGACAGTGAGGGTAAATTCTATCAAGGTGCGGCGCCTGCAATTATGCGAATCTGGCTCAATCAAATGATAGAAATTGTGCTTAAACCTCATTTATCTGAAAATATTTATCAGCGTTATACGGATACGCTTTATCCAGTCAACAATGATCCGAGAAGCACTCAACCCGCCAGTGCGTCTAAACTTATTTGGAATGCACTGCAAGGCAAACAATCCACTGTACCTCAAACTGTTGATTTCTTAGATGGTCGATCACCAGATGATGTGGTTTTAATGGCACTTGAAATAGCCCTGCTAGAATTAAGTCGCCAATATAATTCCAAGGAACCGAATGACTGGAAAATCCCGGTGGCGACAATGGGCTTCTCCAGTAAAAATTCGGTCGGTATCCCTTGGGCTGATCAGGCAAACCAACAACAGCTCAGCACCTATGGCAATACGGGTAGTGCAACCTTCCGTGTGGTATTGGATCCGAGTCAAGTGACGATGTGCTCTATTCTTGCCCCAGGTCAAAGTGGCTTTATTGATCGAAATGGCAAACCTGATCCACACTTTGCGGATCAACTTCCGTTATTTGAAAATTACACCTGTAAAAATGATGCGGTCAGTCAAAAGCAAATTGATCAAAATACGCAGCATAGTATCACGTTAAATTATTAATTTTGACCTCAGAAAACCTGAGTATATTCACTCAGGTTTTCTGTTTTGATTTTCACTCAACTATTTCGCTGAATTAAAATCTGCATTCAATAGCAGCGTACTTTTCAATACGGTCAAGACATAAATGGACTTTCTCCAGTATTGTAAGCTTGAAGTTCACTTCATGATTTCTTTAAGTGATGGCTAAGACTTCATGCTTGATAAAGCATAACCATTTAAAAGATCTTTCCAGAGTTTTATTTTCAGGAAAACGATTAAAGCCATTATTTTTGAAAATGATGGATATATCTAAAAATTACACTGCTTCCCTGGGGGCGGTTTTCAGCATTTTGCTCAAAATAAGCATTTGCAACCAAATGATCATGTGGAGAAAAGCTATACATTGCTCCTGGTCCAATTGCCCAAACCTGTTCACGTCTTCCTTTGATCTTTTCTCCATCCACGCGTGTATCGGTAATTTGATTCAACCAATACCCATTTATTCCTAGACGAAACTTTGGCGTAACAGCATGACTGCTTTCAAAATTGGCATGTAAAGCTTGCCCTGCCTGCATATCCTCAACTTCACCGAAACTATAAACTGGATCATCATTTTTAAAGTTATAAAGATAATGTAAGCGTGTTGAAATCGTCCATTTCTGATTCATCCAATATGTTGCAGCCCAATACGGGTTTAGCGATAGCGCATTGGCACCCGGATTGATATCCCGATGACGATCATAATCACCTGTAGGCAGGTTGATTTGAAATTCAAACCGTTGCGAAAACTGAGGTCCATCTTTTCCCATTACAGGTTCAAATTGGATAAAAGGACCAATCACAATGTCTCCCAATCCTCGATTGGTTTTAATAGCTTGATTATGCAAACCATCATCAACATCAATATGGGCCAAGACTGGAATCACCATATTCAAACCAATATTGCCACTTCCTAATTTGAGATCTGAGACATAGCTGATCTGCTGAACAACTGATTGGAAACTAATCTCGGACTTCGGCAAGGAAAGCTTATTGCCATGCGGATCACGAATACTGTCTGCATGATAATTCTGAAAATAGCTTTGTGCATACCAACCATTCCCTGCCGGAACGGCACCATCCACAAAACTCGACAAACCTAAATTGACTGTGGGCAAATCACTGGCAAAACTTGGCTGTGTAACCAGAAACAGTCCTAAACCCAATATATTCTTATTCATCGACAATATCCTTATTGTTGTGACAAAACGCTCCTGAAGGTCTTGCGGAATAACCCTATCTTGTGATGCGCTTTGTCTGCTTTAAATATTTTTGTGTGTTTTAATAACGGATCATGACTGACTTTAATTCAGTATAATCTTCGATAAATGCATCAGAAAATTCACGCCCGAGACCTGAAGCTTTTACACCGCCGAAAGGAACAGCCGGGTCTAAAAAAGTATGCATATTGACCCAAACCGAACCCGCTTCAATTTGAGGGATTAGGCGCAATGCTTTTGAAAGGTCATTACTCCAAATACTCGCGGTTAAACCGAAACGAGAATGATTCATCATCGAAATTAATTCTTCATCACTTTCAAATGGAATCACATCCACCACAGGTCCAAATGTTTCTTCAATAAAAAGCGGATCGTCTACATCTGTTACTTTTAAAAGCGTGGGTTCGACAAAATAACCTGTCCCCTGGATTACTCGACCACCACAAATAATTTGATCATTTTGCTGAGCAATATCAAAATAATGTTTGATCTTTTCAAAATGGGCTTTATTGGAAAGTGGTCCAAATATGGTGGATTCATCCAATGGTGAACCAATTTTGAAATGCTGAAGTGCTGCGGTTATTTTTTGAGTAAATTCATCATATTTAGACTGGTGAACAAAGAAACGTTCTGGAGCAGCACATACCTGACCTTGATGTACGAATGTCGCTTGCAACAAGGTGGGTAAAATTTCATCAAGATTGGCATCTGCTAAAATTGCTGCGGCATTTTTTCCACCCAACTCAAGACTGACGCGGGTTAGATCATTCATCATCGCTTGCTTGGCAATCTCGATACCAGTCGGTACTGAACCTGTAAATGAAACTTTTTTAACCTGTTTGGAATTTATTAAATATTGCCCTGTTTCGCCTGTTCCAGTCACTACATTAATCACACCTTGGGGAATACCGGCTTCGATCGCAAGTTCTGCAACACGTAATAAAGATAAAGTGGTAAATTCACTCGGTTTAAGCACAATGGTACATCCCGTTGTTAATGCTGAACCGATTTTCCAGCACCCAATCATCAACGAAAAATTCCAGGGTACAATGCCAGCCACCACTCCAACAGGTTGACGTATGGTATACGCCGTATATTTTTCACCATTCATGGATGGAAGAGAAGGCTGCATGGTCTGACCATGAATTTTAGTTGCCCACCCTGCAAAATACCTTAAAAATACAGCGGATTGAGCAACTTCCAAATGTCGAGCCAAATGAATCAACTTCCCCGTAGTCAAGGTTTCCAGTTGAGCCAGTTCTTCTGCATATAACTCAATCATATCTGCTAATTTGTTCAGCTTTTGCCCGCGTTCGTAGGGTGAGGTATTGGCCCATGCATTGATAAAAGCATCCTGAGCACTATGTACTGCTTTATCCACATCTTGTTGGTTGCCAATTGCAATATGGGCAAGCGTCTGTTCAGTTGCCGGATTAATCAAGGCTAAGCGCTGACGGTCTACCTCAAAATGTCGACCATGAATAAAATGACCATGTTGTCGTTGTAAAAAAGTTTCAACACTCTTTAAGATTTTTACTTCACTCATTTTATTGTCCTTTGTATTCTACAAAAAAGATTGGTGATCAAGTGACATGCTTGATCGATATTCAATTCAGTGATTGAGAATAAAATCAGCGCCCCGCTCACCAATCATGATTGCAATTGCATTGGTATTCCCGCTTGGAACTTGTGGACATATGGAGCAATCGATTACACGTAAATTTTGAAAACCATGTACTTTCAAAGTTTGGTCTGTCACTGAGTCTTTTGGCTGATTGCCCATTCTGCAACTGCCTGCTGGGTGATAGACCGTTTTTATATTCTGACGCATCCATTGATTAATCGCGTCGACATTTTCAGGGTCAATATTTGCAGGTTCAATAACTTCTTTGACAACGGCTTTGAGTGCAGGCTGTTGTAATAAACGTAGCCCGGCCTGTACAGCACGGATGTTGGCGTCAATATCATCCTGATGTCCTAAATAATTTGGATCAATGATCGGTAATGCGTTCGGATCTTTGCTGCTTAAACGTATGTATCCACGTGCTTTCGGTTGTACATGCCCCACTTTAATCGTCAGTCCATGTGCTTGTGCCGCAGATTTTTCTCCTGGGGTATTATCAAAGTTGTCCAATACGGGTAAAAAATGGAACTGCACATCTGGTCGACCATTACTGTTGGTGTCAATAAAACCCCCACCTTCCAGAATATTGGAAGTGAGTAAGCCTGAACGGGTAAAACGCCATTGTAAAAAATGTCGTACAGCTTTTAAGCCTTGATCTTCTCCAAGTAAACTGTTCTGTGTCGTCACCGTCGCATTTACTGACATATGCAGATGATCATGAAAATTTTCACCAACAGGCAGATCCTGAATACAATGAATACCAAGTTTATCTAGATGCTGTTTTGGACCAATCCCTGAAAGTAATAACACTTTTGGACTGCCAATTGCGCCTGCACTCACAATTACTTCTTTACGTACATTGGCAGTTGTGGTTGCTTGACCTGCCGTACTATATGTTACGCCTGTGGCTTGATGATTTTGGATTTCAATTTTATGAACCAAAGCATCAGTCACGATTGTGATATTTGGATGATGTTCAACTGATTTTAAATAGGTTTTTGAAGTACTGGCTCGTTCACCATTTTGTGTAGTCGTCTGATAAAAGCCAACACCTGCCTGATCCCAACCATTGATATCGTTGACATAGTTCATTCCCATTTGTTGACCGGCGCGGATGCAAGCCAGAGTCAGCGGATGACGGTAGCGATTTTCACTGACAGGTAAAATACCGCTTTGACCATGATATTGATCTGCAAGACTTTCATTCTTTTCTGCTTTTTTAAAAAATGGCAATACGTCTTGATAAGACCATTGATCACAGCCCCAGTCAGATGCCCATAAGTCATAATCCTGTCGTTGTCCACGACAGTACACCATACCATTGACTGAACTTCCCCCACCAAGGACTTTACCTTGTGCAAGAATCATTTCACGATGATTACAGTGCTGCTGCGGAACCGTCATATACGGCCATGATTTTTGTTGAAAAACTTTGATCACTGTTGCCGGAATCGTATGGAATAGACTACTGTCTCTGGTTCCGGCCTCTAAGACCAACACACGTCCCGCTTTTGCTTGTAATAATCGTGTGGCTACTACACAGCCCGCTGAGCCTGCCCCGATAATGATATAGTCATAGTCGTTGTTCATCATGCATCCCTACGCATTCATTTCCATGACTAAGATTTGATCACGACTGGCTGGCTGATTCTTGTTCAAACGTGACAAATAGGGTGCAAAATTGTGACATGCACAGCTGCGGTTAAATTTTGAGGCGATATGCTTTGGGTGTTATCCCGACGATCTTACGGAATAGCTTAGAAAAATGGGCACTGTCACCAAAACCGCACTTCAAAGCAATTTCAGTGATTGACAAGCTTTTATTTTTATTATCTTTTAACTCATATTGAATTTTTTCAATGCGATGCATTTGAATAAATTTATGAACTGATTGTTGGTGATGTTCAAACAAACGATGCAAATGTCGCAGAGAAATGCCTAAATGATCAGCGATCATTTGTGCGTTTAAGTTCTGTTGGTCAAGGTGTTCAAAAATAAATCGTTCTGCTTTTAATTTAAGATGATCTGAAATTTCAATATTTCTATAATTGATGGTGGGTTTAATCAAAGCGATCAAGGCATCTTCAAAAGCATTCTCATCTTCTTTTGCATACCAGAGTTCGATCTTTTCAGGCGAAAGATTCTGCAACATGCACTTCAGTAAATGTCCACTCATGTTTGAAGTAATTAACTTACCAAAGTGATCCACAGTAATGCCTTGTCTAAACAATTTTTCACGCGATAAATGCACTGATACATGGCTAAACAAACCTTGTGGGTACATATCTATGGTTTCATCTGGATCAAGTAATGCAATATCACCCTCATTTAATTGAATACTCTGATCCTTATAGGCAATCCGCATTCTGCCTGTATACTGGATCACCAAAAAACAGAGACGGTCTTTCACTCGATCTGGTATGCCGCTTTTGCGGGAAATATGACTGGCATTACTTTTAATAAATGCAACCTCTGTTTCTCCCAGTAAAAAAAACTTAACCTCACCAATGAATAAACTACAGTGTTTATCAAAAGTCGTCTCAAAATCACCGCAGACTTTTTGGATGCATTCAGTCCACTGCACCATTTCATTTTTTTGAACTTGATTCATATCCATTTCCCTCGGATAGAACGATTGAATAGGGTGAACAATTATGCTTGACTGAGTTTAGCCCACAAAAACTATAGGATTAGATTCAATATTCAAACTGCCGACAAGCTCATTGACAAGTTTGTCGGCTCCTAAAGTCTCATGCTATTCCTGCAATATCCTTTAAGATTTTTATAAATACTTCCTTCTCTTGTTCAGGATATTTCTCAAAAACCTCATTTTGATGACTGTCCGCAATATCAAATAAATAATGTGCTGTTTTCTTGCCCTTTTCTGTCAGCTTGAAAAAACCATCACTTTCAATCATTAAACCATCTTTTTTAAGAATTGTTGCAGCCTGTTCAACTTCACGCATAGGCATGGCAATATCGCGTGGTAAATCTGCTTTATTCGAAGCGGTTCCACTTCCCAATACCAACAATAAACGGGCTTCACTGGTCCGGAACCCTGTCACGAGCTGCTTAGGAATATAATCTGTTTGATAAAATTTAAACGCCCGACTCATCAGATAACACACGTTACTGTATAAATGTCCTTGATGAAGTTGCCCTAAATCCTCTGGTTCTGCTTGAACAGTGTCTTTCAACTGAAGCAAAGGGTGTGGAATGACTCCAGAATAAGCACCTTGGTGATAAACCAAAGGGCTGCGCCCCTGATCATGAAACTTCACCACCTTTCCGATAATAATCCAATGATCCCCCCCTTCAATAATTGCATGTCGCTCACATTCAAACACAGCTGAACAGTGGTCTAAAACCGGCGCCTTTCCTGCACCTGTCTGATAACTTGTTCCCTCGTATTTATCAATATTACGGCGTGAAAATTTGTTGGATAACTCAATTTGAGAACCTGATAAAATATTCACAGCAAAATGAGTCGCTTGTTCAAATACAGAAAAACTGGATGATTTCTTATCGATACTCCATAAAATTAAAGGCGGGTCCAAGGACACGGAGTTAAAGCTATTTGCAGTGACGCCCACTTTCTCGCCTTGATCGTTTTGTGCGGTAACGATGGTCACACCAGTTGCAAAGTTTCCCAATGCACGTCTAAACTGCATCGGATCTATGCTGATTTCATCCATTGATTGTCGTGAATTCATTATTCTCTCCTGAATCTTTTATCCTATTTGATGTCCTATCTTTGTCATCTCTATATCGTGGTTTAATCCAACTGATTAAATATCCAGGACCAACCTTGCTGACTTAGAACGAGAACAACACACCAGTATCTGTTCATTGCTGGCCTTTTCTTCATCTGTAAAATACACATCACGATGGTCAGGTTCGCCTTCAATCACATCGCACATACAGGTACCACATACCCCCTGTTCGCATGACATTTCGATATCTATGCCTTCTCGTGCCAAAGCCTGCAGAATCGTTTCTTCAGCATTGACCATAATAATTTTACCACTGCGTTCAGCCACAACCTCAAAAGCATCTCCGCCTGTTTCGACTTCAACCTGAAAATACTCTTTATGAATGTGCTGTTCAGGAAAATTTTGGCTGAGGGCTAAGTTGATCACCCAATCCATAAAGCCGTGAGGTCCACACGTATAGATATGGCTGTTTTTTTCAATGTCTTGAATGGCTGATTGGAAAAATTCACGATGATTGGCGCCTTCAGATTTAAAATGGAAAGTGCTGAACGGTGCCAATACCCCATTTTTAATTTCATCAACGAAAGCGCAGTGCTCTGGACTTGCTCCACAATAATGCAATTCAAATGAAGCACCTTCTTGTTCCAGTTGATAAGCCATTGTAATTAACGGCGTGATTCCAATACCACCACCGATCAATACAGCATGTTTGGCTTTAACCAATGGAAATAGATTTTTGGGCTGACTGACCTGAATCTGCATGCCATCTTTTAAATCATCAAACGCAGAGATTGATCCCCCACGGGATTCCGGATCCCGTAAAATTCCTAATCGAAACTTACCCACCTCATTTGGATTTTGGCAAAGTGAGTATTGACGTACCATGCCATTCGGCAAGTGCACATCAATATGCGCACCTGCTTCAATTTTTGGTAAAGCCATTGAATCTGCTGACTCAAATTCCATTACTGCAACATTTCCACCCTCAACATGACGGTTTCTGACCACCACGTTATACAGCATCGTCATGATTTATCTCCCTATTATGTGCTGAGCGCTAGGCTTAACGCATAAATAATCCACCGTTAATATCCCATGTTGCGCCAGTCACAAATGCAGCACTTGGGCTTGCCAGCAAAGCGCAGGTTTCAGCAATAAATGTCATACTCCCCAGTGCTCTAACAGGGATGTTTTGAATAAATTGCGCCATTTTTTCCTCAGATACCACGCTATGTACAATCGGTGATTCCATAGGACCCGGGGCGATAGCATTCACCGTTACCCCTTTGGCAGCAAATTCCTTAGCAAAAATTTTGGTTAAGGTCACGATTGCACCTTTGGTCGCTGCATAGTGTGCGCCTGTGGCAGTTCCACCATTTTGTCCAGCCAAAGAAGCCATATTTACGATACGGCCATAACCCTGATCTGCCATATATTTGCCAATGATCTGACAAGATTGGAAAGTGCCGCGTTGGTTCACCTGTGTCACCCAGTCAAAATCTGCAGCAGTAATTTCTAAAACAGGCGTTGCCTTGGTTACAGTTGCATTGTTAATCAATACATCCAGTTTTGAGAACTTTTCTTGAATCCACTGTACTGCTGCATGGAAATCGGCCTCTACTGAAATATCCAGTTTTAAGGCAAACATATTTTCCGCATAGGCACTGCGTGCTTTGGCATTCTCAGCCTTTTCCAAGCTACTTGCTGAAACAATGACCTGATGTCCTTGAGCCGCAAAATATTCGGCAATCACATTCCCCAGTCCAGAAGCAGCACCTGTCACTAAAACAACCTGTTTCATTTTCATGCTCCTAGAGGATATAACTGATACCCGCCAAGGTATCGGTCGAGTTGACTAAGTTAATAATTTTTCTGTTGATTTTAAACCCATGCTCAGAGTCACGAACCAAATGGAATGTCACATCGGCGGTATAATGTTTTAGGCTCTCTTTACGAAACTCACGTAAGTTTTGTGCGCAACGTAAAATTATTTCGCCGTCTTGATCTTGTACAATGCGAATGCGTGAAACACTGCGTACCGTATTGGCTTTAGGTGTAGTTGAAATCGCCTCACCATTTTGCAAGCGCTGCACACGTAACTTACGCATATGATGATCGTCATAAGCATAGTTCAAGTTATTTTCGTAATCTGTCAGTTTTGGATCAATTGGAATGATATAGACCCCCTCCTCATTCCATAAATCCAACCAATTATCATGCTCAGAATGATCCAACATATCAGCCTCAGCCCAGATAAACGCTGTAATTTCATTGAGTAAATCTAGATCAATTTTCATGGCACTCTCCTTAAGCCGTCATCAACTTTTTCCACTGCTGATAAGCAGCACGCATGCCTGTTTCAGCACTGACATCACTCTTTAAACCATCTTCAGTTTTGACTTCACCCGGTAGACCTCGATTTAACATGATCCATAAGTCATTGCCTGCGCTTGCACCATGTTGTACACGTTCCCATGCCTCGGAATCATCTGGAGTTCCAAAACCGAACGGTCCCTGGAAATGTTCATGTAGTCGTAAACGATATTGATTGGCAATCTGTGGTCCACCATCCATGGTAATGACAGAGTGGTGAATTTCAGTTTCTTTGGCTGAAATAGGTTGCATCACACGGAAGAAAGCCATTGAGCAGGCGATGTTCGGGAATATATTCAAGTTAAAACCAGATCCGCCAACAGCACGTACGATACGGCGGACTTCCAGTTCTTCATGACCTTCATCACGCAAGGCCTGAGCCAAGTCTTCAAAGCGTTCTTGGATTGGTCGCTCCATTAACTCTTCTTCTAGATCGACGAGTTCAGGAATCATCACCATGACACTGTGACCATTGCCTAAGTCTTCGACAAATCCAGGTTGATTTTCAAAATCGAACAGTTGTTCTGTTTTCTCATCGACTGAGCTTAAGAAAGACTTATGTACCAATGGGAAATGATAGGCGTCCGTGGTGTTTTCTAACTGAATTTTCCAGTTTCCCGGAAAACGAAAACGATGCTCACCCAATATTTTGATTGGATAGCCTGCACCTTGCTTCATAAACAGATCTATCCATTTCTTTGCAGCACCCAAGAAATCTTCCAAGGGTTCAATATCCTGTTTAAACGTGGCAAAAATCATGCCATTGTATTCTTCGACCCTTAAACTCACCAAGGGGAATTCAGACTTGTCGAGACAGTCTCCATAACTTTCAGGTGAAGGTACACCACGTAATGTGCCATCCAGCGCATAACTCCAACCATGATAAGGACAGACAAAACTGTTGGTCTTGCCCTTTTTATGTTCGCAGACTGTTGCTGCACGATGACGGCAACGGTTTAACAGAACATGAACTTTCTTTTTGCGATCACGAACCACAACAACAGGCTGTTGACCGATATTGATGGTCTTATAACTTCCACCCTCAGGAATTTCACTGGCATGGGCTACCCAGACCCAAGTGCTGTAATAAATTTTTTCCATCTCTTGTTCAAAGATATGCTCATCTTTATATAAGGAGGTATGTGCACGGTCACTTTGAACCAAATCGTTGTAATCAACATCAATGTTCTGCATTGGAATAATACTGTTCATATCAATTATCCTTTTCAATCTATCCATAGGTTATTGCTGAGACGGTACTGGCAATTTCGCTGTACTGTTCCAGTGGGATACGGGACGACTAAAAATATTTTCAGTCTGGAAATGTTTAATTTTCCAACGCCCATCGGCTTGCTGTTTAAACTTGACTCTAAGTTTTGCGGCGTTTAAATGACTCTGGTCATCGCCGAAAGTTGAGGTCTGCAACATCAACCAACTTGCATTTGCCTGTTCGGCATTCATTTCAATTTGCTCTGAACTGAGGAAGTGCGCATTCATCACAAAGTGTGATTCTTTCCGGGTATAGCTTTTAAACATGTTAAAAATGGCCTGCCAAGAATCGTAACGTCCAAAAGATTGGGCATATTTTTCACCAATCCCTTCCCATATACTGTCTGGGTCAAATAAATCCATGAGTTCATCCAGATCAGTATTGGCATTTAAGCCATCACAAATTTCCATATAGCGGTTGATACAGTTACGAATTGCATTTTGTGCTTCAAGGTGCTGTATCCGCTGTATAAGATGCTGTAAAACGGATTGATCATTCATCTCTGCTCGGTCCCTGTACTGTTGTCTCATGCTATTTATCAAACTATAGATAACCCGGTGTTGGTTTCATTCCGAAGCTCACCAAAGCAGCATTCTGTAAAGTGGCATCCCCCATAAAGGCATGCTGGGTCACTACATTGGTATCGTTAACGAAACGGCTAAAGGGATTGTGGGTATAGATTGCAGTCATACCTGCCAACATTTGGATTTTACGTGTTACACGTGCGCAGACTCTTGCCACATGGGTACATGACAATCGCATATCGCTCACCTGCTCTGCTGTGGGTGTACGTTCAGCAAGTATTTCATTCCAAACGATTTGCATAGTGTCATAGAACCAAACCCGTGCTGCTTTAAATTCTGCTTCAGCCTGAGCAAATTCGTATTGGGTGATGGGACGATGGGCAATTTCAGCCCCACCCGTAATGGAAGCTTTACCCGGTGCAAGCTTTTGAAACTCTTCAATTGCTGCTGCCGCTACACCAATTCCCACCACAGTTAAAACCTGTGTTGCCAGTGACAGTGAGGGATATTTAAAAAATGGTTCGGACAACTTCGATGGCTCACCGCGAACAAAAGTCCATTCTTTTGCGACCAGAACATTTTTCACCACCAAATCATGACTACCTGTACCTTTGAGTCCCACAGTATCCCACGTCATTTCGATTTGCGCCTGTTGCGCAGGCATGACTGCCATACGGGGTAAACCCTGAGTTTCATTATTTTTCTGTGGTGAAATCCCGACCCCTACGATATCTGCCCCCATGCAGCCACTGGAAAATTTCCAGCGCCCGCTGACCACAACGCCTTGTTCAGTCATTTCCGCTGGTTGTGGCGGAAAAATCCCTCCTGCAAAAACGATATCGGGACTGTCTTGGTATAACTGCTCAAGCGTTGCTTCAGGCAAACTGCCTAAATATGCAGGACTCATCCCAAAGCTTGCTACCCAACCTACTGAGCCATCCGCTTTAGACAATTTTTCAATCAATTCACAAAACTGTTTTGGTGACCATTCATTGCCGCCAAAGCGTTTCGGAACCAAAGCACGATACACACCGATGTGTTTAAGTTTCTCGATAATGTCCTGACTGACATATGCTTGATTATCGAACTCACCTGTACAAGCACGCTCCCGTATTTCCAGACATAAAGCGTCTAATTCTGCTGTTTTTGTATCCATAACAAAATCCTTTGTCGCTAACTGATTCATTACCCGCTTCCTTGTAATTTATTGCGCTGCCTCAACGATATATTTCGCAATTGCACAGACATGCTCATCTGCATTTTGTTTTGCCACGATTTGTAAACCGACAGGTAAACCTGACGCTGTTTGTAGCGGTATTGAAATCGCTGGATGTCCCGATAAATTAAAAGGACGAACCAAGCCCGTTAAATTCAAGAACGCCACTGTATTTTCTGCTTCACTTACTTTGGGTGGAATCTGTGGCAGGGTCGGTAAAATCAAGGCATCAAATTGTGTCAATAAAGCATCGATTTCAGCCTTAAACTTGGCTTTTATCTGTTCTGCTTGCTGCACTTGTTGCAATGTTGTTTGGGCAGCTTTGAGTAATCGAGCGTTGACATCTGCACCGACCAATCCGGTTTCGGTTAAAGCTGCATATGCCTGCCAATTCTCATAATTGATGACTTGCATACCCGCCTCGAAAGCCGAGTCAAACCATTCTGATTTCACAGAAGTCAACGGCAAATCAGCTTGATCAAGATAATCCTGAATACATTCAATCACTTCAGTATCCGCTCTTACATCAAGCCAAGCGAGTTTTGGTGCCTGAGTTAATTCAGCTAAAGGATGGAAGCTTGGATCAATAATTTGCATTGCTGTTTCAATCATGCTGACTGACATTGCAAATGGTCCAACACAGTCCAAAGAACTCACTGTTGGATGCACACCTTTACGACTCACTCGATCAAAGGTTGGTTTTAAACCATATACCCCGCAACATGCTGCAGGCATACGGATTGAACCGCCGGTATCGGTACCCAGTGTAAAATCAGCCAAACCTGCTGCTATGGCTGCCGCAGAACCGCTTGATGAACCGCCGGGAATCAGGTCTGGATATTTAGGATTAAGCGCAGTGCCAAAGCTGTGATTGATACCGGTAATCCCAAAGGCAAGTTCATGCAAATTGGTTTTCGCCGTGATTTGACAATCAGCAGCCAAAATAAGCTCCACAACTTCTGCATTTGCAGTTGCAGCAGGTGTATCCATCAACGCTTGGCTACCTGACATCGTTTTCATGCCTTGAATGTCAATGGAATCTTTCACCATCACTTTCAAAGCACCGGTGCCTTTTCGTACCTCTTGTACAACAATATTCATTCACTTTTCCATGTATTTTTATAGTTAATACAAATATCGGAAAAAGTAATGTAATTGTCAAGCTATTTTTATTGATAAACAGCAAAGAAAAAAAAATTTAATTTTTGTATAATGAGAAATGTCCATTTTTATAAAGTTATTACTTGGCTATGCTGACTCATTTAGAACAATTCCTACCTAACAATGAACCAAGCAGTTTACAAAGCTATCCTTTTTTCTGGATCTCGCAAGTTAACGGGAAATACACGCAGCTTATTGAAAAATCGATTAAAAAATTAGGTATAGACAACACTCGCCGTAAAATTATCTTGAGCACAAATGCTTTAGAGCAAGCCAGTATTACAGAGATTGCCAATCTCTCTACCCTGAAATTAACCACGGCAACCAAAGCGATTTATCGTTTAGTTGAAGACGATATTGTGCAAGTTTTTTCATCTGAGGCTGACGAACGGATCTCTATGGTCAAACTGACCGATAAAGGAAAAGAACTGGTGGAACAAATTAATCAAATCAGCCAAGTGACTTTGTCGGGGATTCTAAATGCCTTTGAAGATGAAGAACTTCATCAATTAAATGCCCAACTTAAAAAACTGTTCAATCTTATGCCTTCGAGTTAAACATGATCGTAAAAGCTCATCTCTATAGAGATGAGCTGAACATCAAAGTTTAAACTGCGTCATGCTGTAAAATATTAAAATGCGGTTTTAAATCGTGGTGGGTGATTCGATCTGCAAATCGATGTAACACCTGCTGTTTATAAGCAGCAATATCAACCTGATCATAATTATAAAAGCCTTGTTTTTCACGTAAGCCATTGTGTTGTCGACGCATGTTTTCAGTAATGATTTCAGGTGTTTGAAAGCGATTCCCCAACTCCTTTTGCAAATATTGTGAGGCATAATACAAAATATCACCTCCTCCCCAATCAATGAATTCCAATAGTCCCAAGACAGAAAAGCGCAAACCAAAACCTGTGCGAATGGCAATATCAATATCTTCTGCCGAGGCTACACCTTCTTCGAGCATTCTTGCTGCTTCATTCATTGCCAATGCTTGAATCCGCGGCACGATATAACCGGCTTTCGCGTTACATACCACAGGAACTTTGCCCATGGCATGAAAAAAGTTTTTTAAATCGGTTACCGCTTCATCGGAAGTTTGTTCAGAACGGCTTAATTCCACCAAGGGCATCAGATAAGCAGGATTTAACCAGTGTGCATTGATCACTCTTGCAGGATGCGAAATCATTTGCGCAATATCGCTAACCAAAAAGGTAGATGTTGTCGAAGCGACGATACAATTGGCTAAAATACAGGAGTCTAGCCATGCAAAAACTTCCTGTTTGAGTTGTTTTACTTCTGGAACAGCTTCAAGTAATAAATCACAATTCGATAAGACTCCAACCGATGCATCTCGGCTTAAAATATCAATCTTCTCCAGTATAAAAACGTGTTGCTCAGATTGAATAAAATTAATTTTCCCAAGTAATGCAACCTCTTGCTCAAGATCATCCTGAATTTGAATGCGATAGTTTAGGAAATCATCTTCACTTCGTTGTCTTGCATCAATTAACGCCACCCTCAGCCCAGCGTAGGCAAAAGCAATCGCCATCGCTTTGCCCATTCTCCCCGCACCCAATATTGCAATCTTTGAAATTTTGCCCATACTAAACTCCTTGCAACAACATCGCTTGCAACGCTGCTTTACTGTGATCGGCAAGCCCTAAATTTTCAAATGTTCGACCTTCCTGATATAAATCTTTTCCAGTAATTGCAGAAGCTATATTCAGTAAACCTTCCGCGACAGGGGTTGCGACACCGACCCAGCGTCCTACCGAAACTAAAAAGGATAGTCCCAAACGCGTGTCTTCCAACATATAACGGTGCGACTTTAGATCAATATCTTCTCGCCAATCGCCACTATCGGTTAATTTGCCATGAGCACCTCGCCCATACATCCATTCATCTCCCTCATCAGCTTGATTGTAGTGATCCGCCAAAGGGAAATGAGGTGCAGCATAACCCAATGCTTCACGGACCTGCATTCGCTCAGCATCCAGTTGATTGGTCACACGTCGAATTGAAGGCTGCGTACCTTCATTGTGAATATCCCAAGCTTCAAAATGCTCCAATGGTCCAGCATTCATGAGAATCAAAGGGGGATGAATGATTGGTCCGGCATTCATCAAAGCTCCGCTCAAACCATCTTCAATCGGCTCTACACTTGGATAAGCCTGTTTCAGCTGTCGAAAAGCATGTTCTGACAATGCTCTTGGAAACACACCCGTCGGCAATCTCGTGGCATAACCACTGATTACAATTTGATTGACCCCATGTTTACGCACCAAATACGGTAAAGTCCCGGTTTCTGCGAAAGCCACTTCTGCATGATTCCCCGCATCCCGCATGGCTTTGGCAAAAATAAAACTGCCAAATGTCGCAGGAGGCAAAAACACCACCTGCCCAGCTTGAAAAAATTTTGCCGCTTGTTGTGCTAAATCTTCATGTGTTGTGGCTGGCAGAGGAATAATGATTAATTCTGCATGCTGAATGGCATCCTGTAAGTCATGAGTCAAGTTGATCTGGCTCTGTTCAAAGCCGACTGTTAAGGTTCGATCTCCCTGATAATCCTTCACTTTCAATTGACCTGTCATGGCGAATTGATTTAACGCTGTTGAATCACGGCGCCATAACACCACATCATGCCCTTTTTCTGCCATTTCTGCTGCAGCTGCATAGCATCCATGCCCACCGCCGAGTACTGTAATTTTCATGATCTCTCCTGATGATTCTCTTTCAATTCATCATAGGTCAGACATAAACATCTGGCTTATCCAAATGCGCAGTGCTTATTCAATTTACGCAGGCATTTTTAGTTGAGCGGAACATTCATTTTTAAGGTCTGAGAGGGCGAACAGCCATAACGTTTTTTATAAATTGTTGAAAAATGTCCAAAACTCTGGATACCGTAACGCAATAAAATATCTGTAACCGTTTCATTGACTTGTGTCGCTTGCAAAGCCTGATGGACATGTTTTAATCGTTGCTCACGGATATATTCCACAGGTGTTTGCTGTAAATATTGTCCAAAGCCTTTTTGCAATGTACGGATCGACACATCACAGTGTTGGCTCAAACTGGATAATGAAATTGGTTGCTGTAATTGATCTTGAATATACTGTTGGGCTTTTTTTAGATAACGTGGTAAAAGCTGCTGACCTTGAATACGCAGCCGCTCACTATAGTTGTTTGGAATTTTGAGTAAAATCAATTCAATCAGATACTGGGTAAAACTGCTCGAAATAAACTGCCAATTGTGAATATGATAATAGGCATGACACAGATAATTGAGCGTTTCGATCACTGCATCCATGCCCTCAGCCGTACAAGATGGCGAAGTATCAAACTGAAGCGGAGCTTGAGCCGAATGTCCCAACATATGACATAACTGTGCTTCCACGTCATGCTGTGACAATTTTAGAATAATATTGCGACAGTCCTGGTTGGTGACAATCTGCTGCCGTGTATAGGGATGTGTGACGGACATAATTCCAACGGATTGCAGCAGATGTTGATTTGCTACACTGACTTTGCATTGACCTTCAAGGGTAAGTCGGAATAAATAAAAGTTAGATCGCTCATCAATCGTAATCATCACGGGCGCACTATATTTCAAATCGTATAGCGCATTATTTCCAAAGCTAAAACCATTTAAGCGTGTATTCAAGGGCTCTTTTAAGGCAACATCAAAATGATGCGGACATAAATAATGGCTGATTTGCGCTTTAATGGTCTGATAGTCATCGGATTTCAATAATAAAAATTCATCCAGATAATGAAGGTGATTCAGTTTGACAGATATTTCCATCATTACACTCCCTTGTTATGGATTGATCAAATCAACAGCTGCGCCCATTACAAAAGAATGGGCGCTGATGGTTTATCAAACACGGCTATTTCATGAAGCATGTTCCCTTTGCATACTGTCACTGAATGCCTGACAGCCTTTTTTCAATAAAATAAACGCCAATATGCATGATATGGTTCCAACAATGGTCAATGAAGTTCCGACCATCAACGGGTTTTCAAAGACTTTATCAGTAATTAATGCCACCAAAGTTGTACCTATTCCAACGGCAACCAGATTACTGATCAGCAAAAAAATGGCCGAAATTTGGGCACGCAGTTGGTTTGGCGCCAGCATTTGCATTGCTGTAGTTGAAATTGGCATCGGGAAAGATGCAAAAAACATTGCAGGTACAAGGAAGACAACAGAAAGCCACAATTGATTGACTTGGCTAAATATCATCATGGGTAAAATTAAGCCGACAATTCCAATCACACCCGTAATCATGGGTGCATCTTTACGTCCTTTTTGAATAAACCAGTCATTTAACCATCCTGCGCAGAATACTCCTAAAATATTTGCCACCAGTAAAACACTTCCAAGCATATAGCCTGCTTCTGTTGGAGTAAGTCCAAATTTGCGCATATAAAATGCTGGCGACCAACTGATTAAACAGTACAACGCCATCGCATAAAAGGTGAAACCCAAATAATGGCATCTAAATGTTTGTGCATGCTTTTTAATAAATTTGAAAGCATCGCGCATGCTGGTTTTTTCCACTTGACCTTGTGCATTTAAGCGTTGCCCTTTACGTTTTGGTTCTCTAACGGTGAGTAATACCAATAATCCAATAAATACTCCCGGTAAACCGACAATAATAAAAGCGGCCTGCCAGGCTTTTAATGCACCAAAAACCGGGATCAGTATCGTGTCCATATTTTTGAGCAAACCAATCACATATCCACCGACCAGAAAGGCAATACCGCCGCCAACAAAAGATCCTATTGAATATACCGCAACCGCTCTCCCCAATTTATCCTTACTGAACATATCACTAAACATCGAATAGGCGGCTGGAGATAAGGCAGCCTCGCCTACACCTACGCCCATACGGCTTAGAAACAGTTGAATAAAGTTTTTACTCAGCCCACAAAATGCCGTTGCGATACTCCAGAAAACCACACCAATTGCGATAATTTTTGGTCGTGAAAATCGATCTGCCAGATAAGCCAGGGGTAAGCCCATAAAAGCATAAAACAATGAAAATGCTAAACCATGCAATAAGCTAAACTGGGTATCTGACAGACCAAGATCAGCTTTAATTGGCTCAATCATCAGTGCCAATATCTGTCGATCAATAAATGAAAATATATAGGCCAACATACACAGTAAAACCACATACCACGCGTATATATTGGATTGAGCCCTTGTTGGCTCGGTTGTATGAGTATCCATCTTTCTTCCTTGTCCATACTATTGTTCTAATGGGTCTTCTTATTGAAGGGTCTTGTGACCAGAACACATCTCCTTTTCCAGTCATCTTCAATAAGGTGAATCATCATGTCCTATAATTATTATTTTTACATGGAATTTTCCATAATAATTCAGGTATAAAGTTATACCTTTTTTGCTATTTTAGCTATTCCTGAATTACCTCAGTATGAAAAATAATTTAAAAATTAATTAAGTATCTGAAAATTAATTTTTTATTGTTCACTGGCATCATTGACCAAAATATATTTTTTAAATTTATATTGAATTTTACATTTATTTTTGCAATAAAATATAAAGCATAAAAAATTTTTAAATGGAAACGGATATGGCACTTTTAAAAGAACATGCAATCGAAAGTATACATACAATGCATGTATTGATCGAAAAGATTTTTACTGGACAACATTCAGAACAAGATCTTCCCCTACTGATTGATTATTTTGCAGATCATTTTGAAATGATCGGTGCAGCAGGAAAACGGATTAAACTTCAAGAAGTCAAAGGGTTGTTCGCAAATAATCAAGGAAAAATGCCTGATCTTCAGATTGAAATCTATGATGAGCAGGTACTTTTACAGCACCCAAATGCCATTGTGCTCAGCTATACTGAAAAACACACCAAATCTTCCAGTGTGCTCATCCGCCGATCATGTGCATTGATTGAGGAAATTGAAGGAAAGATGCTTTGGAGTTATTTACAGGAAACTTTTTTATCCTAAAATCTGCCCTCGATGAAAAGATTGTGCCCTATGTCCCATTGAATTAATCAAATGGATATAGGGCATACCGAATTTTGCTGCTTTCTCATTTTCCCCGTGTGTTGTAATTCTAAATTTATTTGTATTTTCATTTCTAAAAATGATCTTGGATACATTCTGCCCTCAATAAGAATATATTTATTCCATCTCATCCCAAGCCCCGCTCTTTATTTATTTTTCGTGAACCGCTCCGATCCCAATGATGGCAGACAGTGAAAGAATCTCTTTGCTTCAATCCATATTGCGCCTACAAAATTTTAAACAACCGATAAAATCAATAAATAAATCATTAATTTAAAATTATTTAACTTTTTAAAAATGTAATCACATCACATTATTCTTCACACTACTCTAACGAGAATTACCATTTGAATTTTTTGTTGACATCATCAAGATTAAATTATATACATTAATAACGATACAAATCGTATCATTATAGAATGAAAAACAGGATGTATAAAAATGATAGGACTAATTGGAATAGTCTTGTCCTTAATATTGCTGATGTATTTAGCGTATAGAGGATTTAGCGTTATTGTACTTGCTCCACTACTTGCATTATTTGCAGTGGCTTGGAGTGGGCTAAGTAATGAATTGCTGGGTTTTTACTCCCAGGTGTTCATGACTGGCTTAGGCGGTTATATCATCAAATATTTTCCACTCTTTTTATTGGGTGCAATATTTGGAAAATTAATGGATGACTCTGGTTCTGCCCAAACCATTGCCAACTTTTTTGTTGACAAATTGGGACACCGTCGTGCCATGTTATCTATTGTGCTGTCCTGCGCGATTCTAACCTATGGCGGCGTTTCTCTTTTTGTTGTTGGTTTTGCTGTATTTCCAATTGCTTCGGCATTATTTAAAGAGCTGGGTATCCCTAAACGCTTAATTCCAGCAGCGATTATGCTGGGCGCACTCACTTTTACCATGACTGCGCTGCCCGGCACACCGGCGATTCAAAATGCGATCCCAATGCCTTTCTTTAACACGGATCTATACGCAGCACCTGGTCTCGGTACTTTAGCGTCAATTTTTATCTTATTGACTGGCATGTGGTGGTTAAATCGACGTATTGCCCAAGCAGACCGCAATAAAGAAGGTTATGGCAACCATCTGGAAACTCATTTTGAAACAAAGTTGGTGAAATCAAATCCAAGTCTGATCATTGCATTTGCACCAATTTTAATTGTAATTATCACCAACTTAGTGCTGACTAAATTAATTTTACCTTCGTTGGACACTGCCTATCTAGCTACAGATCAGTTTGGCAATACTTCATTGAATTCAGTGATTGGATTGTGGGCAATTATTTGTGCCTTGGTCTTGGCCTGTCTGAGCATTATCGTGCTCAACTGGAAAGCCATTGTTGATATTAAAGACTCCATTCAGCAAGGTGTTTCCTCCTCCTTTCTGCCTATTTTCAATACCGCCTCTGAAGTCGGCTATGGTTCAGTCATCGCATCATTGGCGGGTTTCATTATCTTACGTGACTTCTTGGTCGGTATTGCACCGAACAACCCGCTGATTTCTGAAGCCATTGTGATCAACGTATTGGCAGGCATCACTGGTTCCGCGTCTGGGGGATTGAGTATTGCACTCAATACCATGGGAGAGACCTATAAGAATCTCGCGATTGAGCACGGTATTTCTCAAGAACTGATGCACCGTGTCGCGTCTATGGCTTCTGGCGCACTGGATTCACTTCCGCACAATGGTGCAGTCATCACCATTATTACCTTATGTGGTTTGACACACAAACAATCCTATTACGACATGTTTGTGGTCGCTGTCATTATTCCACTGATTGCGCTGTGTGGCGTGATTACATTGGGAACATTATTCGGTTCATTTTAAAAACCCATCATTCATTACGAAAGGAATAAAAAATGTCTCATTCAATTAATCTTCCAAGGATTATGGAAGTTGGAAAAAATGCCAGAGCAAAGCTTCCGGCAATTCTTGAAAGTTTAGGTGCGAAAAAGCCACTCATCATTACCGACAAAATGATGGTGACGCTAGGTTATATCCAACAGATTCAAGACATCCTCGAGGCAGCAGGAATAGAGAGCGACTATTTTGATGAAACAATTCCTGAACCGACTTCAGGCTCAATCGAAGCAGGTGTTCACTATGTTCAAAATCACCAATATGATGCCATTATTGCAATTGGTGGCGGAAGCCCGATTGACAGTGCAAAAGCAATCAGCATTTTGAGTAAACATGGTGGCAAAATTTCTGACTATAAATTTCCCCGCCAAGTCAATGAAATGGGGCTGCCAATTATTGCCATTCCTACAACAGCGGGCACAGGCTCGGAATGTACTCGTTTTACCATTATTACCAATGATCTCACCAGTGAAAAAATGCTCTGTGCAGGTTTAGGATTTTTACCGGTTGCAGCCATCATTGACTATGAGTTAACCCTGTCTTTACCTGCCCGTACCACGGCAGATACAGGTATTGATGCATTAACCCATGCCATTGAAGCGTATGTCAGTAAAAAAGCCAGCCCATATAGTGATGCTCAAGCCATTGCTGCGATGAATCTCATCGGACCGAACTTGCAGGTGGTTTATCACCAGCCTGATCATGAACAGGCACGCGAAAAAATGATGCTCGGCTCTACTTTTGCAGGGATTGCCTTTTCCAATGCCTCGGTCGCTTTGGTGCATGGAATGAGCCGCCCTATCGGTGCTTTTTTCCATGTTCCACATGGCTTATCGAATGCCATGCTGCTTCCGATGATCACTGAATTCTCAATAGAAGCTGCACCTGAACGCTATGCAGAATGCGCCAAAGCAATGGGCTGCGCACATTTTGATGACTCAAATGACGTGGCAAATCAAAAACTAATTAATACCTTAATCGAGATTAATCGTGATCTCAAAGTGCCGACTCTGGCGGAGTTTGGCGTAGACAAAAAATATTTTGATGAAGTGGTTCAAACCATGGCGGAGCAAGCGCTCGCCTCAGGTTCTCCATCAAATAATCCTATTGTTCCTACAGTTGAACAAATGGTCTCGCTCTACCAAAAACTCTGGTCATGACTCAACGCCACCTTTACTATTTTTCATCACAATGAGGATATCCCCACATGGAATTAATCGGACATTTTATTAACGGTGCTTTAAATACTGAATACACCAGAACTCAAGCTGTTTTCAACCCATCACTCGGTTTGCAAACCAAAGAAGTCGCATTAGCAGGCAAAGCTACAGTTGAAGAAGCAATTGCTGCTGCTGAAGCAGCATTTCCTGAATGGCGTAATACCCCAGTGCTTAAACGTGCTCGTGTCATGTTCAAATTCAAAGAATTGCTTGAACAAAATGCTGAAAAAATTTGCCAATTGATTGGAGAGGAACACGGAAAAATCGTGCACGATGCAGCAGGAGAACTACAGCGTGGCATTGAAAATGTCGAATATGCCTGTGGCGCACCAGAGTTTTTAAAAGGTGAGTTCAGTAAAAATGTTGGACCGTCAATTGATTCCTGGAGTGAATTTCAACCTTTAGGCGTGGTCGCAGGAATTACCCCTTTTAACTTTCCTGTAATGGTGCCTTTGTGGATGTTCCCAATGGCGATTGTCTGTGGAAATACCTTTGTCTTAAAACCGTCTGAACGAGACCCATCTTCGACCCTATTCATTGCACAATTACTTAAAGAAGCGGGACTGCCTGACGGTGTACTCAATGTGGTTAACGGTGACAAAGAAGCAGTGGACACATTACTGCACGATACACGTATCCAAGCGGTGAGCTTTGTAGGCTCAACACCTATTGCAGAATACATTTATAAAACTGCAACGGCGGCAGGTAAACGTTGCCAAGCACTGGGAGGTGCGAAAAACCATGCGATCGTCATGCCAGATGCAGATCTTGATAATGTAGTAAACTCTTTACTCGGTGCGGCTTTTGGTTCATCAGGTGAACGCTGTATGGCTTTGTCTGTTGCAGTTGCTGTGGGCGATGAGATTGCCGACCAAATGATTTCAAAACTCTCTAATGAAATCAGTACATTGAAATATGGTCCCTACTCAGACAAAAACAATGACTTTGGTCCCGTCATTACTGCACAGCATAAAGCAAAGGTTGAAGGTTATATCAGCAGCGCAGAACAACAAGGTGCAAAAATTGTTGTTGATGGTCGAAATGCAGCACCATCTGGCTATGAAAATGGCTTTTATGTTGGTGCAACATTAATCGACCAGGTCCAGCCCAATATGACCAGTTATAAAGAAGAAATCTTTGGTCCCGTACTACAAGTCATCCGTGTAAAAACCATGCAAGAAGCCATGGATCTCATTGATCAGCATGAATATGGCAACGGAACATGTATCTATACTCGTGATGGTGAAGCAGCCCGCTATTTCAGTGACCACATCAAAGTCGGTATGGTCGGAATTAATATTCCGCTCCCCGTTCCTGTGGCTTATCATAGTTTTGGCGGTTGGAAACGCTCATTATTTGGTGATTTAAACGCATATGGTCCAGACGGTGCTCGCTTCTATACACGCAGAAAAACCATTACTCAACGTTGGCCGAGTACCAATGTTCGTGAAGGCGCACAATTTTCAATGCCAACATTAAATTAATGATATTTCATTTGTTTTAAGAATAAGCAGGCATCATCGCCTGCTTATCCTCACTCGACTTCAATCAATTTATTTAAATCACGGGCTGCTTGACGAAGTAGAGGTTCAAACTGCAAAAGGTCTTCGAGTGATTTGCGGATTGTCGGCGCATGTACATATAGGCAGGCGATAATCGTATCACCACGCTGAATCGGGACTGAACATGCAACCATACCTGAAATAAACTCCTCATTGTCCGTGCCAATTTTATTGAGAAATATCTGATCTAAATTTTCTTCAAGTAACACTGGATCAGTAATGGTATTACGCGTAAGTTGCGTAATCGGTAAATGCTCCAAAATATTTTTTCTACGTGGGCTGGGCTGAAAACTTAAAAAAAGTTTTCCACTTGAGCTACACCATAAAGGCACAGTTGAACCGACAGGTAAATACACCTGCAATGGCCAGTTCGCTTGTACGCGATCTGTATATAGCATTTGATTATTATTCAAGATGGCAATGCCACAGGTCTCATTAATTTGATCTGAAAGTTTTTGTAATATTGCCAATCGTTCCATTTTTCGTGGCTCTTGCTCCCATGAACTCAACAGCAGTTTATAGGTTCGATCGCCCAAGATATATCCACCATACATATCCGTTTTAACGAATTTTTCTTGTTCCAATGTCTGTAGTAAACGATGAATACTCGGTTTTGGGATATCCAATTCGACAGAAAGATCAAGTGGTGTTGGGGGATGTTTCGCAGTTGATATGGCTTCAATAATGTCTAAAACGCGTGTAATTGATGAACCTTTTTTATTCATTCTCATGTTTCCAACAATTCAATCCGGTCAGTCTATGTTCTGCTCTTGTTCATCATAACAGATTGTAACTGATAAATATTGAATCGCATTTTTTTCATCGTCCTGAATATAAAAATCAATCGTTGAGTACACTGCTTTTATTTAATGTTTTATAAGCACCTCTGAGCTATAACCTGCTAGAATAAAATTCAATTTAAGCCCAAGCACCCATAAAATAACTCATTTGGGCTTCACACTGCTCTTATGGATTTGACGGTGAAAATGATGCAAGACGTATCTTTCAATGCTTATGATGAGGTTTCTCCTAGCCCTGAAAGCCTTTCAAAAATTAAACCTGATCTCCGAGTTGGCTTTATTCTCATGGATAAATTCACTTTGGCGCCCGTTTCAGGTTTTGTCGAATCATTGAGATTTGCCGCTGATCAATCCTTTCGCAGCTTGCAGATCTATTGTAAATGGGACTGGATGACCTATCACAATCAACCCGTTCATGCCAGTTGCGGCTTATCCGTCAATCCAACCAAAAATCTAGATCCGAATGAACTTAAACAAAACTATGATTATATTGTCATTGCGGGGGGATTGCTCAGCGAAACTCGCAAACCACCTGAATATTTACTGGAAGTTTTAAAAGAGATACACGCCGCCAAAATTCCAATTATTGCTTTGTGTTCAGGTTGTTTTGTATTGGGTAATGCGGGTTTACTCAACGGTCGTAAATGTGCCATCCATTTTACGACTCGAGATGAGTTTGTAGGGCTTTTTCCACAAGCCATTACACTCATTGAGCAAAATTATATTGAAGATCATGGCATATTTACCTGTCCGGGAGGAACAGCAATTGATTTGGCAGCAGATTTAATTCGTATCCATTGTGGAGAAATCCGTGCCAAAAAAAGTTTGGATTATTTATTAATTAAAGAAAAACCGTTGTCATCTCAAACTAGAGAAAACACCGATTTAGACAGCCCCAGCACCTATGAAAATAACATGGTCGCTAAAGCAATCGCTTTTATGAGTGAGAATTTAAGTGCCCATGTGACCTTAAAAGAAGTTGCTGAACATGTAAATACCAATCCGAGACAATTAAATCGGGCATTTATGGCAAACACCAATGAAGCACCCGCCAATTACTGGCGTAGACTGCGCTTAGAACATGCTCGTAAACTACTTGCAAACACCAGTGCGTATATCACCAACATTGCAATCGAATGTGGTTTTTCCGATGGTTCTCACTTTATCCTGTGGTTTAAAAAACAATATGGTGAAACCCCGTTTGCCTATCGAAAACGCCGTCATGGAGTAGACAAACTGAAATGAAACAATGCTGTCTATAATGTGATTACACGTTTAAATCGCTTGCAATATTTCATTTCCCAAACACCCCCTATGTAAAAATATACTAGATAATGTCCTAATCTTCCTATTCTACTTGGTTGTATTTTTCTATTCTGTAGGGCTACATTCATATCTGCCTTCTCTACAACTCTCTATCCTCTATTTTGAAATCTCTATGTCTAAGAATTTAGCAACATTGGTCGGCCTAAGTGCAATTCTCATGTGGGCATCCATGGTCGGCTTGGTGAAATATATCAGTAGCACTGTCGGTCCTGCGATGGGAATTACCCTGATTTATAGTTTAAGTGCGCTGATCGTTCTGCTGATTTTTAGGTTTCCCAACTTTAAACTGATTTCAAAAAAATACTTAATTCTTGCTACATCCCTGTTCATTGTTTATGAGCTGTGCTTTTCATTTGCAATCGCCTATTCCAAGACCTCGCAGCAAGCCATCGAAGTCAGCATTGTAAATTACTTATGGCCAAGTCTGACCATTGCGGCTTTTGTCATATTTAAAGAATTAAAATTTAATGTTTTGATCTTAATTGGGTTATTTATTTCGATTAGTGGAATTATTTATATTCAAACAGGTAGTGGATCGTTCAGTGCCCAAAGTGTGGTCACAAATCTAAAAGATAATCCTCTCAGTTATCTTTTAGCACTTTCAGGCGCAGTGATTTGGGCATTTTACTGTGTGGTTACCCGAAAAATGAGCAACGGGCAAAACCCAATCTCGTTTTTCTTTATCGGTGTTGCACTCACGCTCTGGATAAAATTGATAGTCTCCGACCAATTGGTCATGCCTGATTTTGATCTTGAATTATGCTTATATCTATTATTCGCTGCTGCTGCCGTTGGTCTGGGCTATGCAGCTTGGAATATTGGCATTATTCACGGCAATATCACCATTCTTGTTGTGGCGTCCTACTTTACACCGATTGTTTCATCCGTCTTGGCGATGTTTGTGTTAGATACTCAATTACCAATCACTTTTTGGCAAGGAACAAGCTTAGTGACGCTGGGCTCTTTTATCTGCTGGATTTCAAGTAACTGGATTGCAATCAAACCATTATTGAAAAAATTAAGAACGTATTGAATGCAAAGCTTATTTTCTAAAACCTGACTTTGCTCAAATTGTGCTTTACTAAAATACTGTCATCGATCGAAACAGGATACAAGATTTTGTATCCTGTTCATTTTACTACTCACCTTACCACTCACCTTTGCTGTATATCATTCCAATGCGGCTGCCTCAGAAAGATCTTTTGATTTGGTTTCTGGTGCCCAAGCGACAGAAACAATTAACCCAATCAAAGTGACTGCTGCAGCAACGTACATGGTATTACCAATCCCGATAGTTTCAAGAGACATCGGAACAAGAAAGGTTCCAATTGCAGCGCCGATTCGTGTGGCGGAAACCGCCCATCCCATTGCATAAGGACGTAACTCTGTTGGAAAAATTTCATTGGGGTAAACAAGCTCTAAAACTTGCGCACCACCAATCAATAAGGCATAAGCGCCAAAGAACACCAATACCACCATTTCTGAAGAATCAGAGAATGTTCCCAGTAACAATAAAGCCAAACCTGACCACAAGAAACTGTGAATCAGCATCTTACGACGCCCCAATACATCAATCAATTTAGTACCGAGAATACAACCGATGACAAATAACAGGGTAATTGCAACGGAGCCATAAGCTGCCCAATCTCCTTCTAGCTTGAGCGCTGCAAGCACTTTTGGAGCAAAAGCATACACAGCAAAAACAGGAATGATGGCACATGTCCAAAATACAATGACAAACATGAGGCGCTTGCCGTAGCCCATCCGCAACATATCACCCAATGAGAGTTTTGCGGATGTTGGTTCTTTAGGCAAATTCACCAGTGAAAATTGATTGCCATATACCTTCTTGATGACATTTTCCGCATCAGAACTTCTATTTTTAGTAATGAGCCAACGCGCTGATTCGACAGTACCGAGACGAGATAAAAGTAAAATCACACCAATAATGACTGAACTAGAAAGTGCCCAACGCCAACCTTCATTGCCCATAACACGAACAATAATATCTCCAAAAATATAAGCCATTGCTGCACCTGCAAACCATAAGATGGTAAAGCTGGCTAAACGTGAACCACGGTATTTTTTTGGTACGAATTCAACAAACAGACTGGTTGCAGCAGAATAATCAATTGCAATCGCGATACCGATTAAAAACCGCAACATAAAAATCATCATGGGCGAATCTGTCCAAAATTGCAGAATTGAACAAATTAAAAAAATGACAGGCGCAACAAATACAATTTTTCTACGACCGAACTTATCTGTGAGCCAACCACTAAATAAGCCACCTGCAAAAATCCCAAGCAGTGCTGAAGTTGCAATCATGCCCTGCCAAAAGTTAGTGAGTTGTAAATTGGCTGTCATCTGTACCAAGGCAATACCAATGATGCTGAGTATATAGCCATCCATTAATGACGCTCCCCCAACAGAAACTGTAAGTCTCTGATGAAATCCATTTAGGGAAACATCTTCTACTGAAATATTAGAATTATTCATTGTGACTTCCTTAATTTAAAGTAAGCCGAACCCACAAAACAGTTGAAATGATCATATTTCAAAGTTTATATTTCATCCCTTAGCTCAGGGATTCAGCTTTTTCCATTTAAAATTGAGTTGTTATAATATTTCTCTGATCTATGACCTCATTTACATTCAGAGTGGTTATTTCTGACGTGTGGCAAACCAACATAAAATAGAGCCAAGGCATACCATGGCTGCCCCTTGCCAGAAAGAGAGTGAAAGCGGCGTTTGTAAAACGATGGCCGCAAGTGCAGCTGAAAAAACAGGAATAAAATAAGAAGCACCAGCCAAAAGTGTGACATTGCCATGCAAAATACCAATATTCCAAGCCGCATAACCAAAACCCATTGCCCCCGCAGCAAGTACAAGATAAATCAGCGCATGTAAATCAAAGTGCATCGGTACTGCCCCCATAGCGAGGTATTTAATCCATAACACTGCAGCCGTAAGCATAAAAAAGAGGGTTACTCCATTTTTGCCATTGGCAATTCTTGCTGTAACGGTGCAATAGGCAGCCCAAATCAAAGCACCTATAAATGCCAGTCCATAGCTCAAGGGATTATCTTGAATATTTCGCCCGATACTGACCAAATCAAGTCCCTGCTCTCCACCTAAAACCCAACAAATGCCTAAAATTGCGATGGCAAAACCAGGGATCACCAGTAAATTTGACTTTTGATGATTGAATAAAATGGCACAAACCATGGTCAAGGCTGGCCATAAATAATTGACCATTCCGACCTCGATTGCCTGTTGACTGGTATTTGCATAGCCAATCGACAGGGCCAAACACAGTTCATAAGATACAAACAGTAGGCTTCCCCACATTAGGTACGCTCGTGGAAATTCTCGTAGTTTGGGAAATCCAATACTTAAGAACAAGAACACTGAAGCAACGCTATATATCATTGCTGCACCTCCTGTTGCACCCAGACTTTCACTGACACTGCGAATCAGCCCAACAATGGCACTCCACAACAGCACGGCAATCAGTCCGATCAGCGTTGCATTGTTTCTGCTTACTATCATCTTCATCATTTACTCTGATTAAAATCATGGATAAATTGATTGATCAATCATCCATTTTCAAGGGTTGAATCGGGGTTTAAAAACATTGGTAGTATTTGAGTTTTGTCGTAAAACACTGCTTTTTTAGCATTGAGTTGTGTGACCATCGTGACTGCGTCATCAACCAACTTACTAAAAGTTATAGACCAACATCAGGTTCAGCAGCTTATTCCACTTAGCATCGTCCCCTTTTCCCAGTGAATTTACTGTCCCACCTACAAAAGGATCATTTTTACTCGTCAAATATTCAGTGTATAAAGTTGTATTCTTATATTCCCAAGCGAGTCCTGCGATATTACGTTGCGAGTTTTGAAACTGCTTCTGTTTTTTATCAAAACCACTGAACACTAAATATGGAGTGATACTCAAAGCCCCACTTACATGATCAAAACGATAACTGCTGTCGATCGTGTAGAAATAACCCTGATTGGCAATATCATATTCACTGTCAAACGAACCAAAGCCAGAACTGTCTGGTGTTAAGTCATCCTTGTTGGTGATCGACTGTCTGCCACCAGTCAGGACAATATTTAGATTTTTATAACCGATTCGATTGAACAATGCCCATGTATTTCTTGAACCATTTTCAGCTGTTTTATGATTTTCAATCTGTGAATACCAATAACTTGCACCTGCTGAAACCTTGAGATCATCATGATTTAAAAAGGGGCTTAAAACTTTTAAATCTTGATCTACACGTGCCATCCACATGTTCTTTTCTTGGAGGTTGGTTTTAAGTGGATCGGAAGACTTCACCATGTTGGCACTATAACGTGCTGAGTCTTTACTCTGACCGTGATAATTGCCTCCATCTGTAGCAAAGTAAGCCAAATCGAATTGGGTTGCTGATGGCATTTCAAAATGATAATTCACCCCAAGATTGTGAATATCCTGTAAACCCATGGTGTTATTGATACCTGCATAAAAACTGCTGTCCCAAAAACGGCCTGGGCCAAATGGGATGGGTTGTAAACCGACAGTAAGGTGATTTGTCTTGTTAAGACGATAACCTGCATAAGCATAGACAAGCGTGGAAAAATCACACAAAGTATCATACTGATAGCAGCGATACTCAGTTTTACCAAACCAATCAGGAGAGTCGTAAGCCAGTCGAAGAATGGCAGCATCCAATTTTATTTTTTGATCGGAAACAGCTTCACCATAATCTTTATCTTGATAATTGACCCGTAGTGTACCTGATAGTGTTAAAGCACCTGTTTCACTTTCTGCTGAGCCAAACGTAATCCCTGCCATAACGGGCATAGACATCCCCAGCGTCAATAATCCCAAGCTTAATATGTTTATTGTTTTAAGCATTTTTAATTCCTTTCTTTCCATGATTTATCGCAACAGTATGTTTTCAAAATTGTTAAACCCATCTGATGCAATGGTTGATGTCCTTGTCTGCTTCACAGAGCAAAGGTGAGGAATGACGAAAAGTCGAGCCCTGCATCATTCCATTTCCCTATATCGCTAGGCTTCAGAAACATCAATCCAGATTGTTTTCAGCTCTGTATATTGGTCATGCGCCCAAATTGATTTATCACGCCCACCAAAACCAGAGGCTTTATATCCTCCAAATGGCGTGGTGATATCACCTTCTCCAAAACAATTGACTGTGACCACACCGGCTTGAATTGCTCGTGCCAGTTTGATGGCATGACGTAAATTACTGGTGTAAACCGAGCCTGCAAGCCCATAGATCGTGTTATTTGCCAAAGCAATCGCTTCTTCAATGGTATTGAATGTGGTCACAGCAAGTACGGGTCCAAAAACTTCTTCTTGGAATAAAGTATCTGTGGCTTTCACGCCGTCTACCACGGTCGGTTCAACGAAGATTTCTTTTTTAGTCTGTCCACCATGCAGAATGTTGAGTTTTTCTGCTTTGGCTTGCTCGATATAGGATTTTACCTTTTCAAAATGAGACTGACTGATCAACGCACCCAATTTATGTTCTGGATCAAGTGGATCACCCATTTTCCAATCCGTTAGGTGGATGCCGATCAAGCCCAATAATTCATCTTTAACATCGTGATGCACAATCAGGCGTGAAGAGGCTGAACAGTTCTCTCCCATGTTCCAAAAAGCACCGTTGACAATATGCTGAGCAACCAGATCCAAATCTTCAACGTCGTTCATCACCACAGCCGGGTTTTTACCGCCGCACTCGAGTACGATGCGTTTTAAATTTGATTCAGATGCATATTGAAGAAATAAGCGACCTGTTTCAGTAGAACCCGTGAAGCTGACCATGCTGACATCCATATGTCTGCCTATAGGTTCACCCACTTCACGTCCCCCACCCGGCAGCACATTCAATACCCCCGCAGGAAGACCTGCTTCAACAGACAGTTCAGCAACACGCAATGCTGTCAAAGTTGTTTCTTTTGCAGGTTTTACCACTATAGAACAGCCTGCCGCTAAAGCAGGACCAATTTTCCAAGCCAACATGAGCAGTGGAAAATTCCACGGTAAAACCAAACCGACGACACCAATTGCCTCACGCTCAATAATGGATAAAGTATCAGTTCCCACAGGCGCAGTGTTGTCATAAATTTTATCAATCAATTCAGCATGCCAACGGATGGTATGAATCATTTCAGGAATATCAGTGAGCTGACATTCACGAATAGGTTTACCACTGTCCAAACTTTCCATGACTGCAAGTTCAATGGTATGCGCTTCAAGTAAATCGGCAAATTTGAATAGAATATGTTTGCGCTGATTTGGTGAAAGCTTACTCCAACGTCCATCTTCAAATGCTGCTTTGGCATGCTCAACAGCAATATTGACGTCCTGTTCATTGCAGGCAGTGATCTCAGCGAGCACTTCACCTGTTGCAGGATTGGTGGTTGTAAATTTTTTCCCTGAAACAGAAGCTTGAAATTTGTGATTGATAAAAGCCAATGTTGGAAACTTTAATTTTTGTGCAATATCACGATATTCTGCTGCGCTTAACAACTCAGCCATTACACACCTCCTGTAATCGCTGCAACGTCACGTTTAAGTTGCGCAACAATAGTTTGGAATGCATGCTTTTTCTCAGCATCCATATCTTGCAGCGGTGCACGCACACCTCCCGTACTTAAGCCATTCAATTCACAACCGTATTTAATACATTGAATAAAATGACCCGTTTCAAGAAAATCCATCAATGGCATCATTGCAGCCATGATCCGGCGCCCTTTATCAAAGTCTTTTTCGATGACACATGCTTCATATAAGGCAATGTGTTCACGTGGAATAAAATTGGAACCTGCACAAGTCCAGCTGCGAGCTCCCCAGGCAAAGAACTCAAGTGCTTGATCATCCCAACCACATGAAATTTCCAACTTTGGATAATGACGTGCCAACATATGCAGCTGATTCATCTCGCCGGAACTCTCTTTCAGTCCGACAAAATTTTTAGATTCAGCAAAAACCGTATCAAAAAATTCTTTACCCATACTCACGCCCATACGTGCCGGATAGTTATAGAACATCACGGGTAAATCTGCTGCTTGGTCTATGCTCAAAGCATGAACCGCCACTTCTTTTTCAGTGGGCAATGCATAAGGTGGGATTGTCACCAGAATACTGTCCGCTTGAATTTGCTTGGCAACTTTTGCAAATTCCACTGAATCTTCAGTACGAATAGCCCCTGTACCCACCATCAAAGGTAGACGTGAACCAATCACTTCTTTTGCATACTTCGCTAAGTCATAACGCTCTTGCGCAGTATGCGCGTAATATTCACCTGTAGTCGCTGCGACAATAACCCCATGTACTTTTGTATCAATCAAGTATTCTAGAACATCAGCAAAAGCTGCTTTGTCTATTGAACCGTCTACTGCCAATGGGGTAATGACAGGCGTGTAAATGCCATCAAAATTCATGTTCTGTTCTCCATTTAAAGTGTGATACGTTTGCCATTGCTCAGTGTGAAATCATGGCTAGATTTTTCAGAATTAATTCAAGGTTGTGGACTGTTCCAAACTCATTCCACGTGTTTCAGGTGCAAATGCCAGAGAGACTACCAGCCCCAACAGCGTGACAGCCGCTGCCGCATACATGGTATTTGCAATCCCAATTGAATCCAGCGACATCGGCACTAACCATGTCCCTATTGCCGCACCAATCCGTGAGAATGCAGCGCCAATTCCCACGCCAATGGGACGTATCTGTGTGGGAAACAGTTCGTTTGGATAAACAAACTGCAAGACTTGTGCACCACCAATAAACAGTGCATATAGTCCAAATAAAACCAAAATAAGCACAGGCGAAGCTTCTGAGAAAAAGCCCAAACCCAGTAACGCCAAACCCGACCACAGAAAACTTTGAATGACCATGCTACGACGCCCCATGTGGTTGATTAGGCGAGTCGCAAGCACACACCCCACAACAAACAATAAGGTGATGGCAACTGATCCATACGCCGCCCAATCACCTTTTAAATGCAAGGCATCCAGCACTTTTGGCGCAAAGGCATAAACCGCAAAGACTGGAATAACTGAACATGCCCAAAACATCGAGACAAAAAATACCCGTGTTCCATAACCTGACGTTAAGAAACTGCTTAAGGAAATTTTCTTTTCTAGAATTTGTGATTGCAGGTTATTCAGTGAAAAAGTTGGTCCATAGACTTTTTTGATAATTGCATCTGCTTCAGCTGCACGTCCTTTACTCAATAACCAGCGTGGGGACTCAGGTGTTCCTAAACGTAGAACAATCAGTAAGATACCAATCACGGCGGGGCTAGCCAGTACCCACCGCCAAGCATCTTCAAAGTGACTGTTTAAAATCAGGTTTCCGACGATATAAGCCAGCGCAGCTCCTACAAACCATAAAATGGTCAACATGGCCAAACGTGGTCCTCGCGACTGTTGTGGTAAAAACTCGGCAAGCAGAGAACCTGCAATCGTGTATTCAAATCCGACACCGATGCCGATTACGAAACGACACAGGAACAACATCATTGCTGACTCTACCCAGTATTGGATTAGAGAACACAAGGTAAATAAGATCGGCGCAACAAAATAAAGTTTCTGTCGTCCCATTAAACCGCCAAGCCAACCACCGAGAAAACTTCCAAAAAAGATTCCAATCAAAGCTGAGGCAGCAATCATGCCTTGCCAAAAGCTCGTCAATTGCAATGCTGAAGACAGTTGTACCATTGCCACACCGACAATACTGAGCACATAACCATCTAAGAGCCATCCTCCACCAGTACGGATGGTCAAAAGTTGATGAAACCTATTTAAAGGTACATCCTCTATAGAAACATTATTTGTTGTCATTTCTGTCTCCGATCCTTCAATATTAAGGATGTGCTTCCTACACATTTCCTAAAACAAGGCTGAACAAAACCTGCAAAATTGAATCCTCAATTTCACTGCAATGAAGTGCTGCTGTATTTAGGAAGACTGAATTAATTTAAATCGTTTAAATTCAAAATCTAAAAATAAGCTTTCATGAAGTAGACATATTAACTCTCCAATCCAGCTTTCATTTGCCCCCACCACAGGGTTGCATTCACACCGATGGATAAAAAGGGTTCTGGTGGAACTTTATTCGGCCCAGACGTTGCCAGTAAAAAATCAGTTAATTCACTTCGTTCGCCGGCAAGCCAATCTGCCAACAATGTTCCTGTCACCGTACCACGTGTAATACCCAGACCATTGCAGCATAGTGCGCCAAAAACATTGGGTGCCAACTGTCCAAAAAAGCCTTTATGATTCTGTGAAAGTGCCAGTGAACCACTCCATGTATATTCAAAATCCACCGCAGGCAACATGGGAAATCTATTCATAAAAGACTGTTGATGGCGTTGTATAAAACGGTTTAGACAATGTGGCTTGGGTTGTCCGTTGGGATTAAAACTAAAACTGTTTCGTATGAGAATACGATGATCATGCGTTCGGCGAACGGTACTGCCAAAAGGGTCCGAAGGAATCACGCCCCAGAAATCTTTTCCGCCCAGTTGAGCTTGTTCATTTTCTGTCAAAGGTCGCGTCATACTGGCATAGAGAAAAACAGGCAACATGGTGCGTTGAATCTGTGAAAAACCAAATCGTTGTCCAAAAGCATTATTGGCAAGGATCAGTTTATCAACGATAATTTGTCCATTTTCATGTTTTAGAACAACTTTATCTCCATATTCAACTTCTGTAATTGCGGTATTTTCATACAGCGTGACATTGGATGGCAAACTGTCAGCCAAGCCTTTTACCAATGCTGATGGCTGTAATAAAATCGTGCCTGGGGTAAACAATGCCTTTTTATAAAATGAAGTTCCGATGTGATGCGGCAAGTCCTGTTCACTGATCACCTGATAATCTTGGCCCAACTTATCCAACCCGCGTTGATATGCCTCCAATACTGCAATACCGCGAGTTTCAACCGCACCCTGATATTTGCCACTACTGCGCATATGACAATCAATACCGTGTGTTTGTACCTGTGTTTGAAGAAGTGATTGACCCAGTAAATTGAGCTTTAAAGTCGTTTTAGCAATTTCAATATCACCAATATAATCTTCTGCGCCAATATCATGGGGGAGATCAATAGCAAAGCCGGCATTGCGACCTGCTGTACCATATCCGACTTCCTGTGCTTCAATCAAAATCACTTCGTCATGGGGAAAATGTTCTGCCAAACGTCTTGCAGCGGCCAGTCCGGTATAACCCGCACCAATTACAGCCCATCTTGCTGAGCTTGTGCCTGAATGGCTCACTTTGACTTGTCTTTGTTGACTTAAGTGATACCAAGCGCATTGTTGATCATCTGCGGGTAAAGCGGTGACTTTTGTCATCTTTATCAAACTCCATTGATAGATTCACTTCGTATTCCACTGTGAAGTGAGCAAGTATTTTTAAATCTTTCGCTGATCAATAAGAAACTGGTACGTCTAAGCCTGTTGGCACAACATATTCAGCCATTCGGCGGCGAGATAAATCCATATGCAATCTAATGATCTCACCTGCTTCACCTGCATTGTGAGATTCAATTGCTTGAATGATTTGCTCATGCTGTAAAACCGCCGTATTCAAATCTTCCTGCATATCCTCAGTAGTTGGAGAACGGTAAAAAATTTTACCTAAACGGGCATGATCAATCAGTAAACGCTGTAAACTTGGTAATAAGTACGGGTTATCTGCAATCCTTCCAATTTCCAAATGAAATTGATTGTTAAAGTAAACCCGTCCTTCTATGTCACCTTGATCAATCGCCTCTCGAAATGATCGTTGAATCTGTTTGAGTTGTTTAATTTCAATTTGTGTTGCATTGATGGCTGCCAACTGCGTGGTCGAAATATAAATTAATGGAGCAGCTAAGAAAAAATTTCGAAGCGACTGATGACTCATTGAAGACACACGAGTTGCACGATTTGCCTCTAGTTCCAAGTATCCTTCTGCTGCCATCTGCCTTAAGAGTTCTCTAACAGGAGAACGAGAAAGTCCAAACTCCTCACTGAGAGCAACTTCATCAACAATTGCACCTGGTGCCAATTCCATGCTTATAATTCGACGCTTTAATGCTTCAGCCAACAGTATTTTCTTGTCCATAAAACATCCCTGCATTTAACCAGATATCATTTTCAATCCATCCAGATTGTGTCGACACATTGTCTAATTCCCGATTTTTTAAATCATACAATGTGTCGACATAGCAAAAAGATAATAAAAAGGACAGAAAATATAAGAAACTGACCTAAAGCATGATTTTTTGTGCACAAAATAAATGAGAGGGATTTTTTACATTTACCCCTTAAAATTAATATATAAAACAATTATTTATTTTTTTGACATTTAAAAGTATCAATATTATTGTCATTTTCAAGTAAAAATCCTGCTATCTCTTTTGAAAGAAATTGTATTGATCAAATATCTCAACTTAATTTATCGGTGTCAGCTTATATCAATGGCTTTTTACTTTTTATTGGCTAATCATTTAAATAAATGAATGTCATATATGAATATTCACTTTGATTACTGGCACATAGCAAAAGTTTATCTACATAATATTTGATGTCTGTGATCCAAAATTTATTGCTAAAATCAATCAAAATATCCATTAAAATACTGCTGAAGCTTTTTTTCAGTACACTGAACAGCAATCATGAAAAATAACATCGCATTGTTTTATCAATTTCTTAAAGAATTAAAGCGATTAAAGTGATAAAAAATTAAGTATGCATTACGCCCCCGCAAGCGTATCTTGCTTCATCAAGAAGTTTATTTTTTTCATATTCCCTGCCATTCAATCATTTATAAAATTTCAATAACACCTCATCAAAATTACAATTTAGTCATTTTTAAGAAATTCTAAACTTAGCAATAAAAATGTCATCAACAGTAAATAGACTCAAATTGAACAAAAAAAGCCATTATTATTATTCAAAGGATATTTAGTTTATGTTCCTTCTAACAATGATCAAGAGGAAAAATCTTCTCGCATTCAGCTTGTTGACAATCCTTGGCGGCACAAGTATTACCGCTTGCTCGGATAGTGACAAAGATGGTCCACAAGTGGTCACACCTGTAAAACCGACCGCTAAGAATGTAATTTTCTTCTTGGGCGATGGAATGGGGATCACCACATTAACCGCTGCGCGAATTTATTCAGTGGGAGAAGATGGTGATTTAACCATTGATCGCTTACCCGAATCAGCTTTTGTACGGACTTTTTCTGAAGACGGTCAAGTCACAGACAGTGCTCCATCAATGGCTGCCTATATGACTGGCGTGAAAATGAAAAATGAAGTCATTTCCATGCAGACAGGTACGGTTGCTACACCACCCAATAGCAATGGTACAAGCAACTGTGATGCTGCTGCGGACAATAAAGATAAAAAACCAGCAGAAACACTGCTTGAACTTGCCAAGTCAAGAGGAATGGGCACAGGTATTGTCACCACAACCCGTGTAACTCATGCTACTCCAGCAACAACCTATGCGCATGTTTGTCACCGTGACGCAGAAAATGATATTGCAGCACAATTGGTTCCAGGCGGTAAAGGTGCGGGCTATGCAGCATACAACAGTAAACTCAAAGATGGCGTGGATGTGATTTTGGGTGGAGGTTTGAGACAATTTAAACCCACCACTGCCGGTGGAAAACGTGCCGATGGTCGAGATCTCATTCAGGAAATGCAAAAGCAAGGTTATACCTTTGTGGCAAATGGAACTGATTTTAACAAAGTCGATCCGAGCAAAACTCAAAAGCTTTTAGGCTTATTTAATTCCAGTCATCTCAATTACGATCTTGATCGAATCAATAAAAAAATTGATGAACCGAGTCTTGCCGATCTCACCAGTAAGGCAATTGACGTACTACAAGCCAAAAATAAAAGCTTTTTTCTCATGGTGGAAGGTGGACGTATCGATCATGCACTCCATGACACCAATGCGAAAAGAGGACTTCAAGATACCGTAGCATTTGACAATGCCATTCAAACAGCAATCGAAAAAATCCGTAAAACAGACCCCGAACTTAAGAATACTCTGATAGTGGTGACTGCTGACCATGACCATACAATGGTATTGAATGGTTATGCAAAACGTACGGGAAAATATGTCAAGGGGGGTGAAACCAGTGTTCTTGGACTGGTTAAAAACTATAACGGTGATGGTGTCGCAAAAGATATCAATGGCAACCCTTACGCCATTATCGGTTTTGGTACTGGAAAAAAACGGCTCGATTTTGATCGAAAAGAACCACGTGGCGCTTTGCTAGACAGTGATATTTGTAATCCTGTCAGTGGACCTGCTGGAAATTATACCGATAGTCTCGGTACAAAAATCAGCACAGTGGGATGGTGTACAGGTGTCGCCTCGGATGACTTCCAGCAAGAAGCGGTTGTGCAGACAGGATTTGCAGATGATGAAACTCACGGAGGAACGGATGTATTTTTAGGCGCCATTGGAGCAGGATCGGAAAACTTTCATGGCAGTCTGGAAAATACTGAAGTTTTCCAACGTATTCGTAAAGCCATTGGTCTGTAAACAAGGAATATAACCATGTCAAAAAATATAAAATTAAACAAACTGAATCTCATCTCCCCGATCATGGGTGCTACATTATTACTCAGCAGTCTGTCTGTTCAAGCCGCGGGTGAAGCAAAAAATATCATCTTTTTTCTTGGTGATGGTATGGGACCAACAGTAGTCACAGCCAGTCGAATCTATGCCTATGGCGAATCAGGAAAACTCACCATGGATACATTTAGTCGTTCGGTACGTATCAAAACATTTTCAGAAGATGGACAAACCACAGACAGTGCTCCCTCCATGGCGGCATATATGACTGGACAAAAAACTCGCAATGAAGTGATTGGAATGACGCCTGGTACAGTTGCTGTAGAACCCGGCTCAGGAAAAGCACCTGATGGGACACAGGTTTCAAATGCTGTAAACCGTTGTCCAGAACCAGGTTCAAGCACTGCGGCGGGAACACCTGCAATGACGATTCTTGAGTTGGCAAAAGCCAGAGGTAAAAAAGTCGGTGCAATCACCACAACTGAGTTGACCCATGCAACCCCTGCTGCAACATTTGCACATGTCTGCAATCGGAATGCGCAGTTTGAAATTGCCCGTCAAATTATTCCTGGTGGAGTTGGCTACAACAGCAAATTACTGGATGGTGTGGATGTATTGATGGGCGGTGGTCGTAATCACTTCACCCCATACAGCATGAGCAATAGCAGAGGACGTATTGACGGGCGTAATTTATTGAGTGAATTGGCTGCCAAAGGTTATACCGTAGCTGCAAATAAAGCTGAAATGCAAGCGGCACCCCTCAACAAAAAATATATTGGTCTTTATACAGCTACCTCTCACCTTGCCTATGATCTGGATCGTTTAAATGGAAAGGCGCCTGATCAACCTAGTCTTGCAGAAATGACGGTGAAATCATTGGAAATGCTACAGGCACAAAGTGGCGATAAAGGTTACTTTTTGATGGTTGAAGGCGGTCGTATTGATCATGCTCTGCATGGTACCAATGCCAAACGCTCATTCCAAGACACCATTGCCTTTGATAATGCAATCAAAGCAGCATTGGACAAAGTGAAACAAACTGACCCTGACCTGAAAAACACCCTAATCGTGGTCACAGCAGACCATGACCACACCTTAACCTTTAATGGCTACAATGCTCGTACTGGAAAAACCACATCGACTAATCCCGGGATTCTAGGGCTAAGCTATCTGTATGCTGTGGCAAGCAGTGCTGCTGCACCAAATCGTATATTGGCGGATGGTAAACCACATGCGCCTGCCGTTGATGTGAATGGTCGCAATGGATCAGTACTGGTATTCGGTAATGGGGGAGGACCACGTCCGACATCTCGTGCCAGCATTTCAGAACAAGAAGCTGCCGCTGATGATTATCTACAAGAAGTTGGCATTCGCATGGGTGCGCCGGGTTCAGAAACACATGGAGGGGGGGATGTTCTACTTTATGCAGAAGGTGCCGGTTCATCGATATTCAAAGGAACACGTGATAACACTTGGGTCTTTAGTAAATTAAAAGAAGCGTTTGGTTTCTAAATTTCGATCCATTTAAGACCTCAGCGAGAAATATCAGCTGAGGTTTTCTTGCTTATACAGGATTATTTATGCGTTTTATGATCATGCTGTTATTTGTCTCCTCCATCCACGCTGTTCAAGCTGCACCAGTGCTTAAAGCAACCATTAGCCGTGAGTCCCAAGTGATTGGAAATGATGGTATTACCCACACTTCGGTATTTCAGGAACGTATGTATCGGGATCAAAATAACGTTTGGCTTGAGCGAGTTCTTCCCAAACATCATCAACATTCAACTGAGATAAAAAATAAACCCAACCATAAACACTTGGATTTATCGGAAACAGCACAACATTATTTTATCGACAATAAAAAAACAACACGACTTAATCTGGTTCTGCCAGAAGATAAAACTGTGGTTCATTTACAAAATGTAGATATCGAAATGCTCGGTTTAACTCACTGTTGGACCTGTGTCTTTTCCATCTTTGATTCCAGGTCACTGAAAAAAATGAAAATCACGCAACAAGGCAATGGCTATACATGGTACGAAAGCCAAAATGCAAAAAATAAGATTAAAATCAAATGGGACAATAAAAACAATCTAGCGCTGATCATCGATATTCGCAGTTTAAACGGACAGAGTTATAGCCTGACCAAAACCCACATTCAACACGTGAACATTACGCCACCATGGACTCAATACGGCAAATTCATCTCGAAGGAATATGCCGACTTTGGGGACTAATATTGTTACATAGATTTCAATATATGGTTCAGACAAAGTATTTTACTTGATCATTCATGTCACACTTGGACATAGAATTAAATTTTGCTCCAAAGCCGCGACCATAATCTAAAACAGTTAAATACAATTTTCAGATCCTTAAAATGAAGATTGCTTAAAAAATAATTTTCGAGCTTAAGCCTAGCACTAGAGCATTATCCACATAACTCGTTGCCCCAGGATTGATTACATATTGAATATTAGGTCTCAACATCAACCATTTCATTGGAAAATATGAATAGTTCACCTCAATATTATATTCAGCATCCTGATTAATCGCTTGGTGTGTTCGGCTGTAACGATCACTCACATCAACTCTATTCACAGCAAAACCTACAATATCATTGGGATGATGATTTAAAAGTCCCACATACTTCAAACCCATTTGTTGCATATTTTCAATTTTGTTCGTGGTTTGATCATGAAAGCTGAAATTCATAAAAGCATACAGCCCTTGATGAGTTGAGTCTTTGTGGGTTAATTGTTGTTCCACAACTCCCCACATCCCATATGTGCGAGATTCAGGTTCTCCTGTCACGATATCTTTTTGGTTTTTGAGATCGTCAGCCGTATTGTAAAATGCACCTATACGATAAATTCCAACTAAGTTATTAATCGCCTGTTTACGCTGCCAGACAAGTTCAACAGGAATATTGACGCCATCGGCATCTTTTGTATCCAAATTCCATCCTTCACTTTCTTCCAAGTTTTTGGGGTTATATTCGAATACACCAAATTGTATAAAGGTCTCAGGGTTAAAACTATATTTAGACATTACAGCCCATTGGCTGACAGGTGCATTCATCCATTTACTGCCTTGCCATTTCCCCATTTGCGCACCGCAAAAAGAATTATTTTGAAAGTCACAGGACATCACATTGAAATAAGTTCCCATGGCAAAACGCCCAACTCGAATACTGGTAGCTGCGTTACTAAAATTCTTTTCGATCGATAGTTCTGCAAGCCTTGTACCCGAATTACCTCGTCCATAATTTGCCTGTACATTGGCCAATTGCGGTGCTTGCGGATCGGAAATCTGCTCTACTGATACACTCTGCCCTTGTCTTGCCATAATTAAAGCTCGAACAGTCACCCCTTCCATATTTATCAATTTTTCTAAATCTAAGGTTGAACCCAGTGAAAACTGGCTAACATATGTTGGGTCTTGTCGTGGGGCATATCCTCCATCTGCCAAGTAAGCAATATCGAGATTGGAACTAGCATCAAATTTGATTCCTTTATCCACTAGCTGTTTCCGTTCACCCTCCCAATCTCCTGTTAAATTTGTCCGATTCACATCAAATAAGTTCTCAGCAAAACAAGCTGTATTTGTTCCAATAAGAACACCAATAAGACATAAAAAATTACTTTTTTTCATTGCACAATCCCTGCAAATTTTGAATATCAGTTTCCCTAAACAGCGAATTGAATAAGCTATTTTGAGTGATTAAATTGGATTAAAATTAGTGTGATAAAATTGCAGCATGGCGGGACTCCTGTCATACACCATGCTCAATTCACTAATAGAGTTGGACTCTCTTAGATTAAGTGATTTTTAATTTTCTCTTTAACTGCTTCTGTAGAAATACCATAACGATCATGCAATGTTGGTAATGCTCCAGCATCTAAAAATGCATCTGGTAAACCAATCATATCAAAACGTGGATGTTGCCCATTTCTTAACAGCAATGTTCCAACTGCCTCACCTAAGCCCCCAACCACAGAATGATTTTCAGCAGTAAGTACTGGTCGTCCTTCTTTTGCAACTTCAGCTAAAATCGTTTCTTCATCAAGAGGCTTAATGGTTGGGACATGTAGAACTGAAACTTCAATTCCTTCTTTTTCAAGTTCTTCAGCGGCCTCAAGCGCACGCATAGTCAGCAGCCCTGTAGAAATAATCAACAGGTCTTTGCCAGGTTTAATAACTTGAGCCTTACCTAATTTAAATTGGTAGTTATATTTATCCAGTACCAATGGAACTTGACCACGTAACAAACGCATATAAACAGGACCTTGATGAGCAGCGATCTGCGGAATAGCCTGTTCAATTTCCAAAGCATCACATGGATCAATGATCATTAAATTTGGCATTCCACGGAAAATTGCAATGTCTTCTGTGGCTTGGTGACTTGGTCCATATCCTGTAGTTAAACCAGGAAGGGCTGCTACAATTTTCACATTCAGATTATCTTCGGCAATCGCCATACAAATAAAATCATAAGCACGACGTGAGGCGAATACAGCATAAGTCGTGGCAAAAGGAACGAAGCCTTCTCGAGCTAATCCAGCCGCAGCACTCATCAAGAGTTGTTCTGCCATTCCCATTTGAAAGAACTTGTCTGGATTTTGATTCGCGAAAATATGTAGATCTGTATATTTGGATAGATCTGCGGATAATCCAACAATATCATCACGTTCTTTCGCTAGCGCGTTTAAAGCATGTCCAAATGGTGCAGGCTTGGTTGGTTGCCCTTCTGCAGCTATCGAAGCAATCATGGCAGACGTTTTTAATTTTTTCTTAGGGGAGTTCGCTAATTGGCTCATGGATCTAAACTCCTTATTTGCCGTAATGGGTTAATATATTTAAAGCTTCATCCCATTCGCGTTCATCCACGCGAATAAAATGTGTTTTTTCACGACTTTCTAAAAAAGAAACACCTTTACCCATTTGGGTATCGCAAATAATGACTCTTGGGCATGCTCCTTTATGGTTTTTTGCTTGATCGAAAGCATCAAGTAAAGCTTCCATATTGTTGCCATCTACGCGTTGCGTATACCAACCAAAAGACTTCCAACGATCTACAATCGGTTCAAAAGCAAGAATTTCACTTGAATGCCCATCGGCTTGCTGATTATTCACATCAATAATTGCAATTAGATTATCTAATTTCCAATGTGAAGCTGACATAACGGCTTCCCATGTCGAGCCTTCATTGAGCTCACCGTCTGATAGGAAGTTATAAACAAAAGACTCTGATTTCTTTTGCTTTAATCCTAGGCAAGCACCTACCGCAATACCTAAACCATGCCCCAAAGAACCACCTGTGATTTCCATACCTGGGGTATAGGTTGCCATGCCTGACATAGGTAAACGACTGTCATCAGAACCATACGTTTCTAGTTCTTCAACTGGAATAACTTTTGCTTCGATCAAAGCAGCATATAAAGCAATTGCATAATGCCCTATTGAAAGATAAAAGCGATCTCTTCCTTCCCACTCAGGATTTTCAGGCTGATATTTCATTGCATGAAAATAAGAAACTGCGAGTAGATCAGCTGCACCTAAGGCCTGTCCAACATAACCTTGGCCCTGTACTTGTCCCATACGTAACGCATGTTGACGAATGTTATATGCACGTTGCTGTAGTTCAGCAATACGAACTTCTTTATTAATATTTGACATGATGAACTTCTCTTATTAACGATTAACCAGTTTTGCTGGAACGCGCAGTACTAGGCTGGCGCCGACAACCAAGACTGCTGTGATTAAGAACATACCTATGGCATTCGAACCTGTATTAGTTGTAATCCAGCCAATGAGAAACGGAGAACAAAATCCAGCGAGATTGGCAAAACTATTGATTCCTGCAATGCCTGCGGCGGCTGAAACACCACCTAAAAAGTTGGTTGGCAACATCCAAAATAAAGAAGATGCAGTGAGTACACCCGATGCCGCAATACATAAACAAATCAGTGATAGAGTTAGATTGGAGACAAACAAGGTTGCGAAGGTCAGTGCAACGGCACCAGCACACATAGGAATAATCAAATGCCAGCGACGCTCTCTAAAGTGATCTCCGCTACGGCCTGCTAACAGCATTACAACTATTGCACACATATAAGGTAGGCTGGTCAGCAAACCTATATGCCAGTTGTCGCTAATGCCCGAGTTACGAATTAAGGTAGGCAACCAGAAAGTAATTGCATATTGCCCCATTACGACACAAAAGTAGATTCCAGCAAGTAACCACAAGCGTTTATCACTAATGAAGTCTTTAATACTGCTATGCCCTTCTTTCTGTTGATTATCTTGAGCAATTTCTTGCTGAACTAAATTCTTTTCAGCACTTGTTAACCAATGTGCATCTTGAACAGAATCTTTTAGAACCGCGAGGACTAACAAACCAACAACCACTGTAGGTATAGCTTCAAGTACAAACATCCATTGCCAACCATGCCATCCTTGCACATTGTTCATTTGATCCATGATTAAGCCAGACAGAGGTCCACCAATCATTCCTGAAATTGGGATCGCAATAAACCACAGCACAGTCATACGGGCCCGACGATAAGATGGGAACCAATAGGTAAGATAAAGTAATAAACCTGGCGCTAATCCAGCTTCAGCAACACCGAGTAAGAAGCGTAAGGTATAGAATTGCCACTCTGTTTCAACAAATGCAAAACAGCCTGACAAAATACCCCATGTAATCATGATCCGAGCAATCCAACGTCGAGCACCAACTTTATGCAGCACAATGTTGCTCGGTACTTCACATAAGAAATATCCTATAAAGAAAATACCTGCGCCGAGTCCATAAACAGCTTCACTGAACTGTAAATCACTCATCATTTGAAGTTTGGCAAAACCAACATTTACACGGTCTAGGTAAGCACAAAAATAACAAAGCATCAAAAATGGCATCAGCCGAAATGCAATTTTTCGATATGCAGATTTACGAATAGCATCTGTATCAGATGAAAATACGGTATCCATCATGCGAGTCCCTTTACATTTGGCCACAATATCCTCTCGTGACCATATCTCTATTTTAAATTTTCTAATACTAATACTGAATTTTAGTGAATCAGCATGCCACCATTTACGTCTAAAGTTACACCTGTTAAGTAGGCTGATAGATCACTGGCTAAAAATAACGCTGCATTTGCGACATCTTGTGCTTTACCTAAGCGGCCAAGTGGAATGCCTGCAAGAATGTCATGACGGCGATCATCATTCATTAACCCCCCTGTAATGTCTGTTTGAATAAGGCCTGGTGTAAGTGAGTTGACACGAATATTATCTGCACCAAACTCGCGAGCCATCGCTTTACCTAACCCTAAAACCCCAGCTTTGGCAGCACTGTAGTGTGGACCACCAAAAATACCACCACCTCGTTGTGCCGAAACGGATGATAAGCACACAATACTTCCTCCACCGTTTTCTTTCATTGAGGGAATTACAGCCTGAGACATAATGAGTGTTCCACGCAAACTGACATCCAAAATACGATCATAATCATGACGTTTGATATCTAATGTTTTTACAGGTTGGGTAATGCCTGCATTATTGACCAAAATATCAATTTTTCCGTAGTGTTGAAGGGCTTGTTCCACAGCAGCGCATGCTTGTTCTTCATTTGCAACATTTGCTGCTAGACCTAAATGACCTTCGCCCAATGCTTTAGCTGCATGCTGGCTTTGCGCAAGATCTAGATCAACAATAATGATTTTGGCACCTTGCTGTGCAAAGATTTCTGCTGTTGCACGACCAATACCACGTTCAGATGCTGCACCTGTGATTAACGCTACTTTTCCTTGTAGTAACATGTCTATTCCTCTTTTCTTCAACATATTCATTCATCACTAGATTCTCTTTTTTCACAGTGAGCAGCAATAAGGTTAAACTCAACTAGGCATGAATTTTATTCATGCCTATGATATTTTTAGCTGAGATTTGAAAGAAAAATGGAATTTTAAATGAACAATAGTGAAAAAAATTACAATCAGGTACCTGCAATAAAAACCTTACAGGCCTTTGAACAAACTGCTCGATTAGGAAATGTGGCAAAAGCAGCAGAGGTTTTGAGCCTCACACCATCTGCTGTCAGTCATCAAATCGCAAAACTAGAAGAAATGATCGGTCAAAGCTTATTTATAAGAGGCGCACGCGGAGTAACCTTAACGCCTTCTGGTGAACGTTACTATCAAGATGTAACCGCTATCTTGCATAATCTGATGTTAGCCACTGAACAAGCATCCGATAAAAGCCCAAAAGATAGTTTATATATCCATTCTTCACCAAGCTTTGGACTTCTGTGGTTACTGCCAAGATTGGAATCATTTAAAGAACAATACCCTCTTATTCAGGTAAATTTATCTTGCTCATATGAAAACCTTCATTTCACACGAGATAAAATTGATATTGATATTCGTCATGGTATTCCGAATTGGACAGGCGTCGAAATTAGAACGGTTCGAAGTGAAAAATTAGAAGTTCTTGCCTCCCCTAAATTACTTGAACGTAGTCCAGTTTCTAGACCTAAAGATTTACTAAAAAAAGAACTCATTTTATCGAAGTCTACTCTGGTTACATGGCCCCAATGGTTTGCACATAACGGATTAAGTATTCCAGAATTCCCTTACACTTTTAGTTTTGATCGATCCTATATGTCACTTGAAGCTGCAACCCATGGGCTCGGTTTCGTCCTTGAAAGCAATTTACTTACCCAAAATTATTTAGCATCAGGAAAACTTGTCAAAGTCTTTGCTGATGACTTATCCGTGCCCATATCCGCACATCATTTAGTTTACCCTCGCACCCATGAGAATATTCTCAAAGTGAACCATTTTTTAAATTGGATTGGTGAAGAAATGACAGAAATTTTCTAATTTTTCTAAATTATTTTTACAGTCTGTAAGTAGCATATCAATTTAATTTCTTATTTTAGACAACAAAATATGCATGCGAAATTGCTATATATTCAAATATTGTTGAGAAAAAAATGGACTTTCCATTATGAGGGATAATTGATTAATGTTGCGCCATTCAAAATTATAGGTATAAGAGTAAAACACATACTCATCATCCAACCTTAAAAAAGATAGCGCATCCGTTATTTCAAATATTGAGATTTACCGCAAGCAATGCCAATAACGCGGGAATTGCCTGTATATACATAATTTTCTTACTGGCAGTCATTCCACCATAAATACCCGCCACCAATACACAGCCTAGAAAGAAATTTGCCAGTGAAGTTGCGTAGATTTCGGGTGTGCATAATGACCAAAATAAACCAGCAGCGAGGAAACCATTGTACAAGCCCTGATTTTGCGCCATCACTTTGGTCAGTTTTGCTTTTTCCGGCGTATTAGCAAATGCTTTTAAACCATAAGGTTTATCCCACAAAAACATTTCCAATACCAGAATATACACATGTAACAGCGCAATGAGACCGACTAAAATTTGCCCAACCATGTTTTTTCCTTATTTTAAATATGGTAATAGATCAGCACTTTTGCTGATCTATGCCAGATAGGATTACGGTTTTAACAGTACCTTGCCTTGACGGGCACCTTGAGTGGCTTTCGCTGCTGCTTGTTGAATTTGATCAAAACTGAATATACCTTCTACGGGTAATACTAATTTTTTTTGCGCGGCTAAAGTCACTAACTCGACAATCAATTCCCTTTTGCGTTCTGCAGATAGTTGCTTATTCACTACACTTGCCCAGAAACCTTTGACAATGGCTTGTTTAAAAATCAGATCACCTGAAGAAATTTGCATCACTTCTCCAGTCATACTTCCAAAAGAAACCAAAACACTGTTTTCACTGAGTAGAGCCAACATTTCACCACTGGCTTTACCGCCAATTGAATCCACCCCTGCAATTAAAGGCTGATCAGCATGGATTGCTTTGACTTGATCTTTCCAATCTGGCTGATCTGTAGCAACAACATTTTGAATACCTAAAGCATTCATTTCTGCAATCGCGTCACTACGGCGAACCAAATGAATGACTTTTTGACCACGCGCCTGTGCAATCATGGCAACGGTTTTGCCTACAGCACCATTGGCGGTATTTTGAATCAACCAGTGATCTTTTTGAAGATCAATAAAATCCAGCAACATCAATGCACTGATCGGCATACCAATCAATTGAGCCGCTGTTTCATCATCTATTGCATCGACTAATGGGACGACACCCTGTGCAGGTGCAATAAAATACTCTGCCCAACTGCCATGCACGGCTGCAACTGCAACACGTTGTCCTACCGACACGTGGTCGACGCCTTCTCCAAGTGCATCAATGACACCAACCCCTTCACTTCCTCCGATCGCTGGTAGTGTCGGTTTATAGCCATAACTGCCTCTCACCGTCCATACATCATGGTTATGGATGGGAGATAAAATCATTTTAATACGAACTTCACCTGCTTTAGGTTCAGGTTTAGGCATTTCTGCTGATGCTAATACATCTACAGGTTCGCCAAACTTGTGATGAATAATACTTTGCATTTTGACCGTCCTATAATGGTTTTAGTAATTGCTGTGTTGTTTCCAATGCAAGATAAAGCGGTTGTTTATCTTGTGCGAGTCTTGCCAATAAAGCTGCACCCAACCAGAGCTGATACATCGTTTGTGCCATTTTCTCAGGTTCAATATGTGGTGGAATTGAACCATCTTTTTGCCCTTCACGAAGTAAATTCGTAATACGTTCTGTCAGCTTGGTTACTCCAAAATTTAAAATTTGACGCATATCTTCAGATAAATCTGAGACCTCAGCTGCAAGTTTTACAATTAAGCAGTTTTCAGCCCAGCCCCCCTCATCATGGCTTGGATCATCAATCCACGCTTGCCAAAGCGCCACTAAACTTGCATATGCACTGCCCTGTTCTGTTTGCATTAGCTGATCTATTTTGACTTTATAATCAGCAAGATAATGCTTTAAAAGTTCACAACCAAATGCTTCTTTGGAGGCAAAATAATGATAGAACGAACCTTTTGGAACGCCACAGCTCGTTAAAATTTCCTGCAAGCCAACCCCAACAAAACCTTTATGTAATACCAATCTATAACTGGTATTTAAGATATGTTGACGCGTTGCTTCACTTTTATCTGATCTTTTCATTGTTTTACTATAATCAATAATAGACCAGTCGTCTAGTTTATTTATATTTTGATTAACAATGCTTTTTTGAGTCGTTACAAACAGCTAATTCACAAACTGAATGGATTATCTTTTGTTTTATTTTCAATCTTAAACAGATAAAACCTTTTTCCTCTTTTTGTCAGTATTCGTTTTATTGCACTTTCAGATTGTTGTTAAAATTTAAGTTTATTACATAATGACATCATTTTTCATACACTTTATTCATGATTAGCCAACACATAAAATCAACAAAAAAACTAAAATTTTAATCAATTGATATTTATTAATTTTCTAGGCATTCAGCGCTCCGAATGACTGTATGAACGATGTTTGAATCGTACCTCTCCATATTTTTATCGTTGATTGTGTTTTGAGTGAAAACTTTAAAGCAGAGTCATGAATCAGGATTAAGCATTTATGTATAAAAGAAAAATCAAACCACTGGAAATCGATGATGTCGAAATTATTGATTATGATAAGACAAAAAAAGCCATTAAAGCAGCAGCTTTAGGAAATGCGATTGAATGGTTTGATTTTGGTGTTTATGGATATGTCGCTTATGTATTAGGTCAGGTTTTTTTCCCCAATTCCTCACCCAGCATACAGATGATTGCGGCTTTAGCGACCTTTTCAATTCCCTTTATATTCCGACCTTTAGGTGGACTATTCTTTGGTTTTTTAGGCGATAAATATGGTCGGCAAAAAATTCTGGCAATCACCATTATTATCATGTCCGTCAGTACCTTCGGTATTGGTTTAATTCCATCTTATGAAACTATCGGTATTTGGGCCCCATCTTATTACTGATTGTAAAAATTGCTCAAGGCTTCTCCGTGGGTGGTGAATATGCAGGTGCTGCAATCTTTGTTGCTGAATACTCACCAGACCGAAAACGAGGTTTTATGGGAAGTTGGCTGGATTTTGGTTCAATTTTGGGCTTTGTGGTGGGTGCCGGTGTGGTTTCCCTGATTACTTTTGCTGTAGGTGAAGCGGCTTTTGTCGAATGGGGTTGGAGAATTCCATTTTATTTAGCGCTTCCGTTAGGATTGATTGGCTTGTATTTGCGCCATTCCTTAGATGAGACACCTACATTTCAATCCCATTCGGAAGAACAATCACAACTTAAAAAACCACAAAAAGTGGGTTTTAAACAAATTTTACGTGATCATCGGCGTAGTTTATTGGTCTGTGTTGGATTAGTACTATGTACCAATGTCACCTACTATATGCTTTTAACTTACTTGCCAAGTTATTTTTCACATAACTTAGGCTATTCAGAAAGTCACGGCGTATTGATCATCATTGCAGTCATGGTGGGGATGCTCTTTGTGCAACCTTTTGTGGGGATGCTCAGCGATAAAATAGGTCGTCGACCATTTGTTTTTGCAGGCAGTATTGCTTTGATCATACTGTCATATCCGGCTTTTTTATTGCTCGGAACCAACAATGTATACTTGATCTTTTTAGGTCTGTTGATGCTTGCACTGTCACTGAATATGTTGATCGGTATCATGGCATCAACACTGCCTGCACTTTTCCCAACCGAAATTCGTTATAGTGCCCTTGCGATTGCCTTTAATATTTCTGTCGTCATTGCGGGTCTCACTCCAACGATTACTGCAACCTTGGTAGAAACCACACACAATATAATGGTGCCAGCATACTATCTTGTGATTTGCGGTGGCTTTGGCGTGATTACTGCATTTTATCTTAAAGAAACTGCCAATCTTCCTCTCAAAGGTGCAAAACCGATGGCTGTGGATACTGAAGAAGCAGAAGAACTGCTTGAGCAATATCATGACAATATTGAGCAAAAAATCGAAAAGATTGATCAAAGAATTGAGGAATTGCAAGAAAAACGTGATCATCTTGCAAAGCAGCATCCTGATATTGATTAATCTTGAAGTTACATATTAGAAGCGTACTGACCGTCATTTATTTCAAACTGCTTAGACCATAAAAACAACCTCTGATTTTGACAAATCTCAGAGGTTTAAAACCAAAACCCTCATGCAATACGATATTTTGATGCTTCAGGAATTCGTCCTAATTGCTGACGTTGTTTTTTGAAATAAGGCAGCACATGCTCACCTAATCGATAAGCCTCCTCTAAATGCGGATAACCGGCCAAAAAGAACAGATCAATACCAATACGATTATATTCTTCGATACGTTCGATAATCTGGGTATAACTTCCTACCAAGGCTACTCCTGGGGGAACACCAATATAGCCAAAACCAGACCAGACGTTGGGATGAATGAAAAAATCATTCACATTTTTACTGCCTGCTTTTTCGTTGTATTCTTTTTCAAAACTCAGAACACGGGCAGATCGCAATCCTGCATGTGCTGCAGAAGCGTGCAAACGTTGTTTTTCCGCAGCTTCGTCTAAATAGCGCTGTGCTTCTGTTAAAGCTTCTTGCTCTGTGCGTCGGGCAATCGTATCGATAGACAGACCAAACTTGATATTCTCTCGACCATATTTGGCCGCACGCTGTCGGACATCAGCAATCAATATAGCAATTTCACTTGGTTTTTCTGCCCGCATTAAATAATAATCGGCATGCTTTGCAGCAAACTCTCGAGCAGCCTCAGACGAACCTGCTGTACATATGATCGGTAACTCTGCTTTGTTCAATGGATATTTCAAGCCACCCCCTTCAGCAGAGTAGTACTGACCTTGATAGTGAAATGATTCATTGTGCCAATATCCTTTGACAACATCTAAAAATTCCGTTGCACGGATATAACGATCATCGTGTGGCGTTACATCCCCCACTTGCCGTTGGATAACTTCCGATCCGCCATTGATGATATTCCAAACCAAGCGGTTTCCCGTTGCTCGTTGATAAGTTGCGGCACTTTGCACGGCGTTATAGGGACTAAAGTGATAAGGCTGAAAAGCCGTCACAAAATTTAATCGTTTGGTTTCTCTCGCCAATAATGAGCATACCGTCCAAGGTTCTTCACCTGTTGGCGCATTCACCATCAATGCACCTGCAAAACCATTGATTTCAGCAGCTCGCGCAATCTGGCTCAAATAATCAATATAACTAAAGTCATCGCCAACCTGATAGTTGGACACCGCACCCGTATTTTCAACACCTGCAACACGCGTCCAATCACCACGGTTACGTGGATCCCCAGCTAAAAACTCAGCCTCGCCATGTAGTGGTAAACGTGTAAAAAATTCTATTCCCATGAAAGTAATCCTCATTTTTAAAATTTAGCTGTAAATGAAGCACCCACCTGACGTGGATTGCCATAAGTTAAAACGTACTGCCCGACTGGACCATTTGGACGTCCATGTACTTGATATTCTTCATTAAGCAAATTTTTCACATAGGCATTGACTTGATATTTGTTATTGGCACTGTGATAGCCAATATTGGCATTCCACAACGTGTAAGCTTTTTGGCTCAAGACAGGATCAACGGTATAATTCTGACGGTTGACCAAGAAATATTCACGATCTCGATAACTTGCATCCGTTCCGACCACGACACGTGAGCCATTGCTCAGATTAAAGGTATATTCTCCACCAAGACCCACCGTGTATTTGGGTGATCGCACCAGACTGTTGCCTGTATTATCCGCATTTACAACGTTGGTCACGGGATTTTTATCTACAAAGTCTGTATATTCACTGTCCAAATATGCGCCGGCAAAACGGAGTCTCAAGTTTTCCGTTGCCAAGTAATCCAGTTCTAGTTCAGCACCTTTCACCTCAGCTTTTGGTCCATTGGCTAAAACTGAAGTTACCCCTCCGGCTTGCCCCTCGGTTGCGACCAATAAGTTGGTTTGAATGTCTTTATAGTCATAATAAAAAATATTTGCATTTGCAGTTAAATCACCATTCAACAATGTTGACTTAAGCCCAAGTTCGTAACTGTTTAAATATTCAGGATTAACATCAGTCAGTTGGGTTAAACTGCTAGATATCCCTGTGTTAAACCCACCTGAACGGAACCCACGGGCGAAACGAAAATAAGTATTCAGGTCAGGATTGATTTCATATTCTGGTGTGATGTCATAAGTCAGCTCATTCCATGTTTTTTTACGGCTGGTTGAACCATTTGCATTTGCTGCTGGATTATAGACGCTATTGCTGTATCCATCCTTTTTCCACCAACTGCCTTTGCTGTAATCCCCTGTCGTGATTTGAGTTAAATCAAGATTGATGTCTTTTTCTTCACTGGTCCAACGTAAGCCGCCCGTGACTTTGAATTTATCCGTGAATTTATAGGTGCTGTTTCCAAACAGGGCAAAGCTCTGTGTTCCCTGATCATAACCAATGTCTCTGAATGCAGGTGTAGCAGCAGTTTGAGACGCAGCGCCGTTCGGTAAAGTTTTTGTTACACGTGCGCTGACACCTGTCGCATCTAAATCCTCATTAAAATAATGTAGCCCGGCAATCCAGCTTAGGCGTTTTTCTGCATCAGACGCAATACGAAACTCCTGACTATATTGACGCCATTCATTATCAGTATAACTACGCGCAATATCATATGGTGTATAGTCACCATCTGATATTGATTTTTGGGTGGTTTTATCAAAAGCTGTAATCGAGGTAAAAGTATAACCATTACCTAAATTACCCGTTAAACTGAGGGATGCACCGTCATGCTGAATTTTGCCACTTTCATCCAAGTCTAAATATGTATCACGTCCCTTTGGTCTCTCATATACACCCCAATATTTTCCAACACTTAGAGAGCCATTATTTCCTGTGCCATTATAGGTTTGACTATGTAAATTGAGTAAAGCATCCCAATCCTCATTCACTTTGCCTAAAATTTGGAATCGAAAAGATTTTTTATCAACATCTCCATAGTGTTCTCCATTGGCTAAGTTTTTGGCATAGCCATCACGGTCCTCAGAATAAAATGCTCCCCTGACCGCAACGTTTTCCGATATTTTTGCATTCGCGGCAGCTTCAAACGTTCGAAGGTTATAGTCCCCCAAACCAATAGTTGCATAACCATTTGGTTTATCTGTAAATGTGGGTTTTCTAGAGATATAATTTACTGCACCCGCCGTTGTATTTTTTCCATACAGTGTACCTTGTGGACCTCGTAAAACTTCGATGCGTTCAAGGTCAAATAGATCCCCTGCACCTGCAACAGGAGCATTTAAATATACACCATCCGCATAAACCCCAACGGGAAATACTGTAGACGCAGCAACATCTCCAGTTCCTAAACCACGGATATACCATCGTGGACGACTATCGCCATCTGGATTTTCCGCCGCCGCGTTGGGTGTGTAGGTTAGGACATCGCCAATAAATGTCGAACCTTTAGCTGCCAGGTCTTTTCCAGAAACGGCAGTGATTGCCGTTGGAACTTTTTGAATGTTTTGTGCTCGATATTGTGCTGTAACAATGACATCTTTTAATTTTTTGACATCTTTTGCATCCACAACCTGTGCCTGTTGATCAACTTGATTCGCTCCAGTGAGCTCATCATCGGCAAGCGCCAGTGTTGAAACACTCGCTGTAACCCCCCACATAGCAGTCAAAATACTCTGCCTAATTTTTGTAACTTTGAACATGGATTCTCCATTTTAAACTTATCTCTTATTGTTATTGGCAACTTCCATGCCACTATTTTAAAGTTATATTTTTCAATATATTAAAATATATAAATAAAATTTAAGCAGAATCAACTGCTGTTAGATAGACATTTAAATTACGTCGCTGTTGTTATTTCAACAGGTATATGTTGCGATACAAAATACCGAAAAAAAGCCATACATCTGTATGGCTAAATCAGGGTGAATATTGTGCTGATTTTTTGATGATTAAAATTGATAGCGAAACTGCCCCTGAACACTCAAAGGACGCATCGGTTGTAAAAATTCACTGTTTGCGCCTGCTAAACCATTAACGAAATTACGCTCATTGGTTAAGTTCAATACGTTCAATCCGACTGTCCATTGTGGCTGACGATAATAGAGTCCCAAGTCTAAATTGTAATTGTTGGGTACTTTGACTGTTTGACTCAAATTCGTATACCAATTACTTGTCCACCAACCAGATAGATTCACGCCAAAACCCGATTGATGCTGATAGTCAACATATGCACTGGCAGAATATTTTGGTATCCCTGCTGCATCATATCGACCAGCTGTACGTAGGTTGAGCGCATTACTGTCACCCCATACAGTTGCATTATCTGCATAAAACCCATAGGGCGAAAAACCTGAAGGTACAATTGAAGAATATTCAGCATCTAAATAGCTAAAGTTTCCACCTATGGCGATATTGGGTTTGAATTGCCAACGCAGAGAACTTTCAATGCCCTTGATCTCAAATCTCGCCATATTGCCATTGGTATCAGGTGATAAATCACGTTTTTGTTCAAATCCACTCAAAGTCAAAAAAAGTTGTTCTGCAATAGGCTCGTATTTTACACCAACTTCTTTTAACTCACTTTGACTATCAAAAGCCAAGGGATTGAGCTGATTGCCGGCTCCCCAAATTAAAAATGGACCAAAAACACCAGTATTTAATGCAGTGCTCCTGTCATAGGTAAAATATATTGTACTTTTATCCGTCGGTTTGACAAAAGTACTGATCTGATAACTTAGCAGACTATAATTCTTGGTATCTGATCGGACATCACTTTGCGTCAACACCAAGGGGTTCTCAAGTTTCGCTTTTATTGAACTATGATTTATTCCTAGATTTATTCCGAAAACATCATTAAAGGTAAAGTTCTGTTGTGTAAAAACACTGAAAGTATCCCAAAACCCATTGCCTGTGTACACCGCACCTCCACCATTTGGAGGAAATCCACCTTTTTCAGCATATAAACCATGTCCAATGGGATACATTCTCGGTAGGTTCAAATAACCAAAATATTGAGAATATTGGGGAACTCCGACTTGTCCAATCCAGCTTCCCGTTGAGTGTCCAGTGTTGACCAGACCCAGTAAATCCCCTGGATTTTTTTGTGAGGGATCATTGGTCAGATCATAGGGGTTGATATTAAAACTGTTATTGGCTGCTAAAGATGTGAATTTCTCGTATCGATAGCTTCCTCCCGTGCTACTTTTATTATTGATTTTTAAACCCAAAAGCTCAAAACTATGATCACCTAGAAACTCCAAACGATGATCAAACAAATCATGTTTTAAATCCGTAAAAAAGCTACCGACTGAATCTCCAAGATCGTGACTTTTTTGAAATAATGTACTGTTGGAAACAGACCATTGTGTATTGATATCTTTTACGACTTTAAGTTGAGTACTAAACCGTTTCGCACTGTTTTTATCTTCACTTCGCCCTGAGACATTGCCATCAAGTTTAACCAATTCATTGCCAGGAATAGTTGGATCATAGACCCAACCACGGATTGTTCCCGCTTGATCTGAGTTGGCACTGGGCAATGCTGTAGTGTGTATATCCCCTACAGCAATATATTGATTTTTACTGTTCTTCTGTCGTTCTTGCCAACCGATAACTTTAGAGTTTGCTGCACCAGACTCAAAGACTGGTGACCAAAAACTTGAGCCATTTTGAATAATTGGAGTTGCTCTGCCTTTATAATACAGACCTTGATCCACTGCTTTTTGAGTGGCCCTGTTCCAGCCGTGCGTGACATTAAAATCATAGTAGTCATCATAACTGATGTTCCAATCTACACGCAGACCTTCATTGGGACGCCAAGCCAATGCCCCAAAAAAAGCATTATAGTTATTTTTGACATTGTCATAATAATCATTTGATTTTTGCGCTGTGGCACTGACACGATATGCTAAATCTTCATGAATGGGTTGACTATGATCAACACTGAGAGAGAAATTAGGTTCAGCACTTTTGCCCGCATATACTGAACCAATTACGCCAGATACTACCGTTTCAGCCTTGTTGAAATTCGGCTTTTTGGTCAGATAATTGATATAGCCCCCCGACCCTGAAGTGGGCGCAAAAATAACACCTGTCGGTCCTGCAACAATATCAGCAGCTTCATAGGCATTTAAATTTGTTGGATGGCGTGTACTATAAATACGTTGGTTATCTTGAAATACTTCAGAATTTTGTCCACGTATCTGTGGCGTAAAATTTGAATTTTGTCCCCCACCCCGTGTAATACTCGGTGCGTATTTGACAAGATCATCCGCACTACGAATGACATCTTCACGAAATTGCTGTTCTGTGACCTGAGAAACGACCCGAGGCGTATCTAACACTGAACTATCCGTACCATATACCGAACGCAGATTTCGATTGGGTACAATACTTTTTTTCGGCTATTTGCATTTTAGGGTGGGATTTTTATAAATCTCACCTTATTTTTAACTTAACAAACTCTAATTTTGCAATCTAAGGTTGAAACTACTTGAGCTAATCATTTTTAAAATTTGCATTATAAGGTTGAAAGTGAATTTAGCTTTTTAATAATCCTTTTAGTTGACTCAAATATTCATTTGCTTTTTGTTGAGCATTTTCTTCTGATAAATTCAAATCGGATTGAATCTTAATGATGCTTTGTTCAAACTGGCTCAATTCCAAATCACTCAATCGTTGTTCATCTTTGTACATATCTATAGTTGCTCGACACAAATGAATGAAGTGTGCTGTTGTTTTGTGCTGATAATTACAACAAGCATGAATGATATTTTTGAGTCGTCTGTGGCGTAGCTCAATATTGATTGGTTTATAAGTTGGATGGCTTGCGCTAAAAAATAGTGCCTTATCTATGGCATCACCGCTATACCAACCTTTATCCAAATTTTCTTGTGCTGCTTGAATGTAAATTTCTGCTACTCGCTTCCTGTCAGCCAAAATGTATTTCTCAATTTCAGCTTGGTCGGTTAAAAGCTCAATTGGTTCAAACTGAACTTTAGTGCCGTATCTGTTTTGGGTAGATTGATCATTTACTCGCAGAAAAATGGTTGCACCTATTTCTATATCTGATAGCACGGCATTTTTGACAAGTTTGGCTTGATAATTTTTTACACTACCGATCAGTTCAGCTTGAATATACTTTGTTCCAATTTTTAAGATACGAAACTGTCCAAATGCTGTCATTTTTTCTTGCTTATTTGACATCTCACACCAAGCCTAATTATTATCCTGTGATAAATTTTAACATTAAGTCTTTATTCTGAAATAAAAAATTACTCAGATTTGAAATTTTTAAATATTGCATTTCAAGGTTGAAAAATCTACGTTTATTGCATAATATTTAACTATTGCAAAATAAGGTTGAAAATAAAATGGCTTCTGCACCAAACAATACCGAATCTACTCTCGCTAGTTTTATTTGGAGTAATGCCAACGACCTTCGTGGAGGTGGCTTTCAGCATATAGATTTCGCCAAGGTGATTTTACCTTTTACGATTTTAAGACGTTTGGAATGTGTACTTGAGCCAACGAAAGAAGCGGTTCTCAACACTTATACGCAATTTAAAGATCAAGGTTTAGCCATTGATGACATTCTAACTAATGTCAGTACAAATCCGTTTTATAACAAATCCACCTATAATCTTTCTAATTTAGGTGGTACAAAAACTAAAGCTAATCTTGAAGATTACATCGCCAATTTCTCTGAAAATGTACGTGTCATCTTTGAACAATTTGATTTCAATACAACAATTAATAAATTAGCCAAAGCCAATCTATTACTGCGTATTTGCAATAATTTCGCTGCCATCGACTTACATCCGAATGTTGTGCCTGACCGTACCATGAGTAATGTCTATGAACATTTAATTGCGAAGTTTGGTGCAGAAGTCGGTACGGGGTCTGAGGACTTCATGACTCCGCGTGATATTGTGCATTTAGCAGCAACTTTATTGCTTGAGCCTGATAATGAGCTGTTTGAACAAAAGAACGGTTTAATTCGCACCATCTACGATCAAACCTGCGGTACATCGGGTTTTTTAACCGACATGATGAACTATGTAGAAGGCTATAAAGACCGATATAGTGTTGCTCCTGTACTTGTGCCTTATGGTCAAGAGTTGATAGAAGAAACTCATGCTGTCGCATTGGGTGCAATGTTACTCAAAAAATTAGAATCTGACCCAAGTCGTGATCTTTCCAAAAATATCAAATTAGGCAGTACATTAAGCAAAGATCATTTTTTAGATCAGCGTTTTCATTACCAATGTTCCAATCCGCCTTTTGGACTGTCTTGGGCAAACGATGCCAAAGCCGTACAGTTAGAGCATAAAGAAAAGGGTTTAAGTGGTCGTTTTGGTGCGGGCTTGCCTAAAGCCAGTGATGGCTCAATGCTTTTTTTACAAAATCTAATTTCCAAACTAGAACTGCCTGAAAATGGTGGTGGTCGTGGTGCGATTGTGCTATCAGGTTCACCATTGTTTAACGGTGGTGCAGGCTCAGGCGAGTCGGAAATTAGACGATTCATTTTAGAAAATGATTATCTCGAAGCAATTGTGGCATTGCCGACTGATATTTTCTTCCGTACAGGTATTGGTACATATATTTGGTTAATCTCAAACCGTAAACCTGAACAGCGCAAAGGCAAAGTACAGCTCATTGATGCTACAGGCATGGGTTCATCTATGCGCAAGAATGAGGGCAACAAGCGCAAGTTTATTGACCAAAATTCGATTGATGAAATTAGCCGTATTTATGCAGATTTTGAAGAAAGTTTGGTTAGTAAAATCTTTGACTATACTGACTTTGGCTATCGCAGAGTCAAAGTCTTGCGCCCTCTACGGATTGATCTTCAATTTGATGCGGAAAAACTGGAATCGTTTAAAGCATCGAAAGAGTTTGGCAAGTTATCAGACAGCGACCAAAATGCGGTATCAGCTTATATTGAGCAGCAGTTTGGTGACAGCAAAGACTATGCTTGGTTTGAGAATACATTCCTGAAAAATCTACCACTCAGCAAAGTCAGTAAGGGCTTAAAGAATGCTTTGATCGCTGCGTTTGGTGTGCAAAATCCTGATGCCGAAGCCGTTGAAATTAATGGTGAAGTACAAATCGACAGTGACCTCACCGACTATGAAAATATTCCTTTAAATCAAAATATTGAGGACTATATGGCAAAAGAGGTACTTCCTCATGCGCCTGATGCGGTAATTGATACCAGTTATACTGATGCCAAAGATGGTCAAGTAGGTGTAGTGGGTTATGAAATTAACTTTAACCGTTATTTCTATGTATTCGAGCAGCCACGCCACCCAAATGAAATTATGGCGGAGATCAAAGAGTTGTCTGCCGAAGTCGCAAAATTGCTTGGGGAGGTTTAAAAATGGAATTTAAACAATACCCAAGTTATAAAAAAAGTGGTGTGGAATGGTTAGGTGATGTACCTGAACATTGGAATTTAAAAAGGTTTGGTTATCTTTTTGATGAAAACAAAAAGAAAAATATTGGCTTAAAAGAAACTAATGTTTTGTCTTTAAGTTATGGAAATATTAAAGAAAAGAATATTGATGACAATAAAGGTTTATTGCCTGAATCCTTTGAAACTTATCAAATTATTGAACCAAATAATATTGTTTTCCGCTTTACGGATTTGCAAAATGATAAACGTAGTTTAAGAAGTGCTATCTCAAAGTATCACGGAATTATTACGTCTGCATATATTGCCGTCAAAACCAAACAGAATGCAGATTTTTATAATTATTTGTTTCGTGCTTACGACTTACAGAAAGTATTTTATTCGATGGGCGAAGGTATGCGTCAATCTTTAAAGATGGACGAATTAAATAAAATGCCTGTTGTTTTACCAAATAAAGATGAACAAAAACGCATTGTTTCATTTCTCGACACCGAAACTGCCCGAATTGACACCCTTATTGCCAAGCAAGAAAAGTTAATTGAGCTTTTGGAAGAACAGCGTAAGTCGATTATTTCTCATGCCGTGACCAAAGGTTTAAACCCTAATGCACCGATGAAAGACAGTGGTGTGGAATGGTTGGGGGAAGTGCCTAAGCATTGGGAAGTGGTGAAATCCAAAAGATTATTTTGGTGTAAAGGTGGATTTGCATTTTCAAGTGATGATTTTTTTGAAGAAGGTAATTATCCAGTAATTCGAATTTCAAATATTCAAGATAAATCTATTTCAACTGATAAAATTGTCTATGTTAATAGCTGTACTAAAAAAGTTTTTAATCAATTCTCTGCTTATACAGGGGATTTGATATTTTGCATGACGGGTGCAAGTTTAGGGAAAGTTGGTCTTTTACCTAAAGAGTTAAGTTTTGCTCTAATTAATCAACGTGTAGGTAGACTTGATATAACATCTTACGCAATAAAGCAATTTGTGTTTTACCTAGTTTCTAGTCATGGATTTCAAACTAATATTCGTATGCTAGGAGTGGGTCTAACTGATAATTTTCCTAATATTAGCTCTGATCTAATAGGAATTGTTGATGTAGTTCTTCCACCATTAGTCGAACAACAAGGGATTGTTAATCACCTAGAGATAGAAAACTCTAAAATAGATACTCTTATTGAAAAGCAAAATCAACTTATCGACAAACTCAAAGAATACCGAGCTTCGATTATCTCTCATGCAGTTACAGGCAAAATTGACGTAAGGGAGTTTGGCGCATGAATTTTTTAGCAAACACTATCTAAAGCCAATATGGGAATGCCTGAGTTATGGCATCAAGCCCCGTTTTGGCAACACGCATTACAACAGAATTAAAAATTAGGGGAATCGCATGAATATTTTGGCAGACAAAGCCCATTACGAAAGCCACTTAGAAGCCTATATTGTGCAAAAACTGCAAGCGCAAGGTTGGGTGGTTGGGCAAAGTAAAAATTATCATACCGAATATGCACTCTATCCCGAAGATTTAATCACATGGATTCAAGTGACACAGCCTGAAAAGTGGGAAAAACTGCAAGCACTAAATGGTAGTAATACCGAAAAACGCATCATCGACCGCTTGGATGATGAACTGAATAAGAAAGGCACAATCCATATCTTTCGTAATGGCTTTAGCATGGCGGGCGCAGGCACAATCGACCTCAGTGAAAGCGCACCCGAAGATGGACGCAATCAAGCCGTCATTGACCGCTATAACGCCAATATTCTACGTGTTGTCCCACAACTCAAATATCATCCATCCAAAGATGCAGGGATTTTGGACCTTGTGTTCTTTATTAATGGCTTGCCAATGGCAACGGTGGAAATTAAGACTGAGTTTAACCAGTCTTTAGAAGATGCCATTGAGCAGTATAAAAATGACCGTAAGCCGATAGACCCTAAAACAAGACGTAAAGAGCCATTGCTGACACCCAAGCGTGGTGCAATTGTGCATTTTGCCTTGTCTGAATCTGAAATTGCCATGACCACCGCTTTAGATGGTGAAAGCACCTATTTCTTGCCGTTTAACAAAGGTAATCAGGGACATGCAGGCAATCCCCCTGCGGATGCAGCCAAAGGTGAGGATTATCCAGTGGCGTATTTTTGGGATTATGTCTGCCAACGTGATAATTGGCTGAAAATTTTCCATAATTTTGTCTATGTAGAAAAGAAAAACAAAGTCGATCTATATGGTAATTGGACGGTACAGGAACGCTTGATCTTCCCGCGTTATCATCAGTTTGATGCGGTGAATAAAATCATTGCCGATGTGCAAGAAAAAGGCGTAGGACTGAATTATCTGTGTGAACACAGTGCAGGCTCAGGCAAAACATCGACAATCTCTTGGGTGTGTCATTCACTGGTGCGTTTGCGTCACAATGACGGTACACCGTTTTATAACTCCGTCATTGTGGTGACAGACAGAACGGTACTGGATGACCAGTTACAGGAAGCGATTCAACAATTAGATCATCAGAAAGGCTTAATTGCTGCAATTAACCGTGATGACAAAGAACATGCAGGCAAATCGAAAAGCAAACAGCTTGAAGATGCACTGTTGTCCAATAAACAGATCATTATTGTGACCATTCAGACTTTCCCGCATGTGATGGAAGCGATTCTGACCAATACCAGTTTAAGCGACCGTAACTACGGTATTGTGATTGATGAAGCACATACCTCGCAAACAGGCTCAACAGCATCTAAACTGCAAGCGACATTGGCATTGCAGTCGGGTGAAGCAATGGCTAACCTGACTGTTGAGGAACTGCTTGAGCAGATTCAAAAAGCGCGTGTACAGTCCAAAAACATCAGTCACTTTGCCTTTACTGCAACTCCAAAACACTCGACTAAAATGCTGTTTGGGCGCACTAAAAATGGTGAGCCTGCCAGTGATGATAACTTGCCTGAATCCTTCCATCTATATCCGCAACGTCAAGCCATTGAAGAAGGCTTTATTTTAGATGTACTGCGAGGCTACGTGCCTTATAAAACAGCTTTTAAACTCGGCGGTGAAGCTGTTGACGATGATAAACGGGTCAATTCTAAAGCAGCCAAGAAAGCCTTAGCCCGTTGGATGGCTTTACACGCGACCAATGTCACGCAAAAGGTGCAGTTTATTATTCAACACTTTCACCACAATGTTGCCAATTTGCTTAATGGTCAAGCCAAAGCCATGATCGTGACCAGTTCACGCCCTGCGGCAGCACGTTATAAAATTGCCTTGGAAAAATATATTGAAGATAACCCTGAATACAGTGCCTACCGTGTCTTGGTGGCATTTTCGGGTAAGCTCACGGGCAAACAGATTAGCCATGAAGCAGATGGTGATACCGAAAACGGGGCGCTATTTCAAGTTGGTGAAGATGCTGAATTTACCGAAGCCAATATGAATGCCGATGCACCTAATTCTGATTTACGCATCGCATTTGACCGCCCTGAATATCGTTTAATGGTAGTGGCGAATAAATTCCAAACAGGTTTTGACCAACCCAAACTCTGCGCCATGTATCTTGATAAAGTCATTGCCAATGAGGTTGAAGTGGTACAAACCTTGTCACGCTTAAATCGTACCACCACTGGCAAAGATCAAACCTTTGTAATTGACTTTGTAAATGACCCTGAATGGATTTTAAAGTGCTTCAAAAAGTACGATAACGGGGCAACAATGGTGGATGTACAAGACCCGAATGTGGTTTATACCATCAAAGACAATATTGAAGAACTTGATCTGATTACCGAAGATGATTTGGAGGAGTTTAAAGCAGCTCGTTTTAAAACTATCCGCGATATTAGTAATCATGATTTCAAAGAAACCACACATCCCGACCTGTTTAAAGCAACCGATCGTGTCGCCCGCCTGTTTAACCAAAAACTGAAAATGCTCAAACAGGCGATTGAGCTACAGGAAACCGCATTTGATCAAGCCAAAGCAGACGGCAATGATGAAGGCGCAGAAAAAGCGGAATTTGAGCGCAAGCAGTTAGACGTAGAATTACAAACCTTGATGCGCTTTAAGGGCAATTTGGATAAGTTTAGCCGTATTTATTCCTATGTGGCACAGCTTATTGACTTTGGCGATCCTGAACTTGAAAACTTCTCGGCATTTACCAAGCTCTTATCCAAACGATTAAATGGTATGTCTGCTAAAGAAATTGATATTTCAGGCTTGGTACTGACTGGCTTTGGCATCTTTAAAAAGAAACTTAAAACCGATGATACCGATCATCCCGAAGCGGATGAACCTCAACCATTAGCCCCCATCCAAGGCACAGCGAACGGTGACTTACAGCCAAACAAAATGACTTATCTCAAAGAAGTGATCGAGCTGATTGCACAGACCTTTGGGGATATTTCTACCCGTGAAGAACAGGTGGTGTACATCAATCATTTAGTAACCATTCTACGAAATAACGATGTAGTTATGGCTCAGATTGAAAATAATCCTGAATCCACAGCCTTGCAAGGTAATTTGCCATCGGCAACGAAAGGCGCAATTATTCAAGCACTGACCTCACATCAAGACTTATCAGCATTGTTGCTCAAGACCGATGCACAAGCGATGCAGAATGTGATCAAGGTGCTGTATAAATTGCTTAAAGATGGTGAAACCATTGATGTGCATCGTCTAACATAACGGAGTATTGGAATGATTGATATTCTGCAACTGGAAGGTGTACAGCCGATAGATTACCGTAATGAAGATGGCTGTATTATGATTACCGTACAGCCAAGCGGTGAGCATTTGCAAACATGCCCTGAATGCGGTGGACGCTTATATAAGCACGGTCAGCGTATCAATCATTTTGCTGATACCCCCTTGCAGATGCAACCAGTAAAAATTGAGGTGATACGAACACGCTATCGCTGTTCTGAATGCAAAAGCATGATAACCCCTCAACTCAGCTTCTTAGATGAAAAACGCAGAGCGACCCATCGGCTGATTCAGCAAGTACGCAAGCGTTGCTTAGATCGAACTTTTACACAGCTTGCCGAAGATACGGGTGTAGTCGTGAACACCATTAAAAACATTACGCTCGATTTCGTGGAGGAATTAGAACGAGATATTAAGTTTGAAACTCCAACGATTATGGGTATTGATGAACTTAAATTGATGGGAACATATCGCTGTGTCATCACCAACCTTGCTATGAACAGCTTATATGATATGTTGCCTGAAAGAACTCAAGATACATTGATACCATACTTCGCCAAACTGCCTGATGCAGAAAAAGTAGAATGGATTTGTAGTGATATGTGGCGACCCTTCAAAAAGTCATTTCGTCTGCACCTACCAAATGCCAAGTTGGTTATTGATAAGTTTCATGTAGTGAGAATGGCAAGTGAAGCTTTAGACACTGAACGTAAAGCTTTACAAAGTAGTTTAGACCGTGATGCCCGACTGAATATGAAAAAACATTTACGGTGGATACTGCTTAGACGGCCAAATTCATTGACCGAAGATCAACAAAGAATTTTAGGAAATTTAGAAAAATGGCATCCTGAATTTAAGGAAGCTTATGACCTCAAAGAGCAGTTTTATAATATTTATGAAGCAACAACCAAAGACGATGCCATACAAAGGTTTCATGAATGGGAAAGCAGTATTCCCAAATATTTAAAGTCTTTCCGTGACGTTGCTAAAACTGTGAATAATAACTTTGAGGATATATTCACCTATTGGGATGCGCCAATAAGAATTACCAATGCTTATACTGAGGGGCATAATGGTATTACAAGGGTCGCAAATCGAATGGGACGAGGATATACCTTTGAGGTGCTTCGAGCAAAAATGTTATATAACAAAGTGGCTCGATCTATTACAACTTTAAAGACTCCATCATCTTCATTAAAATCAACCGAAGGTTATGAGGGTTTAACTGCATTTCCAACCAAGCAAGAGAAAACTAAGTTGGAATATGGCGCTTATATTCCAACCTTGGTTGAATTGTATGGCGGTGATGAAGATTTGGATGAAGAACTAATTTCAACCATATAATGCAAATAGCCTTTTTTTCTTATTCTCTGCACTTACAACAATATCTCCAAGCCGAATCACATCTGCATTTTGATCCGTTTGTTCTTGAATCTGATCGTGATTTGAGTCTGGGTTTGAATTCGGGTTTTGCTCAACATCATGTGCATAAGCCGGTGCGGTGAGTGTCCCCAATATCCCCAATGCAACTACCAGTGGGTTCAATTTAAAGTGATGTCTCATAATCTACTCTATTCATTTGATATGAGGTAGATTAGGCAAAGCATATGCCAATCTTCTATTTCGACAAAAGCAACATCTAATTACATGATTTAAAATATTTTTCCTTAATAGATAAAAATATATGGGTTATCCTTCGATTTGCTTTTCAGACAATTGTGTTGAAAATAAAACAAGCCGATTTTCAAATAAAATTTTAAGTTCATAAATTCCAAAGAAAAAAGTTAAAAACAGACTTGGCATCAGTTGTGCTACCTCTATTCAAATAATTGCAAAAGAGTGAAGCAATGTCGAATCAACAAGGATTAATATCTAGAAGAAAGTTTTTGATCAACAGCCTCGCAGGTCTGGGAAGTGTAAGCTTATTCAGCCAATTTGCAGGCTGTGAGAGTAAAAGTTCCGAGCAGCATCGGTCTGACGGACAAAACACCCTATCCAAACCCCAACATGGTGGAACGATTCGCATGGGCGTTATTGGTGGGCAACAGTCAGGCAACCTCGATCCTCATCTTTCACCAGTTGGAAGTAGTATTATCCGTGGCTTTGCCGTATATAGTAAATTATGGGAGTGGGATGAAAATATGCTCCCGCGTTTGGCATTGGCTGAGTTTGCAGAGCCGAATGCCAATGCCAGTGAATGGACAATTCGTTTAAAAAAAGGGTTGGAGTTTCATCACGGTAAAAGTATACGCAGTGAAGATGTTATTTTCTCAATCTTGCGTTTAAGTGATCCTAAACTCGCATCCCCTTTCCGCTCGTTGGTACAATGGATTGACCGAAGCGAAGTTAAAAAGTTGGATGACTATACGGTTCGGATTAGATTTAACTCAAACATTCCCGGCTTTGTTGCTTTACCTGAAACATGGGTTAATTTTGGCGGTATTGTGCCTACTGACTTTGATCCTGTCACAAATCCTATCGGTGCAGGACCATTCAAAGTCAAGGAATTTATTCCAGGTCAACGTTCAGTATTTACGCGTTTTGAAAACTACTTCAAAGCCAATGAGCCTTACGCAGATCACTTAGAAATCATTGATTTCAAGGATCAAATTTCTCGTTTGAATGCATTGTTGGCTGGACAGATTGATTATGCAAATTCAATTTCTCCCGAATATGTTAAAATTTTAGAAAGTGCAAAACATATTCAAACCATCCGCTCACAAAGCTATATCAATAATGGTTTTGACTTTAATACTCAAGTTGCGCCGTTTAATCAAGTTAAAGTCAGACAGGCTTTTCGTTTAATTGCAAATCGAGAAGAGTTAGTCAAACGTGCTTTGAATGGTGAGGGACGCATAGCCAATGATTTATACGCACCACAAGATCCAACATTTTTATCAGCTGTGCCGCAACGCCAACAAAACATCTCTGAAGCAAAGAAACTGCTTGCAGAAGCGGGTTATGCCGATGGTTTACAAATCGAACTGGTGACCACAGCAGGAGCAGCCAGCCAATCAGCCTTGATTTTTGCTGAACAAGCAAAAGCTGCAAATGTTAAAATTATCGTTAAACAGGTCGATCTCGCCACATTTAATGGACCACAACGCTCGACATGGCAAATTTCGACCAATACGACCAATGTAGGTACACCCTATTTATCGACAGCTGTCGTCAATGACGGTCCGATTTCAACTACGGGCAAAGTTAATTTTAATGATGCTGAATATAGTCAGTTATTTTTTAAGGGTTTGGCTGAACCCGATTTGCAAAAACGTAAGCGATATCTGCAACAAGCCCAGCAAATTCAATATCAACGTGGCGGTATGCTGATTTGGGGATTTAGCACTGTGATTGATGCAGCCTCAAAACAGATGGGTGGACTTCAACCCGAACACACTCAATTTTCAACTTGGCGCTTTGAAAAGTTATGGAAAGCTTAAGCGACCTAGAATTATTCAATGCTTGAAAATATCCTCGCTTATCTTGATCATTCGCTCAATACAAGCGAGGTTTGTTTATGGGTTTCAACAAAATGCCATCATATAATTTGATGTTTCTTGAATGTACAACCCTTTAATTTCAATCAGGACTTAGAGTACAGCTTTCCAGGCGCCATGCATGGGAAAAAGTGTTGTAAAAAACCAGGTATGATCAACATAGATCACGCAAAAAAGCTACGAACAATGATATTCGTAGCTTTCACTTTTAAATCAACAGGAATCAATGACCAGGAACAGTAACCACAGAAAGTTTATCTACACCGACCCGCTCAATACTTGCCAATAATTTAGCCACAGTGCCATAAGGCACAGCCTCATCAGCATTCAAATTCAATGCAAGTTGGCTATTGGCATGCTTGCGGTTTTGAATTTCTTTTTCAAAATTTGTCAGCGATACCCTGTCTTTATCCAAGAAGATTTCTCCTGCTGGATTAATACTAATCACGACCGCTTTATTTTGATCTGTCGCTTGCGTCGGCGCCGCTTTGGGTAGGTTCACTTTTACCGAATTGGTCAACAACGGTGCTGTAACAATGAAGACAATCAATAAAACCAACATAACATCAACTAAGGGTGTGATATTGATCTCACTGACTACATCATCCTCTTGAGAAGTTGAAATCGCCATTATGCATACGCTCCTTTCTCATTCACTTCGTTTGATTGAGTGTCTTTACTTATCGCCGTTGTTGCTGCTTTTACCTTAGTTGGAGTTAACTGAAATCCGGCTTTTTGATTTAAACTTACAAAATCCGTAGCAAAATCATCTAGATCAGCACCAATTGATTTTACTTTACGTACAAAGAAGTTGTATGCAAGCACAGCAGGCACGGCAACAGCAATACCGATCCCCGTTGCTACGAGTGCCTCTCCAATCGGTCCTGCAACGATGTCCATACTGGCATTGCCAGATTTAGCAATCGCTTGCAAAGCATGAATGATCCCAAATACCGTACCGAATAAACCAATAAATGGTGCATTGTTCCCAATTGAAGCCAACACCGCTGAGCCTTTTTCAAGTTGACGTCGTTCACTGAGGATCTGTTTACGTAAGTGGCGTTCTAATAAATCCTGACGACTCCATGTTTGCTGTAAATCTTGATGGGTTCTATCATCTGCTTCGATCAGCGTTTTAAAGCCGACATTGGCGATCCGTGCTGTTGGACCTTCTCCCGTTTCGGACTTTGAAAGTGCATCAGTCAAACTTTTTGCTGTCCAAAATTCTTCTACAAAGGCTTTGCTTTGTTTATTGGCTTTATGGGCTTGAAAGGCTTTCACCACGATAAGTACCCAAGTGACAATTGAAAATGCCACCAGTAACCATATTGTTGCATCGTGAATTAGAGAATTAATATCTGTCATGATCGTTCCTGTTTAATATAAAATCTATTTCGGTAATTTAAAATGTAGTGGTACATCTACCCATCCTTCGACAGGTGTTTTGCCTTTTAATGCTGGGGAGAATTTCCAACCCTTTACGGTTTTTAAAGCCGCATTGTCTAAAACATTTCTTCCGCTACTCTGCTTTACAGTGACGGTTTCTGGACTGCCATTTGCTGAAACTTTAACTCGAAGCAATACAGAACCTTCCCACCCCCGTTCTAAAGCCTGTTCAGGATATGTAGGTGCTGGATTACTCAAATATCCGGCATAGCCTTTTGCATCTGTAACAGGTAAATTCTCATCAGATGGCTTATTGACCGCCTCGGCAGCTTTAGGCTCGGCTGTGGTATTTTTCGTTTCTGTTGGTTCTGCGGCTGGCTGTGTTGAGGTTTTTTCTATAGGTTTTTCAGTTGGTTTAGATTGCTCGACTGCTTTTTGGACTGGTTTGGGTTGCGCTTGTTTGTTTGCTACAGCTTTAGGTTGCTCAACGGGTTTAGGTTTTTCCGTAACGGGTGGGATCTTGGGTTTCTGTGTTACAGGTGGAATTTTGGGCTCAATAATCTTGGGTGGTTCGATAGGTTTGACTATTTCAATCACAACAGGGGTTGGCTTTTTAATATCCAAAGCAGATGTAGGTAGTTGTTTTGCTAAAAACCAAATTCCGAAGTGTGCTACCGCAACAGTAATTAAAGCAGTGGCTAACTTATTTAACTTCGGTGAAGGTGGCTGGATATAATCTGCTGACGGACTCTGCTGAAAAGGGTCAACTGTACCAGTCGCCTGTGGTACAGCCAATTGCTCAAATAGCAAAGCTCGCTTGCGGGGGTTAAATACTCTTTCACTCATAATCATTTAAGTTAAAAATAAATATTGAGTAGAAAATTGCATAACTCATGCCAACATCATAAGTAATTGTTTTTAATTATTTTATTTAAAATACCTGGATCGAAAAACATAAATATGTTGTTTTTTAAACACTGCTATGCTGTTCAAACAACAAGAACCCTTTCATATCTCAAAGGGTCCTATGTTTATAATTATAATTTATATCCCACCAAGGGAAGTACTTCCTCTGCTACCCGGTAGGCTTCTTCCAAATGCGGGTTACTTGCAAGGATAAAATGCTCGACGCCAATATCGATGTATTGTTGTAATTGATCTGCCACCTGCTCATAGCTCCCCACTAGAATACAGTTCGGACCGCCCCGTACATTCGACATCCCCGTCCATACATTTGGATGAGCAAATAGGTCTTCAAAACGGTCCCCCTGCGCCAATGCCTGTTGTCTTTTGGCCCCCACTGATTCAGTATCTTTACGTTCAAATGCATTGCCATCCATTGCAATACTTTCATACATTTGTTTAAGTTCTTGAAAAGCCTGTTCTTGGGTTGGTCTTGCTAAAATATCAATACGCATTCCGAACTTTACTTTACGTGCTGGTGCGTGTTGCTCAAAAAAAGCTTGCGCATTTTCAATGACTTTTTGCTGTTGTTCGACAGGCTCTCCCCAAGTTAAATGAATGTCTGCATGCCGACCTGCAACCTGTAATGCAGCATCACTTGCCCCTGCCAACCATAGGCGAGGAATATCGTACTGATTCATTGGATATTTTAAACCGCCCTGTTCGACATGGAAAAATTTTCCATCATAATCAAAAGGTGCATGTTTCGAGTAGCCCTTCACAAACTCCAAAAACTCATGGGTACGTGCATAGCGCTGATCATGTTCAATCAAATCACCATACGCACGCTGTTGTGCTCCTCCTCCACCAGAAATAACATTCCATTCGACCCGTCCCTGACTGAGACGCTGTAAACTTGCAGCCATTTGACTTGCATAAGCAGGATGGATAAACCACGGCTGAATGGCAATCAGAAGTCTCAATCTTTTCGTTTCACGGGCCAGTGCAGAAGCCAACACCCAAGGTTCTTCAGTATGTGGAAATGCAGGGATCAATGCGCCGTGAAAGCCAACAATATCTGCGGCTTTTGCAACTTGTTGTACATAGTCATAATATGCAAATATCTTATCATCGTGCTGGGGAGCAACACGTTGCGGCGATTGGACTGATGAGCTCAGCTGATTCCATTCACCGCGGGTGTGTAATTGATGTGCTCGACGTCCGTCCCCATGTACAGGGATTCTCCATAAAAACTCAACTGACATAATCATTCTCGATCATTAACGGTTTAAAAGTATTTCTTTACTCATCATTGTCACGAGCAGAAATCATGCCGCTTTTCCACAACCATAAAATTTAATATATCTCTTTGTTTTAACTTGATTTCACAATATCAAACTTAAACCCCGTGCTGAAATTTCAACAGTTGACTGCATCAGACTGTCCCTTTCCCAACACACCATCCCCCCCTCAGTAAGAAAAAAATCAAATAAAAATACAATATATTGATTTATATACACTAATTATTTTGGCTTAGATTTTGCTCTATCCAGGTATATTTCTTAATGCTTATGATGATATGCGTAATTCTCTACATCTGCTGCTTGCGCTTAGTCTATTCGGACTTGTAGCTTGTGGCTCACCAAAAACAGAACATGCCACTCAAGATCAATCCATACAGCAACAACTCCGTGTTGCTGTAGTGGCGAATAGAACCTCGGGGAGTTTAGATTTTATTGGTGTCCCCCAACTGATTTCACAGGATCCTATTTTCCTCAATGCACTCAAACAAAAGAATATCGCGTTAAAGTGGGAACCTGTCACGACTGCAGCTGTAGCAACATTGGTCAATGAGAGCTTCCTCAATAATAAAATTGATTTTGCTTTTTATGGCAATCTTCCAGCAGTGGTCCTGAATGCAACTGGTGTTAAGACTCAAATCGTTGTACCAGGTGGTATTGGGAATAATGTTTATCTGGTTGTACCTGCTGATTCAACCGTTAAAACTATTGAAGATTTAAAAGGCAAAAAAATTGCACTACACCGTGGACGTCCATGGGAAATTAATTTTGCTCAACTCATTCAAAGTAAAGGACTCAACCTCAAAGATTTCGAGATTGTTAACTTAAACCCTCAAGCAGGTGCAGCAGCATTATCGGCTAAAAGTGTAGCTGCATTTTTCACTTTAAGTGATGCACTCACCTTGCAAGATCGTCATTTAGGTAAAATTATCTGGTCTTCACAAGCACTGCCAGCTGACTGGAAAATGCGTGCCGAACTTTGGGGTCGAAAAAGTTATTTAGAACAACACCCGGAAACTACACAACTACTTGCCGATGCAACAGTGCGGGCAATGAATTGGGTCTCCAAGCATCAAGATGAATTTCAGCAAAGCCAAACCAGGTTTGGTCAGCCACTCAATGTCATTCAGCGTGAAGGACACAATACTGCTAGTACATGGCAACAGGATTGGTCTGCTGAATATCAGCTGGATGTCCTTAAACAGCATTATTCAAGAGTCATCGACCATGCTGTAAACAACCGATTGATTCAGGCACCAATTAAAGTTGATGAGTTGCTCAATCCAAAATTTACACAGCAAGCGATCCAAAATTTACAGGCAAATGATCCCGCCTATAAGCAAGGAAACTAAGCCATGAAAACGCTGGTCGACCCACTGATCAAACAAACCCATATTGTTCTAGGCGCATCACAATGGACATGGCTGTCATCGAAAAACATCTATCGCTTACTATCTTTGATTTCACCCTTTTTGGTATTGCTGATTTGGCAATGGATCAGCGTTCTACACATCTTTCCTGTACAGATCTTAGTTCCTCCGGCAACAGTTTGGCATGCTTTCATTGGCTTATTGCAAACAGGCGAACTGCAACTACATTTAAAAGACAGTCTGTTGCGTTTATTTCTCGGATTTTCAATCGCTGCCCTTAGCGCTATCGTTTTTGGCATCGCCTATGGCACGCTTTCTAAATTCCATCAATACACCTATATTCTGTTTAATATTTTTTACCAGATCCCAATCTTTGTACTTATTCCAATTTTTATTTTAATTTTTGGAATTGGTGAATTATTTAAGATTCTATTGATTATTAAAGCCTGCTTTTTTCCAATCGCTTTAGTAACTGCGGATGCAGTCAAAAATATTCCTAAAAAATATATTGAACTGGGTCAAATCTACCGGCTTAAAACACGTGCATGGATTAAGTTCATCATTCTCCCCTCAATTTTACCAGACCTCATCAGCGGACTTCGTATTGCACTCGGTCGGGCGTGGCTCATTTTAGTTGCAGTTGAACTTCTGGCAGCAGGAACTGGACTGGGTCAAATGATGGAATTGGGACGACAAATGTTAAGACTAGATGTTGTCATGGTCGGGGTATTCATAACAGGCATCATTGGTTTTGCCCTAGATAAGCTCTTACGCTTGATCGAACAAGGTTTTATCTCAGCTGAATTAAGTTCAAAGGAGAAATAATGTCACCATTCTTTCTTGGCTTTAAAAGCTATATTCAACGCAGTGTTATCTGGCTGCAAGGCTTGTTGCTTCCCTGTCTACTCCTCATTTTATGGCAGTATAATTCTAGCCTAGGTGCAAGTCATGCCTATGCTTTTGTTCCTTTACAAAAAATTTATTCTGCCTTTGTTCAACTGCTTCAATCAGGCGAATTATGGTTCAATACTTGGGGAAGTCTTAAAAAAGCCGGTCTTGGTTTCTTACTGGGTTCGAGTTCAGGATTATGTTTAGGCATATTACTGGCGTACTCAAAAGTTTTAAATGCACTCATTTCCCCCCTGTTTAACAGTATTCGCCAAGTGCCGTTACTGGGGTTAACCCCATTGATTGCTTTATGGTTTGGCAATGGCGATGAAGCAAAAATTTTTATTATTGCACTGGCATCTTTTTTCCCTATGGTTATCAACACCTTTCAGGGATTTTATCATTATGACAAAAAATATCATGAAATCGCACGCATTTATCAATTTTCATGGTGGCGTGAATTTAGAAAAATTCGCTTAACACAAGCACTTCCACATATTTTTACTGGACTCAATCTCGCTGTCCCTTTTACATGGATCACCACCACTGCCAGTGAACTATTATTTAATGCTGGTGCTGGTTTAGGGAATTTAATGATGAAAGCTGAGATCAATGCAGAAATGGATATCCTTTTGGTCTGTGCGACCCTGGTGACGTTGTGTGGTGCATGTATGACCATGACTATCCATATCATTTCACAACGTGTTTTGTTATGGCGTATTTAAACTTATAAAAAATTGCAGGATTTCTTATGGCTTTTTCACTACTATCAATCAAAAAACTCAACAAATCATTTCGACATGAGCAAAAAGCATTAACCGTTTTAGATGGTATCAATCTCGATATCGAACAGGGTGAATTTATTTCAATTGTTGGCAGCAGTGGCTGTGGAAAGTCCACTTTACTGCGCCTGATCGCTGGTTTGGATCAAGACTATCAAGGTGAAATTTTACTCAATCAAGCCCCTATTCAAGGTACAGATCTAAAGCGCGGTTTAATTTTTCAGGAACATCGTTTACTGCCGTGGCTTAGTGTTTCAGAAAATATACATTTAGCGCTCGAAGAAACACATTTATCACGTACTGAAAAATCACAAAGAGTACAGGAACACATCGATATTGTCGGTCTTCAAGGCTTTGAAAACGCCTATCCACATGAACTGTCAGGAGGCATGGCCCAGCGTGTAGCGATTGCAAGAGGACTAGTCAACAAACCTGACATTTTACTTTTGGATGAACCTTTTGGCGCTTTAGATGCCATGACACGCAGTCATTTACAAGCTGAATTACAACGAATATGGCAACATGAAAAAATCACCATGATTTTGGTCACCCACGATATTGAGGAAGCAGTATATCTCGGTGATCGCGTGGTTGTAATGTCTGCCCGACCAGGGAAAATTAAACAAGTGATCCATATTCCTATCGAGCACCCACGCAGCAGGTCGTCAGAACAGTTATTTCATATTCGCAATCAAACGTTAAGCCAACTGGATCAGTTGATATAAACTTAAGGATTTAAAAAAAGATACTTAAATCTGAATGCAATATTTTCAATTATTTTATTGTGATTTAGTAAAATTTCTACTTCATGTTAAAACAAAGTTTATCGTTTAGGAGATGAAAATTATGGGTTTATCTATTTGGCATATTTTATTATTTGCAGTTGTGGTTATTTTATTGTTTGGAACAGCAAAACTAAAAAATCTCGGCAAGGATTTGGGGGGTGCGATTAAGGATTTTAAGGATGCTATAAAATCAGAACACCAAACTGAAATTGATCATAAGCAGCAATTAAAAGAATTAAATCCAATCGATTTAAATAAAGAAAAAAGTCATTAATTGAGGTTGATATAAACAATGTTTAATATAAGTTTTGGAGAGTTTTTATTTTTTGGAATGATTGCTTTAATTATATTGGGTCCAGAAAAACTCCTCCAAACCTTAAGCAGTATATTTATCAAATATAAAAATATCAAAAAACAGCTAGATCAACTACAGACCGAACTTGAAAATGAATTTGAGCTCATCGAGTTAAAAAAAATGATGCAATCTGAATTACAAAAAATTCAACAAACTGAAGATCAGCTCAAGCTGCAACTCTTACAGATGCAGCAAGAAATCGAAACTGTTCAAGCCAAACAGATGCAACAGCCACTGAAACAGGTCAATTTTAAATACCAACTTTATGTATCCTCTGAGCAACAGCACCCGCCATTTATCAAGGGTCAATTCGCCACAAAAAACAATGAGGAGAATCAAGTAGCATGAGCAACCCAACGCTAAATGAATCACTCAACGAAATGAAATATACAGCCCATTTAAAGGCGCTCAGGAAATGTTTGATCTACGCAGTTTCAGCCGTCATTGCTGTATTTTTGCTTTTGTTACCCTGGGCACAGCAAAGCTATAAACTTCTTGCTCAACCCTTGACTTCGCTATTACCTTTACATTCAACCATGATTGCAACAGATGTCATGAGTACTTTTTTAGCGCCGTTTAAGCTCAATATCTATCTTGCAATTTTTCTAACCATTCCTTTTATTTTTTATCAGTTTTGGCAGTTTATAGCACCCGCCCTATATCAAAATGAAAGAAAAATGGGATTTGCTTTAATCGCCTTGAGCACCGTTTTATTTTATCTCGGTGTCATCTTTGCCTACGTTTTTATTTTACCTTTGGCGCTAAAATTCTTTATTCTAGCATCCCCTGAAAACGTGTTGCCAATGACCGACATTCATAGTTACCTGAATTTTTGCATTAAATTATTTCTGGCATTTGGTTGCGCCTTTCAGATTCCTATCATCACCTATATCCTTATTTTTATTGGTCTATTATCAATTCAGCAATTGGAACATCATCGTAAACATATCATTGTCTTTTTCTTCTTTATTTCCATGTTTATAACACCGCCTGATATTTTCAGTATGTTAGCTTTAGCGCTGCCAATGTGGCTATTATTCGAACTTGGTTTATGGGTGACCAAACTAACCCACCATCGATCCCATGCTTAGTTTGATGAGATCTCAATTGGCTTGATCATTTGATTTTAAAAAAAATGACTAGAAATAGACTCAATATTCAGTCTTATTATCTCCAGAAGATTTCCTGAAACCAAATAAAAAGCGCATAAAGCGCTTTTCGGTTTGCAGTCAAAACTTATCATCATTTCGTCAGCTCACGAGTACAGTAGACGAACGCATCAGTTTCAAACATATCAATTGAAGCAGTCACACAATTTCACCTTTTGATGGCAATAAATTATAACGAATCAATAAATTACGTAGAACATTACGTGAAATTCCCAACATTTTTGCAGTTTTTACTTGGTTGTTCCAACAACTTGAAAATGCTGTATTCACGATTTTATCTTCAACAATATGCCATGCCTCACCATCATACTCATGAAATAGTCGCTTTAACACATCCTCAAACTCCTGAATAAGATCACTATTTTCAGAGATCACTGTATTTTTTTCTTCTGAGAAACGCAGATGCTCTATATCAATGTTTTTTCCACCACTCATTAACAAAGCATAATGAATATTATTCTCCAATTCACGTATGTTTCCTGGCCAACCATAGTTCAACAGCGCATTCCGTGCTCGATCCGTGATATTGGGTTTAGGCGCAATCAACTTTTGTGAATATGAACTGAGAAAATATTCAACCAAAGGTAAAATATCCCCTTTACGTTCACGCAATGGGAGAATATTCAATACCACAACATTCAAACGGTAATACAGATCTAGACGAAATTTATTTTCCGCAACCGCCTTACGCAGATCAACATGCGTCCCTGATAAAATTCGGACATTGATGGGGATTGGTTTTCTTCCACCTACTCTGACGACCTCCCGCTCTTGCAACACTCGTAATAATTTTACTTGTAAAGAGAGGGGTAACTCTCCGACTTCATCTAAAAACAAGGTTCCACCGTCAGCGGACTCAAATATCCCCGCACGGGTCTTGTGCGCTCCCGTAAAAGCCCCCGCTTCATATCCAAACAACTCTGATTCTGCAAGACTTTCGACCAAAGCCCCACAATTTACCGCCAGAAAAGGTTTGTGTTTCCGATCACTTTTTAGATGGATTTCACGGGCAATCAATTCTTTACCAGTTCCTGACTCTCCTTGAATAATCACACTGGCAGAGCTTGGGGCAATTACTTCAACTTGATTGAGTAGTTTTTTAGATTTTTGATCTGAAAAAATAATGACTTTTGCTCGAATAGGTTTTATAGGAACTCCATTATCTGGCAAAGTAATTACTTTATATTCATTATCCAAATAGGATTTCATAATATAACCTTGTGCAATTTTAGAGAATTTCAATTGATTTTAATAGTACATTTCTACAACAAGGTTTATAAATAATAATTATAGATAATCTATCCTAAAAAATATTTGAACATCATATCTGTTCAAATATCTCTATCAAAATGTTTAAATTTAAACAAAATGTCATTTTCTTGATTAAATATAAACATATTCAAGATATAAAAAATGAAATGACATTGATTTTTAAACATTTCACATATGGCATTTTTATTGCTCTTTATATTATTTTTAATATGGAATGCACATGAGTATTGAGTTTGTTGGTATGGTTTTTCCAAATCAATGGTCAGAAACATATGGGATGCGTATTGGTCATAAAATAGATTTGGAATATCTCCGCTATCATGCACGTGCACATGAATATGCAGGCTTCGATAAAGTTTTGATTGCCAGCAACCCTTCAAGTCCAGATAGTATGCAAATTGCCGCGTACCTTGCACAACATACTGAACGTTTGGGATTTATGATTGCCCACCGCCCTGCTTTGTTGACCCCTAATTTGGCTGCTCGTTCTTTTGCAACACTCGATCATACGACAGGAGGCGGACGTATACGCCTGCATGCCATTACAGGCATTGGTGCTGAACCACAAGAAGGTGATTATATTATTGATAAAATTCAAAGATATGAACGGACAAGTGAATATCTTGAGATTATCAAACGACTCTGGAGCAATGAAGAGCCTTTTGACTATGAGGGAAAGTATTTTAAACTTGAGAATGCCTTTATACCGCTCAAACCTGTGTACGGTACAGTTCCAATTTCTTTCGGCGGATCTTCCGATATTGCGTATGAAATCGCAGCAAAACATGCGGATCTTTATTCACTTTGGGGAGAACCTTTATCAGGTGTGAAAGAACAGATTGATAAATTAAAAAATGCAGCAAATAAAGTTCATCAAACCACTCCTGCTGTAAGTTTATCAGTACGCCTTATTATTGGTCCGACCACGGAACTGGCATGGAAACGTGCCGAACAGATCTTAGCTGACATCCAAAACAATCCTCAATTTCAAAATAACGCTGACCTTACAGGACATAAGCTTAAAGGGACAGGTTCTCAGCGTTTACTTGCTGTTGCTAAACAAGGAGATCTTCATGACAAAGCCTTGTGGATGCCTACAGCCTCAGCTGTCGGAGCCTATGGCGATACCACAGCCTTAGTCGGTACGCCCGATACTATTATTGAATCATTGCTGGATTATGTAGATTTAGGTGTGACAACTTTCCTAAACCGTGGCTATGATCCTATTTATGATACTGTGGATTATGGTCGTTATATTATTCCTGCAGTTCGTCAGGAAGCGGCAAAACGTATAAAGCAAACGGCTTGATTCCACCGCATCATAATCCCATTGCGCTTATTTCAGTCAGCCACTTTGGTCCCATGAGCAAAGTGGCTATTTCTTATTGTAGTTCAGGCTTACAAATAGACTGTATTTTTTGTCCTGAAATCACCTTTTTAGCAAATGGAATAGAATCTTTTAATGATGCATTTACCGTTTCGCTATGACCGAGCCCATGATAGAGATGCCCTTCCACTACCGTTCCTGCCTGACAAGCATCTGCAACCAGTTTCATTTGACTGCGTGCATCAGGAGTAATGTCATTTGCGCCAGTACCAATAAATACGGGATGATTAATCTTTAATGTAGGATAATACCCGTAGGACTTGGATTGTTGTTCCAACACTTCCTTATAATAAGCCGGTGGATGAGGTTGATAAGCTTTCGCTGGAGATAATCCTGAAGCTTGGATATCTGACATAAATCCAACCAGACATGCATTACGCCCCTGTTCAACCAAAGCTAAGGCTTGTGGCGTAAAAATATCTTCAGCCTTAATTTCAGGATTTAAACTTTTGGCGACCAAGAAACTATAAATACCATATGCCAGTGATGGACTCACTTCATGCGGATTTAATTTCAAATCATTTTCACCTGCTTTTGCCTGGGGATCTTTATAAATAACTCCCGTACCGATTGAACCTTTGATATTTAAATCAGGTGCATAAGTCGCTGAATAAGAAGAAGCAGCAACGGCGCCCGCCCCCCCTTGCGACTGCCCCACAATGACGAATTTATTGGCCAATGGAAGATTGGTTTTTAAAGCTGCACGTCCGCTGTCTAAAATACTGTAAGCCAACATCGGATTGTTGATTAGCAAGTGTGGACCCGCTACTCCCAAGCCTTCGTAATCTGTTGCAACGACTGCAAAACCTTCTTCAAGCCAACGATTTAAATATTTGACATCACGGTATGAACGTCCATTCCAAGATGGAGCGCAACTGTCTGCCAAACCCACGGTTCCGTGTGCCCATAGCACGACAGGCCAGCCCCCCTGAGGCGCCTGTCCTTTGGGAATATGTACCGTTCCTGAAACGACAATTGGTGTTTTACTGTCCCGACCACTGGTCGAACTATATAAAATACGGATCGCTTGAGTCGCCTGATCAAGAGCAATATAAGGCGTAGTCACCACTTCTGTACGCAGCAATTCTCCCGGTTGGGCAGGAATATCATTGTTCCAAGTATAAAAAGCAGATACTCGTCCATCTCCATATTGTTCTTGCGCTTGTGGTGCATGTTGAGCATTCAAATAGGTGGGGATCACCATGGTGCTACCCAGTACAGTTAGACCGATGGTTTTTATCCATTGCTGAAATTTCATGATTTTTCTCTTACTCTAAATTGATTGAACAGGTATCGGGAATGGCTTGATCATTTAAAGCCAACTGGGCAAAAGGAATGGCATCCTGTAAGGAACGTGGTACAGCTTCACTATGACTTAAACCATGGTATAAATGAGCCTGTACTTGTGTTCCTGCTGCACAAGCATCTTTGACCAACTGCATTTGATTACGTGCATCAGGTGTACGATCGTCTGCCCCAGTACCAATAAAGACGGGATGCTTAATCTTAAGTGTGGGATAAGCCCCATATTTCTGATCAAATTTGGCTTGAAGTTTTTGGTATTTTTCAGAAGGTTGTGCCAATAAAGCATCGTTGAAACTGAGTTTCTCAAAATTTACATCAGCAAAAATTTCAGAAGCACATTGCGCACGTGAATGTTCCACCAAGGCAAAGGCTTTTGGGATAAATACTTCTTCTACCTTTAAGCTTGGGTCATATTGTTGTAAAACATGAAAGCCCAAAATCTGATAAGCCAATGCAGGATTGGGTAGATTACGATTGGCAATATTTATTGTAGGTCGCTCTGTTTGCTTAGGTTTATAAATCACACCTGTTGCAATTGTGCCTTTAATATTTAAATCAGGCGCATAACTTTCAGCATACGTTGCTGCGCCAAATGCCGCTGCACCACCTTGGGATTGCCCTGCAATAATGATGCGATTAGAAATCTGGTGCTGTGTTTTTAATGCCGCACGTGCGCTGTCTAAAATATTAAATGAAAGCTGTGGTACATTGATCAACCAATGCGGTCCTACGACACCTAACCCCTGATAGTCGGGTTCAACGATCGCATAGCCTTGCTTTAACCACTGATTTAAATAGTATGCGTTACGATAGACACGCCCCGCCCAGGAAGGCGCACACTGATCTGCAAGTCCAACTGTCCCATGCCCCCAAACTAAAAGCGGCCATCCCTCTGCTGGTGCTTTACCCTTGGGGATAAATAATGAGCCTGACACGACTGTTGCAGATCGACTGTCTATGCCATTGGTAGAACTGAATAGAATGCGATATTGATCAGAAGCTTCTTTTAAACGAATTCCTTCATCTAGAGGTTCAGTACGTAATAAAAGTCCGGGTTGCGTGGGTATCTTTTCATTCCATCGATAAAATTCGGAAAGATGCTTATCACCGTACAAGGGACTAAATTTGTATTCAATGAATGGCGTGTTGGCAAAGCTCTGTTGTAAGCCAAAAACCATATAAAAGATGCTGATTAAAATTGTGTTCAGTTTCATTTGGGTACCCTGACATCAAAAGTCGTAACTGATACGACCGTAGAGATAAGTACCAAATGAACCCTCTGGTGCATTAAAACTATATTTCACAACGCCATAAGGGTCTTGGGAAAGCGTACGATCCGGATGACTATTGAATAAATTCACCGCACCCAGATTGAGTTTTAAACCTTTCACGAATTGATCCGCGCTATACCCGATATCCAAATCCACAACCCATTGCGGATCAAACGTTTGGTCTAGACCAGGATTGGTATTGTTTTGAATGCTCCACTTGTCATAACGACGCAAATTGGTATTTAAAGTCCATGCATTTTTGTCCCACGTGGTTCCTATAGTCAGCTTATTTTTAGGTGCTGCTGACTCAATTAAACTCTGCGTATTTCGTCCTGCAATCGCACTGGATGGAATCATCTCTCCTTTTGAAGTCAATGCATTTCGCGTTTTGGTAATCTCATTGTCATTACTTGCAAAACCAAGATTTAAACGTAAATTCCCGTATCTGTCTAAATCTAAATCATGTTTTGCCGTAATCTCTACACCACGCGTACGAGTATCCAGCAAGTTATTGAAGAATGCTACATTATTGATATTGGCATATGCCGTGCCCGCAAAAGCATTGTTGATTAAACTGCCTGAGATATTATCCGAAAGTAAAATACGATCTTTAATGTTTATTTGATAAACATCGACGGTGAATGCTGTTTTGGCAACAGGTTCCCAAACAAAACCCAGTGAGTAATTGGTTGACTTTTCAGGTTTTAATTTATTTCCTCCCACCAATTGCGCGGCTTCACTGCCCGCAACTAAAGTACGCTGTTGTACATCTCTCCAAACACCATCTGTGCCTTGTACTGTCTGCACGCTATAGGTTGAATAGCCCAATTGGGCTAAAGAAGGAGCGCGATAGCCTGTGCTTGCTGAACCTCGGATACTGATCTTTGGATCAAGATTATATTTGAGCGTGAGTTTGCCGTTGGTGGTGCTGCCGAAGTCAGAATATCGTTCTGTACGCAATGCCACACCGGCATTTAAATCTTTAATCAGCTCTGTTTCCAAATCAACATAGGCACCATAAACATTGCGATCTATGCTTCGAACATCTTGGTCTGTAATCCCTGCATAAATCTCTGGCGCATTCAGGTTGTCATAGTAAGGACCACGCGTATAAGCAACACGATCACCTGCCTGCTGCTTATATTGTTCCCAACGATATAAAGCGCCTGTGGATACCGTTAGTGGGCTAAATAACCAAGATAGATTTAAATCACGACTGTAATCAACACCCGTATTGAGTTGAGAAAATATATTATTGCCCAAGTGGTATTGAGTCGGAGAACCTAATCCATAGCTTGGATTAAAACCATTGCCCTGTTCAGTATTGACTTTATTGTTTCCATAAGTCGCAAATACATCAAATTTACCCGTTTTCTGTGTACCATTTTTTGCTCCCAAAGTGACTGAAAAATCATCAACCTTGACTAAGCTTTCAGGAATTCTCCCATCTGGATAAATTTCCTTAAAATAAGGCGATTTATTAACTGCTGCTGTGGATGATGGCGGTTCATAAAAATTTTCCCCTTTGCTTTCGCGATGTCCATAAGTACCAAAGCTATAAAGTGCTAAGGTTTCCTTAATCGGTAGATCTGCATTAAAACTTAAGTTAATTTGATTTTTCAGCTCAGGTGAACCGAATTTCCAATGTCGGTAAGGCGTATTATTTTCATCGTATTGATGATTTGGATGACTCGAATTGTTGTAAAATACCCGCGTATCCGCCAAGGTATTATTGGCTGATTCACGTTTTCCAACATCCAATGCCAAGGTAAGTGAACCATCGTTGGGCAGTGCAAAACCTGTCCATGCTGAAATTTTATGCTGAACACCATCGCCCTGCGTAAAACCACCCCCCTGATAGTTGACATTACCCCCTGCATCAGTGGATCTTAAAATGATATTTACCACGCCTGCAATTGCATCAGAACCAAATTGAGCAGCTGCACCATCACGTAAAATTTCAACTCGCTCTACAGCACTGATGGGAATCAAGCTTAAATCCACACCCGCAGCACCTCGCCCTCCTGCATAGGACTGTCGAGTAAAATAAGCCGAGGTATGACGACGTTTACCATTGATCAATACCAGTGTTTGATCAGATGTTAAGCCTCTTAAAGCAATTCCTGGTGCAACTGCAGCACCAAAGCCACCTGCGGGAGAAGTTGGCAATGACACTGCTGGAGAAATTTTAGCCAATGCTTTTGATAGATCTGCTTCGCCTGTAGCCAGCAAGGCTTGAGGGGAAATAATATCGACAGGTGCTGGCGCATCTAATGCATTTTTAACTGCACGGCGAGAACCGGTAACGATAACAGATTCTAAAGTGATCGAATCTTCATCGTCCGCAGCTTTTGGCACTGAGGGCTGATTCGCCAGTGCAATCGCACTTGCCAGTGCAGAAAATACAAATATGGAGGATTTTAAAATGGAACTTTGATTGAATTTACTCATGAACATTTCCCTTAAAAAGTGATGTTCAATTGCAAAGCCAATGCCATTATTTTATTTATTAAAAATCAATCAATTAATCATAAATAAATCTATAGTGTTGTTTTTATTCAAACAAATATTTTCCAAAATGCTTTGAAAACAACTTTTTAAAATTATCCGGATAGCATTGAATTTTAAACCATAACTGTAGAGTGGAAATTAAGCTGATTTTAAACAAAGGTTAAAAAGCCACCCTGACTTTGGGATGGCTCAATTTTAAATAATGAGACCTAGACTGCACATCTTAAAATGAATAGCACCCAGTGTTTGCTTTTGATGAATTTATCATTTTCTCAATTCTGTTGGTGATTTTTAACTTCCACATCATCAGATCGGATAGACTATGCATGCGAGTTATTCATATAGGATTGATATAGCGCATAATACTGGCGTTGTTGCTGAAGTAATTGTTCATGTGTTCCAGACTCAACCACTGTTCCATTTTCAATCACCACAATCTTGTCAGCTTCTTGAATCGTACTTAAACGATGGGCGATAATAATACTGGTGCGATTTTGACAAAGACGGCGCAATGCATATTGGATTTTTTGTTCAGTATAGAGATCTATTGCTGAGGTCGCTTCGTCTAAAATCAAAATTTTGGGGTTGGCAAGATAAGCCCGGACCAGACAAACCAACTGGCGTTGTCCATGACTTAGATGTATACCTAAAGCTCCGACCTCTGTTAAATAGCCATTCGGCAATTGTTCCAATATTTCGTCCGCCCCTAAAGCTTCAATTGCTTGAATCAGTTCATTGTCCGTTGCTTCTGGTCTGACGAGTCTTAAATTGTCTAAGATACTGCCTGTAAATAACACATTATCTTGCAACACTATGCCTACATGTTGTCTTAAACTGGATTGTCTGATTTCATCAATCGGGTAACGATCAATAAAAATATTGCCTTGCTGCGCCTGATAGAAGCGAGTCAGCAATTGAACAACTGTGCTTTTCCCATGTCCCGTAGGTCCTACGATGGCTACCACCTGTCCTGCATCAATTTCCAGATTAAATTGCTTCAGCACAGGCTTGCTTGTATAGGCAAAATCGACAGATTGAAAACGAATATGTCCTTGTATGTGTTCCAAGTTCAAAGCATTTTCTTTATCGACAATCGCAGGTTGTGTATCTAATAAAAGAAAAATCCTTTGGGCACAAGCCGTACCATTGGCATAACGTTCAAACAGATCCGTTAATTCCTGCAAAGGTGCTAGAAATAAGAACACATAAAAAATACTTTCAGCAAACTGACCAATGGTGATGCTTTGCTCACTCAATGCATAGCTTCCTATTACAATAAATGCGGCGGTTGCAATGCTAGAAAGTATCCCTGTAAATGGCGCAAACCAACTGGTACGTTGACTGCCATGAATAATAGATTGATTAAAATCACGCAATAGCAGCTGATAACGTTGCTGATTAAGATTTGCATAATTCAATTGCTGAATAATTTTGGTTCCATTGACACTCTCTACCAAATGCGCCGTAAAACGACTGCGCTCTTCTGCAACACGCCCCCAATGCTTTTGTGATGATTTTTTGAAGATTGCCGTAACAGTAAAAAGAATCGGTAAAATCACAAATAAGCACCAAAAAAATGGTGGATATACATGCCAGAGTAAAATTGATGCCAAACCACAACGCAGCAATGCAGAAAGCAACTCTGGTGGTCCTTGAATCAACAGAGGTTCGAGTGCATCAACATCGCTATCCATCCGGGAAATTATCCTGCCTGCTTTTGTTCGATCAAAATATCCGATGCTTAAACTTTGTATATGTGCAAATAATGTTTGCCGCAACCGATTTAAAACCCGTAAACCCGCAAGACTTGATAAATATTTTGATAAAGCCGCAAAACCAAAGCGACTGATCCAGCTGATGCTCAGTATTGCCAAAGCCAACCATAAAACTTGATACTGGAGAATCAAGTGCCCTGCCTGTTGGGTAAAGCCTGAATCAAGAATAAATTTGATGGTCCAAGGGCGCACAAAAATACTCAGTACTTGAAAAATTTCAACGACACTGATGGCAATCAGTAAATGGCTTACAGGTGCAATCAAAGGAATAAGTTTTTCTAACATACTGCGTTGAATTGAGGTTTCTGCCAGATTTTCTTCTATTTGCAAATCTGTCAATTTCATCGTTGAACGTACATTCTGGGTGGATGAATTCATGACATTATTCCTTGTACGGCTATTCCCTTTGGTGTTGCAAGGTTCCTAGAAAATGTGGCGTGTTCTGGTCGATTGAACCCCATCAGCTCACCATAAAACTCACATGAATCAATTAATTCTTCATGTGTCCCCTGAGCAATGATTTGACCTTGTTTCAAAACCAAGATGCGATTTGACATCGCGATTGTTGTTGGCTTATTTGAATTAATGATCAATACCTTTTTTAATGAAGCTGCGGACTGTTGAGTTAATCGCTGTAGTACATGACGCTCAGTAGTGGCATCTAAAGCACTGGTTGAATCATCCAAAGCCAATATTGGAGAGTGATTCATAATGGCACGCGCCAAAGCAACACGTTGTTTTTGTCCGCCAGATAAGGTCACCCCTTTGTCGCCAATAATAGTGGATAAGCCTTGTTCAAGCCGTTGTATGAGTTCAGAAGCTGAAGCAAGATGTAATGCCTCAAGCATTTCCTGTTCAGTAGCATTCTGCTTAGCAACTTTGAGGTTTTCGGCTAAGGTCCCTGAAAAAAAGAAACTTTCCTGTGGAATGATTTGCACAATTTTTCTGAGCGTGGTCAGTTGCAAAGATTTGATATCCATCCATCCATCGTCGTCCGAACCAATCAATACACGACCTTCCGTTGGGTCAATAAAACGATTTAATAGATTCATCAACGTGGTCTTGCCCGAGCCGGTCTTACCCACAATGGTTACGATCTCATCTGCACGAAACTCAGCATGACAATTTTTTAAAATATACTTTTTTGTTTCTGTTGAAATTACACTGACATTGTCTAATTTAATGTTGATGGCTGTTTTGTGCTGAACAGCTTGTTCCCAGCCATCGACGATCTTGGTTTTCTCATCCAGCATTTGCCAAATTCGCGCAGCAGAAGAACGCGCATCGGCAAATATGTGTAAAACCTGCCCGATACTCTCTATGCGAAAAACCAATAAGTTTGCCATTAAAATGGCTGCAATAAATTCGCCGATTTGTAGTTGCTGCTGACCAATCAGATAAGCACCGAAAGCAATCACCCATACATAAGCGCAAGCAATAATCATTTGTGGAATCGGCAATCGGCAGGCACTCATGGCAACAGCGTGTGTAGAATGTTGAATAAATTGCACGATCGCCTGATTAAAACGCTGTAGTAATTTTTGTTCCAAACGGAATGCTTTAATCACTCGCACTCCAGCGACACTTTCTGTCAAAGTATCACTTACTTTTTCATAAGCAATGGCAACCTTGTGATCAAGAATTACCAAATGATTGGTTAATTTAAACAGTACCCCTACACCCAATAGAATAAAAAAAAATGGTACCAGTCCTAACCATAGATTGTACCAGGACAGTAAGCCGACTGTGACCAGGACCACCAGACTTGACTCAAATACCTGACGCCAAAAATTGATCAAGGCTTCTTTCAGTTTGTCGGCATCACGGGTACTGCGTGATAGCACTTCACCTAAGCCATGTTTCCAGTGCCATGAGATATCCAAATTCTGTACTTGCTGAAAAATTCGCTGTCTTAAAATGGTCAATAACTGTTGACCAATCATTAATGCACTTAAGCCTGCAAAATACTGAATGATGGCACGCATCACAGCAAGAAAGCTCAGCCCAATAAACCAAAACCACGGATTTAAAGGACTTGTCCATGCATGCTGAAACAAGCTCAATGGATCACCGTGTTTTAAAGTATCAATGGCTCGTCCAATTGAAAATTGTTGGAGTGCAATACCCAAATTCGCTAAAATAAAAAGCAAAGCAGTGGACACAAAACGGAATGGCATAAAACGATAGAGCGCTAAACTTCGTAGCAATGGATAGTGTTTCAACATATGGCAAAAAATATAAAGATAATCTGCTCTATTGCGAGAACCGTGCCATCTTTTATTTCGCAAAAACATAAACCAAGTATATGAAATTTATAGTGATATAATTAATCAAATGATCAGCATTGTTGAATTTAAGACAATAAATCTTGATGAGTGCTGTGAATGCAACAGATTTTGATATATCAACATCAAAAAACATGATAATAAAATAAAATATTATAAATCAATATTTTAAATAATGGCATTAATTTTGCAGTTCAGCCTTGAAACTCAATAGGAATGTTTTTATGGCAACACAAGTCATTAACCACTTATCTACACTCTGGTACACACGTTGTCCTGTTCCTACAGGATTAGGTATTGCAATCCAAAAAGGCTGGCTAAAAGATCGATTTTCTAAACAAAATATTGAAATCAAATCAATTCGTGAATCTCACTCAAAAGATATTCGTAATTCACATTTTAATCATAGTTTGGAAAATTCTGTCCGTCATGGCGGTAGTATTCCCGCGATTTGGGCTTATGCTTCCGGTCAAAAAACCAAAGTCATCGGTTTATCCTGGGCAGATGAAATCCAGCTACTCTTAACCCGCTATGACACAGGAATCAAAACAGTAAACGATTTAAAAGGAAAACGTTTTGGTATCCCCCATCACCAAGATGCGATTATTGATTTTTCTCGCGCCCAAGCCATCCGTGGGTTGGAAAATGCATTGAAAACAGTAGATCTTGAAGTCAGCGATCTTGTGTTGGTCGACACCCTCCGGACAGATATTCTAGCGGCACAAACACAACAGCAGCTTCCTGTTCAAAATGATGCTAGTTTTTATGGTAAACGTAATCCACTCAATGCCAGTGCTGAAATTGTTGCACTGCTCAAAGGAGAGGTCGATGCGATTTTTTTGAAGGGCGCACATGCTGCTCAAATCGCTCAAGATTATGCCTTACATACCATTATAGATATTGGTTCCCATCCAGATCCCATCTTGCGCTCGAACAATGGCACACCTCGTACGCTAACCGTGGATGAGAGTCTATTGACCCAATACCCTGAACAGACACAGACCATTCTTGAAGCCGTCCTCGAAGCTGAGCAATGGGCGCATTTACATGCCAGTGATACTCAGCGTTATTTGGCAAAGGAATGCAATAGCAGTGAACAATGGGTCAACATCGCTTATGGGGAGAATGCTCATCTAAAATTAAATACAAATTTTGATGAGGTTTCGATTCGAGCGTTGCAGGATTTAAGTGACTTTTTATACCGATGGAAATTTATTCCTCAGCGCATAGATGTCAATCAATGGCTAGCAGCTGAACTCTACCAGAATATAATCAGATAAACAGATTGATCAAATTTGATTTGAATCACTTTTAAATAAAAAATTTATTTTCCAAATCAATCAGATTTGATCATTTCTCCCAGTATGGTCCCATTCTGTTAGGGATTAAAAAGCGTTATGCATTGCACAGGCAGACAGAGATATGGTGAGTCACGGTATTTCAGTCGTGCTCAAGTCTAATGACTAAAAAATTGAATGTTATGGGATGATCGGTGACCGGTTTTTTACTTTGAATAGAAGCGCCAATAGAGCGATATGGTCATACGGTTGTTTAAAAACTTGAGATCGAATCCAATCAACATCATTGATTCGATCTCTAATCTGGGTTTAATCAAATTTTATTCTGGGCAACATGCGTCACATTCTGTGCTTGTTTTTTAAGGAGCACAGAGTTGTATTCACCGGGTGGAATATTATTTAAATAATAATTACCGACATGGTATAAACGCCAACGAATTGGATCATGCGTAGTATGAGTCCGTGCATTTCGCCAGAAACGGTCTAAATTCCATTTTGATAAAGTCGAACTTGCCCCAAGCAAACCAAAAATTTCACTGGATATTTTCAAAGAAGCGGCATCAGACTGGCTTCGTGTTGCAGCAACAGATAATATCAATTCCGTTTGTAAATCTTGATCTTCTAAATTCTCTAGATGTTGGGTAAAAATTTCTGCTGAACGGTCAAGCAAAGCTTCTGCTGAACGTACCAACACCGCAAATTCACCAATCTGTTTAATGATATGTGATTCTTCTGTTGGAGAATCAACACCACTTTCCACCCAAGGACGGGCGTGGTGTTGTAAATACTCAATTCCACTTTGTAATGCACCTGCAGCAATACCAGTATCCATAGCAGCATGCAAAATCTGAGGCCAGGTCAATCCGGTACGCAATAGCGTCCCTAAGCCACCCGAATTACGTTTGGCAATATAACGTTCATCCAGGACAATCTGATTAAAATTGACTGTACCACTGACACTATTGTTTTGACCAACTGCATCCCAATCGTCAATCAACTCCAAACCAACAGTATCCCGATGTACCAGTATAGAGACGGGTCCCTCGTCACTGCCTGCAATTAATGAAATCCATTCCGCCAGCAAAGATCCTGTCGAATAAAATTTACTGCCGTTGAGTATCCATTGACCTTGCTGGTTTTTTTCAACGCGGGTTTTATGATGAAATTTATCTTTCCCGCCAATTTCAGCCAAAGCATTACCTAATCGCTTTCCTGCCAATACATCTGTGATGACCTGATCACGAATTTCATCTTCATAGCCATTGAGCACCCCCCTCAACATCGTAAAATGAATCTGCAGCAGTTGTCCGATACCGCCATCAGCTGAAGAAATAATTTTCACCACATTCACAATGGTTAAAATACTTGCACCTAAACCTCCAAATTGTTTTGGTACACTGATTGCTGTTAATCCTGCCTCCGAAATGAGACGTGCCTGTTGATAAGGGATTGTACGGTTATATTGTGGATCTTGGGCAATTTCATTTAATTTCTTGGCAACGTCTTTAGCAATCTGCAGCGCTTCTTTTTCACTTTGAATATGTCGAATTGAACCCAGTGTAAGAAAGTCGGTATTGGTTGCATCATTCATGTTTAACTCCATAATATGTTCAATTATTTATACGTACTGTTGTTGTGTGGCAGGGCGATACAAACTCGGTGCATGAGCGAGTAAAGATTGGGTATAACGATGTTTTGGTTGGCTCAATACTTGTTGGGTATCACCGTATTCGACAATTTTTCCATTTTTCAATACAGCAACTCGGTCAGCAATCGCACGTACCACACCCAAGTTGTGTGTCACAAAAAGTATGGTCACACCTTGCAGTTGTAGTTGCTGTAAAAGTTTTAAAATTGAAGCTTGAACTGAAACATCTAGAGCTGAAGTGATTTCATCGCAAATCAAGATTTCGGGCTGGCACAGTAACGCCCGTGCAATCGCAACACGCTGACGTTCTCCACCTGACAAATCTCTTGGATACAGATCCTGAATCTGTAAAGGCAAAGACACTTGCGTCAAAACATCTGAGACTTTTTCTGCGATCAGCGATTCAGATTGACCATAAAAATGTGTTGCAACTTTCAACAAGGTTTGCCCGATCGTATGTGCAGGGTTCAGTGCTTTATAAGGATTTTGAAAGATATACTGAAGTTTATGTCTTTGTTCTGAACGACGTAATTTTCCTGTAAATGGCAGTAAGATACTGTCTAGAAATACTTGCCCTTCTACACTGTCATTCAAGCCTGCCAGTGCTCGCGACAAAGTCGTCTTACCAGAACCAGACTCTCCCACCAGAGCAAGACATTCACCGCGTTGCAGTTGAAATGACACATCAAACAGTACCTGCTGATGTCCATACCACGCATTGAGATGCTGAATGTTTAATAATGCTTCATGTGTGGTTTTAAACGCATCATACGCGGTTTCAATTTGCTTCAGCTGACTGAAACCCACCTGTTCCAGATGGTGACAAGCCACAAGGTGCTGTTCTAATTCATCCACCATTTGAATAAGCTTAGGCGACTGTTTTCGGCAGATCTCCGTAGCAAAATCACAACGTGGGGCAAAAGCGCATCCTAGAGGACGATGGTTTGGCGAAGGAGCATGTCCATCAATAGGCAATAAATATTTGCGTATCGCTACATCTGGGATAGCATTGAGTAAACCCTGAGTATACGGATGTTTTGGTGATTCAAATAATTGCGTTAAAACTGCGTTTTCAGCAATACGTCCTGAATACAATACAATCACCCGATCTGCAATCTCCTTCACCACAGTTAAATCATGTGAGACATAAATTGCCGCAACCTTATATTCATTACACAATTTTCGAATGATGTTCAAAATTAAAGTCTGGGTACTAACATCCAGTGCCGTAGTAGGTTCATCCAAAACAATTAAACGGGGCTGTAATAGAAAAGCCAGTGCCAATAATACGCGTTGCTGCTGCCCTCCCGAAAGTTGATGGGGAAACCGTTTCAAAAAATCATCATCAAATGCCAAACCAACATCTTGCAACATTCTTTTGACTTTATTTTTCCGTTCATTAGCACTCAATTTGGCTTGGTGAACATCCAGCAACTCTTCAAGGTGCTGACCAATGCGTAAAGCAGGATTTAATGCTGTACCAGGGTCTTGAGCGACATGACTGATTTGATGTCCACGTATTTGCCTGAGTTGCGAATCATCCAGTGTTAAAATATTGCGACCATCCAGATCAATTTGACCTTGAACAATTTTTGCACCGTGACGCGTATATCCCAGCAAAGCACTGGATAATGTGGTCTTACCTGAACCGCTTTCTCCAACAAGACCTAAGACTTCACCTTCCTTCAGGTCAAATGAAATGTCAGAAATGATGTGCTTAGCTGTTGTGATCAACGCAACGGATAGATTTCGTACTGATAAAACTGTTTGTTGATATTGCTTGGTCATCTTTATTTGTCCTCAATTCGTGCCGCTGCTCGTGCTACGCCTTCTGCCAATACGTTAGTTCCCAAGGCAAACAGTGCAATCAAGATGACTGGCGCAAACACCGCCCATGGTTGAATCAACAAACCTGCCCGATTTTCATTGATCATTAAGCCCCAGTCTGCAATTGGCGGTGCAACGCCATAACCCAGAAAAGCCAAACCAGACAACATACCCACAGCCCAAGTCAGCATCACACCGAGATGAATCAAGAGCGGTGTCAGCATATTGGGTAAAATTTCACGAAATAAGATATAACTCTTGGAATAGCCTAGAATCTTTGCCGCTTCTATATACTCCTGTTCAACGATGTTCAAAGCCACACTGCGAGCCAAACGTACGACCCCAGGAATAAATGCAATTGAAACGGTCAGTACGATCAACCACGGTTGACGACCTAACATCGACACGATCAGCAGTACTAAAATCAAATCTGGAAATGCCATAAACACATCTGTCAGCCATGTAACAAATTGATCGACTTTATTACGGGCAAATGCGGATAAAATACCAAAACCTGATCCGACAATTAAAGCAATTACACTTGCTGCCAAAGTCATCCAAATGACAGACATGCCTCCTGTCAAAACACGTGACCAGACATCATGCCCAATGTAGTCATATCCCAATAATGAACGCCCTTCAGGTGCCCCATAGGTCGTTCCGATCAATGCTGTTGAATCAAAAGGTGCGATCCTGGGTCCAAGCAAAGCAAATATCAAAACGACCGCTGTTACAACGACGCCAAAACGGACCTGACGCTCACGAAGTAATGTTTTAAAAAATTTACGCTGATACCATTGAAGTGTGCTCATTGTGCATCTCCCTGATGGTTGTTTTTTAATGCATTACGACGGTCTACGGGTTTCACTGTAATTGGACGCCCTGATTTCCATAGTCGCAGCGCATTACGACGTCCCGGTGAACGGGCCTTATGCTTTTTTGCAGTACGAATTTTGGGGGTCAACAAGGTGGTCAGCAAATCGGCAATAAGGTTAATTATCACCACACAAATTGTCAGCAGTAATATAATGGCCTGAATGGTCGGTATATCTCGCATTTCGATTGCAGCATTTAAGGCATTTCCAATACCGGGATAGCTGAATACCACTTCAACAATAATTGCACCACTCAACAAAACCCGTATACTCAATGCCGTCCCTTGTACAACAGGCACCAATGCATTCGGCAGCACATGGCGCCAGATAATACGGCGCTCTGGAATACCACGCATGCGTGCAGCTGTTACGTAGTCGGATTCCAAGGCATCAATCATTGAACCACGGACCAGTCGCATTAAATAAGGAATCAGAGACAGTGATAAAGTCAGCACCGGTAAAATCAAAAACTCAATCTGAGTAAATGGAGATTGACCAGGAATCAGCAAAGAAGCAGCCGGTAAAGCATGAAATACCGATGTTGAAAAAAACATCATGAGCCAAATTGCCAATACGAAACCGGGAACTGCTTTAAATATGATCGAAGTCGACACCACAATCCGATCCAGCTTACTGTCTCGACGTAATGCTAGGCACACTCCCAAAAGCACTGAAACCGGCAAAGTAATGGCAATGACCAAACTGCTTAAAGCAATCGTATTGCCAAAAAAATTACGGATAATTTGTACAACAGGCACATGGGAGTCGATTGAACGACCGAAATTACCTTGAAATAATTGGATAAGCCAATGCCAATACTGCACTAAAATAGGTTGTGTTAATCCAAGCTGTTCACGCAGTAGTTGCACAGTTTCTTCAGGTGCCTCTGCACCCAAAATCACTCGGGCAGGGTCTGAAGGTAATGCTTGAGTTGCAATAAAGACTATCAATGTAATTACAAATATAACGAGAAGTCCTGATACAATCCGTGTCAAAAACCACGGAAACCATGCAGGCAAAGCAAGGGTTTGATCAGTTTGAGTATTTACCTGTTGTGTTGGCGTATTGATTTCGCCAGTCTGAGTTGTCATGATCTAGCCCCTCCGCCAGAATTCATCAGTACGCCAACCAGCAAAACCCGTGCGATCTGCTGTCACGCCACCAATATGGTTTGAATGGGCATCAAGTACATTACTGAATCCCCAAATCAGTAAACCACCCTGTTCATGTTGGATTTGCTGGGCTTCGTGCACCAGAACTTTACGCTTTGCTAAATCTGCCTGTTGCAAAGCAGAATGAATTAATTCTGAAAAACGTTCATTGTTAAAACGTGTCTTATTATTTGCAGCACCTGGTCCATCAATTTGCAATACGGTCAGTAAAAATGGACGTGATACATTTGAACCTGTACTGAAAGCCCAGTCCTGTTTCACGGCATCGGCAAATGTGGCAGCTTCCACTTGACGCACATTGACAATCACTCCTGCTTGAGCGGCATGTTGAGCAAACACCAATGCTGCATTACTGTCTGGTCCAGTATACAAGTCAACTTTTAGGCTATTTTCAAAACCAGCTTGTTTTAATAATGCTCTTGCCTGGACTAAATCTTGTTTACGCTGTGCAATAGCATGGTTATATACAGGGTCACTAAATGAATAAAGATCATTGGCAACACGCCCTTGCCCCACCAGTGCTCTTTTAACCAGATCATCGCGATTCGCAATCAAACGGAATGCCTGACGCACACGTAAATCATTAAAAGGTGCTTTGCTTGTATTCATGTCGAAAGATTGCCAGGCATCGGTTTCTGAAGCGACGACATTGAGTTGTTTATTCTGCTGAATCAATGGTAAATGTTCCGCAAGAACCCCTGTTGCAATATCAATTTGACCAGACTGCAGCGCGGCTAAACGCCCAGTTTGATCTTTAAAATCAATAATTTCGATCGCATCAGCATAGGGTTGATGGGCTTTCCAATAATTCTCAAAGCGTATAAAACGAGAACGTTGCCCGGGTGTAAAACTTTCAAGCCTATAGGGACCTGCACCCACAACATTTTTTATCGGATCATAATCTGTGGGTACAATTCCCCCCCAGCTCATCCATGCTTCTGGTAGAGCAACCAATCCCTTGGCAGGAGCAAAGGGAATTTCAATGGTGTACGCATCGCGCTTTTGAATCGCATCACGCTGTAAAGAATATAAATAAGCGGCAAAGGGGGATGCCAATTTAGGATCGGTTAAACGTCTTAATGAAAAGATTACATCATCAGCAGTGATGGTTTTTCCATGATGAAATTCCAAGCCTTTTTTTAAACGGATGGTCCATTTTGTGCCATCTGCATTGGGTTCAGCAAATTCGGCTAAAGCCAGTTTTGGCTGAATATCACGCCCCCATTCCCACAGTTTTGCATATAAAGGCCATCCACGAAATGCACTCGACATGCCAATCGGTTTGTGTGCATCCAAGTTACCGGCTTGATGACCATTGATGACCCCAATCTTAATTACGCCCCCTTTTTTCGGTTGATTATTTTGAGGCGAAGATAAATCCCCACTGAGTGTAGGTGAGTCTGAACGAGAACAGCCAATCAAACTTGCAGCCGCGACTGCACCTAATCCCAAACCAGTATGTTTAATTAATTCTCGACGCGTAATTTTGCTCATATTTACTCTCTTTCTGGTTTAGGCACTTGAGTACAGATTTAATTGTGCTTTTTTTAAAAATTGATTGATCGACAGGTGCCTAAAGTGCAGTTTACGATCAATATATCCACAGCATGATATAAGGCGACAACCCATTAAAATGAAAGAATTAAATTGATATTGCTGGCTTAACCTATGCGTACTAAATGGCATGATCAGTATTGAAAGCCAATGTTTGAGCAAGCATTGCCGAGCTGAATATTGTGTCACCCTATCCCCCTTAAGCTACTGTTTTGCCTGCACGAATATTTAATGCAGAAGGTTGTTTTTTCAGTTGAGGCAACTCAAAACCATGGTCCAATTCAAGTAAAGGAAAGAGTAAATCAGCAACACGATAAACTTCACTGATCAACGGAAAGCCCGATAGAATAAAGGCTGATGTTCCATAGTGTTCATATTCTTTAATACGGTCTGCGACATTTTCAGCACTTCCAACCAAAGCTGTTCCTGCTGCAGGATTCAAGATATCGAAACCAAACAGCGATGGACCGGTCCATACATTCGGATAGATTTCAAAATCTTTAGCACTCGGTAAAATGCCTTGTCTGAGCAGAGCTAAGTTTTTTTGTACTTGCGGATGTTCACTTTGATAATCATCAAAACTTTCACCGGCAGGCAATTGACGCTTTACCGCTTCAATTGCATAGTTGACATCCAGTTTGTCCAGAAGTGACTGAGCGTATTGCCACGCTTCCTCTTCTGTTTCACGAACAATGATTTGTAGACGCGTCCCAAATTCCAATGTCCTTCCCACTTGTGCTGCTTTTGCAGCGACTTTGCTGAATTTTGCACCCAGTACAGGCGGTGTATTGGCAAAGCTTAAATACACGTCCAGTAATTCTACAGAATGTTCAACGCCTTTATCTGACGTTCCAGCTCCCCATAGTTCAACCCCTTTCGACTGTGTTGGACCATACCATCGGCCCATCGGTGATGCACTTTCTTGTCGTGGTGAAATTTTGATAAATTTCCCGTCAAATCCCATCGTATCTCCCAAATAGTTTTGCTGAAATGCCGCCCAATATTCTTTACTAAAGTCATAACGCTCATCATGCTGATAATGAATACCGAGTGCCGCTAATCCTTTGTCATTCCCATTGACAACATTGAACAACAAACGCCCTTGAGAAAAAGCATCAAACGTCTGTGCATATTTTGCCAAAACCGCAGGCTGAACTTCACCTGGATGTTGAGCCACTAAAAACTTTAAGCGCTCAGTAAATGGTATTAAACTGGCGGCTACCGCCAAAGTTTCATATTCACTGGTTCCCATCAAAGAGCCATAAAAACCGACACGGTCAGCGGTGATTGCAACTTGCTTTAAATGTTCATAATCGGTATCCCAACGCCCATTTTCCAACCACGGATATGGACCGTCGGGAGAAGTGAGATACCATAAAAGTTTTACTGCCATATTTTCTATAATCTCTATCTGTCTTTTTCAATCAGCGTTTAAAAAATGTACTGACCTTAATTTTGTGGCAATAAACCCAAGCTTTTTGCTTTTTCGGTCAAACCACTCATTTTCCATTGTTGCTGTAAAACGCCTTGACCATAATCTCGACTGCCACCCACCAGTTCAGCCAATAATTGAATTTGGGCACCTTCTTCAAGCAACAAAATAAACTCCGCAGTTTCTTGCAAACCTTGACGTCCCCATACCGTGGCACCACCATTGGCTTCTAAAATTGCACGATACTCAATGTCCACTTTCAATTGATCTAAAATGAAATCGACTTCGGCCTGGCGGCGGTCAATATAAATTGGTAGTTCTTTAAATAAATGGAAGCGCTGTACAGGCACATAACGAATCGGCAATGTGCGATGAGTTTGTGCCCACGCACCTAAATTTGGTGCATGTACATGTGAAATCGTCGTAATGTCAGCATGTTCTTTAAATAGTTTGTTATATCTCCCCCCCGCACTTTTTCGTCCAAGGAGTACTTCACCGTCTAAAGTCTCAACCAAGATTTTGCTTTTTTGCTCTGGTGACCATGGTCCAGCATAGTTAAAGGTCACCAATGTATTTTCAGGACCTCGCTCAACGAAGTTCACTGTGCCATTTGCGGTAATGGTAGATGTACGGCGGAAAACCTCAAAAGCAAATTCAGCCTTTTGACGATTTTCTTCAATGAAAGTATTTATTTCAGTTGAAAAAGGATGTTGAACAATTGCAGTCATATTCTGTGCTCTACTGTTAAAATGTCTTGTTTTTACGTCGTTTTAATACTTCCTGTAACGGGCGATGATCCACCCAAGCATCCAGATCAATATCACGCTCTAAAAAGCCATGTAGCCAAAGAAAATCTTTTTGTTGTTTAAGCAGCTCCAAGCGTTCAGCACTTAATGACGGATGAAGCGCTTTATGGAAATCATTACGATATGCAGTCGCTACACTCTCAGCTCCCGCTATGGTTTCATCTTCAAGAATGCTCAATACATCATCTAAATGCTCAGCAGCCCAGTCTGCGGTATCAAATAATTCCTCAAGGAAATTCACCACAGTATCAAAGTGATCTTTCAGTAAATCCTCATGAACTGTAATTGGACGTGGCGTTCCATTGTTTACTCGGCTGCTCACATCCTCAAAAGAATCTAAATCTATCCCCACTTTTAAGCCACGCGCTTTGGCAGCCTCAACAGCAGAAGCACCTTTCACATAAACCGCATCAACATCACCTGTCAGCAGCGCATCCAAACCAGACCAATAAGAACTTGCATCACGTCTATTTTGATTGTTTTCTGATACTACTCGCTCTGGAACCTCAACAAATTCAACATCTTTAAATTTTAAATTCGCTAACTGAAGTGCACCACGCAAACCCTGTAAAGACATGGCTCTAAAAATGCTGCCTGCACGTGTATCAGCATATTCTGGCAATGCAACTCTTGCATTTTTCAAGTGTTGAGGTTGACTGATTTGCGAGTCCGCACGAACAATAATGACTTGCCACTCATCAATCCAGGTCAGACCAATCAAACGACTCGGTGCTCCCTCAGAACGTGCTGCAAGTGCAGGAACATTGCCCCCTTCCCGGAACAACGCAGGTAATTGATGATCAAAATGATGTATGGATAAACCCTTGCTCGCATCTTGCAATACTTCAACATCGATACCATGTTGTTCAAACTTTTTTTTCAAAGTCCCACGTTTTAACGAGATCCCCGTTGCTGTAGGGACTGGACATCGAGTAATCCAAATCAATGATAAATTGGGCTTGAGCTGTTCTTTCTCAATTTCAACTTGATCTGCAATAATTGACATGAACATTCCTTTATATAGATTTCATGTCCAATCCATTGCACTGATCATGCCAAAAAAAATAATTATATTTTTCAAAATCTTATTATTTAATTTAAAATTTATGAATGATTATTTTTTTATTTTTCAACAGAAAAGTTGATTTTCCAACACTTCAAATCGACCTGTATCGCTTAAAAAAACCTGAAAAAGATCAATTTTACTCAATCTCACCAACAAAGCATCTCGGTTTAATCTCAGGCTGTTTTAATCAACAAAATTATCGCGCTGAATATAGCGACTTGGACTCATGCCTAAAACACGATGAAACATGGTGCTAAATGCCGCAGGATTTTTAAAACCAAAATCATAGGCAATCTGTTGGATTGAGTGCTGTCGAATCAGCCTCTCTAAACTCAATAATACGCAAGCATGTTGTCGCCATTTAGAAAAAGACATCCCCGTTTCACTTTTAAATCGCCGACTAAAATGACGTTCACTGAGATAGAGTTGCCCAGCAAAATCTTCAGGAGAAAAATGGATATTCGGGTGCTGAAGAAATTCCCTACACACCTTCAGCATCGCCTGGTTTTCAGGTAAGGCTAGATGTAAATCGATCACTTCAGACAATTCAAGCTCGCTTAGGATCAAATCAAAAATCAATTCATCACGTTTGCAAAAAGGTGGGCTAAGTTGAGGTGCCTTTAATAGTAGCTGTCGCAACAATGGAGAAACTGCCAAGACCTCACATTGCGTTGAAATCCGAGGTAAACAGTCAGGACGTATATAGATACTACATGTTTTCACATTGAACAATGTCAACTGATGGGGAACTTGTGGTGGAATCCATACTGCTCTTTCAGGTGGAATTATCCAATTGCCTTGTGGTGTTTCAACATGCATCACCCCTTCTGCACCATACAGAAGTTGAGCACGTTGATGGCTATGTTGTTCAAGTCTATAAAATTCAGCGTATTGAGTTTCTATGGCAATGATTCTATGTTCTAACTGTTCAATACTGTGAATAGAAATTTGCTTCATCTGCATGTCTGAATTGAGTAATTGAAAGCTGAATATAACAAACTTGCCTGTTTTATAAAGCTCTAAAATCTGAATTATTTTTCAAGATTCTGGTTATGGAACTCTATTTTATTCTACTGGCTGCTGGCATTCTGAGCGGCATACTTACCATATTATTTGGTTTTGCAGGTGGTTTCGTCGTTGTTCCATTAGTCTATTCTACCATTCACTTTCATGAAGCCTCTGATTCACTGGCATATGGCATGGCGTTCAAGAGTGCTGTTGCAACCTCCTTATTGTTAATGGTGATTAATTCTGGGCTTGCCTCATATCAACAGTTTACACGAGGCAATATACAGAGAAGATATCTTTTTCCAATTGCCTATTGGATTGGGGTGGGTGCAGTGATCGGTACTTTTATATCACTCCATATCGCAGCCTTTTATTTAAAATGGGCATTTGTAGCCTATTTATCCATTACAATTCTTGACTGTCTGTCACGACAACTCAAATCACAGCAAACTCAGCAGATTTCTCAACGTGGATTAAACTCAAAAGAACAGCATCTGGGCGGCATATGCATTGGTGTCGTTGCAGCTGCGCTCGGTGTTGGCGGAAGTGTCATGACCGTTCCGTTATTTCGCCGTTGTGGTTTAGAAATGTCTCGTGCTGTCGCTCTGGCAAATCCACTCAGTATGCCTGTTGCACTCGCGGGTTGCTTAACCTTGATCATCAGTCAATGGATACAACCACCTCACTTAGGAATACATTTCTGGGGATACTTCTATTATCCAGCACTAATATGTTTAATTCTCGGCGGCGTGATTGGAATGAAAATAACCCTTAACTTGTCTGGTAAATTGTCCAATACGGTTCATGAGCGCGGTTATATCGTTTTGTTAACTCTGGTTCTATTGAGTATTTTACTGACTTAGTGCAACGAGTTTTCTTGTATAAGCTTGAATCAAATTCAGCATTGTCCAATGATAAGATCCTGAATGTATTAGGATCTTCCTACATCTGAGTACAATCGCATTCATGCGAAGCTATAAAAAATGAGTAACTTTCGCTCAGCAGTTCATGGCACAGACTATGGCTTGGACAAGCATAATTCAGTCATTTAAAATTCAGCAATCCCATAAAAAATCATCAGTCGTCCCTTTTTCAACACAACTAAAATTGCTCCCCTGTCAATAAATGATAAATTTCGACTTGTAAAGCTAAAAAAAATTAACTAACCTACCTAACGTTAGGTATTTTACAGATCAAACCAATGAATCCAATTCTACACAAGCAAAAAATTGGTTTTTCGCTTATTGTTCTCCTTGCAATGCTGACGGCGCTTGACGCGTTGGCCATTGATATTTATTTACCCGCATTTCCTGAAATTGCAAAGAGCCTCAATGTCAATCTGAGTGAAATGCAGCAAACCTTGTCTATATTTTTAATTGGCTTAGCCATCGGTCAAGGTATTTATGGTCCCTTATTAGAGCGATTTGGACGTAGATTACCCTTATTGATTGGTGTATTGATTTTTATTATTGGATCAATGATTGCAAGCTTTGCAACTTCATTAGCGCTTTTGTTGACAGCCCGTTTTTTACAGGCGCTTGGTGCAGCAGCAGGTTTGGTCACACCACGTGCAGTGATCAGTGATCTTTGTAATGAAAAAGAAGCCGCAAAGAATTTTTCAATTTTAATGCAGGTCATGATGGTGGCACCTATAATCGCACCCATTGTTGGCAGCTATTTAATTCAACATAATCCATGGCAGATCATATTTTATACTTTAGCAGGCTTAGGCACGGTTCTACTGCTTTGGAGTATGCGATCCTTGCCAGAAACTTGCGATCCTGAAAAAAGACAAACCCTGAATTTAAAAAATATTTTTAACAGTTATCGTAGTGTCTGTACCAACCAAGCCTATCTCTACTTTACCCTTGCAAGTGGCTTTTTATTTGGTGGCTTTTTCTTTTATATCAGCAATTCGCCCTATATTTTTATTCAACATTATCAGCTCAATACCAGTCATTTCAGCTATCTTTTTGCTTTTAACGCCTTGTGTTTTATCCTCACAGGACAAATTTCAATTTGGCTGCTGAATCGGTGTTGGTCAGCCTACAAAATATTAAAATTAGGTCTGTGTATTTTTTTAGTTGCCACCGGGTGGTTATGTAGCAGTACGTTGTTTAGAGAGCCGACATTGATCGAGTATATTCTGACCTTGGGCTTTGCGATTTGGTCAACCGGCTTTTTATTTGGAAATTTGACCGCTTTGGCAATGCAGCAGGCAGAGCGTCATTTAACTGGAGTCGCATCGTCATTTATGGGATTCATTCAATATGCCGTAGGCGCAATGATTGGATTTATCGCCAGTCTGATGCCTGAGCATATTTCAGTTTTACCTCTTACCCTGTTGCTGTCCGGTCTGTTAATGTCCGCGCTTAGCTTCTATGCAAACGAAATAAGTAAATAGGATAAAACGATGTGATTGAAGGATTGAAAAACACCTATTTATTTGCAGGTGTTTTTCAATACCTCCAATACCTTGAGTATTGCCGTTAAACGAAGCTGATATTTGTGCTTGCCGCCATAGATTAATTCACTCTGTAAGGCATCCACGAAACTCATATACATCCGCGCCAAAGTCACATGATCCAATTGATTTTCAGGTAGCTGTTTCAAAGCATCCATAAAAATTTGCTCTAGATGTTCCATAAACAAATGCATGGGTTCAATCACCTCAGCATAGATATGTTTTGGCGGATTCAGTAAAGCATTGACCCAAAACTGTACATCAAAAGATTGGTCAAATCGCTGACCAATGCTACTCAAATATATATTGAATTGTTGAAATACTTCCTCACCACCGGTCAATATTTGTCTTGCATAGTTCAATTCATGCTCAACCATAATGGGAATTAAACTTAAATATAAATCATCTTTATTTTTAAAATGTGCATAAATTGATGGCTTTTTTATACCGACATCTGTTGCGATTTCGTTCATGGAAGTTGCACTAAACCCTTGCTTTGCAAAGCGTTCCAAGGCAGCTTTTTGAATTTTGAGAGCAGTCACGAAAACAAAAACCTTTATTGCGAATGGCGAAATCATAGCATGTAAATCAAGCCCCCCCCAAATCTACACATAGATGTATTCAAGCCAAAACATTTAGATCATCTAAAAATAAAATCACTTCAACACATTGTATTTTTATCAGACATGAGTGTCATGTCCATCTTTTGATGCCTGATCTGAACGATATCAAATCAAAATTAACTTTAAAGATGATCTAACCTTACCGGTAAACATAGTAAAAAATTAGTGCCCGTCTTTCCGGGCTGCCAACTTTTTTTCACCAAAGGATAGATGAGAATCTATCGCGACTGCGATATTAATAAAAATTAACTTTGATTTCAATATTTCTTCATAACTAAAATTTATAAAAAATCCTGTAGAGGCCGTGTGTAAAATTCGTATTCTCTACACCCAACGTTTTGATAATGGATTTAGGCATATGATATACAATCTGATCTTATCGTACTGATTTGTTCCAGCATTTTTTGCGATGTTGCGTATTGGAGACCAATAATTTATTTTTCGGTTAAGATGGCGCTTTTAGGATTGATGCGACAATTGACTGACTAAAAATTTTAAGCAGTTATCTTTTTCTGAAATCTTAAATAAAGCTTATGAATTGATTTGCTGATCCACCCAATCCAAAAATTTATTTTTATGATCAATCTCAGGCGCATTGATGATATTGATTATTTTCTTGTTACCAAACTGCCCCATAACTTTATCAGGAATTTCAAAAATAAAGTCATCATCTACACCTTGATTCAGCACTTTGAAATACTCAACCACTTTTTCAAAATTAGTCTTCGTTTTGAAATCAGGTGTAAGCAACAGAAAGTTATAAATCTGTTCTAAAACATATAAATAGTTAATATTTTTCATAAAAAACCCAATATGTAATATTCAATAATTTTTTAGCATCCATTCAAATAGCCAATAGAGCCAACTAGACTCTATTGAAATTCAAATGTGCACTCTACATTTTTCCTCTAGAAATAAAGCCAACAATGGCGAGGATGACAGCAACAACTAAAAGAATAACTGCAAAATCTTTAGAAAGCCCTGCTACACCACCAAATCCAAGTAAACTTGCCACAAGTGCAATCACTGCGAAAATTATTGCCCAACGAAACATATGCATTACTCCATAAATTAATCTTTTACTTTGAAATTAATATTTAAAGAAGTGGAGTGCCAATATCTGGTTATATCAGCATACAATTCTTTAATACTTTTATATAAAAAATAATTTTCAAAAATTACTTTTTATATAATCTGCTAAAACTAAAAATGTGATCGATCTCTGTATTTTTCAATTTCGGCATGACGATCTTAATTGAGAATAATACAGCACATGAAATGAATAGCATGATTAGCACTTCAATTGAATAACTAATCATGAACAACAGGGTATAAAACCCAAAAAAGAAAGACAGGCTTAAAAATATTTTTTGAAAATAAATGGTAATAAATGCGCCATAAAGTAAAGCTGCTGTAAATAAATTTACATATTTATTCATTCCCAATTTATCAAAAATAATAATAAGCAATGAAATAGCGAATATTGAGACAACAAAAATAAATAAATTTTTTAAAATTAACATTTCATTCCCTCATATTTTAAACCTTAGAAAAACCCCTCCTCCCTAGTAAACCGGCTAAGGAGGAGGGCTACCCCAATACACAACAATTTTTATTATGTCCATTAATTTAATAAATGCTTTTTTTAATTTAAGTGTTAGCGACAAACAGCTTAAATAATTATGCAGCTTTATAATAATGAACACTTGTGGTGTATGTAGGCAGTATAAATAAATGAAAATCAGACGGTATAATCCATAGCTTACATGATTGTGAGAAATTTCTTACAATTGTATACTTTTTAACCAATTATTTTTAATTATATTTTGATATTTTCTTTTACTTTCATATGCTTATTTTTAACAAAACAAATATCCAACCACCTGCTTTAACAAATCACTCAAACAGCAATAAAAAAACGTTACATTTCATATTTTTTTATAATTTCTACTAATCTATTCGCTTTCATTTCACGAACCCTGTATGGTAATCATCATTACTAATCTTTCTATGTGAAAACATAAAGCTTATTAATAAAATTAAAGCGTTAGCACCTAGTTTGAAGTAATTTTTATCGTGGAAACCTTCCAATGGAATTTGTCAGAGTTTTATATGCAAGTAAAGCTACGAGTGTTCATCCAGACGTGAAGAACGATCTCATAGAAATCTTGAATTCAGCCGTAGATTTTAATTCTCGTAATGAAATTACAGGCGTTCTTTATTATGGACATGGATATTTTGTTCAATGTTTAGAAGGACGTAAAAGTAAAGTAGACGATCTTTTTTACAATCAGATTTTGAAAGACCAACGTCACCAGAATTGTGAAATTTTATACTATGAAAAATGTGAGGTTGGATTATTCAAAAACTGGAATATGAAATTTGCTCCTGTCAACAAAAGGCTTGGAGACTTTTTTCTAGAAAATCATCGTGATGATTTTAATCCCTTTCTGCTTTCGAGTGAGACGATTCCCTCTTTTATTAATCTTTTGGCTGGAGAGTATGATGTTGAACCTTATAACTTTGATGCCAATGAGTGATCGAGTCGTTTATGCCCAAAATGTCTTGAGACAGCGCATATGTTAATTCGATTGTGTTATGCGAGTACTCGCAATCAATTGACTTCTGATTTACTTGAAGATCTCAATGATATCTTAAACACTGCTAGGGAATTCAATACGAGCAATCAAATTTTCGGCGTTTTGTATTATGCCAATAATTATTTCTTTCAGTGTCTTGAAGGGGATAAAGCGATCGTTCAAACATTATTTCAGCAGATAAAAAATGACATTCGGCATCACGATATTGTTGAATTCAAAATCAAGGAAATTGACAGAATTCACTTTAAGAATTGGTCGATGAAGTATGTTCAGAAGTGTTCGAAAATTGATATATTTTTCAATCAAATGGGATATGAATTGTTCACTCCAACTGCGCTCAATGAAGCTAATTTAGATAGCTTCTTAAAAGAGCTGCTCAGTGAAAAGCAAACTCGACTACGTAAAAAGGTCGGGTTAAATCAACGCGGTGTGTCGTCATTTCTCTAAACTTTAACTAGACGAACATATGTTCGTCTAGTTTAGCCATTATTTAAAGCTTTACAGACTGGCTGCTACCAAGTTGCTCAGTTTCCCCTGTAAGAGAAGCTTTGGCCAGTTTGAATAGGGTCACCAACTTTCCATTCCCTTTCCAATATTGTGCTCCATTACATACGACACGAATCAATTGAATGTTGGGATCGTTTTTCCCCTGCTCAAAAAATGCTTCATAGGCTGGTGACCATAATTGCTCAAGGATGTCTGGATCATTTACACACTCTGCAATAGCATTAATTGATACGTAATCATTATTTGCAATATGGCTATAGCCTAGATTGACCTGCTGACGAACAGGGATATTTTTAACTAATTCAGAATTTTTAGCACCAATAAACCATACGATACCATTAAAATCAGTATCTTGCGTAGTCATGGGAATAGAATGTAAATGCCCTTCTTCAGTGATAAATGTGACCATTACAAATCGAATATCTTTTATTAATGTATTAATCTGTTCATAATCTTGATTTAAATTTTCCACGTTGATATTCCTAAATAAATTTGAACCTTAAATATCCTCCAATGCATTAAACAAAACAGTTCCTTTATGTTCACTAAATGTTTTATCATGATGATAAAAGATAATGATTTATGAATAATTTATTTTTTTGTTATTATTAACACTCACCACTTTAAAAATAAAATTTTTATAACTAATATATTGACCTATTTTTGCATGATCCAATTGATCCCATAAATCAAAATAAAAAAATTCAGATGTCTCAGCATAGATCCAAAACCACGTGAATAATTCTTTTCTTTGAATGGAATCGTAAATAGTGTCCTTAACTTTTACGAGCTTGTGTAATTGAAATTTCTCATCTTGAAGTACGATTTCATAGATACACAATAGCGTATTCTCTAAATTTGAAATAATTCAAACTATATCCTAATTCAGATTCAACTTTGTATTCTTATTCTTTTTAAATATGTAATTTAATTTTTCAATCCCTTTTAAGCTCTGCGTTCAATTACTAAAATCAGCTTTAATCTTAAATTTTTAAATTCTCACTACATTATAATCTTAATCAAAAACATCAAGACTCCAAATGAGTCAATGTCTCACTATATGAATCTCAAGTAAAAAAATTAATCTTCAATCCTTTTAATTTTTTTATTTTCAAGACACCATCCACATGCTTATTTTTTTAAATTATTGTAAAGTCATAATTTAATGAGTGGTTATCCACCTTTTTATAAATTGCCAGTTCATGCTCATGATAACCACGTCTCCCTTTAAGCAGCTTGCGTATTTCTGCACTCCGATTTTTTTAAAGAAGACCTAAAGTACTTGGTCTATGTTAATCAAGCTCTATATCTCTCGCTATTTTCTTCTACAACACATAGAGCAGAAGCATGTCTGTGTTACTTTTAACTATCGCGATCTGATCTATTTTAGGCGCATGTTCACGTTAGGCAATAAGTTCTGAATTGAACACACCATTTGAAAATTTTCGTTTCAAAACTGTGATTGTTAATCTCCTAACTGTTTTAATCATCGGTTTAGCCGTGTCTTTTTGCAATAGCTCATTGAATGCAAATTATAAATTTTCCGTTATTTCAGCCTGTGGTCGCTTAAACACATTTTCTACTTTCTCAATGAAAGTTATGACCTTATTGCAAGTTGGGAAATTTGCCTATGCCTTTTACTGTTGGAGTCTATATGGTAAAGATTTTACCTTTTAAACCTGTCTGCCTTATGAATTTTGAAGATTCTTCATGAATGGATATTGAGTGCCTTTTATATAGAAATGAGTCAACGCTACCAAGCACAACTGTTACATGATTGACTGTTAAAGCGAGCAAAAATATGAAGTTCTGCGGCACAACTGCCATTCATGATTTTGAAAATCCAGATCCACAACAGAATTTCATTCATTCCATTTTTCGACTGGATTGATCAATCCTAGATACTTCAATTTACTTTTAAGCAAATCCAGTATGATCAACTGTTTCACAGTTTAAACCGGAGAGATGTTTTCATTTTAGATGTAAAATGCCAACTGATTTTGATCTTGGTGGGCACCACAGTGACAAATAATCATGGGCTTTACAGTATACCGTCATGCATAAAAATTATCACAAGCATCTGGCTCTTAAAAACTGAGTCTCCAACCTTGATAAAATCAAGACAAGAGACCCAAATTTTTAAACGTATTAAACTATCAATAAATTATTCGAGTTCTTTTAATATAGCCTGATTAAAAGCAGGAATATCATCAGGATTACGTGAAGTGATCAATACCCAGCCCCCCGTACTACAGCGATGTACTTGCTCATCCATCCAATTCGCACCCGCATTCTCTAGATCTAAACGTATACTTTTGTATGAAGTTAAATTTTTGTCTCTTATTCGATCCGCATTGATAAGTGTCCAAGGACCATGACATATTGCGGCAATGGTTTTTCTACTGTCTGTAAATGATTGGATAATTTTTATCGCATTTTCATCAATTCTTAATTGATCCGCATTCACCGTTCCACCTGGAATAACCAGTAGATCGTAATCATTCGGGTCCAGTTTTTCTAAAGTTGCATTAGGTGTATAAGATGCAGATTTTTCCTCATCATGCAGAACGGTCTGCACCTCTTTTAATTCAATTGCAGCATGAATACATTCAATTCCTTGACCATTTATAAAGTCTAATGGCTTTTTAAGTTCATCATGCTCTACACCAGAGTTTGAAGTGATAAATAGTACTTTTTTTGACATTTCTTACTCCACCAATATGTATGTTTTTAAGCTAACAAAAAATTGGCATCTGGGTGTACTCGTTTAGGCACCTTCTTGTTACTTGTTTAGGTGCATTGTTGTAAGATTTGTTATAACTGTCGATTTAATTCAGCGCTTTTTACACAAATCGCAAAAGCCCGATAAGTCCCGAATCAGCCGAATCTATTAAATTCAGAAAGTTGATTTACCTTTTTGAAAATTGGGAGTAAAGCGCTGTTTGATGTTGAAAATGGGGGGAATATTTACAAAAACAAGCAATCATAGAGCATACTTGATTGTTTTTTTTAAAAAATTTACTCATTTCTTTTAAATCAATAAATCGAAATTGAGAGAAGCCCTGATCAGCAATATCCGAAACACAAGCACATTTCGATCTGGAAGAACAGCAGCTTGCTTTTGACCAAAGATCTTGAAAATGTCTAAGCGGATTTATTCACACCGATACTTTTATTATAAATCGCGCTCTAACACTTGCCCATGCCATCCCTCATCCTGAAAACTCAATGTGGATCGATAACCACAAGATTCATAGAATTTGACTAGATTTCCATTACCCCCCGCATAACAGTCCAGTCGAAGATGATGGATCCCCTTCTCTTTCGCTAGCTGATCAGCAAAAGCCAATAATTGACGTCCTATTCCTTTATACTGTTGGTCCCGTCTTACGATAAGTAAACGTATATAACATTCTGGCTGAGCTGCGGATGGAACATAAGACATAGCATCACCCATAACAATTGCTGCACATATTCTACCGCTTTGTGTTTCAACAACCCAGGCATCAGGCAAGGCAAGTGTTTCTGTGACGCGAGCGATCTGTCTGGCTGAGGTAGACCACGGTTCTACTCCCCATTGTTGGGTATTTCCAATAGAAACCAACCATGCCACAACGTCATCAAAGATATCCAACACCTCAGATAAATCCTCAGCCCTTGCTTTACGAAGCACGAAGCTGTGTCTAGCAGTGCTTATTATTTTTTGCATATCTCTTCCAATTTCTTTAATTGAAAATATTTCTTGCTTCTAAACAAGCGATTGCCATATTAGAATGTCGATGGGGATCGCGCCAGCACACCTATTTTTTAGGGTCTTTTTTATTCAGTTAGATAATTTGAAATTTCTATTAAATTTTCATCTGGATCACGAATATATACCGACATAATATTTCCGATATCCGATGATTGGATTGTCTCAATCAATTCAAAGCCTATATAGGCTATTGCATCTCGACTTAAAATCAACCGACAAACTCCAATAATCCAAAGATCAGTTCTCTTTACGTGTTTAGCAAGACTAAGTACAAGTCACACCATCAATACGAGCTGATTTGTTTGCATCTAGGGATATGATCGAAAGCGCCACAGCATCAACAACGCGATTTAAAGCGCTGTTGGCTGTACTGACAACTTGCTGCATCTGCTTATTGTTGCTTGCTATCGCTTGATTAAAACTCATACGGCATGCCAATTGCTGATTTTGGTTAGAATTTTGATCCAAAGTAATAGTAGGATCATTGCGTTTCACAATCCAGGCAACAGACACTTCGACTTTCTCATTCGCCTGATTTGTGGAATTAACTATGTCAAAACGTGAAAAATCAGTGGCAATACGATAAGAAATTTTTCCCCCAACCATACCGCTATTGTAACGATCAACTGCACCCAGCTTTTGTTGCAGACCCGCAGATAAATTATCGCGCAGTTCTGTCCCTAAAGTTGAAGTCCAGCGTTCGTTGTCTAAAATTTGTGATTTTCCCGTAACATCTTGAATCACAATGGGCGCACGGTTGATGCGATCAGGCAATCCTACAGGCAAGACCTCAATGACAGTCACCTTTGAGTTGGCTAAGGGAGATACTTGAGCGGTTAAACTATAGTAGTTCGGTACTGGTGAGCTTGAACATGCCGACAAAAATATTGCAGCGAATAAAACGCCAGTACCTCTTACAATGAAAGCAGTATGGAATAATTTTTTATCTATTTTTTTCATTTATTAGCCTCTGCTTTTTTACCACGAATCAATGATTCAGGATGTTGTTCAATATAATCAGCCATTAACTGTAATGAAGCAGCAGCTCTAGTCATTTGCTGCAAAGCTTTACGCACATCCTGCTGCATCGGTGCATCACTGGATAAAATCGATTCACTGGATCGCATTGTCTTACGGACATCATTCAATGTTGCTTGTAAGTTTGGTGCAACCTTATCATCCAACTGTTTCACAAGTTTATCTGTCGATTCAATAGTCTTATTCATATTGCTGAATGTTTTACGTACATCCTGTCCGATTTCATCCAGTGGAAACTTACTCAGTTTATCCGCAATTTGTGACACTTGAGCCTGTAAACCACTTAATTCTGTTGCTGTTGTTGGAACTTCAGCACGTCCATCCGCACGCATTTTCAAAGTAGCCGGCTTGGCTTTTGGAAACTTATCAAAGGCAATATAATTTTGACCTGTTAGCAAATTTCCTGTACGCATCTGTGCACGCCAGCCATTTGCAATAAAGTTTTTGAAAATTTCACCATCAGGATCAAGCTCTTTACCATGAGCCAGTCGAGATGGATAAATAGTCGCATCTACACGCATCATTAATTGGGTATAAGATGGATCAAACTCAACATTAATGGCTTTCACATTGCCGATTTCGATGCCCATAAAGTCAATAGGCGCGCCAGCTGTTAGACCTCGTAATGAATGATCAAAATACATGATAATCGGACGAGGCTTACCATCGGGTTCTTTCATCGCTTCTTTACGAGACTCTGATAAGGTAAAATAACTGTGATTCGGTGCAATACTTCCTGCTGAATTTTCTGGATAACCGAATGCAATCCCTCCTGCAACAATACTGGCAAGAGATTGAGTATCTAAGTTAAAGCCCGATGCATTTAAAGAAACATCTACCCCACTTGCTTGCCAAAAACGCGCATCCGTAGTTACAAACTTATCATAGGGAGACTGAATAAAAGTCTGTAATTCAACACTTTTCCCATCATTTGCTAATTTGTAAGCAGTGATTTGTCCCACGTTGATTTTACGATAGTAAATTGGTGCACCTATATCCAAAGAACCTAAATCCTGTGCTTTTAAGAAAAAAACTTTCCCCGGAATATCAGAAGCGACAACAGGGGGAACTTCAAGCCCGGTGAAAGTTTCCTGTTTTTGCTCTGCCTTGCCGCCATCCACTTCAATGTAAGCACCCGACAGTAATGTATCAATCCCGGAAATTCCCCCTGTACCTACCCGTGGTCTAACCACCCAAAAACGTGAATCCTTAGCAGCAAAATTACTGGCATCTTTGCGTAATTCAATTTTCGCAATCACATGCGAACGATCATCAGAAAGATCGATTTGACGAACTAAGCCGATATCCACTTGTTTATAACGTACCGTGGTTTTACCTGCCACCAAACCTTCTGCGGTACGAAAGGACACTTCAATACTTGGACCTGTATCCAGTATGGCTTTCGCAGCAAGTGACAATGCAATCAGGAGTGCAACGAAAGGAACTAGCCAAATCAACGCAGGTCGCCAGCGCGCCTTTTTCTTTTCAGGTTCGGCGAGAAATACACCATTCTCCGTGGTCTCACTTGGGCTGGGTGTAGAATCTTGCTTGTTTGGTGTATTGTCTGGCATAGTGATCATTCTTTTAGCATTTAATCATGAGGATATGATTTCGTTTTAACTTTTAAATTGATGAATAACGGTTGTGTTCATCTGTTGGGGTTGCTGGGAATTCAACTTGTGAGCCTTGAAATAATTGTCCCAAATCAATCTTGGATCAAAGCTCAGTGAGGCAAACATGGTGAGTACAACGACTGCACCAAAAGCAACAGCTCCAGGTCCGGCCAAGATCGTTGCTAAAGATTGAATTTGAATAAGAGCGGTCAATAAAGCGACAACAAACACATCAATCATCGACCAACGACCGATAAATTCAACAATCCGATATAGCAGTGCACAATGTTCGGGTGAAAAATGCCACCTTGAAGATGATTGCATATACACGGCAATCAAGAGAAAAATCAAAATTAATAATTTTAAAATTGGGATAAAAATGCTTGCCATGAAAATGACTACGGACACCAGATAATCCCCATTTTGCCAAAAGTAGATGACTCCACTGATGATCGTATCTTGCTGACGGCCCAATAAAGAATCCGTGACTGTCATCGGCATTACATTGGCTGGAATATATAAAATTGCTGCGGCAATCACTAAAGCAAACGTTCGGTTTAAGCTTTGCGGTTTACGCGAGTGTAATCCACTTTTGCACCTCGAACACTTTAGCTCTGCATGTGTATCCCTGCTGGAACCAGCAAAATTTAATAAACCACAGCAATGGCATTGGATGAATCCGACATCTTTTGCCCGCACATAGTTTTTGGACTGTAAATCGACATCAGAAAGATGTTCTAACCATGAATTCTCAGTATCATGGTGATGTCTTTGCGTCATGCTAAGCTCCGATCGACTTCATCCCAAAGATCTTTAATCTTTACCGAAGCAATATAAACCAACAGAATGCTTAAAATCGTAAATGCCCAAAGTGCAATACCCGGAATGACGGTCACCATACCGACCAATTTGACCAAGGTGACCAATACACCAATTAAAAAGACTTCCACCATCCCCCATGTTCGAAATAAAAATAAAGTTTTCATAGCCAATCTGAGATGGCGAGGTCTGTATTTAAACAGTCCAACACAGCTTAAAACATAACTCAGCAATAACAATTCAATCAGAGGAACAACAAATGTAGTCATCAGAATCAGTGCCCCGACAAAAGGACGTTCAATATGAAACATCGTCCATGCCGCTCCTATCAGCGTGGTTTGTGAAGTATTGCCCTGTAACTCCACAATTACGATAGGAAAACTGTTGGCAATGACAAATATAATCAGTGCTGTAATTACCAAGGCAAGCAGTGATGACAAAGGTCGGCTACGTCGATACAACTCAGCACCGCAACAGGTGCAATAAGCACGCTCATTCACCAACAAGTCAACTTTACGATAAATCGCATCACATTCTTCACAACCAACCAACTCACTCAAGTCAAGAAGTTGTGATGATGCTAAAGGCTGATTATTTTTATTCGCCATAAGCTGACATCCGTGCGATTGATTCTTTCATTTTAAAGAACAGTTAATCTATCTTATACATTTTATTTTTAACATCTCAATCAGTGTTTCTCTTTACTACACAATTTTTAAACAAATTAACATTCAATTCAGGCAGGATAACATCAATGATGGAAATAAAAAATTTTAGATAATTGAAATCTGTATCGTTAAATCACCACTAAAAAGCACCCGTTAGAACGCTCATTCCATCACTTCTGCTGTAATGGGGTTGCCAACCTAAAATAGCGATATATCCATGGTACATCAGCTAAATTTGTCATCAACCCCAGATCGCATGCTCTCAAAGCAAGTTGCGCTTTAAGCACTCGATCAAGATAGCCCTGTTAAACCAGACTATCTTTATCTTTATTTAGATACTTTTGATATTCAGCAGCGTATTGCTTAGCCAAACCTTTTTTCTCGTTTTCGTCTAATATTTTACCCGCCTGCTGAAAAAAACTATGCTCTTCTTCTTTTAAATGATGATGAATAATTTCTGAAAGTTTTTTTGCCGTGGTTAGCCAACCTGGATGACTGAATTTTGTCTCAGTGAGTTGCTCTAACAATTCATCCATTTCATGATGTTCAGAAAGTGCATGTCGCGTAATATTCAAACCAGGATCTGTCATCATTAAAGGAATATAAAAATATCGATCTTCAGCAACTGCATGGGCAAAAAGTTCATTTTTCAATGCATCAAACAAGCTTCTTCTTTCTTCAGTATCTCCAGAGGTTTGAATAAGTTGTTCGGAATACTTTCTTTGCTTATCGTGACTTTTTCTTAATTCATCAAAAATATTATTATTTACTTTAGTATTCATGACTCAATATCCATACAGTTAATTGAATTAAACTTCATTATTATTTAGGGATAAAAAATTTATTGTTGAAATTTGTTTATAAAAAGAAATATATCTGTATAGCACTGTAATTTTTATAAACTATTGTAAAAATTCGTTTTTTTAGAGCTAATTATTTATTAGATCTTTTTACGAACTATTTTATAAATAACTTAAAATGAATCACCATTTATGAGTTGTTTTTATTTATCTAAACCTCTTATTAAACTCCATTAAAAATCCCCAATAAATTAAAAATATTGTGATTTGCCAATAATCATATCCGTCTTATATCCAATTCAGTTTTACAATCTCATTGAAAAAAATTTTATTGCGAGATAAGAATTATTTCAAAAGTTAAAATTTAAAGACCGAAGTTGAATGTTACAGGCAGCTATATTTTATTGGTGAAGTTCTTACACCGGGTGAAGCTCCAGAAAACACCAGAAATGAGAAAGATATGATTGTTTTTTACTTTTGATAAGATGCCTGTTCCATGATTCATGCTAACCAAAATACAGCTAGAAATGAATAGATGACAGCATATCTTTTCCATCTAACTTCACACCTCTTTCACACGTGTTTATCTACAGTGGTCAATATGCTTAAAAATGGATAATGATCGTGAAAAACTCAAAAAAAATATTTGCCTCCATATTCACATTACTCTGTGTATCTGGGTGTAAAAGTATTCCAAGTTATTCCTCAGATTATGCCAAGGCTAGAGATCATCTAATCGGTATTACATTGAATGATACTCAAGCATTGGATATTGGAACGCGTTTTACATCCGTCTTCAATACTTTGGGTACACCTGAATTCGTCAGTAAGGCAAGTTCATTATACGCAGATCAACTCTATATCAATGACACACTTTCCCAATTTTCATCACGGCAAAATTTGATTCAACATTTTAAAGGCATGAACAAGCGAGTCAGCAATGCAAGCGTCAGATTATTAAACACTACCCACCATCAGGATTCAGCCTATATTCATTGGTATATGGCTTATGATTTTAAATTTTTTGGCGTGAATAAAAGAATGGCGTCATATGGCATCAGCGAAATTAAAGTGAATAAAGATCAGCAAATTATTTTCCAACAAGACTTTTGGGATCCTGCAAATGGATTGTTTCGCCAATTACCTTATTTCGGAGGCTTATATTCATGGGCACTAACATTCAAAAAATCACCATATTGATTATGTCTGCGGCAGGTATATCCCTCAGCATTTGCGGTGCTCAAGCTGCGCCTACAAGACAATGTGGAAATGGTGCCATTTTAGTCGGTACCAAACAGATTGGTCAGGTAAGCTACTTTGCAGAGTCATGTAAACAGAACTGGGAAAACCAAAGTATTCAAATGAATTTTTCATACAGCCAGAATATTCCTGAATGGGCATTTAAGCGCGCAGCTACCCACTTTTTAAACAAAAACATCTCTGATTTTAAAGCCATATCTATTCTTAACCAAATTACCCAACTCTATAAACCGGTAAAGAATGGCGATGTATACACATTAAGTTATGTTCATTCATCGCAAACATTAACGCTTTCACTCAATGGAAAAATATTAGGTCATATTCAAAACCAAAATGCCAACCAATATTTCAGAATTTGGTTAGGTTCTGAGCCGTTTAGTGTTAAATTGAAACAGCAACTCCTGAATTAACAACATAAAGTTATTGTCATGACAAAATATTTTATTCTTATGGTGGAAGACCATTACGAATTAGCCTCTACACTCTGTGAGTTTTTAGAAGCTCATGGTTTTGTCATTGACCATGCACGCAATTTATTTACAGCACGAAATTTATTGAAAAATAATCCTTATCATATTCTTTTATTGGACATCAATTTACCTGATGGATCTGGCTATGATCTTTGTCAGTGGTTAAGAACAGAACAAGGGATAGATATTCCCGTGCTCATGCTTACAGCGCGTGACACCTTAGATGACAAAATTAAAGGGTTTTCTTCAGGAACTGATGATTATTTGATTAAACCTTTCGACTTCAATGAACTGGTTATGCGTGTTCGGGCATTAATCAAAAGATCTACAGGAGAGGTTTCAAATAGCAAATTACAAATCCATGATCTTATACTGGATAGTTCACAGCAAACGATTCAGCGTGCCGGGAAAAGTATAGAACTTCCACCTATTCAATTTAAATTATTAAAATTATTGATGAGAAATTCACCCAAGGTGATGACCAAACAAGAAATTATAATAGAACTCTGGGGAGATGCAGAACCTGAAAGTGATGCACTACGCAGCCATATTTATAATCTGCGAAAAATGGTGGATAAGCCTTTTAATCAAAAATTGATCCATACAGTATCCGGAGTAGGATTAAAAGTTTCTCTTGAACCTGATTCGTTTAATTAAGATACACCACAACAACCAATCCTGTGGAAGGTACTAAAGCAGTATTATTATGAACACTCAAATAATACAGGCGATCAAATAACCCTACACGCCAGCCAAGCTGTCTACACAGCTTCTGCACCAGTTGCAGTCCAATGCCATAGCCTTTTGTTTGCAATCTCAATTGAGGACTAGATAAATCCTGTACTTTAATTTCGTTGGGTAAATCAATACCTATCCCGTTATCAGCAATTAGAACTTTGTTTTTTTGTAGGATGATATCGATTTCTGATCCTTGGGAATAATTGAGGGCATTACGTAAAATATTGCCAAAAACCATTTTTGTCATAGAGGGATACAACTGTCGTGTCTGATCTTCTATCTCCTGATAAAGATTGATTTGTATTCCTTTCACTTGTCCCACTCCTTCAAGATCAGTTTGTAGTTCTTGTAATATCTTGAATATTGAACTCTGTTCTGGAGTCAGTGTATTGGTTGTATTGCGCGCAATTGCCAATAATGTATCAACCAATAACTGCATATCTTCTATTGTATTGCTCAAACGAACAAAGACTTTATTATCTCCATAACGAGCTTGGCAAAGCTGGACATTCCCTTTCAGGACAGTTAAAGGTGTCCGTAGTTCATGACTGACATCACGACTGAATTCACGTTCACGATGAATAAATTCAGTTAAAACTTGATGATATTTCTCTAACGCCTGTTTTAAATATTCTGCTTCCATATTCGCATCAGTACCGATATCCTTAAAGGGTGATGCTCCCTTGTTCTGGTGTTCCCAGTCAATATTTTCTAAGGCATTCGCAAGTCGAGTGATTGGAGAAAAATAACGACGTGCACGACGGTTCCACCACCAAAGCACGCTGTACAGTACAAATAAACTGAACATGAGCGGTGCCAAACCAAACAGCCAGATCAGTTTATTGACATTACTTTCACCAAAAACCAAAAGCACATGCTGTCCGTTACGCTCACCATAAACAGTCATACGCTCTTTACCATCAACAAAATGACGTCCCACGCCTGGTGTTAAATGCAGATTCTGAAAAGTGATCGGCGCTACCTGAGTCCAGCGATATCCATATAGATTTTTAGTATCGGGCAAATCCGCATTTGGATTACGCGCTACACGCATCCAATAATGCTCCATTTCCTGTTCAAGGGCAGTTTTCAATAATGTGCCTTTAATCACCCACGCACTACAGGTAATACCCACCACGATCGATAAAGCAATCAGTCCAATTTGCAACCAGTAATATCGATTAAACACTTCACCCAAGGGATGAGCACGGTTGCCCTTAAATAGCCTCAGCATAAATATATCCCTTGTGTCGCCGGCTGAACTGCACTTTCAATTTAAATTATACGGCTTTCTTGTGGAACAAAAAATGACCGATAATCCATTCTTGTCCTTGGTCAAAACCAAAAAGTTCAGCGCAAGCCATAAAAAAGATTCGCCAGCGTTGCCACCAAATTGCTGCATCTTTACCATAGGTTTGTTCAAACAATGGTTTTAGACTTCGATGCTGTCGGTCCATATTTTCAAGCCAGGCATTTGCTGTTCTCTCATATTGTTTACCAGACCATTGCCAATGCTGTTCTAATTGCAAATGATCTTGAAAATGTAAGAAAGTTGATGCAGATGGCATGAGTCCTCCACTAAAAAAGTATTTCGACATCCAATCATATTCATTTTTAATTTCAAATGGATAATGTAAAAACCGATGACAGAAAATATGGCACCACAATAGTCCATCAGGTTTAAGCCAGAGATTTATTTTTTCAAATAATTTTTGGTAATTGCGCACATGTTCAAACATTTCCACCGATACCACACGATCATATACACCCGCTTCAAGTTCTAATACATTCACATCGCAGGTGATGACTTTCAAATGATTGTACTGTCGTAATCTGGCTTGTTCCTGTATATAAGCGCGTTGTGTTGCTGAGTTTGATACCACTGTGATGGAAGCATTTGGGTATTGCTCAGCCATCCATAGACTTAAAGATCCCCAACCACAGCCAACTTCCAGAATGTGTTGACCATCTTTTAATTTTGCTCGCTCGCAATAACATGCCAAGGCCAACGCTTCCGCTTCATCTAAACTGGTTTCAGCATCGGTAAATAGACTGGCACTATATTTTAAGTGCTTTCCTAATACAGCCTGAAAAAACTCAGTAGGCAGTTCATAATGCTGTTGGTTCGCTTTATCAGTTTCAATTGCAATGTCACTGCGTTTAAGCATGTTCACAACATCCATATAACGCTGACTACCCAATTCAGGATCATAGCGCCCTTCTTGAGTTAAACGCTTTTTACTTAAGCTTCTTATCGCCGCACGTATAGCCTGATCTGGAATCAGTCCACTTTCGACCAGCTTTAAAGACTGTTGAATAATATAATCCATGTTGTGATCTACTCTTTTGGTTGCCGCGGAATAAACATTGACGTTCGCTGTTGATAATCTTGGTAATTTTGACCACGATGACGTAATGCCTGTTGTTCGCTAAATGGAATACCAGTGATGTAATATAAAAACAGCCACATCAGCAACGGATAAATCCATAGCAGATAAAGTCCTGCTGCCAAACCTAAAATTGGATAGGCAAACCAATGTAACCATTCAAAAAAATAATTCGGATGACGTGAATATTTCCATAAACCTTGATCCATGGTCTGACCTTGATTATTTGGATTCTGTTTAAAACGATATAGCTGTTGATCAGCAGTGCTTTCACCAGTAAAAGCCAGCAACATTATGAGAGCAGCCGCAGTGATTGCCCAATAAATCCATTCTTTCCACTGTGTTACTGGGGAGCTGAATAACGCCAGCATCGGATAAGAAAACAAAAGCGCCAGTACCGCTTGAAACATAAAAAATGCCAAGAAACCCCAGTGTTTCAATTGTCCCATCGCACGGCGCATATTGGCATAGCGGCGGTCTTCTTCTGTTTCATGCCAGTAACGGCGAAATAAATGCCATGTCAAACGAAGAAACCAGATACTGCTTGAAAGCCCGACAAAGATACGTACACTCAATGGAGCAATATCCAGCAAAAAAGCAGCACAAATAACATTTACTGCTATACAGAAACTCCAGGCAACATCGACTAAACCAGCACGTTTGTTATAGGTTACGATGAGCCAACTGATCAGCATAATCACGACATCGAGTAAAAACAATTTCAACAACATTCTGTTTACTCCTTGAGATATCAATGAATGCTTAAAGCTTAATAAGTGCTGGCTTCAAACAACATATGTACATTACTGATCACCCCTTCTTTGAATCCTCCTTCGCAATAACATAAGTAGAAATCCCACATCCGAATAAAATTTTCATCAAATCCAAGTTCAAGAATTTGTTCACGGGCGGCTAAAAAATTCTTCCGCCAAAGGTGCAATGTTTGAGCATAACTTTGACCAATATCCTCTAAATGTTTTAAACGCAATTTTTGCTCTGATGCCGTATGCGTTAATACGCTGATACATGGAATAAAGCTACCAGGAAAAATATAGCGTTTAATATAATCGACAGTGTTTAAAGCTTTTTTATAACGTGCATCTTCGATAGTAATGGCTTGAATGAGTCCCAATCCTTTTGGTTTCAACAAATGACGGCACTGTTTAAAATAGGTGGATAAATATTGTTCCCCTACCGCCTCAATCATTTCAATAGAAACCAATTTGTCGAATTTCCCTTCAAGTAAGCGATAATCTTTTAATTGTACCTCTACCCGATGCGCCAAACCTGCTGCTTCAATACGGGTTACGGCTTCATCATATTGCGCTTGTGAAATGGTAATCGTCGTCACTTTACAGCCATAATTTTGTGCAGCATAAAGTGCAAAACCACCCCACCCGCTTCCAATCTCAACCAAATGATCCATAGGTTTTAATTGTAATTTTTGGCAAATTAAATCTTTTTTATATTCAGATGCTTGTTCCAAAGTCATTTCAGTGTCTTTAAACACAGCGCTGGAATACATCATTGATGAATCAAGAAATAATTTAAAGAAATCATTACTCAAGTCATAATGATCTGCTATATTTTTACGACTCCCTTCGATTGAGTTTTTACGCTTTTTATACCAAGCTTTTAAGAAAAATTGGCTCGCCTGAGCAATAATATTTTGATTTAATTGATCCAAAAGATCTCGGTTACGTGCCAAAATTTGAATCAATTCGACCAAATGACTGGTACTCCAGTAACCCCGGATATAACCTTCAGCTGCGCCTAGAACACCATACTTGCAGATCAAATTTACCAATTTTTTATCATGAACCTGAACAACTGCAATTAACTCAATACTTTCACCCACAAAACCATTCCACACTCCATTAAATATAATCTGACCATGACGGAGTTTTAACAGATTCTGTAAAATCAAAGGTAGAGAATCTTGTTCACTGGAAATAAGTGCTTTCATCGCATTGTTTTTCCTTTTTGTTTATTCGGATGCCGATAAAATGGGACTTTTTTCCTCCATAAACGAAAAGCATTTAGATAAATACCTGTCATCATTTTGAAAGGTTCAAAGACACTATCAATAGCATAGCGATGCTGTTGTGAAGAAACTGTGATGGGTGTAAGTGAAAATCGCATAGTTGCATCAAATTGCAGTACATTTTGATGAAAAAGCTGCATATAAATTACATTTTGTTGCTCAGAAAAATTAAACGACCATATGTAGTTCATGTCCATGGGCATAAATGGAGAGACATGAAATGATTTCTTAAACTCAAATTTATAGCCGTTATATTGAGCGTGTTGTACAGCTTTGTTACGACAGTCATGTACATATACCTTACGTTCATCCCATGGCGTGTTGGTTATTTCACTCAGAATAAACAGCGGCTTTTCACTGGGATCGAAAATAAAAAAGAATACGACTGAGTTAAAACGGTAACCCAAAGTTCTCGGTAAAGCCAAAACTCGAATCTGTGTATTTAAAGCCAATACACTATTGGCTTGTTTTAATAATATTTTTTTAATTTTTTGCCGAATTGTTCCAGATTCTTCTATTAAAAAATCATTAGGATCGAGTTTGAGTAAATTCCAACGATGTGAAGACCATAAATAAGATTGCTCAGTAAAGACATGGATCTGATCCGGATCAAACCATAAATAATTCAACTTTGCTTCAAATTGATGTGGCTTGGGTAAATAGCGTCGATGCCTGATCAAGGCTGGTGCTATGGCGAGTTCAGTCATCAACATGAATACCCCCTACATTCGCTTTTCTATATGCTTTACGACTTGAGCAGCACTACGTACGCCATCCTCATGAAAACCCCATCCCCAATAAGCACCACAAAAAGAAGTCCGATTTTCACCATTGATCTCGGACCAGCGTCTTTGTGCCTCTATTGCCGATGCATTAAATACAGGATGACGATACTCTCGTTCTACTAAAACCAACTCTGGTGGAATATCAAAATTTGGATTTAATGTAGCGAAAATTTGTGTCTGGCAGCGCAAGTTTTGTAGTTTGTTCATCCAGTAGCTAAATGCATAATGAACTTGCGGCTTGTTATTTTGCGTATCGAAATTTGATTGATCTTCAGTAATATGTACATGCCAGCTCGCCCATTGAGTTTTCGACTTAGGCATAATCGTCTGATCACAATGCACGACCATTTTATTGTCCTGATAGGAAAATTTGGACAGTATCTCTTGCTCTAGTGCGGATGGATCATTCAATAACTTTAGACTGTCATCTGCATGACTTGCAAAAATCACCCAATCAAACTGTTGTGTATCATATTCTGTTTGCACAATCACTTCATCAGGCAAACGAGATACACTGATTATTGCTTGTTTTTTAAACTCCACATTTGCTGTCTGCTGTTGAATGGCTTCAACGTAACGAGCTGATCCACCAATTATGGTTTGCCATTGTGGACGGTCTTTAAGCTGTAGCATTCGATGATGTTGAAAAAAGCTTACAACGAATTTATAAGGAATTTTACCTACTTGATCAATAGGACATGACCATAATGCGCCACACATTGGATATAAATGCTCTTGGCGAAAAGCCTCGGAATATCCATTTTGATTTAAATACTCCTCAATACTTAAAGTGCTGTCGATATCTTTCAGCATGACCTCTTTATTTTTCGAATAAAATTTAAAAAGATCAGAAAGCATGGTTCTGAATTTTGATTTTAAAAAATTCTGTGGTCTGCTCAGTAACGCACTTTTTTTTGATGGATTATATTGCAAACCCGTAATTAAATTATTGACCGAAAAACTCATATCACTGTTTTGTGCTTTTACGCCTAACTCAGCGATCATCTGGCTAAATAATGGATAATTATAATGATTGAACACGATAAAACCGCTATCAATAGCGAGTTTCTGCTCATCAACCATCAAATCATGCGTATCAGTATGTCCGCCAAAGTACGTATTTTTTTCAAATACAGTGATATGATGATGTTTAGATAATTTCCATGCCGCATACAATCCGGAAATTCCTGAGCCAATAATTGCAATTTTCATGAAGACTCTCCAGTTGAACTTTTATCAGCCTTTGTTTTAATGAAGATATTTACTTTATTTGCTGATTGAGCAATTTTACTGACTTCATACACTCGTGCGGGTATGGGTTTCAATCCCCAAACCAGACCGAGCCAGGACATCATTCTTAAAACATAATAAGTGATATCAATTTGCCACCAATAAAAACCCTGCCTAACGCTCCCTGCATAATAATGATGGTTGTTATGCCATCCCTCACCTAAAGTAATGATCGACAAAAATAAGTTGTTTCGACTTTGATCTGCTGTTTCAAAATCTCGACTGCCATATAAATGTGCGAGTGAATTAATACATAAAGTGGCATGAATTAATAAAACTGTTGAAACAACAAAGCCCCAGACCAATAGTTGTAGACCTGATGTGGCAAGTGATGGATAGACAACGGCAAGCCACTCACCCAAAGCATAAATTGACACTGCGGTTAGCAGCACAATGATCAAGCTAAAACGATCCAACCACACCAGTTCAGGATATTTCAGCCAATCTTTAACCACCTCTTTACGTGTGGCAAAATTATAATCATTTAAAAACCAGCCTAAATGGCTATACCAAAAACCATAGGTTGATGAATGTGGATCATGTTCTGTATCCGTAAACCGATGATGATAACGATGATGTGCAGCCCACCATAAAGGTCCGCGTTGAGCACTCATCGTTCCAATCAACACAAAAACAAATTGAACTATTCGTGAAGTTTGAAAGGTTTTATGTGACAAATATCGGTGGAAAAATGCAGTAATTGAAAACATTCTTATCAGATAAAATAGCAACATGAAAATGACTGCAAACCCAGACACCCCCACGTAAAAAATCCCCAGACAGGCAAGATGTAGAACGATAAAAGGAATAATGCGTAACCATTGAATTTGCTTGCTTTCTGGCGAAATGGTCTGTGCCAGAATCGGACTGGACCAACTGTCTATCCACTGCCTAACACGGTTCAACATAGACGTATCCTAATTTTCTAATGATTGGATTTTATATGAACAAGTTTAATCAACTGGGAATGAAATTTATGTGAAGTGAATATTTTTTATGATACTAGCACGTTTATGACGATGGCGATGCCGCTCAACAACTCCATTGATTTTTATTCGATTGTGATAGCAATATCTTAATTAATTTGCACATAACGTTGCCATATCCAGACACGGCATATGTTGAATATTTTTCAATAAATAACCTTAGAAACTCGCCATTCTGGGTCTGTAGATAAAACTCAGCCTCAAATATATAGTAATCCGTCTTTAACTTAAGTATTTTTAGACAGATAAAACACTTTGACCTATTGCTCATCAATATTGGTTTATTTCCCTGTTCAAAGCTTGAATTGCACTCTAGATTGCAGATCAAATGCCTTTGCTGGTTTTTTTAATACATTCTGGATGCTCGTTTTATCATTTTCTGTCCTTCAAAATCATGCAAATACTGATTTAACTTAACTCTTGCTCTATCTTAATATCGATTCTGATATAAGAAATCTTTTTTTAATATTTGTTCTTTAATATTAGATATGCAATATATTAAACAAATCAGTTGAGTATATTACATGGAAATTTCAATACTCATTTCTTCGCTTCCGACTCAGAATACAACGACTCGTATGCGAGTCTGGCGATCTATCAAAGCAAGCGGTGCTGCAATCCTTAGAGATGGCGTTTACTTACTCCCCATTTCCCATACCAAAAAGTTTGAACCTATTGCAAACGATATTAATTCAGAACAAGGAACCGCTTATGTTTTTCATGCAGAACTACCTTTAAACTTTGAAATCTCTGCACTTTTTAACAGAAAGAAACAATACGATGGTTTCTACAAACAACTTTCTGAGTTAAAAAATCGACTGAGCAAAGATGAGAAGAAAGACTTACTCAAACAGATCCGTAAATTAAGAAAAAGTATAGATGCACTTATTGAAATCGACTATTACCCTGACGAAACTCAAATTCAGGTTGCCAATGAACTTTCCGCACTAGAGCTTCTAATTGCACGTTTTGGCGAAGCAAACGAACCCCTAGCGATCCATGCTGAAATCCAAGGTCTGGATAAAGAGAATTATCAAAACAAAACTTGGGCAACTCGAAAAAGACCATGGATTGATCGCTTAGCATCTGCTTGGCTGATTAAAACTTTTATAGATACTTCTCCCGCATTCATTTGGTTAGAAACTCCAGCAGACTGCCCCAAGGATGCAATCGGATTCGATTTTGATGGTGCAACTTTTAGCCATGTCAAGCATTGGGTGACCTTTGAAGTTCTCTTGCATCGTTTTAATTTAGAAACACCTGCTTTACAGAAAATTGCTGAAATTGTTCATTACCTTGATGTGGGGGGCGTTGAACCACCCGAAGCGATCGGTATTGAAAGAGTTATTCAAGGTATCCGTAGTCAAATGAGTGAGGATGATCAACTATTTGCTTTATCCAATCATATCTTCGATGGCTTATATGCCGACTTATCAAGAGAATAATCATGGAAAAACAACAAACCACGGTCGCTGACGAGCCAGTACAATCAGTTCCTTTTTGGCAAGCCTTCTTATTTTGGCTTAAATTGGGATTTATAAGCTTTGGTGGACCAGCTGGACAAATTGCTGTAATGCACCAAGAACTTGTTGAACAAAAACGCTGGATCTCTGAAAAACGTTTTTTACATGCTTTAAACTACTGCATGTTACTTCCTGGACCTGAAGCTCAACAGTTAGCGACCTACATTGGCTGGTTAATGCACAGGACGGCAGGTGGGATTATTGCAGGTGTTTTATTCGTTTTACCCTCTTTATTCATACTGATTGCGCTCTCATGGATCTATATCAAGTTCGGTAATGTTCCTATCGTCGCAGGGATCTTTTATGGAATTAAACCTGCTGTAGTTGCTATTGTCTTTCATGCTACTTTCCGAATTGGAAGCAGATCACTAAAGAATAAGTTTTTATGGACAGTTGCTGCCCTTGCATTCGTTGCTATCTTTTTCTTTAATCTACCATTTCCCGTGATTGTCTTAAGCGCAGCAATTATCGGATACTTAACCAGTAAAAAATATCCAGATTTTTTTACTGGAGCTGGGACACACCAGCAAAATCAAAAAAATTATGGTCCGGCACTCATTGATGATGATACCCCCCCGCCAGAACATGCCAGATTTAGTTGGAAACATTTAGGAAAGATCTTGGTTGTTGCTGGGGTTCTATGGTCTGCACCAATGTTGGTTTTGATTCTCAACTTTGGATGGGATCATAGCTATACACAAATGGCTTGGTTCTTTACTAAAGCCGCTCTACTCACCTTCGGTGGTGCCTATGCTGTATTACCTTACGTATACCAAGGTGCCGTGAATTTTTATGGTTGGCTAAGCCCAACACAAATGATCGATGGTTTGGCACTTGGTGAAAGTACGCCAGGTCCCCTGATTATGGTTGTTGCATTTGTAGGATTTTTAGGTGGCTTCAATCATATTTTATTAGGCAGCGATCATACATTCTTGGCAGGTGTTTTGGGCGCCGTAATTGTTACTTGGTTTACATTCCTTTTTTCATTTATTTTTATTCTTGCCGGTGCCCCCTTTATTGAATCAACACATAATGAATTAAAATTTACAGCTCCCCTAACCTCGATCACGGCTGCAGTTGTTGGGGTCATTTTAAACCTTGCTCTTTTCTTTAGTTACCATGTTTTATGGCCCAATGGATTTAATCATGGCTTCAATTATGAGGCTATGTTTATTGCCGTTATAGCATTCATTGCATTATTTTATTTTGAAGTTAAAGTCATGAAAGTTATTTTAGCATCTGCATTATGTGGTCTGATCTTGCATATGTGGCTATAAATTTTTAATCTTTGTCAAAGGAAAGCCAGACTCAATTTTGCTTATCGAGTGGTCATCACGGCTGCGCTTTGACTTTCCAGATAATCGTTTGATAACAAGCCTACTCATTTCGGTATGGCAAGCTGAAAAGAAATAAAACAGCGTTCAGTTGCTTTAGCCTGTATATTTGTATGGCTATCTGTATAGCGTGACTGTTGAGTAGGACATGCAACAGCTCTTCATCAAATTTGTAAGAGAGTCATGAGCATGAGAGACGGTGCTCAACACGTCTCGACAAAAGTTAAAAACTTGTTTTAAATATTAAAGATGCAAAATCGCGGTCATCTAGCACACTAAATTGGTTATTTCCAAAAAAATTAGTGTATGACAGTTCAGCCACATATTTCTTCTGATAAGTCGCCGATACCCCCACTGTAATCGCCATTTGCCCTTCCTGAAAATTTGGTCCAAAACCAGTCACATCATGACGCAGCATTAAACTCGGTGAAATACTCGTTTGTGCCAACAAATTACTGTAATTTAATGCGCCACGTAAACGATAGCCTGCGGACCATGGCTCATAGAAGCCTTCATCGTTACAGAATTTTTTATTTAGCTTGTGAATTTCTTGATCCGACAACTGAGCAGTTTTTGGCGTAATACAATATGTGTCTAATTTTGCAGGATCATAAACACCTGTTGATAAACCACTACGACCAAATGCACCACTACGACCAAAATGATATTGATCAGTATCACCTATATGGTTAATTCCTAGTTCTCCAATAAGTGATAGAGCACTTGCACCCCATACATTTGGAATAATCGTTGCTGCACCTAGGGTAAACTGCGTTACAGGCACTTGAGCAAAACCATTAATTCTTTCACCGAGCTTTAATGTTTCACCTGATTTGGTAAGTGGTGTATCACTATATAAAGCCTGTGCATAGACCATATCGGTACTGTTAAAATGCAATGGCATTTTGGGTTTATAATTCAATTCACTGAAAATATTCGTTTTTCCTGCTTTACTCGTCAAACTTAAACCATACATTTCAATATTTTCTGGATAAACAGAAACAATCCGTGCTGTATGATAATTCGCAGGTCCAGGTGCAGAAACAACAACACCATCAAAGTGCATAATACGACTATGGTAATTGGCATAGTACACACCTAATTCTGTATTGTTTAAACTTGGAATGGTTTGTTTAACCGCTAGACCATATTGACCACTATTTTTTGCAAATTCAGTAGGCAAACGAGCGACTGTAAAATCTAATGGACCATTGATGGCTTGATCAGTAGTAAATCCTGGTCCCCCAATCAAAAGTGGACCGCAATTTTCTGCAAAAACATCGGATATTTCAAAAAATGTCCCACAACCATCAATCACTGAGGGTCTAAATTTAAATTGATAGAAACCTTCTATTTTGGTTTTATCGCTTAAACCTGCTACAAAAGAGAACATTTCAACGGGAATGATCCTTTCTTTAATGTCAGCGCCAAAACGACTCATCCCTGCAAAATCAAACGCACTGACTGAGTTTAAACCATTTTGGAAAAACTGGGATTTACCCCAGTTCAACGCTTGTTTACCTAGTTTTAAATCTAAGGTTTTGTCCTCATCAAAACTAAAATTCTTCCAGATATAAGCGTCCCAGAGATCAATACCTTTATATTTCGCTAAACGTGGCCAATCAGAGTCATCAAATGCAAGAAAATCACCATGCCCCGTTTCATAAGCATGGTCGTACCAATACTTCGTACTAACTACAATACCTTGTTGCTTTCTTGTCAGGCGTAATTCAGTAATGCCTTTAATGACTTGTGATATAGGATCACCTTTACTAAAATTTTGACGACCATTATCACCATTAATATCAATACTTGTACCATTCTTACCTATGCTTAGAGCATCTGGCTTATAAAGCAACGCACTGTCAGGCGCCTCTGTACTCCAACTTTGAGCCACACTTAAATTGGTATTCGCTTCAAATTTCCAATCTCCATTTAAATCCAGACTCACTGCTGTCGCATGAGAAATACACATTACTGAACCCACTGTAATACTGAGCTTTTTCAGTTGTAATGCCGCATCCTTTGATTTTTTTAAATAATTATATTGCATTACCATACCATCTCCATATCGATATGATGAATTGAGTGTTACGCTTGCTTCCGCGCCTTTCTAGAAGATAAAAATTCTGTTTTTTGTTTTAAAAATCAAAAAGTAGGAATATCTATTCAATACTTTGAACTACGCAATAATTCCTACACTTGCATCATCAAGTTGCTGAATAAATTCTTCAGCTTGTGACCATGAACCAAATCCCGCAGCAGGATTTAAATGACCAACTTCGCCTAAATTCACCCACTGGCTTCCCCAAACTATTGCCATTTTTTCGACAGCCTCGGCACTTGCTAGATAGTCATTGCTGCTGGCAATGACAATACTCGGAAATGGGAGCTTTTGATCAGGCAACGGCGACCAGCCTTGTTCTTTCAACGTGTCTGAACTTGGATAGTTATCAGGCCAGATTTGGTCTAAATCAGGTGGTGTAACCAATAACGCACCTTTGATATTATATTTATGTGTATCTGGACGATATTGCGTTGCCCAATGGACTGTCATTAAAACACCTGCACTGTGTGCAACCAAAATGACTGGACCTTCAATTTTTTCTAACTCGGCTTGAATTCGTGCTACACGATTTGCGCAACTCAGTTTATCTGTCTCTGCAGGCGGAACTGAACGCACTTTTTCCAGTTTAGCTTCCAACAAGGTTTGCCAATGCTTTTCAACGTAATCACGCAATCCTGGAATAATTAAAATCGTTGCATTTGTGAGTATTTTTTCCATCTCTATACCTTGAGCATCATGCTCGCTGAAAATAAATCTGTACATTAAAATTCATCTCAACAATAAACTCTCGATAGCTTGAGCAATACACTTTCCACGACAATTACTTTTCATTTCAGGACAAATCGTATAAAAACACAGCAAATTTCAATAGACTTTTTTATGATGAAAAAACAGTGACACAACGAAACGAATTCAAACCTAGACCGAAGAGATACTTTTCTCGCACATAGAATTTAGTTATAAATAGTATCTCTGATCAGGAAGATCAAATTGAAAATATGGAGACAATAAAATGATTCCACTTGCACATAATGCTGTGCTCAAAAATTATATCGATATTACACTGCAACTTGGTGTGAATCCTTATCACTTATTGTCTGGTGTGGGATTATCCGAATCTCATATAAATAATCCTAAATATCGTATTCCTGTTGAAAAAGCTGTGGAATTAGTGGAACAATCTGCAAAATTGAGCAATTGTGAAGTATTTGGTTTACGTATGGCTGAACATAGACAACTTTCTGATTTTGGAGAAATAAGTTTATTGCTCAACTACCAACATACTTTGCGTGACGCTTTACAAACCATTGTTCGTTACCGAAGTTTATTAAATGACGCTTTAGCCATTCATGTTGAGGAAGTGGGAAATACTGTCATTATTCGACAGGAAGTTGTGACCTCAAAAACCCAGTACAGTCGTCAAGCAACTGAATTAGCACTAGGTGTAATGCATCGCTTCTGTGCTGCGCTTTTGCCTCAAAAATGGAAACCTTTATGTATCCACTTTACCCATTCTGCCCCAAATGACCTCTCAACTCATCGACGTATTTTCGGATGTACTTTAGAGTTTGGCAGTGAATTCAATGGAATCGTCTGTACAGCAGCAGAACTCGATACCACCACCCCTCAAGCCAATACGGCAATGGCAGATCATGCCCAACGTTTTTTGGATATTTTACAGAATACAGGGGAAGCATCTTTAATTTTTGAAATTCGGAAAAGCATCTATCTTCTTTTACCGATGGGGCGTGCCACCATTGACCAAGTAGCCCAGTCACACGGCATGAACGTACGCACTTTACAGCGTCGTTTAGTGGCTTATCAAACCAGTTTCAGCGATTTAATCAATGCCGTACGCCGTGAGCTTGTTTTCCGTTATTTAAACAATTTCAACTATTCACTCAGTCAAGTATCAGATATTTTAGGCTACTCCACACCGAGCTCTTTTACACGTTGGTTTATCAGTCAGTTTGGGATTGCGCCAAATCTATGGCGCTATAACAATACACATTAATCCTTGCTTGTATCGTTCTGTTTTTTCAATCCCGCTCTAGGAATAGCTTCACAAAAGGCTTTCAGGATTTGCTGAAAGCCCGATAAAGTCCATGATTTTCTACCCCATTTAAAACCAAAAATGTAAAATCGTGAGCACCAAGACAACAAGAAAAATACTTTCACCAATCATTAATAATATTGGCTTGACTCCTACTGAAGCAAGTTCTTTTAATTGAGTCTTCATTCCCAATGCACTGATTGCGATCACTAAAAACCAGCGAGACAGGTCATTGATCCCTGTTTGTACAATGGCAGGAACCCAACCCGTACTGTTAATACACGCCAAAACCAAAAAACCGACTGCAAACATCGGCAATAATGGTGGACGCTGTCCTGTACCATCCTCTGCTCCCTGCATTCGAGTAATCATGGCAGCACAGACAATCACTGGTAACAACATTGCTACGCGCATCAGTTTCACAACAGTCGCGGTATCCCCAGTTTCAGTTGACATGCTGTAGCCGGCACCCACAACTTGTGCAACATCATGAATGGTTGCTCCTAGAAATACACCTGCTATTTGAGGGACTAGATCAAACCATTTTGCAATCATCGGATAAGTAATCATGGCCACCGTAGATAACGCTGACACACCAATGACTGTAAACAATGTAGCCTTTTCTTTCTGGGGATGATTGGGTAAAGCAGCGGACAATGCTAATGCAGCAGAAGCACCACAAATTGCAGTTGCACCCCCTGTTAACATACCAAAAAATTTATTAAATCCGAGCAATTTAGCGGCTACCACAGAAATAAAGATCGTCACAACAACTAAACTCATCACCAGTACAACAGGTTTCCACCCCAGTCCAGTGATTTGTCCCAATGTGATTCTCATGCCAAGCAAAGCGATACCAAATCGCAATACAGAACGCGCCGTAAACTCAATACCTGCTTTACACTTACCGTCGGCTGACAGAAAGTTCAGTCCCATACCGAGTAATAGAGCAAAGAGCATTACTGGTGCACCATAATGCTCAGATAAAAAGGTAGCTGCTGCTGCAACAACAACACTGACAACCAAACCGGGCAATATTTCGCGGGTTCTTTGATTGAAATTCATGAGTTTTATCATGTTACTCTCCTGAACCCATTACGATATATAAATTTTCATTATCCAATTCAATTCGATAAGAATTTACTCTTAAATGCGTTGAATTAAGTAAATGACCGCTCTCTACATCAAAACGTAAACCATGTGCACAACATTGGATTACTTTTCCATCTAATTGACCTGAAAATAATGATGCGCCTTGATGTGGACAACTGTCATCGATTGCATAAAACTTTCCTTCGATATTGAATAAAACCAGAAATTTCTTCTTTACTTGCAGAAAAGTACGTTCACCTATCTTGGGAACTTTTTGTGTTGGTACTTGAAACCGAATAGTCATACGCACTGTCCTTGCATTTCGATCGTTTCCAGCATAGCCCTATATAATACCGATGCCTGTTGGGCACCTGCTATTGCCAAGCGACCACCAAAAATGAAATACGGAACACCCTTACCTCCTGTATCAGCTGAGACAAATGGCGTTTCTTTATTCACTAAAATGGCTTTAATCATCTCTTCCGAAAAACCACAATAACTGGCGATTTTCATCAATACATCCAATTGATTAATATGTTCGGAATGATTGAAATATGCCGAAATAATTGCTTCTAGCAAGCGATCGGTCTGTACAGAACATGAAATTTTGGCTGCTTTCTGAAAAAAATCATGCGCTAAACCCGTATTGGGCATACGGGGGATAAGATCAAAATCAATATCTACCCCCACCGATTGTGCAGCTTGACGAACTTGTCCCTGACGTATTCGAACAGCTGTTGCCGATCCCAATCTTTGTAAATAGAAAGCTTTAAATGGAACACCTTGTGTTGGAATGAGAGGCAACAATTGCACTCCACGCCAACTTATAAGCACTTCCACATCTGGATGGCTTTTTTTTAATTTTTTGATCGCATTGTGTAATTCTCGTTTACCGATCAAACACCAAGGGCAAATAAAATCAAAGAACATCTCAATAGAAAGTTGTTGTTTCATGATGAGTGTTCCCTATTTTCTTGAAGGCTTGTCGTAACTTGCCGGTCTGCACGTGCCATATCTTTGTGATAATGACGTTTCATATAAAGAAATACAGCAGCTGCTAAAATACTGATTAATGGCATTACCCTAAATGCATCATGTAAACCAATGATGTCTGATAATTTACCGGTTACCAATGGACCCAAAGCAAGCCCTAAAAAATTGTTGGCTAATGTCAATGTGGCAAATGCTGTTGCATGTACTGAAGCATGCGTCAAATTTGCAACCATCGCACTCGAAGGACCATTGGTCCCTAAAGCGACGAACATTCCTATGCAAATAAATACCAGTTGCATCGTGCCTATGGGTAAAGCAAATGCGAATGAAAGTAAACCACAGCTGACTAAGCAGAAAATAATTGCCAAAACCACTTTGCGATCGGGGCGGTCTTTACCCAAACGGTCACAGAGGATACCGCATAAGATGGTTCCGATAGCACTGAATAAGACAATGAGCGCTGATGCGATCCCTGCTTTATCTGTCGTCATGCCATAGTAGCGGTTAAGATAACTGGGCATCCAGACAATCACCGTGCCCCCAACAAAGAGTTGTAAACCACTTCCGAAATAACATGCGATGATGGAGCGACTTGAATAAATACTTCTAAGTGGATTAATCTCAGGCTTTAGTTTATTGCCCTCTTTGTCTTTTGGAATGGGGGAAGCAACTTTGCTTTCTTTGACCACCAATGGATAGAGTATAGACAGGATCAAACCAAAAATTGCCATACCAGCAAACGCCCAGCGCCAGCCAAATTCATGTGCAATGACACCGCCTAAAGACATACCGATGAATGAACCAAAAACACCACCAGCCATAAAAGAACTTGCGAGTGTAGCGCGCATTTCTCTTGGAAAAACAGCAACGACAACAGCTATACCAACACTTCCATATGCAGCTTCTCCTACACCGACCAAGAAGCGGGCGACAAACATCTGTTCATAACTTTGAGCCAAGGCACAACCTAAAGTTGCCATACTCCAAAGAATAGCCATTAAAGCAATGCTTTTAACTCGTCCAAATTTATCTGCAAATATAGAAAGCGGTAAGGTTAACAAGCCTACCATCAAGGCAACAATGCCGCTTAAGAGCCCAAGTTGGCTATCCGAAAGTAACCATTCACTTTTGATTAAAGGGAATACTGCATTAAGTACTTGTCTCGACATATAATCCGAAATAAGTAAACCAAATGTTAAAGCAAAAACGATCCACGCATAACGGCGAGGAATATCGATTGATGTATCGACTTGATCTGTTGTCGACAACTGATGTGTCCCCATACAACCTCCATATGTTTCTTTTAATTTTTTTCAGAACCTCAAGGATTACATTTTGAGGCAAAATGCAATCCTTATCTCTATGTTCTATTTGAGTTTAAATCCCTTTTAACTCGAATTATTAGTTGCGTTGGGGAACACCTTTTTGCCCTATTTTACGGTTCGGGGCCATGCCATTTTCACGTAAAGTCTCTTCTATGCTGTCGTATTGGACTCCTATACGATAAATTTCCCGTGCTTCTTGACCATTGGCGACTTCACGCCCTAGTTCATGTGCAATACGTACAGTCTGCTTGATTTGATCTACAGATGAAAAACGCTCGCCTTTATGATCAATAATCGTATCTTCATTACCCACACGGGCGTGTAAACCCATTGCCATAGACATGGTATTGAGTGGCAGTACATTTTTAAGCAAAGATTCAGAAGTCAAAGTACAACCATCTGGTACACGGTGAATAAAATTAAAGAAGTTAAATGGATTTGGACCATCAAATCCCCCACCGATACCAATCCAAGTCAGGTTCAACGGACCTTTGTACAAGCCTTTACGAACTAAGCGTTCCAGCGTTTCCAAACCATGCATCCCTGTCAATTGAAAGTGCGGTTGAATACCATTTGCTGCTAAACGCTTTAAATGCTCAATCAGCCATTCAGGTCCAGCAGGTACCGTCATTTCTGCATATGCTGCCTGAATCGCAGGGTGTTCCAAAGATGTACCTTTTAAATATTCTGGATATAACAGCTCCATGATATTCATTTGGGTTGTATTGACAGCAACAGTGACTTGATCTGGTTTGGGATCTAGTTCTGCCAATTTATGACGGGTATCATCACTGAGCCAAAGTGCAGCTTCCCCTTCACTTTCCGGCGCAAAAGAAATAGAACCGCCGACTTGAATAATCATATCGGGTACGGCTGCACGTACACCGGCAATCAACTCATTGAATTTAGATAAACGTTTAGAACCTTTTCCATCAAGTTCACGAACATGTAAATGTAAAACAGACGCACCTGCCTCATAACATTCCACAGCTTTCTGGATTTGTTCTTCCATTGTGACTGGAATATCTTCAGGAAAATCTTCTGGCATCCACTCAGGACCATAAGGTGCAACAGTAATTACGACTTTATCCATATTTTCCGGGTGCAAAGAATCATCAAAAAATTGCATGAGCATCTCCTATGCTATTTACATTTTTTAATCAAAAAAATAATTAAATAATATTCAAATCAATAAATTAGTAAGTTGCATCACCAATGATGCCGGCACGTTCCATTTTTCGATGGCATGCTGGATAGTCCATCACTGCATAATGCTGTGTACTTCGGTTATCCCAAATTGCAATGCTATTGGGTTGCCAGCGCCAACGGACCTGATACTCAGGAATATTGGCTTGTGTAATTAAATAACGCAGTAAATCTGATGCACCTGGATTAGCATCTTGCCCAAACCGAACACGCTCTTTAGTGTGGTAATTGCTAAAGTGAGTTGTAAATGCATTCACATACAGAATTTTCTCACCCGTTTCAGGATGTATGCGTACAACAGGATGTTCAGCATCTGGATATTGCGCCTTTAAAGCTAAACGCTTTTCTATCGGCATCACCGCTCCAAAACTGGCTTCAATACTGTGATAGGCACGTAAGTCTGCAATTTTTGCTTTTACATCATCAGGCAAGTTTTCATAAGCAGCCACCATATTGGTCCACATGGTGTCCCCCCCTACTGGCGGACATTCTACGCACCGTAAAACACAGCCCATAGGGGGTTCTTTTCGCCAGCTTGCATCGCTGTGCCAAGCATTTTCATAGCGATCAATCGGACTATCTGGGCGCTTGTAAATCTGTACCAAACCTGGATATTCAGGATGGCTACCCACTGCTGGATGATCTTCGAGTTGTCCAAAACGTTCAGCAAATGCAACGTGTTCTGCACGCGTGATATTTTGATCTCTTAAAAACAAGACCTTGTGTTCCAATAAATATGAACGAATTTCAGAGAATAAATCTTGGTCCTTTATGGCATCTGCCAAATTCACACCACGAAGTTCTGCGCCAATATTGCAGGCTAACTGTTCAATTTGCATAAGATATCCTTTCTGGCAAAATTTATTCGATCAAATCTAAATCACAAAAATAGATGATCCAATCGTTTTGCGTGCTTCTAAATCTCGATGTGCCTGAACTGCATCCTTGAGTTCATAACGTTGATTGATTTCGATTTTGATTCGACCATTTACAACATGATCAAAGAGTTCATCAGCAAGTGCTTTTTGCTCTGTAGGATCCGCAATGTAATCAGCAAGTGCCGGGCGGGTAATATATAAAGAGCCTTTGATGGCCAACAATACTGGATTGAATTCGGTAATTGGACCCGACGCAGTTCCTATACATACCATCAAACCACGGCGTTTCAATGAGTCTAATGACGTCATAAAAGTATCTTTTCCCACACTGTCAAATACGACATCTACCCCCACACCATTGGTAATTTCGCGGACTCTTTCTACAACATTTTCATGACTATAATTGATCACATGATCACAACCATACTTAAGAGCAACAGCGGCTTTTTCTTCTGAAGATGTTGTACCAATTACGGTCAAACCCAGTAACTTTGCCCACTGCGCTACGATTAAACCCACACCACCTGCCGCTGCATGTAATAAAATCGTATCGCCTGATTTAAAGTCATAAATGCGACGCATCAGATAAGCTGAAGTCAGCCCCCGCATGGTCATTGCTGCAGCAGTTTCATACGTAATGGCTTCAGGTAATTTGATTAAAGCATTTGCAGGAATGTTGCGTTCAACACTATAAGCGCCTAATGTATTTAAAAATCCTGTATAGGTAACACGGTCACCAACAGCAAAATCAGTCACCCCCTCACCTAAAGCTTCAATGATGCCAGAAGCTTCCGTTCCGATTCCATTAGGTAAAGAGATTGGGTATGTACCATTGCGGAAATAAGTATCGGCATAGTTCAGACCTACTGCCATATGACGTAAGCGTACTTCACCTGCCTTGGGTTCTGCGATTTCTACATCTTCATAACGCATTACTTCTGGTGAACCAGTTTCGTAAAAACGTACAGCTTGGGTTAATTTCATCGTCCTATCCATGTATTTGGTTATTATTGATTGCGCGTGGAGCATGAATTAAAACTACAATACTCCTTGCGCTGACCCTTCACATTTGACGACATCGACTTATCATTTTACGACAGCAGTAATTTTTAATTTAAAGAACGCATTGTTTTCACGCGTTTTAAATCAGAAAATCCAATAATGTTGATTTGATATAATTTTTAATAAAACAACAATTTATAAATTAATGTATAAAAATATAGATGCGAAAATTAAATCTGTTGGGAGTATCCCAATATATTTTCTCAAAGAATTATCGATCAGACTTACATAACAATTAACGCGGCTTTTCAATCTCGCATTATCACAAACCACTCCCATACCAACATTCGCCGATTTCATTTTTACAGCATCCTCTTTCTCATTTTATCAATCGCTCGACCAGATAGCGTCATCCTTCTTTTTGCTGTTTATTCCTCCATTCAACGCAGAATTGTTTTTTATTAATTCGCGTCAATTTGCTAAGATGGCTCTTATGAGAAATTGAGGATTATCCTTCAGTGATGCCACCTAATTAAGAGGTTAACGAAGGTGCACTATTTTCACTTGTTCGTGTAACTTGTCAGTTTTGTTGCTGATAGTAAATGTATTAATAAGCTAAGATAATTGAATCGCTTGCTAGTGCAGGCGGTTTTTTGTGTATTATCGGAGATCATCGATTAAAACTTGAAAATTGAGTGACCATATAATCAAGAACTCATCTGTGATATTTAAATTTACTGTTGCGAAACTTCGAATAACTGGAACTGTTTTTAAATTTTCAAAAAGTTCACTTATATCTGAGCATATCGATCAGCTATGCTCCCGTATTAAAAGATTGAACTTAAAATTTCGTCGCTATCAATTCTACAGAAAATGCACTGACATTTAATAACATAAAAAACTTTAATATCATTTTAAAATTCATATAAAAAATTTCATAGTATTGCTATCAATTTTTTTAATTTTAAAGGAATTTAACGAATGATATTGTCAAATCATCAGATTTTTAATTTATCCATTTTTTTTACTCTAATTATTTTTTTTATTACTGAGAATGCACATGCTGAAGGGAATTGTCCTTCAGGCTATTATCCAATAGGCGGACAAGGTGTTCAAGGCTGTGCGCCAATTTCCAGCGGAGGTAGTGGTGGATATTCGAATCAAAATCCACCTTTAAATCCTTTGCCTGAAACATTATGGGGTGCGATTGCAGAAGATAAAAGCAATGGATTAAAGGGACGTCCAATTGGCTTTACAAGAAACTTTAAATCTAGAGATGAGGCGCAAGCAAAAGCATTGAAGGCATGTGAGCAAGATGGAGGACAAAAGTGCCAAATCTCTCAAACATATTCTAGTCGCTGTGTAGCTGTGGCAGATCCAATTAAAGATGGTCAAAAATCAAAAATTTTGCTTGCTTTCTCAGAGGAACAGGCAAAAAAAGGTGCATTAGTGTTTTGTTTAAGTGAAAATTTAGAGCCTTGTCGTATTGTATATTCTGGCTGTAGTCTAGGAGACTAAGTACTAACAAAAATACTTAATGGCTCCTATCATAAATCATCAATTCCTTTTTCTTAAACGGCAAACTAACAAAAAAGTGTGTTCCTTCAATACACTTAGACTTTGAGACCTGCAAGGGCTTTTTTTTCAGAATCTATTTCTAGTAATTTTGTTTATCGACTCGCTTTACGAATATTACACGCTATACACAATTTATAAATTGAAGGGTGCCGATTGATTCCATCTTTCAATTTCAATGTCATTTCCCTGAAGTTCCAATAAAGCACCTAAAACCTACAGGCCATACTTGAACACCCGTTGAGCCATTGTTGGTACTCTCTGGGTAAATTTTGAGGACTGCAAATAAAACCTCTAAAAACATTAAAAGGTGAAAAATGGAAACTATGAATCATACAAATGCTAGAGCACAGCTCTCGATACTAATGAATAAGGCTATTTTAGGCCAACCTGTCGAAGTAACTCATAAAGACAAAGAATCCGTTGTCATTATCAGTAAATCATCTTTTGAATCTTACAAAAGGGCTAAGTTCGATCAAAACCTTACAAAGTAATTAGAGTATTGAATTTGGCAGTAACAAAAGTGATTTTTTTATTATAGCGATGTAACAACTTATTTTAAGAATAATTTCAGCAGTTTGGTTAAACTGTTGAAATTATTAAATCCCATGAAAATAAATTATTTAAAATGATCATCACTCCAATATTGTAGCAATCTGTAATTGACTTTGAATACGAATAAAATAGATACTAATTCGTATATTTGCAGATGTGTTTGCTTGCAAATGTCACATTCAAGTATTGTGGTGCAGGGATCGTGCTTATGAAGTCTACAATCAGAATTAATGACATTTCTGTCTCTCATGGGGAACATACTCATGATTTTGCCCAAATCCTATTTGGTGAACGAGGAAACGTCATCTGTGAACTGGAACATGGGGTCTTTAAATTAAAACAATCGAATGCCCTATTCTTACCATCAGATTGTCAACATCTTTATACAGGTAAAGATACAGAGAGTAGATTAATTGTCGTTGATATACCTTTAAACGATCCCACCCTAAATTCTATTTGCTTGTCTGCTGGCGTTGACCTAAAACAGCTAATCAATGAACAAGCCCTATTTAATAACATTAGTGACTTCTCCAGAGGAGTGCTTACCTCTGTTGCGCAACAAGGGAGCAACTGGAATTACCACCATGAGTTTGTGAAACAACAAACTGCAATTCTCCTTTTGACAGATTTTCTCAAAAATCAAATTGATGAGAGCATTTTGAGAGAAAATTGCCGGTTAATTAAAAAAGGGCAAATCGATCAAATCATTGATAGAAGGCTTACTGCTCCGCCCACTGGTGAAGAATTGGCAAAAATTCTTAATATGAGTGTAAGTACGATGATTGCCAAATTTAATCAAAACCTTGGAATGCCGCCTAATAAATACATTATGAAAAGAAGAATGGAATGGGCTAAATATTATATTGAAATATGCCATTTCAGTTTGTCTAGAGTCACTTATGAACTAGGTTTCTCAAATCAACCATCTTTCACAAGAGCTTTCAATCGTTATTATGGCTTCAGTCCAAAACAGATGAAAAAAACCTCTATTGTAAATTAAATAGAGGTTTTTTAATTAAAGTCTTTTAGTTTTAAAAATTAAGCGATATTTGTAACATTTTCGGTCTTGGCCTCTTCACCCTTTTCTACCACAGCTGTTCCAATTAGATCACCCGTGATATTACACACAGTATGTCCCATATCTAGCAATGGTGATAATGCTGCAATGATTGGTAGTAACGTTAATGGAAAACCAAGAGTCGTTAACATAATCGATGCCATAATAATATCTGCACCTTTCACTCCTCCCGTACCGGCTGCTAAAAAGACTCCTAGGAAGATAGTCGTAGCAAGGAAATCAATCGTAATATCTACACCATGAGCATTGGCTGCAAATATTGCAATAACACCTAAAACAACAGACATACCATTCATATTTACGGTAGCGCCTAGAGGAATGGTAAAGCCAAAGATTTTCTCAGAAATACCCAATTTTTCGCGCGCAATTTGCATTGTTGTAGGTAATGTTGCACTACTAGATGTGGTACTCGCCCCCATCAGCATTGCTGGGCTAATCACTTTATAGAATGTAATCGGGCGATAGCGTGTAAATAAAGCAATGATAATTGGATAAACCACTAACATTACTATGGCAATACCAGTGACATCTGCCAAAATATAGCGTAAACCTTGCAGTAAGAACTCTCCACCAAATTTTGAGGTAGCTGTCGCCATTAATGCAAAAATACCATAAGGTGCAAATGAGATAACAATCTCAGCCATCTTGATACTTAGGTCTGCGCCTACATTAAATAGGTCTACGAGTTTTTTCCCACGCTCACCCAATGCAATAAGTGCAATCCCCATTACAATAGCAAAAATGATGATTTGTAGGATGTTTCCGTTAGACATTGATTCAATGATATTTTTTGGAAACCAATTGACAATATTCTCTACAAAATTAAAGCTGAACTGTTTATGTACTGCTAAACTACTTACAGCTTCTTTGATATGGGCAGTTTCTTGTTTTCCAGGTGCAAAAAATAATGCAGCAATCACACCTAAAACAGTAGCTACAAAGCCTGTGACTATATAGAAACATACAGCTTTAACTCCAATAGTTCTCAGTTTCTCAATATTCTCAAGTTTCGTCATACCAGAAACTAAACTGAAAAATACCACTGGAACGATAATTGCCTGTAATGACCTCAAGAATATATTACCAATTGGGCTTAAAAATTCAGTTTTTTCGCCGAAGGTAAAACCTACTATAATCCCTAAAATCACGCCGATTAAGATCTTTACATACAGTTTTTGATTCTTCCACCAATTCATCTTCTTTCCTTAAAATGAATATTTCTTATAACTCTAAGAAATAGGTTTTATTCAACAACAGTGGAAATTTCAGTTTCCAGATCACGTCCTCTGTTGACCATAATTCATCTTAAGATTTGGTTGTTCCTTAGTATTATCAAAAATTCTTTATTTTTTACCATTTCTGTTAAGGTTCATATTTTTGAAATAATTGCTAAAAAATGCCTAATAATTGGTAAGAACCGATGCACTCATTTAATACAAGATTGTGAAAAATGAGTAAAGGAGTATCTAAATGAGTGCAATATATGAACCTGATAATTTAAGTGATTTATTACCTTGGGATAAATTAATTCAAGCTTTAGATGATGTATTTCGTAAAGATGTTTGTTGCCCTATACGACATCACCATGAAGTAAAAGTTCCTAATACAGATACAGCTACCCTTCTATTAATGCCAGCATGGATCGATGGAGAATATTTAGGTGTTAAACAAGTTAATGTTTTTCCTGGTAACTCAAAGTTAGGAAAACCAGGGTTAAATAGCCACTATTTACTTAGTTCAGCAACAACAGGGGATTTATTAGCTCGCTTTGACGGTAATATTATTACGGCTCGCCGTACAGCTGCTGCTTCTGCTCTAGCTGCAAAATATCTTTCTAGAGAAGATAGCAAACATCTTTTAATGGTTGGTGCGGGCCGTGTTGCACGGAATGTTGTGCCAGCAATTCTGAATGTAAGAAACATTGAAACTGTAGAAATTTGGGACATTACACCAGCAAATGCTGATTCATTCGTAGAGGAATTAAAAGCTGTAGGCATAAATGCTACAAGAGTTGAGCTCAACCAATTAGAAGAAGCAGTTAAAAGAGCAGATATTGTAAGTTGTGCTACTTTAAGTACTGAACCACTCATTTTAGGTGACTGGGTACAAGAAGGTGCGCATATAGATTTAATCGGAAGCTTTACACCAACTATGCGAGAAGCAGATGATCAACTCATGAAAAAGGCACGTATCTTTGCTGACTTTAAAGAAGCTGCTTTACATGAAACTGGTGACTTTATTACACCTATTGAAAAAGGTGCGATTACAGAAGATTCTATCTTAGGTGATTTTATTTCACTTAGTCGTAATCAAAAGAATGGAAGAAAAGCGCTCAATCTTCCAGAGAATTGTATAACTGTTTTTAAAGCTGTGGGTTCATCTATTGAAGACTTAGCAGTTGCAACACTAGCTTATAATCAAGTAAAAGCTTAATTGGTGAAGTAATGGAAAATTATCCAAACATTGACGTTGTTGACATGCATACAGGTGGTGAGCCTCTTCGTATTATTACAAAGGGCTACCCAGCGATTGAAGGTAATACGATTCTAAAAAAAAGAAGATTCGTTATCCAACATCTTGATCACTTAAGAAAGTTTTTAATGTTTGAACCACGCGGCCATAAAGAAATGTATGGAGCCCTTTTGGTTGAACCTAGTTTGCCAAATGCCGATTTAGCCGTTCTTTTCATGCATAACGAAGGCTATAGCACTATGTGCGGTCATGCTGTCATTGCTTTAGGACGCTTTGCAATTGATGAAGGAATTGTTGAACGCCAATTCCCTAAAACAACTGTGAATATTGAATGTCCTTGTGGTTTAGTACAAGTCGAAATTGATCCAACTACATATGAAACTTCTTTTATCAGTGTTCCAGCATTTGCCTTATTACTTGATCAAGAAATTAATTTAGACAACGGACAAAAAATTAAAGTTGATGTCAGTTATGGTGGTGCTTTTTACGCTCTCGTAGAAGACCATGTGTTGGGTCTTAATATTGAGAAAGATAGTGTTGAAAAACTGACGCATGCAGCTGACGCCGTTACCCAAAAAGCAAAAGCGCAGCTTAAATTGACTCACCCTGATAGCGATGACTTAGCGTTCTTATATGGAACGATTATTACAGATAGCAATCTACCTTTGAAGAAACCATCAAAAAATATATGTATTTTTGCGGATGCTCAAGTTGATCGTAGTCCAACTGGATCTGGCGTTACCGCCCGTATGGCTCAAGCCTACTCAAGAGGTATTTATCAGATCGGTGAACAAGCAAACTTTAAAAGTATTGTAAATTCAGAATTTAGAGCAGAAGTACATTCTACTGCTGATTTTGAAGACCTAAATGCAGTTCAAGTCAAAGTTTTTGGTAAAGGTTTTTATACTGGTCGCTCGAGTTTTATTTATGACGAAGGTGATGAATTAGGCAAAGGCTTCTTATGTAGATAAATGCAATTTCAAAGATTTAAATTTTCTACTAAATGAGCTACTTAGTTTTCTATAAGTAGCTCTTTGTTCATTTTATCAATCGCTCGACCAGATAGCGTCATCTTTCTTTTTGCTGTTTATTCCTCCATTCAGCGCAGAATTGTTTTTTATTAATTCGCGTCAATTTGCTAAGATGGCTCTTATGAGAAATTGAGCTAATCATCTCCCCTTTGTTGATTTAATTTTAACAATCCCGAGTAACCTTCAAGGTATACTTCCTTTTTTGATTAGTTCAGACCACTCAGAAAAATTGGATTTGGTTAGACGGCCAGGCTACTTTTAGATTGATTTTTTTTGCTTAAATTCAGGGATTTCACATACATGAATAATACAGAAATAACGGCTGACTTATCTTCTCACACCCCTATGATGCAGCAATATTTAAAAGTAAAAATGCAGCATCCGCATTCACTCATGTTCTATCGCATGGGCGACTTTTACGAACTTTTCTTTGATGATGCAAAAAAAGCAGCCAAACTACTTGGAATTACGCTCACGCACCGTGGAAAAGCCAATGGTGAACCTATTCCAATGGCAGGTGTACCTTATCATGCTGCTGAAGGCTACTTGGCCCGTTTAGTCAAAAAAGGCGAAGCTGTGGTGATCTGTGAGCAGATTGGTGAAGTCACAGGAAAAGGACCTGTTGAACGTGGTGTCGTCAGAATCATTACCCCAGGCACACTCACTGACGATGCCTTATTGACCGCGACACAGTCATCCAATCTTGTTGCCTTATGCTTTCAGCAAAATCAGATCGGTATAGCCCTGCTTGACCTAAGTGCAGGTATTTTTAAAGTTCAGCAGCAAGATTTTAAATCTGAAAATCTTGCGATTGAACTGGCACGATTGATGCCAAGTGAAATTCTAGTCGATGAAGACATTGTCGATCCCAATATTATTGAGCAAATAAAAAAACAAATTGAGTGTCCTATCACCAAACGCCCTAATGTTGATTTCAATTTAAATAATGCACAAAAAACCTTGTGTGATCAGTTTGCTGTTTCTACACTTTCTGGCTTTGGGATTGATCATTTACCCCTGGCTAAAGCCGCAGCTGCTGCCTTACTTCATTATGCGAAAGAAACTCAAAAAACGGCTTTGCCGCATATTCGTTCAATTAAATTAGAACAAAGTTCAGATTTTATTGCACTGGATCCTGTCACTCGGCGCAATTTAGAAATTATTGATCCTCTGTTTGAACATGGAACATCCTTATTTGGTCTGATCAATGATTGCCAAACTGCCATGGGAGGTCGTCTGCTTGCACGTACCTTGATGCAACCTATACGTGACACGCAAATATTAGATGAACGACTTGATGCAACAGATACATTGCTCAAAGGTTACCATGAAGCCCCCGTACGTTTAGTGCTCAAAGAAATTGGAGATATTGAACGTGTGTTAAGTCGGGTCGCGCTGGGGAGTGCACGCCCGCGTGATTTGGTACAACTACGTCAGGCATGCGCACAAATCCCCTTTTTAAGACATGCCCTGCAGCCTATTCTCAATACCCAACAATCTAAATTAATTGGGCAATTGAATGAAGAATTGGGCGATTTTAATGGATTGCACCAGCGTTTGATGTCTGCCATCGTTGAACATCCACCTGTTTTTTTGCGCGACGGTAATGTCATTGCCGAAGGCTTCGATACTGAATTAGACGAACTTCGTAAAATCCGTGATCATGCTGGACAATTTCTGATTGATCTGGAAATCAAGGAACGTGAATCAACAGGAATTAACACCTTAAAAATTGGTTATAACCGTGTAAGTGGTTATTACATTGAACTAACACGTGCTCAGGCAGAGCAGGCACCTGAACATTATATTCGTCGTCAGACATTAAAAAATGCTGAACGCTACATTACGCCAGAGTTAAAGTCTTTTGAAGATAAAGTACTTTCCAGTGAATCTCGTGCATTGGCTAGGGAAAAGTTGCTTTTTGAAATGTTGCTAGATGAGTTAAGAGCGGATATTGCCAATTTGCAGATGATGAGTGCCTCCATTGCACATATTGATCTATTGGCGAACTTTGCACATCAAGCGCGTTTAAACAACTGGAATCGACCTGAATATAGCCCAGAAATCGGCATTAAAATTACCGCTGGTCGTCATCCTGTGGTTGAATCCCTGAGTAAAGCACCATTTACGCCAAACGATACCCATCTTGATTTCAATCATCGCATGGCAATCATTACAGGTCCAAATATGGGCGGGAAATCGACTTTCATGCGTCAAACTGCTCTGATCAGTTTACTCGCCTACTGTGGCAGTTTCGTTCCTGCCAAAGCCGCAAAACTTGGTCCCATAGATCGTATCTTTACTCGTATTGGTTCTGCCGATGATTTATCTACCGGTAAATCAACCTTCATGGTGGAAATGACTGAAACCTCACAAATTTTACATCATGCCACCAATCAGTCTTTGGTGCTGATGGATGAGGTTGGTCGAGGGACAAGTACCTATGACGGTTTGTCGCTGGCTTGGGCATGTGTGCTCGACTTAACCAAACGCATCAAATGCTTATGCCTTTTTGCAACCCACTATTTTGAATTAACTGAATTATCAAAAGAAGTCGCAATTGATAATTATCATGTCACGGCAAAAGAGTTAAATGGTAATTTGATTTTATTGCATAAGGTACAACAAGGCCCTGCCAGTCAAAGCCATGGCTTACAAGTCGCAAAACTTGCAGGTATTCCTGCTGGAGTAATCAAAGAAGCTCAAAAACGCTTAAAAATTTTAGAAAAGCAACAACAGCAACAATTGCAATCCGTCGTACAAAATGACTTATTTGCAGACTTAAACAGTATTGAAACTGTAGAGACGGAACAAATCATCGAAATTGAGAAAGTCATTGAAATCATCAAGCCCTCTCCTGTGCTTGATACTTTGGCAAATATCGACCTTGATGATCTAACCCCTCGTCAAGCCCTTGAGCAATTGTATGCACTTAAAGCAGCTTTGAAGTCATAAGCCAATATTTCAGAACCTGCTTGTTATTTAAGCGGGTTCTAGAAAAGCATATTGCAAACAAAGTGAAAATCTGAATACTACAACACACAATTTTAATATATCAAAACTAGTTGAAACAAATTCGAGGATTGTAAAATCAAGATTTCCTTTAGACCATTACAACACACTGAGATTGATTTGATTTGGCAACAGATTGATCGAAAAGAATTAATCACATCCATGTATCAACAACAGGGGCAACAGTTGCAGCACGTTGACTGCTTTTATGATGTTCAAACTTGGGATCAGCATCACCTTGAAAATGATCCGCCCTTGATTAAACACCTTTGCCAACAAGGTGCCATTTGCATTGGTGGCTTTAATCCCTCAAGTCAACTTATCGCAGTTCAGGTCGTATCGAATCAAAGAATTACTGATTATCCACAGGCGAAGCTACTGCAATATTTTTATGTCGATGCCGATCATCAAGGGCACGGCATTGGCAGCCAGTTGATGCAAACAGCCGCCACTTCAGCAAAACAATTAGGTGCCAAACAACTCTATATTTCGGCAACTCCCACACAACGCACAGTTGATTTTTATCTCAAACAAGGTGCAAAGCTTTTAGAAAACCCAGATCAACAGCTCTGGGCTTTAGAGCCTGAGGATATTCATTTAATTTATGATCTCAGTGAATAGCCATGAAATCCTGTCAGTCCCCTTCAAGCACTGACAGGATCTATATAATCGGTTTATTATTCAAGCAATAAAACATTTTTTGTGATTTATTCAATATTACAGTTATACCTTTTTTTTAATATTCTTAGCATTTTTTCAACTATAGATTTCTTAGAATCATTACCTATATTTATAAAATTGCAAAATTCATCACAAAATATATCTTTTTCCTATAAAAAAAATTGATTCAGCAGGTTCATCTATATTAAATATCAATAAAAGCAATTGTTACTTTGTCGCGTTTTCCCTAAAATACAGCATTATTAATTAGAACCATATTTTTAGGTAGCTGACGCCATGACCTTTGTTGTCACTGAAAATTGTATTAAGTGTAAATATCAAGACTGCGTAGAAGTATGTCCAGTAGACTGTTTTTATGAAGGTCCGAATTTCCTTGTCATTAGCCCAGACGAGTGTATTGACTGTGCATTATGTGAACCTGAGTGCCCTGCAAATGCAATTTTCTCAGAAGACGAATTACCTGAAGGTCAAGAAGTCTTTATTGAATTAAATGCTGAGCTTGCACAAAAATGGCCTAATATCACTCAAATTGGCGATCAACCAGCAGATCGTGAAGAATGGAATGGTAAGCCAGATAAATTACAGTACTTAGAAAAATAAGTATTGTCCTAAAAGATCAGCTTAGGCTGATCTTTTTGCATTTAAATATGCAATTTATACATTTATTTGCAATTTATTCATAATACCCAATCTAAACTAGACTAGAATACTCCGTTACTTTCTTTAGCTAATATTGAGAATGAAATTTATTTTGAAAGGTCTACTTGCTGTCGGTGTTACTACAATGATTCTGGCTGGATGTACATCTTCCCCTCAAAAGAATCCAACAATTAGCACACCGCATGGTCAACGTATTTATATCCCTGAAGAAAAAATTACGATTGAACGGCCAATCCCACAAAAGACCATGCCTGCCTCTTATCGCCAATGGTTAATGTATGGTGACAATCAGTCTCGTGCGCGTGGCTATGAACGTTTTCTTGAACAAAACAATGCAGGGAACATTATTCCAAGTTTTGAACTATTTAAAACTGCACGTGATTGGGAAAAATGTGGTAAATCAGAATACATGATCCCAAGCCGTGAATTATGGAATAATCAATTGCCAACATTGAAAGTGTTTAAGTATCTGGTTGCATCCAAAGTATTGACTGATTTTACCGTCACTTCGGTCTATCGTGACTTACCATTAAATCAATGCGCTGGGGGTGCTGGCTCTTCACGGCATTTATTTAATTCAGCCATTGATTTTCGTATTGGTCCTGAAAATCCTCAACCTGAAGATTATGCTTATATTGAACACACCAAGTTCAAACTTTGCCAATTCTGGGCGCAGTACGGTCAAAGTTTAAACATGGGCTTAGGATTATATGCTTCAGGACAAATCCATATTGACACACAAGGCTATCGTACCTGGGGACCCGACTTGACCCGCAATAGTTCAATGTGTAATTTTTAATCCTCCTTTTGAATTAAAAGAGATCGATATGATCTCTTTTTTTATTCCTCAGCTTTTCTTGAGAAAGATGACGCTCAAGCCTGAAATGGCTTTATTCTTCATTGAATTGATGCGCTTAAACAAAGCAAATAAAAAAATGCCCAATGAAGTTCATTGGGCATTTTAAAATAAACAAAATCTATTTCAGATCAATCAATACGGTTTACACCTAGTCAATTGCAGGTGTATATGTGCCATCTGCGATTGCAGCTTTAATACGATCTGCTTCTTCCAACACCAAAGCAAGAAGATTTTTCACGTTGTCTAAAGTTGCAACTGGACTTAAAGTGGTCATTTTCAAAGATTGAACCTGCCCCACCTTGGTTACACCAATATTGGCCTCACCACGTGCAAATAATTCATCTGCAACGTTTTGATTCAATGTATCCAGCAACTCCACAGGATAATCCTCTGGAACGACACGGAACAACACCGATGCAAATTGTGGCTCAACCAAAAGCTCTAGGCCCTGGGTAGCTTTGATATAGTCAGCAACTTCACGCGTCAGCTTAACACCGTGATCAATCATCGAACCATATAGCTCTTCACCCAAGTTTTCAATTGTCATCCACAATTTCAATGCATCGAAACGACGTGTTGTTTGCAATGACTTCGAAACAAGGTTCGGCACCCCATGCTCTTCATCATAAGCCGAGTTTAAATACTCAGCTTCATAATGCATGAAACGATAATTCGCTTCATCTTTAAGCAAGAATGCACCACATGAAATGCTTTGAAAATAATGCTTGTGGAAATCCAATGTAATTGAATCAGACAATTCAATTCCATCCAGCATTGAACGGTAGTCATTTGAAAGAATCAGCGCACCGCCCCATGCCGCATCGATATGCATCCACGCGCCATATTTGTTGGTAATTTCACGGATTTTTTTCAATGGATCAATCGCACCCGCATCTGTCGTCCCTGCTGTCGCAACAACACACGCTACGATTTTGCCTTCAGCCTGTAAATGCGCCATGGTTTTTTCAAGCGCATCGACATCCATCTGGGCATTTTCATTGACAGGTACAGTGACCACAGACTGAAAGCCCATGCCCATCATTGCCATATTTTTTTGTACAGAGAAATGTGCATTTTCAGAGCAAATCACTTTGACATTACGCATCGCTTCGTTTGGAACGCCGTCACGTTGAACAGACCAAGGACGACCGTCCTCATCTTTCCAATTCTTGGCAATACACCAGTCACGTGCCAACAGTACACCCATCAAGTTTGACTGTGTACCACCAGAAGTGAATACGCCTGCTTGACCTGCACCATAGCCCACTTTTTGGCGCAACCAGTCAATCAATTGAACTTCCATCAATGAACCTGCTGGGCTTTGATCCCAAGAGTCCATTGATTGGTTTGTGGCATTAATCAACACTTCGGCAATTTGACTGGTCACCATCGTTGGGCAGTGCAAATGTGCTAAAGAATGAGGATGATGTACTTTTAAACTCTTGTTGAGGAAAAGTTCAACCATTCGCTCAAGCGATTGATGAAGCCCTAAACCTTGTTTAGACGGCGTAAAAGAAATTGCTTCACGCAATTCTTTAATGCTTCCGCCGGTATACATTTTATCGTTTTGCAACCATGCCGCGACTGCTTTAGTCGCCTCAGCCATTGCTGACTCATAGTCAGCAATGGATTGAGCATCATTGCAGAGTAACGCTTTACGATGTTCTGCAAAATCTACCATAAATCAAGCGCCTCGAACTGCAACAAGCGCTTCAGCAACAGCTTTCTTAAAGCGTGCAATCGCGTCTTCGCATTCTTCTTGAGTAATGATCAACGGACAAAGTAGACGGATCACCGTACCACTGCGACCCCCTTTTTCCAACAATAATTTATTGTTAAAACATGCAGTTTGAATGGCAGCCGCCAACTGCGAATCTGCAGGAAGTGAACCCATATGATCCGCTGGCTTACGTTCATCTACAATTTCAATGCCGATCATTAAACCGCGACCACGAACATTACCAATACATGGGTATTCCTGTGCTAATTTTTTCAATTCTGCTTGTAGGAAATCACCACGTTCTTGCGCATTTTTCGAAAGATTTTGCTCTTTGATGGTTTTGATCGTTGCAAGACCAGTACCCATAGCCAATTGGTTGCCACGGAAAGTTCCCGTATGCCCCGCAGGCTGCCAAGCATCAAACTTGCGTTTAATCCCCAATACAGCCAATGGAAGACTACCACCCACAGCTTTCGACATCACCACCACATCAGGTTCAATACCTGCGTGTTCAAAGGCGAACATTTTACCTGAACGTGCGAAGCCCGCTTGAACTTCATCTAAAATCAATACGATGTTATGGCGCTCAGTCACTTCACGGATTTTCTGCAACCATTTTGCAGGCGCAGATACAACACCGCCTTCACCTTGAATCGCTTCAAGGATTACAGCAGCAGGTTTGGTCACACCACTTTCGACATCTTCGATGAAGTTTTCGAAATAATATGTAAGGGCATCTACACCTGCTTCACCGCCAATTCCCAATGGGCAACGGTATTCATGCGGGTATGGCATAAATTGTACGCCTGGCATTAGACCATTTACCGCATTTTTAGCAGACAAGTTACCTGTCATCGCAAGTGCACCATGTGTCATACCATGGTAACCACCAGAGAAGCTGATCACCGTACTACGACCAGTATATGTTTTTGCCAATTTAATTGCTGCTTCTGTCCCATCTGCACCAGATGGACCGCAGAACTGCAAACAATACTCTTCTTTTCCACCAGGAAGTTGTTCAAGTAGTGCTTCAGTAAAAGCATCTTTTAAAGGCGTTGTTAAATCTAAAGTATGTAAAGGTAAACCACTTGCTAAAGTGTCTTGAATACTTTTAATCACCGCAGGATGGTTATGGCCCAAAGCCAATGTTCCTGCCCCAGCTAAACAATCGAGGTACTTTGTACCTTCAACATCGGTAACCCAACAACCATGTGCTTCCGCTATCGCTAACGGTAATTTACGTGGATAACTACGAACATTCGATTCCATCTGACTTTGGCGAGTCAAGTAGTATTCGTTTGTGGAAGTGGCAGCAGGATTTACAGAAGTAACGCTCATATCGAATTACCATCTCTGATATGGGTTGAAAGAAATAAGTCGGGTGACTTGTGGTCCTTTGACTCGGTGCTTTATAGAAATCTAGTTAGAGAGCTTTTAATATTCATAACTAGGAGCGCGATAATACAGTTTTTTACAAGAAAATAAATAACTTTTATGTACTTATCTACTCTCCATTTATCGAAAAAAACATTTAGCTCAATCCAGTTCAAGTATTATTATCATACTATGTGACAAAGCAAAGAAAAGTAGACAATTAAAATCACGTTCCCCATAAGACATGATCCTATACAAATCCACTCCCCCATAAAGGCATAAGCAGTTAATTTTTAAAATATTTTAAAAAAGAGATTATTGCAATTTTTATGTAAATTATTACAAATGCACCACAAAATCCGCCATAGTTTTTCCACAAACTACCATTATCATCAAAACAGATTCAATTTATACAATATATTTTTTGGTCATAAAATTTAATCAAACGATTTTTTAAGGATGACTTATGCGTTACTTAGCCTTAACCACTTTACTCTTGGGAACAACACTGAGCACAATCACAATGGCAGCTGATAATGATCCGCTAAACTACAATATTGTAAATGTCCAAGCAGATGCTACACGTCAAGTATCGAATGATGAAATGCATGCTGTACTGTTCATCGAAAAAACCAACAAACAACCTGCTGAGCTTTCTGCACAGATTACTCAGTTAATGAATCAAGCCATCGCGATCTCTAAAAAATATCCGCAAGTTAAAGTGGAAACAGGTTCACAAACCACATATCCTGTATATGACAATGACAATCAAAAATTAAAAGATTGGCGCGGCCGTGCTGAAATCCAAATCGAAAGCAAGGACTTTAAAGCGGCAAGTCAATTAATCAATGAATTGCAAAACAGCTTCCAAACCCAGTCAATTAATTTCACAGTGTCTGACGAACAACGTAAAAAAGTTGAAAATGAATTAATGGTGGAAGCTTCGAAAAACTTCCAACAGCGCGCGCAAATTTTAACCCACGCATGGAATAAATCGTCTTATAACTTGGTAAATATCAATATCAACACCAGCAACTCTTACCCTCAACCGATGTATGCGGCACGAGCGTCGATGGCTAAGTTTGAGGCTGCTGATGCTGGTGGACAGAACATGGCTGCTGGAGAATCAAAAATCACAGTGAATGCCAATGGTTCTATTCAATTTAAATAATCTCTTTTATATAATCCTAAATGAGACTCACAGAAACCGTGCTAAAGCACGGTTTTTGAATATTTATGCTTAACAGTTTGATTGTTTATTAAAAATTCCACTTGATCCCATCAAACCATAGTTTTAAATGATAATCATCATGATTTAAAAACTACATTGAACAGATTAAGATACGCATAATTCCAAATTGTTAAGTCCTTATGAATATATCCGTTCACAACACAAACAGTTATACCGTATTCAAACCCAGCCCACTGAGTTTGGCGATTGCCGTTTCATTCACTTTTATATCCATGTCATCCTCTGCTGAGGATGCCCAAGCAGGTACGCCTCAAGCACTTAAAACAATCACAGTTCGAGCCGAAGGAAACTGGCTTGAAGAAGCCAATGCTGAAAAAATTCACCAACATGCCGGGGCACGGACTATTGTTGATCGCAAAAAAATGGATGAATCTGCAGTAACCTCCATTCGTGATGCATTAAAACAGGTTCCTGGTGTTCAAGTTCAAGAGAGCAATGGTACTGGTGGCAGTGATGTTTCACTAAATTTAGGCGTTCGTGGTCTCACTTCTCGTCTCTCACCACGCTCTACAGTTTTGATGGATGGTGTCCCACTATCTTTTGCGCCTTATGGGCAACCACAATTATCTATGGCACCTGTGTCAATGGGTAATATTGAATCTATTGATGTAGTTCGTGGTGCAGGTTCTGTACGTTTTGGACCGCAAAATGTCGGCGGCATCATCAACTTCAATACCCGTTCAATCCCTGAAAAATTATCAGGTTCCGTTGGTTTAACGACTGAGTTTGCTACTGGAACAGATCAACTGAAGTACAGCCCGAATCTATTTGTTGGCGGGACCATGGAAAATGGTTTAGGGATTGCTTTACTCTATTCTGGAACCAAAGGGAATGGCTATCGTGAAGCAAATAATGACATAGATATCGATGACGTGATGTTGAAATCTTCATATCAGTTTACTGATCAAGATGCTTTAGCTGTCAATCTGCATCATTATGAAGGTCGTGGTGAAATGCCTGAAGGATTAACCACAGCCGACTATGCAAAAAATCCTTACCAGTCCAATCAATATCGAAATTATTTTGCAGGGCGCCGTTCCGATGTTTCGGTCAAATATAGCCACAAAGACGAACGGAATAATTTTGAAATCTTAGGTTACTATGTCGATTCTTTCCGTACCAGTGATCTGGAATCGGCTATAGAAGGTACTGCAAATAGTCGAATCAGCAACTCTCCACGTGATTATAAGTACTTTGGAATTGAACCGCGTTATTCGTACGCCTATACCTTAGGCAATATGAATAATGAAGTAACTGTTGGCTACCGTTATTTAAAAGAAGACAGTTCTGAGTTCTCAGGTCGTACTGCGCCATATAATACTGCAACGGGAATACCGGGCGAGCGTCTGGCCAATACGATCAGTGAAGGTGGAACCAAGGCCCATGCGGTGTATATTGACAATCGTTTTGGTCTGGGTGCATTGACCATTACACCTGGTGTACGTTTTGAATCAATTCAGACGCAAAATGATTACAGCGCTTATCAAAATGGTAAATTCATCAACACCGTGCATCCAAAAATCAAATCTGATGAGTTTTTGCCAAGCTTGGCAGTGCAGTATAACTTCACTGATCAATGGAACATTTTTGCCAATGCGGCTGTTTCATTTGGTCCTCAGCAATATAATCAATTAGCCAAGGTTGATGCTGGACAAGCCGTTACGACTTTAGATGGATTGCATCCTGAAAAGTCCAATAACTATGAGATTGGTACCAAATATCTGGGCAATGGCTTAAATGCCGAAATGACCGTGTTTTATCTGGACTTTGATAAAGAGTTGATATTAGAGCGACCTGATAATATTGGTACAGGGATCTGGACCAATCTAGGTGCAACCAGTCATAAAGGTGTAGAGCTGGGCTTAAATTACGATTTTGGGCATCTTAATGAGATGCTTCAAGGTCTGAAAATCTATAGTAATTACACATTTACCAAAGCACTATCAAAGGCTGGAAAGTTTGAGGGTAAAGATCTCCCTTATTATTCACGCCACGTAGGGAATTTAGGTCTGGGCTATGCGTTTGAAAAATGGTCTGTCAATCTAGATATGTTTGCCCAATCCAAACAACATGCTCCAGGTTCAGGCAATATCTATCAAACTATAGAAAGCGCGGATGGCCGTATTGGAGATATTCCAGGTTATTCGACTTTTGCTGTACGCACAGGCTATGATTTTGGCCAAGATTTCTATGGTTTGAAAGTTGCAGGTGGAATCAAAAACCTATTTGATCAAGAATATTTTACCCGTTCATCTGATTCAACAGGTGGAAAATATGTGGGGCAACCACGTACCTTCTATTTACAAACATCTGTTGATTTTTAATCTGATTCACAAACCTGTATAGATTTTCAAATCACTTCAACTTAAGCGTAAATCTCATCTATTGAGATTTACGCTTTTTTAATTACTTTTAATAGATTATCTTCTATGATTGTTTTCTTAAAATGAAAGTTAGAACTTCTGTAATGGAATATGAAACAATACTGCTCAGTTTGGGGTTCTTTGCATTTTGCGCTGGCTTAATTGATGCTGCTGTGGGGGGCGGTGGATTAATGCTACTCCCTGCCCTAATGCATGCTTTTCCAACCCGAAGTCTAGCCACAGTTTTTGGAACCAATAAAATTATTGCTATGGCAGGTACCGTTTCATCTGCTTTTGCTTACTTTAAGAAAGTAACAATCAACTGGAAACTCATCCTGCCAACCATGTTGGCAGCGTTCATATTTTCTTTCTTTGGTGCCATGTCTGTTTCGTTGATTCCTAAGGAGTTGATGCGCTATATCATATTCTTTTTGCTGATCTTGATTGCGATCTATACTTTTGCCAAAAAAGATTTAGGCAAAATACATACGGTTTTACAGACAGGAAAAAAAGAGATCGCGCTCGGTCTATTTTTTGGCGCATTGATTGGCTTCTATGATGGTATTTTTGGACCGGGTACAGGCAGCTTCTTGCTCTTTCTGTTTGTGAAAGTGTTTGCTTTTGATTTTCTCAATGCATCTGCTTCTGCCAAGTTGGTCAATGTTGCCACCAATATTTCTGCCATGTTCTTCTTTATCCCCTCAGGGCATATTTTATGGATGGCAGGCATTATTTTAGCAATATGTAATGTACTCGGCTCTCTCGCAGGAACTGCATTGGCGTTTAAATATGGAAGTGGTTTTATTCGTATTTTCTTTCTGATACTACTGATTTTTCTGATTGGGCGGATGGGATATGATCTATTCTTTTAATTCAAACCTATCTATTGATCTTTAAACTTGGATCGGTTCCCGATGCAGAATAATCACACTATTCTCCTCATATGAATCAGTAAAACCCTCACATCAAGCCATCCTCCTTGTGGGGGGTCGCTCAAAACCGACACTTCATAGATAGTTCAGATCTTGTTCAGCGCTATCACAGTGTTCGATACAAGCAATAGGATTGAATTGATGGTAACGGATTTAGTTCAGCTCTCCCTGCCTCAAATCTAAAGTGCAAAAATTTTGAATATAGTGTTGTCCAAATTGCACCCACTCCGTCATTAAAATTTCAGAAACTCAATTGCCGTTCAGACAGGATCTGAGCGTATTCATTTTCAATACGTGCAAACCTACGTTTAAATTCAAATAAATATGAAGTTTAGGAAATATTGTCCTTCACCTCTCACAGCACCCTCAAAAAATAATGAACACTTACTCAAAATCAGGACGAGCCCACCGTTCACTCATATGCCAATTGACTAAATCAATAGACGGATCACTTTCTAAAAACTCATTTTCGTCTTCCAAAGCATCTTCGTTGAGTTGATACAAATCATTTTGTAGATCATTACAAAATTGTTCAAGTAAATCACTGAGCGAGTTGGCGACTAAAATTCCCACGTTATACTCATGATCGATAAAGATGATCTGACCACTTCTACCTGTACCTGTTGGTGCCAAATCCATATACAAACCTGTTCTCCCGCCATCATGTGCAAACTGAATCCAATCTCGATGATAGGCATTGCTCGAATTGATTTGAGGGTCAGCATATTCCAGTATAAACAATTCAGTGACAATATCTGAAAGTTGCATACGTCTATTTTCAATATTGGCAAGTGATAGAAATTCCATACCGTAAAATAAACTACCCAAATTCTGCGCTTCATTCATCCCATCATGCCAACGATAAAGGGCTTTAAAATCTTCAGGTAATTGTTTAGAAATCTGAGCTTCAAAAGCTTCTAATTGAGTATTATTGGCTGCTGGATTCAATGACTGTGTTGCAATTCGTGGAGCGTGCTGTTCTAACCAGCGTTGTATATATTCTAATTGTTTTTGCATCATGTTCTTTTCATCATCGGAATAACAATTGAAAAACAGTGTACTCAAAAAAAACCATGGAGAGCAATAAAAAAGCCACGCTGAAGTGGCTTTAGCATTAAAACATTCATTACTTTTTAAATGGGAAAGCATATTTCACAATACGTCCAAGTACCTGACCATACTGTTTAAACAGACTTGCATTGTTGTAGTTCAGACCATATTTCTTACATACAGCTTCGACTTTAGGTGCCATTTTACGATAACGTCGTGCAGGTATTTCGGGAAATAAATGATGCTCAATTTGATGGCTCAAATGACCCGTTAAAATATGAAATGCTTCAGATCCGGTGAGATTTGAAGAACCACGAATTTGGCGCATATACCAGTGACCACGGCTTTCATCCTGTAACACAGTCTTAGGAAAGACCTCAACGTCTTTGGTAAAGTGACCACAGAAAATAATGCTAAATGTCCAAATATTACGGATACCATTCGCCACGAAGTTACCTGCAAAAACAGGTAAAGCAGCTGGTCCTGCAATCAATGGAAAGAACAAGTAGTCTTTAAAGAACTGTTTACCAATTTTTTTCTGTGTCGGTTTCCATTCTTCTTTAAACTGCGCCCAAGTTTTGCGCTTGTAGATCAATCTGCCGATTTCAAGATTTTGAATCGCTACGCCCCATTGAAACAATAAACAGAACGGAACGGCATATAAAGGTTGGAACAGAAAACCCGGTTTCCAGCGTTGCTCCGGAAATAAGCGCAACAAACCATAACCAATATCATCATCCATACCTTTAATATTGGTGTAGGTATGATGTTTATAATTATGTGTTTGACGCCAATTGTCAGAAGTCCCCACAATATCCCACTCGTAGGTAGTCCCTTTAAAACGTGGATCATTCATCCAGTCATATTGCCCATGCATGACGTTATGTCCCAGTTCCATATTTTCCATAATCTTTGCAAAACTGAGTAAACCTGTACCCAATAACCACGCAGGCGGGAACCAGCCAGCAAATAAACAAGCACGTCCTAAAATACTGCTGTAACGAATGGCGGCATACACCTTTTTGATGTATTTGGCATCTTGCTCGCCAATATCATCCAGGACTTCTTGTTTAATTGCATCCAACTCTCGCGCAAGTGCATCCAACTCAGTCTGACTCAGCTCACGATTTTTGGTATTTTTAAAATATTGAATTTTAACTGGCATATTCATGGTAAAACTCGCTTAAATATCAATTACTAAATCTGTCTGAGCTGTATTTACACAGATTCTCAGTAAATTATTTGGCTCTGCATTCTCTTGACCATTCACCAAATTCTGTGTCGCACCCTGTACTTTATTGCATGCACATTTGTTGCAGATCCCCATTCGACAGCCATGTTCTGGTTTGAGATTTTGCTGTTCTAGACCCACTAAAATAGCTTGACCTTTGGGGATGGCGATGACTTTATTGGATTTGGTTAAAGTGACATTTACAAAACCTGTATCATCTGATTTCACAGGACTCAAACTGAATGCTTCACTTTTAAGTTGTTGGGCAGTTTTAAACAACTGTTCTGCTGTTGCGACAAAACCTGATGGTCCACAGGCATACACTGTGCTGTGTTCTAAGTTTTTAATCAAATGAAGATATTCTGCATTCAAACGTTCATCTGCCGGTGTTTCCTGCGTATAAAACACCTCGAATTTGAATTGCGGAAACTGTTGAGACCATTGTTCGAACTGTTTTTTAAACGCGACATCGGCTTGTTTTTTTACCCAGTATAATAACTGTACTGGCTGCGGATTAAGTTGATGACTGTTCAACAAAGCCTGAACCAAACTGTACATGGGGGTAATGCCACTGCCCGCTGCCAATAAAATCAGTGGTTCATCCGTTTCTGGAAGCAACATATCACCGTAAGGCTGACCGAATTCAATAACATCACCGATTTGAATATGATCAGTCAGCCATTGACTTACCATTCCTTTTTCAACTTTTTTCACAGTAAGCAGGATATGTTGTTTATCCAGCTGTGTCAGACTATAAGTACGCTCATAACGTCGACCATTGACTTCAACCACGACTGGATGATGTTGCCCTGCCTGCCCCATTTTAAAGTGACGATTCGTTTTAATTTTAAGACTTACAGTATCTGCAGCTGATTGTTTCTTTTCAACAATTTTCCCTAATGCCTGTTGAACAGACCACAAGGGATTAATTTTTTGTAGCCAAAAGTTGGCAGTATCATTCCCCAATACCATATCAAATATAGACGTTACAGGAGATTTTTGCTTTTCAATAGCGTGCATGTTGAGCTCACCATCTGAGTGATTTTTAATTATTATACACATGTATATATATTTGTATATATATTTGTATATATAACCGTATTGTATCTGGACATTTCACTTATGTAATAGCAACAGCTATAATGAAAAAATATTTTAATGATTTGATAGTTTATGAATCCAACGTCAGCACTGCCTCAGAATGCCTCTTCTGTTCAAGATCAAATCCATGAGCTTGAAAAAGTTTCTGTACGTACCGTTGGACGCAAAGCAACCATTACCAAAGAAGAATTATTCCAAGCGGCATTAAATTTAATTGGCCCACAAAAAAGTATTTCTTCACTGAGCTTAAGAGAAGTTGCCCGTGAAGCGGGTATTGCACCAAATAGCTTTTATCGACACTTCAAAGATATTGATGAATTGGCAATTGAATTGATCGATCGCTCAGGTGTGGTATTGCGTCAAATTTTGCATGAAGCACGTATTAAAGCGGTCAGACAAAGCAGTATTATTCGTAGTTCTGTTGAAGTTTTTATTGAACAATTAGATGCAGATGAAGGTAATTTAAGCTTATTGCTGCGTGAAGGTTATACGGGATCAAAACAGTATAAACTGGCTGTTGAAAAACAGTTGAATTACTTTCAGCAAGAATTACAAGATGATTTAATTCGAATCGAGCGAATTAATCACAGTAAACTAACCCACCCGGATCTAGTCGCCAAAGCCATTACACAGCTGGTTTTTAATATGGGAGCAAACGTGATTGATTTGCCTGCCGCAGAGCGTAAAGAAGTTGCAGAGCAAACCATGATTATGATTCGGATGTTACTTGAAGGCTCTCGTCATCTCGATGAAGCACAAATAAAATAATCCTGTCACTGAAATGACCTCATCCAACCATAAGCATCCAATGATCAGCAAAAATCAACAGAATATTCGAGTAGGCATACTCGGGGTGACAGGCAGAATGGGACAAATGCTTGTACACGCCTCTATTCAGGCAGGACTAAACATTACTGTTGCAACAGGCAGATCTGGAACTCCATGCATTGGTCAGGAACTTGGAACATATCTGAATCAAGGCTGCTTAGATCTAATCATTTCTGAAGATTTATCAGAAGTCATTCAGAATTGCGATGTGGTCATTGATTTCACCACTGCGGAAGCTCTATCTCGCCATCTTGACATCTGTCAACAAGGAAAAAAACCGCTCATTATTGGTATTACAGGTCTATCCGAGTCATTGACCCAACGTATTAGGGTGGCAGCACAAACAATCACTATTGTGCATTCTGGTAATTATTCCATAGGTGTCAATTTATCAGTTGATTTAGTGCGGGTTGCAGCACAATTACTTAAACATGATTTCGAAGCTGAGATTATTGAAGCCCACCACCACCATAAAATAGATGCCCCCTCAGGGACAGCACTAATGTACGCTGATGCAATTGCCGAAGTAAGACAGAAATCACTCTCCGATTTAGCTGTTTATCAGCGATTGGGCAATCAAACAGAACCAGATCCTCAACGTATCGGATTACAGTCAATTCGCGGTGGAGACATTGTGGGTGAACACAGCACAATTTTTTTTGGTCATGGTGAGCAAGTTGAAATCAAGCATATTGCAACCAATCGCATGAATTTTGCTACCGGTGCTGTCCGTGCAGCAATCTGGAGCGTTACGCAAGCGCCTGGTTTATATGACATGAAAGATGTAATCAATTTTACTCCCCAGTAAAATTTCAATCTCAATCCGAATTTGATTTGCATCTAGAATTCCCAACCCAACCTCAAGCCATTTGAATCCATATGCTTGAATAACTTTAAGCACTTAAAGATGAATGAAAAATATATTTCCTTGAATATTGATGCAAAATATTTCACATAGAATTAAGATTCATATATAAAAATAGTTATTGTCGTCCAAGGCTAGAGCGGTTTAAATTTAGTTGCGGTTTTTATGACCCATACATCAATTGTATAATTGAGTCGAATTCACATGAAAATGTTAAATGATCGTCAAAGCATTATTGCAAGTTATTTGCTGATGCTGATCTTTTTGTCTTTACTCATTCCACTACATTTACTCGCATCTTTTTTTGCAGGATTTGTTGTTTTTGAAATCATTAACAGTCTAGGCACTGTTACTGAAAAATATATTGATGGTCAAAGAGCACGACTGACCATAAGTATTGTACTTGCGATCATTATTATTTCTCTAATCGTACTCAGTATTACGGGGCTCATCAGTTTTGTACAACATGATTTACAGGGCGCTGGAATTCATGCCATTAGCGATCAAGTAGATCAAACACTGCAAAAACTTCAACTTGAAGTTGCCCAATATTTCCCAAGTTTTATTCCTTATTCTTTAACTGAAGTAAAAGATCAAACCTTTGATTTGATCAAAGATAATTTATCAACGTTAAAAAATACCGGAACTGGTTTTTTACACAACTTAGCCACCATGTTGATCGGGATGATTGTAGGGATATTAGTGTCATTAAATCGCTTACACCCGCAACCAGATCAACCTGCATTTAAACGTGCCATGATTACTCGGATTGAGAATCTTTCCAGCTCCTTTAAGAATGTGGTTTTTGCTCAGTTTAAAATCTCATTGATTAATACGTTCTTATTTTTGCTGTTCTCCCACCTACTGCTCCCTGCTTTTGGTGTACAACTGCCTTTTGCCAATACTTTAGTCATTCTGACATTTATTTTTGGACTCATTCCGATAGTTGGGAATTTACTCTCCAACACGATCATTGTGATTGCAGGCTTGACGATTTCAGTATCCACAGCAGGTATTGCACTGCTCTATTTGATCTTTATTCATAAACTTGAATACTTTATCAATGCAAAAATTATAGGAACCAAAATCCACGCAGCATCGTGGGAAGTCCTATTGGCGATGCTGGTTTTTGAATCTCTTTTCGGACTTGCAGGCTTAATTATTGCTCCAGTTTTCTATGCTTATCTCAAACTTGAACTTAAACAAGCTGAAATGATTTAAACAGGCTGTATAGAAAAACCAAACCCAGCCTGTAAAGAAGACGCTTTAAAGCGTCTTTTTTACAGGCTTCACTATGTAATTTTCAAGCAATTATTCCCACACGATTTCTTGCTTTTTTTGCGCCCAACTGTCCAGAAATGGGGCATAACGGCTTTCGATCTTATTGCGTTTAATCTTCATTGTCGGTGTCAGTAAATCATTTTCCATTGTCCAGGGTTCCTTGACAATCACAAAAAAACTCAGCTTTTCATGTGGTTCAAGCCCTTCGTTGATGGTCGCTCTTAACGTTTTTAGCGTGTTTTCAACATCATTTTTTTGCTCATTTTGCTTCAAATGGAGCCGTATATCCTCTGCCAACATGATAAAAGCAACTGGTTGTGGTTGACTCGAGCCACCCACGCATACAGATTCGATTAAGGCATTGTTCCCCAGTTTCTGTTCAGTTGGAACCGGCATCACGTATTTCCCTTTAGACGTTTTAAAAATATCCTTAATACGCCCTGTAATTTTTAAACGCCCTTGTTGATCAATTTCACCCAAATCACCAGTCCGTAAAAAACCATCTACTGTCATATCTTCTGCTGTCTTTTCTGGATTTTTATAATACCCCAGCATGGTTCCAGGGCTTTTGACTAAAATTTCGCCATTTTCATCAATTTTACATTCTACTTTTGGCTGCACATGCCCAACATAACCCGCAGCAAACTGTCCTACTCGCGTGACATGCGAATAACCACAGTTTTCAGTCATTCCATATACTTCAAGCAGTTCCAAGCCCAAGTTCCTGTACCACAGTAAGATATCAATCGGTAGAGGTGCTGCAGCCGTAAAAGCATAGCGCACGTGATTTAATCCCAATTTAGTCAATAGTTTCTTTTTGAGTAAATTGCCTAAAATCGGAATTTTGAACAAAACTTTTTGTATATGTGGAGGAATTTTTTCATTAATTCCTAAATAAAATTTTGTCCAAAGTCGAGGAACTGAAAAGAATAAAGTCGGTTTAGCACGATTTAAATCTTCTATAAACGTTTCTAGCGAATTTGCAAAATAAACAGTGAATCCACACACCATCAGCGAGGTTTCTATAAAAATACGTTCCGCCACATGTGCTAGCGGTAAATAAGACAATACCCGGTCATTTTCATCAACCTGATAGATCGTTTTAAGTTCACGTGCACCTGCCAAAATTGTACCAAAGCTTTGCATGACTCCCTTGGGCGCACCTGTACTTCCCGAAGTATAAACGATGGTTGCCAATGTATTTTTATCTGGTAAAGCCGGATCTTGCAGCGGTTCAACCATCTGAACAATCTCATTCCATGTAGGCGCTGTATCATATTCTGGAGATAAATTTAAAGTAATACAGGGTAAATCTTTTGGAATGATATGTTTGACTTCATTCCAACTGTCTGCTTTGCCATCAAGCTTCCCGATAAACAGCAATTTTGCTTCGCTATGGTTGAGTACATAGGTCGCGCCGTCAGCATTCAATGTTGGATAAAGGGGGACAGAAACATAGCCAGCCATCCAAATCGCTAAATCTGCCATGATCCAATTTGCACTATTCTTTCCATAAATTGCAATCGCACTTTGTTGAGGTAGCCCTAAGGATTGCAAGTAGGCAGCCATTCGTCGAACCTGTGATGCGACTTCAGACCATGTATAAGACACCACCTCCCCATCGGAAAGAGGTTGAACGAATGCCTGTTTTTGAGGCAGATGTTTTTCCCAATGAAGTAAATAATGCACATGAGTGTCATGAAACTCAAAAAAATCCTTGTTTTCCATATCATTTCTTCCATTTATTGTAAATTTTTATCTCTGGTAGAGGCTTTCAGCTATAAATCCAATCAATGAATATGTGTAAAAATATTGGATGAAAAATAACAATGACAAACAAAATTCAATCCATATTCAATCCTTGAAACGGAAAGCACTTTATTTTAATAGCATAAAATTAGTCGAAATGTATATAGAAATTCATTTCGCACGATCCATTGTCTTTGCTTCAAAGGCGTACAGATCATTCAAAAATAAATGTCTACCGTGCTATACCAGATATGAGATTCTACAATCACCGTATCCCTCATTATGAACGCATTCAAATCTTAATTACGATTCAAAAAAGCCCCCGAAGGAGCTTTTTTTAAAAACAATCAGAAATTGAATTAAGGTTTAACCACAACCAATACTTGAATCGCCTCTGGTGTCACTGATAAACCATCCAGTAAGCCCAAGCCTTCTTGCTGGAATTTCTGTAAACGTTGAATTTCATCTGCACGGATACTTGGATTAAATTGTTTTAGATAGCTCAAACGGTCAATTTCATATTGCCATTTGCTGCCATAGATTTCTTTCGCCTGTTCTTTGAGTTGCGGTAATGCACCTTTTGCAATATCAAGTGCTTGAGCATAACGCGCTTCGATCACTTCACGACGCGCTTTGACCACTTGACGGCAACTGTTACTATCCAGGTGATGCAAATACGGCTTAATAATTTCTGGATCAAGTTTGGCAGTAATATCCTGACCGGTTTCAGTCAATAGAACACGAATCAACTGCGTTGGTAAACTTGATGGAAGATTTAACGCTTTTGGAGCAATCACATCCACCTTAAACCAAACTTCCAACAAAATCGTACCTTGTTTGAGCGCATTGGTTTTAAGAATCGCGACATTGGTACTCCCAAAAGATTGAGTTCGTATGATTTCCATCACACTTTCTGTAAAAGGATGCTCAAGTGTTAAATATTGTGCGTCTTCACGAATCTGTGCCTGATCACGATAGAAAGTTGCAGTCATACCCTCTTCATCAATCTCCAAACCTTGCACTTGCATTTGGTCTGTAGGCTTAATGATCACTGTACCGTTACTTTGCTCATCAAAATCAATATTGGTGGATGCCATAAAACGTTTCATGAACATCGGCAATAAAGTATTGTCATCATAATCTTCTAGAGCAGTGACAATTTCCTGCGCCACGATCGGACGACATGAATTGTACTCTAACAGACGGTCACGGCCATCCTGTAATTCTGCTTCAAGCGCCTGACGCTGCACATTGACCGCTTCAAGCAAGTCTTCAAAAACCTGCCCTTTATCTGCCAGTAAACACGCTTTTAAATCGACAATAAAGTTTTCTTGCAGTGTTTGCGCCGTAGGTGAAATATTACTGAAAATATTTAGTGCTTCATTATACCAACGGAACATACGCTCTTGCGCCGTGCCGACAAGATAAGGTACATGAATCTGAATACGGTTTTCTTGACCAATACGATCCAAACGACCGATACGTTGCTCTAACACATCAGGATTTGCAGGTAGGTCGAAAAGTACCAAATCAGAAGCAAACTGGAAGTTACGTCCTTCTGAACCAATCTCAGAACAGAGTAAAATCTGTGCACCATAAGAGTCCTCAGCAAAGTAAGCCGCGGCTTGGTCACGTTCCAATAAGCTCATGCCTTCATGGAACATTGCCGTACGAATACCGGCATGTATACGTAAAGCATTTTCAAGCGCCTCAACAACTGGACCACTACGTGCGATCAACAAAACTTTTTTATGTTTTAAATCAGAACGCAAACGTTCCATTAGCCATGTCACACGTGGATCTGTTTCCATCCAAGCGCCATCAAGCTGCCCTTCTTCCGGCCACATTTGCTCACGTAATTTACCATCTTTAGACCAGTTTTCTGGAGCAGGTAAAGCTGCAGGCTGGCAATCACGCCCAGGGAAACCTTGAATCGCTTCTCGTGTATTACGGAACAGGATACGACCTGTACCATGACGATCTAAAAGCTCATGAATCGCACGGAAACGGTGTTCTGGTTGATCTTCAATTGGATGACCCAACAGTTTTTCAACTGCTGCCAAATGTTCCGCTTCAAGTGGTAAATCCGACATCAATACTTCAGCGATTTTTGCAGTATGATGATATTGTTCTTCTTCATCCAAAAAGCGATCAAGTGAACTGAAACGTTGTGGATCGAGTAAGCGTAAACGCGCAAAATGGCTTTCTACACCCAACTGCTCAGGTGTTGCAGTCAGAAGCAGTACACCTTCTGTTTTTTCAGCAAGTTCTTCAACCAGATCGTAACGATCGTTGCCGCCCTCTTCTTCGCTCCACATCAAATGATGTGCTTCATCGACAACAAGCAAATCAAACCCAGCTTCAATTGCCTGTTCACGCAAGTCATCATGATCAATCATCAAATCCACAGAGGCAATAATACATTGTTCGGTCAGGAATGGATTCAGCTCTGGATCGTGTTCTTTGATCGAAGCTGTGCGGGTCAAATCAAACAATGAGAAATTTAAATTGAAACGGCGACGCATTTCAATCATCCACTGATATTGCAGTGAATCAGGTACCAGAATCAAAATACGTTCAGAACGACCCGTTTTAAGCTGCTGGTGGATGATCAAACCTGCTTCAATGGTTTTCCCCAGACCCACTTCATCAGCCAGTAACACTCGTGGTGCAAAACGTTTACCAACTTCATGCGCGATGTAAAGCTGGTGTGGAATCAATCCCACCCGTGCGCCAACCAAGCCACGTAGAGGTGAGGTTTGCATATTGGCTTGCATCTGCATTGCCTCAATACGCAAGTCATACCATTCCTTATAATCAATCTGGCTTGCCAGTAAACGTTCTAAAGGCTTTGAAAGCTGAATTTGCGCACCAATGCGCGTTTCATTCAATGCCTTTTTCTCTTGTTCACCATTGTCGAGGGTACGAATAACGTTATAACGGATCACACCATTGCGGTCATCAAAGGATTCGACAATCCATTTGATCCCCTCTTGATCCTGAACTTCATCATTGACATTGAAAACAATACGAGATAGAGGTGCATTATTACGTGCATAGACACGAGTTTCGTCACTTTTCGGGAAAAGAATACTGATTGAACGTTCATCGACATCAATCAAAACACCCAAACCTAACTCAGTTTCTGTGTCCGATAACCAACGTTGACCTATAGCAAATTGTTGCAATTTTTCCACCTTTATCTCATGTTAGGGCTGAAACATGGTTGCTCAAATCAGGAGAATATTTGAACAAAGTTTATACCCATTACGCAATACTTTTTGACATAAAGCTCATTAAATTTTGAGCGACTTAATTTCAACTTAAAAATTTTGACTAAAACGGAACTGGACAATCAAATTGTACAAGCTCCTCTGTTTTAGGATGATGAAAACTGAGTTGTTGTGCATGTAGACATAGTCTAGGCATAAGCTGCTGCTGTGCTACAGTTGCATATAAAGTATCACCAATAATGGGATGACCTAAATATTGCATATGTACACGTAACTGATGTGACCGTCCTGTAATCGGTGTCAATTCAACACGGGTTACAGCCTGTTCTTGAATATAAAAATGTTCGATTGCTTTCCAGTGTGTCAAAGCTGGCTTGTTATGTCCCGGATCTACAATATGTAACGGCGGATGTTCCAGATCATATACCACAGGTACATCAACTGTACCCTCACCTTTCAGGGTTCCAGCAACAACAGCTTGATAAATCTTAGCGGTCTGGCGCTCTTGAAACTGCCGTGAAATGGTTTTCTGTCCCCATTTACTTAACCCAAAAACCAGAATACCGGAAGTATCTCGATCTAAACGGTGAATGAGTAAAGTCTTCGCTTCGATTTTTAATAGTCTATTGATGACACAATCTTGTAAATCTGCTGTTTTCCCAGGAACAGTGAGTATGCCTGCTGGCTTATGAATCACCATAAAATCATCATCACGATGTATCAGGTGTTCGGTTAGAAAATTACTCAAAGTTCAGTTCCAATGATCACGCAAACAAGCAGGCAATTCTAAGAATCTTGGACTAAAAATACAATCAAAATTATCTGATTTATTCGATTATTCTAAAGAAAGAATAATAAATCGTACAATTATGCAAAAATCATCTGAAATTATTTCAAGTCATCCAATATCAAGATACTTTTTGCCAATCTCTTTGCCTCAAATATACTAAAATCATTCAAAAAATATTTTTTAGCTTATTTTTTGGTAGCTTAAAATCTTAACACTCATTTTCTTAAATGCTATAAACAGAAGTATTAATTGGAAAGAGTAAAGTATGAATAAATTCAAGAATAAGTTTACATTGTCAATTTGCCTATTTTCAGCATGTTTAATGACTGGTTGTGCAACCTCAACCCTTTTAAATAAAGATAATGGTGTTCGTACACGTGCTGTCAAACAGGTTTTAACTTCAGATAATGTGGTTGCCTTTGGTAAACCCGCTTCAGGTCTTGCAGATCTACCTGCTGACAGCATCGTCATTGCTGGGCAAAAAAATAATTATGTATTAACCCAGGGTGGGACACGATTTGCCAAAGTCATTACGGGACTTGACCCCAAACTGATCCAAATTGATAAAGAACTGACATTTTATTCAGCAAAGAATGATGGTGAGTTTTCAGGAACGCTTCCGTTGCGTTACATCAAACTTTCTGAAGATGTGACCAAACAGGACCGTGAGTTTTTTATTGAAAATGGGGCTGAAGAATGTACAACCTCCAGTGACCAACGACTAAAAGCGCAACGTTTCTGTTTTAATATCGCATTGTCAGGCCGTATTTATCCACCTGCGTCAAACATTGCATCACTAAAAGCATTAAGCAAACCCTATCAAGTCAGTATCTACACCACACAACAGGTGACAGATTACTCAAAAGCAGGGGCGAAGACTGCAGATAAACTGGTGCTTTTCCCATTTGCGGTTGCTTTTGATGTCGTAACTTTACCCTTCCAAGCCATTCATAAAATTTTTGATTGAATATCATTATAAACAATGACATTGATCCTGTTTTTGTAAGTGATAGGTCTGATAAAACACTAAATTTTCGTTCTCAATGAAAATTTAGTGTTTTATGGCTGGCAAAATTCTATAAGAATCCCACCAAAAATTGAACTTTGCACATGGCAATCCAGACTCCCCTATTTAATATATTTTTTCAAATAGTGACTGGATCAAATAAATTCATTTAACACTTGAGCTTCGAGTTAACTCCAATCTTAGAATCAAATTTAACTCAATCAACAAAGAGGTTGTTTTATGCAGATTCTATATAACAAAGGCTACATGCTATTAGGCATAATTTTTATTTTATTGGCACTATTCATCACGACTTCCATCATGCCCACCAGACATGTTCGTATAGAAAGCAGGATCTTCATCAATAAGCCCATTGAACAGGTATGGGCACAATTCAAATGTGTCGATGCTTATTCACAATGGAATACTTTATTTGATATAGAAAAATTTCCAACACAAGTTGGGCAACAGATCAAAATTGATTTATACGATGAGAATGGAAAAGTAAAAATTCAAATGCAACCCGTTGTGCTCAGCTTAGAAAATTATCGTCTTGAATGGGAAGGAAAATTGTATGTCAATGGATTGTTTAATGGTCGTCATCAATTCATTTTTCAGTCATTGGATGAGAATACAACTGAACTTATTCAAGCTGAAGATTTCAAAGGGCTACTTATTCCATTTTTAAATCGAGCGATCATTCAACCAACATTACTCAATTTCAGAAAAATGAACGTATCATTTAAAACATATGTTGAAACATATAACTTAGATTCAAATCCATGTTTAGATACTATTGATGAGAAAAAATAAAATGAATATTAGTCAATTTTCAAAAAAGCATGGCGTATCTCCGGATACACTACGCTTCTATGAAGAATTAAAAATACTTGTCCCAGATCGATTGAAAAATGGTTATAGAAACTACCAAGAGCATCATGAACAGCAGATCAAATATATTATTGCGCTAAAAAGCATTGGTTTTAGCTTAATAGAAATCAAACATATCCTTGAGTTAAGTCAACAGCCAGTATCTGAAAGCTGCAATATACTTTCCAACCAACTCATTGATGAAAAACAAGCTTTGATTCACCAACAAATACAATTGCTCGAATATGGAAAAAACACCTTGGATCATCTCAAACAATATATCAAGGAGAATACCTTTATTCAAAACCAATCCAAAATTGAACAAATGATTGAAAATTTATATCAGTTGACTAAACAGGCGAAAGTTCAAAAACTTCTGCATGTAAATATTGAGCCAAACATAAAAATCAAATAGTCGGCAAAGAGATGGACTGTATTTATAGAGTTAACCATCCAGATTGGATGATGAACCCGACAGGTCAACAACAGTTAAACGCTGCATTTTATTGATAAGTTTGATTCAATTTATTTGCAACAATTGATTACAGCACTTTGGACCGTTTACTTTTAAAACTTAAATCGTTTTTTATCCGTTAAAGATAAATATTTGTTTAAATATGGATTAAGACCATAAATAAATCTGCAACAATAATCAATTAAACACAAAATCCGTTTAAAATTGGATATATTTTCTTCAAACCTTAGCCAATTGGTAAAAGATTAAACAAATTCACAAAGAAGCTGTTGTAAAAAACAACAGATTCTTTATAATTCATTCAAACAGACAAGTCTGTCTATTTAGCTGAAATAAAACCGAATGACATGTGCATTCAGAGGGTAAAAGAAATAAATATAAGAAGACGCTTAAGCATCTCATCATCTTAACGTTGATTGTGATTGCAATAAGCGTTAAGTACATAAGAAACTTATCAGCAAAGCGCGATAGCATAAAGTTATCGCGCTTTTTTATTTTAAAATTATACAGTGAAGCATCAGCTTAAAACTAGCATATGCTTCAATTCAACATAAATTGTCATGTGAATATTCAATATCAAGAAGCGACTGGCAGTTCCATTTGGATCAAGGTTTCTACTCTTTTCCAGTAATCGTCTAAACACACTTGCTTTGGATCAATCTGAGCTTGAATCGTCATTCCATCAAGGATACTCGACAAAAAGCCTGCCATTTGCACAGCCTGTTGAACTCCTAACTGTCGTAAAGCATGGCTGAGATGCCCTTTTAACCATTCCTTGTAATCAATAGCAGGCTGAAGTGATGATGGGTATATTTTTGAAATTTCTTCAACCGCTTTTTGGAACATACAGCCATTAAAATCTTCCGTATGGAACCAAGCGTTATACCAAACGAAAATTGCTTTGATGTGTGATAAATAATCATCGGGATCACACTTGGCTATTGCAGCATCCAATGAATGCTGCAAATTGTGATTTCTCGTCACCAAACACTCTTCAATCAATTTAGCTTTAGATGGAAAATACTTATAAAAAGTCATTTTTGCAACGCCAGACTCGCTAATAATCCGGTCTATACCGATAGAATTATAACTATAAGAATTAAAGAGATTCAGCGCTGTATTAATGATGTCCTCTTTTTTTGACATTTATTTTTACCTGACGTATAAAAATTTAAGATTAAAATTAAGGCATTAGCTTGAAAAAACAGCACATAAATACGCATTACTTCACGATACGCCTAGAATTATATCTTAAATTCACAACAACATAGAATTATTGAAAAAAAACGATGTAAGAGCAAATGCAAGTGCATGAAATATAAAATATTAAACTTGATTAAATACTAGCAAATTAATTTATTTTTGACTATGATAAAAACGGTAAAATTAAAATTTTAATGCAGCATATGAACACATTCTCTTTTACGCAATCAGAACATACTCGTCTTGAGTTGCTGCAGTTCATCCAAAATTCCTTAAAACCCGAAATATGGCAACAAAATACGCAAGCTGTCAATCATCTCAAGCAACTGACACAACACCATTCTCTATTTAAACATCCGATACTCGACCAACTTCACCAATGCCAATTTAGTCTGGATCAATTAAAGTTTATCCATATCAATTATTTTACTGCTATCGTTAAAAATTTTACCGATGCCTTGAGCATGGTCATCTACCAAGCGCACAAGCTGGAACAAAATTCAAATATCCTTGAAGAAAATAGAATTGCATCAAAAATTTATGCACGTTACTTGCTGTCGCTCAATTTAATTGATGAGTTAGGTTTCAATACCCATCAACTTGAACAAAGTTCAGCTGCCAAATCCCATCTGGTGTATTTCTTGAAATTAATGCAACAGTTAGGTCTAGACCCTCTGGATCAGAGTGAAACTCAAATCGAGGCATATGCACTGACAGAGTATATACAAAAAAATATGGATTCTTATGCTGAGCTTTTACTGATTTTGGCATGTACAGAACTGCAGGTGATCAAATTTAGTGAAGCATTGCGCAACAATATGGCGATTTACAACAGCATCTATATTGAGGGCTACTATGCATGTCATGGTCTAGCTGATCAGGATGCTTCAACACTTGCCAATGATGACAATCATCAAGATGATATTTGGACACTGCTTGCACAATGCTATTCCCTGGAGAATCAACAACATCTACTGCAAATTCAGTCAGAATATTTGGTTTTATGGAATAATTTCTGGAGCAAAATGAAAGTTTGTACTGCAACCATTTAATTTTTTGCTTTTTCATCAGGCAAATTTACCTGACATCACGCTCAGATTTTGCGGCATGGTGTAATCAAAGCCAGCGATACACAAGTAATCAGGTTATCTCCCTTGAAATACCCTCTAAAACAATATCAGGCTTTACTAAAAAAGTATCGGTTGCCGGTTTCTGCTGAGCATTTCTCTTTCGATGTTCACATAAAGTACTCCCCTAAATTGAAACCTGAATCATACACATCGTCTGTTTGATCCAAGTTTCTCATTCAGGATTGCCTTTCCGGCCATATTCAAACCGATGTTTTTATACTTTCCTGCCTGCTTTTCAATTTAACGCGACTCTAAAGCTTGTTGTGTGGAAGGACTTTGTTTGCGTTCTTGACTTGCTTTTTTAATCACCTGATATCCCCCCGTTAACCCTAAAGTTGCCATAATCACTGCGACAATCAAATCTGGAAACATGCTTCCCGTACCAAACACACCGATTGCAGCAAAAATTACCGCGATATTGCCGATTGCATCATTTCGACTACACAACCAAACAGACCGCATATTCGAATCACCCTCTCTGAATGCATAAAGTATGACTGCTGAAATCACATTGGCAATAAGTGCAAGTATGCCAATAGCTCCCATTGTAATGGCTTCGGGTGGAATTCCCTGCATATATGCATAAACAGTTTTAGCAATCACCACAAGTCCAAAAATTGCCATGACCGCACCTTTAAACAATGCAACCGTTGCGCGCCAGTACAAACTTGCTCCTAAAACTGCCAAGGAAACAGCATAATTGACAGCATCACCAAAGAAATCGAGTGAATCAGCCCAGAGTGCTGAAGAATGTGCATAAGCACCACCAAGTAACTCAACAAAAAACATCGCAAGATTGATAAATAAAGCAATCCACAATGCCGTTCTAAACTTGCTGTTGTTTTTTTGTGGTGCAGGTTCATGACTGCATGTACACGCCATGACACATCTCCTTAATGAAATATCAGTCGTTGATCCGTCTTTGTTCAAGCAACCGCATGACCTTTTTAATGCAATTGGAAGCGTTATAGACAATAATCAAATTAAGTTATACTGCTATTTAAAACTATGGAGTAAGTCCTAAGTCAAGCAAAATTGAGGAATCATCATGCAGCAATATTTAATCAGTGATCTTGCCAAAAAAACCCAGCTTTCGACTGATACCGTACGTTTTTACGAAAAAAAGCAGCTAATCCAGTCCTGCTATCGCGCAGAAAACAACTATAAATATTATGATGAAGATTGCTTAAAAAGACTGGTATTTATCAAGCGCTGTCGTTCTTTGGATATGACCTTACATGAAATTACCCAACTTCTAGAACAGATTCAGCATCCTGAACAGGATTGTAAAGTGATCGATCGATTGATTGAAGAACATATTCAACATGTCGAAGCTCGTATTCATGAATTACAAAATTTTAAAGCTCAATTGCAATACTTACGTCAATCCTGCTCATCGAATACCACCATTGATCACTGCCAAATCGTCAAAAAGCTGGAAGCCTCCGAATAATCGATTTATTTCTATGATTGCTGAGCCCCCTTTATTGAAATACGATTCTATTTAATTTTAATGATAGCCCGACCAATAAGATGAGTACTGGAACTTCGACCAAGGGACCAATGATCGTTGCGAAGGCAACAGGCGATGCCAATCCAAACGCAGCTACCGCGACAGCAAGTGCTAATTCAAAATTGTTGCCTGCGGCTGTAAATGAAATTGCTGTTGTTTTTGCATAATTATTCCCCATCCATTTACTCATGAAAAAGCTTAGAAAAAACATCAGTACAAAATAAAGAATCAATGGAATTGCAATTCGCAATACATCTAAAGGAAGACTGATGACCTCAGCGCCTTTTAAACTAAACATTGCTACAATGGTAAACAGCAATGCCAGTAAACTGATCGGGCTGAGTGCAGGAATAAAAATATTTTCATACCAAACCAATCCTTTCATTTTGACCAATATCGAACGAGTGAAAAAGCCCAAAAGAAATGGAATTCCCAAATAGACCAAAACAGCATGTGTAATCGTCCAGAACCCCACATCAATGACTTTACCTTCTACACCAAAATATGGAGGTAATACATCAAGAAATAACCAAGCATAACTACTAAAAAAGAGAATCTGAAAAATGCTGTTGAAAGCAACCAAAGCTGCAACGTATTGATTATCACCACCTGCCAAGTTATTCCATACCAATACCATTGCGATACAGCGCGCCAGTCCAATTAGAATCAACCCAGTCATATATTCAGGATACTGATGTAAAAAAATAATGGCTAAGACAAACATTAAACAAGGCGCAATCAACCAGTTTTGCAATAAGGATAAAACCAGTGTTCGCCTGTCATTAAATACCTGTGGCAGAGTTTTATAGTTCACTTTGGCAAGAGGCGGGTACATCATCAAAATAAGACCAATCGCAATGGGTATATTGACTGAATCCAAACTTAAATCATTTAAATTTGTCGATATCCGCGGGAAAAATATGCTGACAGCAATTCCTAATGCCATAGCCATAAAAATCCATACAGTCAGATAGCGATCTAAAAAAGACAATCCAGAAGTCTGCCGAGGGAAATGCATCATGATTTACTCACAGCAATGATTGATATTGATCAGAGCTGAAGGCTTTTTTATCGGGTTGTGATTTTCCAGGGCAATAATATTTAATATTTTGCTCGCCCACTCTGGAAGTTCAGGATTCAATCGGTAATACACCCATTGTCCTTTTCGTTCATCCAAGACAATGGATAGATTTCTCAACAAAGCCAAATGCCTTGAGATCTTCGGTTGACCTAAGTTTAAAATTTCCGTGATTTCACATACACAGACACTGTCTTTTGCCACCAGCATTTTTAAAATGTCTAGACGTGTCGGGTCAGATAAGCATTTAAAGAAATCTGTTTGATCCATGACAATTGCTCAATTTACTCATTATTCATATTTGCTATTGCGAATATACGCATATCCATATATAAATACAAGACCATCCTGTTGTCACAAAATCGTAAAATCCATGTCATCCCAAATTAAAATTTACCACAACCCTAACTGTGGAACCTCACGCAACACGCTTGCATTGATTCGCAATGCAGGAATAGAACCTGAAATCATTGAGTATTTGAATAATCCGCCAAGCAAACTACAGTTGATTCAACTGATTCAACAATCGGGTTTATCCGTCCAAGATGTGCTACGTAAAAACGTAGAAGTCTACATGGCTTTAAATCTAGAAAAACAGCAATACAACGAACATCAGCTCATTGAACTCATGCTGCAGCATCCCATCTTGATTAATCGTCCATTTGTCGTCACGGAGTTAGGTGTCCGTTTATGCCGCCCTTCTGAAATGGTTTTGGATATATTATCCGCCCCTCAATTACATCCATTTTCTAAAGAAGATGGTGAAATTATTATCAATCAAGCATTAAAAAGAATGAAATAATTTTTTAGACTTGCATAAAATAAACAAGAAATTAAACATAAGTTATTGAATAAATTGTTTTTTAATTAAAAATCAACCTAATAATCCTGAGTGTTTTACTAGGTTGAATCTTATTTTTAAACCCTTACAATAAAACCATATTTTTAGTATGCCTTTAGATTTTTATGCGCATCTCTCACATTACAGAACTTCTCTCTCCAGCAGGTTCACTGAAAAACATGCGTTATGCATTTGCCTATGGTGCTGATGCAGTATATGCAGGTCAACCTCGCTATAGTCTGAGAGTCCGTAATAATGAATTTGATCATGCCAATTTAAAAGTTGGAATTTCCGAAGCACATGCGCTGGGAAAAAAATTTTACGTTGTGGTCAATATTCAGCCACATAATGCTAAATTAAAAAACTTCATTCGTGACCTGACACCTGTCATTGAAATGCAACCTGACGCACTCATCATGTCCGATCCGGGCTTAATCATGATGATTCGAGAGCACTTTCCACATATGCCGATTCATCTGTCTGTACAAGCAAATGCAGTCAATTGGGCAACTGTGAAGTTTTGGAAAAACATGGGGCTGACTCGTGTGATCTTGTCACGCGAGTTATCAATCGAGGAAATTGAAGAAATTAAGCAGAATGTACCTGATATGGAAATTGAAGTTTTCGTACATGGTGCACTTTGCATGGCTTATTCCGGTCGTTGCTTACTTTCAGGCTATATGAATAAACGTGATGCAAATCAAGGCGCTTGCACCAATGCATGTCGCTGGGAATATAATATTCACGAAGCAACAGAAGATGCATCTGGGGATGTCATTCCAGTCCAGTCACTGGAGACAGCATCAGCATGTTGCAACAATAAAGATGCCAACGAGCAACACGCCATACAACAACATCAATTTGGCGAGCCGGTTTTATTACAACGTCATGAAGAAGACATGTTTGCTGCCGAAGAAGATCAGCATGGCACCTACTTCATGAATTCTAAAGACTTACGTGCAGTACAACATGTAGATCGCTTAACCAAAATGGGCATTCATTCTTTGAAAATTGAAGGACGCACCAAATCTTACTTCTATTGCGCAAGAACAGCGCAAATCTATCGTAAAGCGATTGATGATGCACAATCGGGTAAACCATTTGACTGGGCTTTGATGAAACAACTCGAAGGTTTAGCTAATCGTGGTTATACCGAAGGTTTTTTACGTCGACATGTGCATGCTGAATATCAAAATTATGAAACAGGCTCATCACGTTTTGACCATCAACAATTTGTCGGCGAAGTGCTGGAAAGAAATGATGACTACATCAAAATTGATGTGAAAAATCGTTTTGTGGTCGGGGATTCTCTGGAGCTGATGACAACATCGGGCAATATTAGCTTTAAGCTTCATCAGATATTGGACAAAAAAAGACAGCCTATTATGGATGCAAAAGGATCCGGGCATATTGTCGAAATTCCTATTCCTGCGGATGTTGATATGCAATATGCCTTATTAATTAGAAACTTACCTAACTCAACTGCTGATATTTCAGCGTCATCATTGGCTTACCAGGCAGTATAGGATATTGAAATGGCTTTAATGATTACTGACAAGTGTATCAATTGTGATATGTGTGTTGCAGAATGCCCCAATCAGGCAATATTTGAAGGTCAAGATATTTATGAAATCGATAGCGAACGTTGTACAGAATGTGTTGGATTTTATGATCGCCAAACTTGTGTAGATGTTTGTCCTATTGAATGCATTGTTCAAAATCCTGAGCACATTGAAAGCAAGGCACAACTGTTAAATCGTTTTCACTATCTAAGTTTTTTTGGATAAAAATATTTTCCAAGAAATGCTGATCTTGGAACGTATATTGCTTTATTAATATGTCAGCAAATAACAAGAACAATAAACAACATGGAATTGAGCAGTGGCAGCGCAGCTCATTAACAGGGTAAAACAATAAGATTAAGGAGAAGCTAAGGTGTGTTTGGGGGACACTTTAGCTTTTTCTTATTTAAATGGTTAATTTCACTTTTAGGGACCAACGAATACCTTAATTTTTATGAAAAAATTCCAAGCCTAAACAAAACTTTGAGAAAATTTTTCTTTGCACCAATTTTTCACTTCATTCACAACAGAATCAGCATCGGGTGGAGTCAATAGATAATAATTCCAAGCCGGTTCACTATATGCTGAAACGATTTTCATACGCCCCTGTTTTAAGTCATTTGCAATTGCTGTACGACTTAATAATGCCACACCTTGCCCTGACAATACTGCCTGAATTGCATGACTTTCCTGAGTATAAAAAACTTGTGGCTGTCCGGCATGTATCTGTAATCCACGCTTTTCAAACCATTTTTGCCAATTGACCAAATTGGGGCAGTATTCATCTCCCCAAGTAAAGTGAATCAATGGAACAGTCTTCCAATTCATTTCTTGTATATTCAGCGATGGATGCCCGACAGCAACATATTCATCGGTGGCCAGTAGTTCAGTAGTAACATGCTGATAGCCTCCTGAACCGTAGCGAATCGCCAAATCGTAGAGACCGGAATTCATATTGACCAAATCATAGCTCGCATGTACGCGAAACATAATATTGGGAAAGCGGTTTTGTAATTCCGGTAAATGCGGAATGATCCACTCACTTGCAAAAGACGGGATCGTTGTAATCGTAAAAAGCCGTTGTTTGTGTTGTTCAAGTTGATGTAAAGCCGATTGAATCTGTTCAAAACCAGTGCGCACATGTTTCAGCAAGAACTCGCCTTCTGGGGTCAGCGTTATTGATCTTATGCGTCGTTCAAAAAGCTGTAAATTTAATTGTTGCTCTAACTTTTTGATGCGATGGCTTAAGGCAGTGGGTGTCAAAAAAAGTTGATCCGCTGCTTTTTTAAAGCTCAGTTCTTCTGCGACATATTGAAAAGCCAATAATTGTTCGAATGCATTATGTAAAGCCATAAGACCACATATATAAATGAATTTAATTCATTTATAACATGTATTTTTATCGTTTGTCGTTTTTTTCGAATTAAATAAAAATCATATTCAATACATTAACAACAGCGTATTAATATGGCAAACATTCTGAAAATAGATACCAGTTTAAGAAGTGGTATTTCTGGAACACATCCACATGGTTCTTTAAGCCGACGTTTAACAGCGTTATTTATTCAACAATGGCGTGAAAATGATTCATCTATTGAGGTTAAGTATCGTGATCTAGGACAAAATCCCATACCTTATATTGATGAAGAATGGGTCATTTCAGAATTCGGCTACGCAGAATCCGAAGAAAAAGCACAACAACGCTTAAAACTCAGTGATGAACTGATTGAAGAAATACAATGGGCGGATGTAATTGTACTGGGCGTACCCATGTATAACTTTGGACCGCCTGCCCATCTAAAAGCCTATATTGACCACTTGGTACGCATAAATAAAACCTATTCTTTTGATCCCACCAAAACACAACCATACTCAGGTTTGTTAGATGATCAAAAAACGCTGATTATTCTTTCTGCACGAGGCTCACACGACTTTGATTCAGCCGATGCACCTTTTGCCAACCATGTGGAGCCCTCTATCAAAACCGCATTTAATTTTATTGGCATCAGAAAAATTCATGAAATTGCCATTGAACATCAGGAAACTGGCGGCAGCTTGCTAGAAAACTCCATACTTGCCGCTGAAGAAAAAACCCGAACACTGGTTAGAAATCTACAGACACAAACACCCCCATAAAGTCATTCAACACCTATGACAAAAAAAGGAATTGAGCTGTTAGCAACTCAATTCCTATCAAGGGTAAAACAATCAGTTGAATAATTGCAAAATCAAAGCGTTTAATGGACCAGTCTGGTTTTGCCACTCAACAATCTTCAGTCATTATTGACCTGAACGAATAATATAATCAAATGCAGATAACGACGCTTTTGCCCCCTCACCCGCAGCGATGATAATTTGTTTATAAGGTACTGTTGTACAGTCGCCTGCAGCAAAAACACCTTTCACATTGGTTTCATTGCGATCATTCACTACAATTTCATTTCGATTAGAAAGTTCAACAGCGGTTTCTTTTAGGAAATCTGTATTTGGCAATAAACCAATCTGTACGAATATTCCAGCAAGCTCAATGATGTGAAGCTCATCAGTCGCACGATCTTTATATTTCAAGCCTGTCACGACCGAACCATCACCAATCACCTCTGTAGAAAGTGCATTCATGATCACTGTAGTATTTGGCAAGCTATTGAGCTTATCTTGAAGTACTTGGTCAGCACGAAGTTTGGTATCAAACTCAATTAATGTCACATGCTCAACAATACCTGCAAGATCAATCGCGGCTTCCACACCTGAGTTACCACCACCGATTACAGCAACTTTTTTGCCTTTGAACAATGGACCATCACAATGCGGGCAGTAAGCAACACCACGTGTTTTATACTCTTTCTCGCCTGGTACATTCATTTCTCTCCAACGCGCACCTGTTGATAAGATGACTGTTTTTGATTCAAGTTTTGCACCATTTTCCAACTCAACTTCGACCAAGCCATTGACTGTTTGATCTGCACCTACAATGTTTTTAACTTTTTGCAAGTTCATGATGTCGACGCCGTACTCACGTACATGAGCTTCCATATCAGCACCAAATTTAGGACCTTGGGTTTTCTGAACTGAAATAAAGTTCTCGATATCCATGGTGTCCATGACCTGACCGCCAAAGCGTTCTGACACAATACCAGTACGAATGCCTTTACGTGCAGCATATACCGCAGACGTTGCACCCGCAGGTCCACCACCGATCACCAATACATCGAATGCATCTTTGGCATTGAGTTTCTCAGCATCTTTGGCTGCAGCGCCACTGTCTAGTTTGGCAATGATTTCTTCTAGAGTCATACGACCTTGACCAATATGTTCACCATTTTGGAAAACCATCGGTACAGCTAAAATTTTGCGCTCTTCAACTTCATCTTGGAAGAATGCCCCATCGATCATGGTTGCGGTCGTACCAGGGTTGTTAATGGCAATCAAGTTCAATGCCTGAACAACATCTGGACAGTTGTGACAACTTAAAGAGACGAATACATCAAAGTCTGCAGTCAGATTTAAGCCTTTGACTTGTGCCAGAACTTCATCAGAAACTTTGGGCGCATAGCCAGAAACTTGCAACAAAGCCAAGATCAGTGAAGTAAATTCATGCCCCATAGGCAAGCCGGCAAAGAATACACGTGGCTGCTCACCCACTTTTGCAATACCAAAGCTAGGCTTACGTCCATTTTGACCATCAAAACGTGCTGTCACTTGATCTGAAAGCGCAGCAATTTCAGTCACCAACTCTTTAATTTTATCTGACTTCTCAGAGCCATTTAAAGAAGCAATGATTTCGATTGGGCTTTCGAGACGCTCTAACAAAGTTTTTAATTGAGCAGAAGTATTTGTATCTAACATGCTAACAATCTCCAAGGGAGTAAATTTATTTCGTTAAATGTATATTACGACTATTTAAAAAATAGATAAAACAGTTTGTTTTCATTAAATCAATCGGTTTTTTAGTTTAACAATAATCCGACTCATTTGCATCACATGTTCCCCTGTTTATTCAGTACAAGTATTTAACTGTATTGTATATCGGGACATTCACGATAAAATCAATCAATCAGGGCAATTCTTCAAAACTTAAAATTAGATTAATATTCAATAAAAATAATATTTTTGCGACCATGTTTCTACAAAAAACTCTGCGCAGAGATTACACAAAGTTTTAAGCTAAATTGATGGTGTCGTTTCTCCTATTAAGTACAACAACGTGTACTTATTCACAATTTCCAAATACAGATGTGATGAGGTAAAACAATGAAAATAGAGTTTGTGTTCGATATCGTCTACCCAATGAGTTATGTTGCATTTGAAAAACTCAAACAACACTGGAATCAACCAACGGCGAAAAAAATCGAATTATTACCTGTGCAAGTTTTACCTGAAATTCCGGAACAGGGTTTAGATATTTATCAATATCTGACTGAAAAATACGGAACCAAAGAAGCTGATCGTAAACTTGATATGGCAAAATTTGCTGCATATAGTCAAGACTTGACTGTAGATATCGAGCATATGAAACGTATGCCCAATAGTCGCTTGGCGCATCAGGCTATTTTAGCCTTGGATAATGTCTTTGATCAGTTTGCTTTAACCCAGGCTTTATTTCACGCTATTTTTGCGCATGGTAAAGACATTGCCAATCCTGAAATATTAAAACAAGTCATTGAAGGCATGGGACTGGACGGCACTAAAGTTCTACGTTCAATTCAACATAAAGAAGTTGCAGACAAACAAGCTGAAATTACCCAATATGTCCAAGGTTTTGGTAAACATCCAACACCATACTATTTGGTTGATGGTGAAATTTGGGATAAAACCTTTGATACACTTGAACTTAAGGAACTTATTACTCAACGCGCGAAAGATCTAGCCTAGTAAATTCCGGTCACACATTAAAAAGCACTTGGCGTCAAAACAAAAAGTGCTTTTTTGCTTAGATGCCCCCTGTATGTAACAGGTAAACATTAACTTATCCGATGACCAATCCGCTGTAATCGTTTGCTCATTCGATATGCGATCAAATAGATGAATAAGCCTGATAATAAACCCATTGCCCCAATCGCCCATAACAGCTTCTCGACGATATTAGACCAAAAATTTGCTCGATTCACTTGAACTTCAACGCCTTTGGCAAGTGGAGACAGCGCTTGGTTAAACACTTGATGCTGAATCGTCCATAACTGTTCTGGTTTAAATCCATATTCTAAGAATTGAGGGTCGCCTTGCTCTGCTTTGATGAGCTTTTCTGCATAGACTGTTGCAACCACTCGATCTACAGGTTTATGCATTAATGCTGTCTGTGCCAATAAATAGTTTTGTACAGGTTCAGGTAATTCAGATTTGCTGAGATATTGGTAAATATTACTGTGTTGAATATTCTGATCATAATGAACAAAAGCTTTCAGCTCTTTGTCACCTTCATCTTTTAGATCATATTGTATATAAGTCAAACCTGACCATATCACAATAAAAGCAATTAACCATGCCACACATTTGAGAATAAAAGATTGCAGACGAATCAAAAAGAATTGCAACTTTTTAAGTAATTTAATGACAAAAAATGCACCAATGAAAGAAATAATCAATTTTAAAATTAACCAACCTAACCAAGAAAACGCGTTCATCAGATAGTCAGGCTGATAAATTGCGTCTCTTAATTGCTGATCAACCATATAAGGCAGATGCAGTTGATGCACATGTTGAGCAACCCCAAACATGTTAAAAACCCATTCCTGCTGAAAAAATAATGAAATCAAACCTGCAACACCAACCGCTGACAAAATTACAGCCGCCGCCGTAAGATTCCACTTACGGCGCTGTAACATTTTTAATCCATGTTCTATTTGCTGAATATCTACAGCATGTTGATTATTTTCAGTCAAGTATTACACCTTTATTCACGACATCAATGAGCACATTTAAAATTGATTCAAGATTTTTGTGCAGTATTGTCCAAAACCAACTGCTGTAAATTCGACTGCAAAGCTTTAATTCGGGTTGAAGCCTCTTCACGCTTTTGCATGCCTTCTTTTTGTATCTGAATCACATCATTCACTGTTTTAATGAGGGTGTTTTGAACATGTTCAAGCGTTTCAATATCAATCACCGAGCGTTGATTGGCTTTGGCGGTATCTACTGAATTTTGATGTAACAAATCCGCATTGCGTTTTAACAACTCGTTGGTTGCATCATCAATCGTATTGGCAAGTTGTACGCTGTTGCGTTGTTCATTTAGCGATATCGCTAAGCTAATTTGGTTTTTCCAAGCAGGCAGTGTGATATTTTTAATGGCATAGAATTTATCAACCAACATCATATTATTTGACTGAATGATTCGGATCATCGGCAAAGTTTGCATGGCGGACTGTTGCAGAACCTGTAAATCACTGACTCTTTTTTCTAGATTATTGGCTAAATGGTTGAGATCGTAGACACGCTGATTGATTTTTTGATCTTGTTCTTGCACAGATAAAGTCGCAATCTCTTGTTGTACCTCTTGTTGTTTGATTCGTCCAGCAGCAATATAGATACCCAACTGGCGATATTCTTCCTGCACACCATTAAACATGCGATCTAAGGTATCTACACGTGCTTTCAAACCCGTTTGCGAAGTTTCAATTTCTTTAACCAGTGCGTCAATTTGTTCTTTGGTGGTATTAAAATGTTGGTCAAAACTCTGTTTCGCACCTTTAAACTTATTTAAGAGACTGCCGATAAATCCTGAACTTTTCGATTGATTCAAAATACTCGATGTATTGAGCTGCTGCGCAACTTGTACGACTTCATTTAACTTTTGCCCCGTCACATCGAGGTCTTTATTTTTAACCAGATTCAACAATTCATCCGTATAGGACGAAGTTTTAGTTGCAATATTTTTTCCGTACTCTGCAACTGCTGCATGGTTGATATTTGCCAAATCTTTATGAGCATTGACCACCTCATTAAAATCCTCGGTATTTAAACCGATCTCTTTGAGATTCAATTGTTCAAATTTTTGAATTTCCAATGGAGAGTTTGATTCTGCTGTCGTTGACGTCATAGAATCCGCTGATGTTTTTAATGGTTGCTGATTCGAATCGCTCATAGATCTACCCTATTTATTTTCTAATGATTTCTTTAAAGATTGAATTAATTTATCACGACTTTTATCAAGTTCTTCAGTCGTCACCAAAGAATTTTGTGCACTGCTCTGTCTGACATGATACTGCCATGCAGGAATCAAAACTTGCTGTGCTTCATTAAAGCGGTCCAACAATGTTAAGGAAAGTTGTTGCGTTAACTGCATCTGAGCCAATGCAATATCATTACTGGCTTGTAAAGTCTGCAAAGTGTTGATCTTTTTTGACAAACGTTCTGAAAAATTATCCAAGGGATGACGTTGCTGCACAAATACAGGGTATTCATCTAAAAATTCCTGTGCTGCGCGAATATATTTTGCCATTTGCTCTCTTAAACCATTGGCTTGTTGGAAACGAGATTCTGACTTTTGAATTTCAATTTGCAATCGTTGACTCAGTTGTTTGGCTTCATCAATTAAACTTTCTAAATCCCGTAAATATTTTACTTGCCCGACGCTAAACTCTAAATCCAAACCTAACCACTTTTGCAAAGCATTAAATTTTCTTTGGTTCAACTTTGTCTTTGATACAGATAACTGTTCAATAATTTGGGCAATAATTTGACTTAACTTTTGTGTCAAACTCGGATCTATACTTTTTAACAGTACGGACTGTGCTTGAATCAATTGATCCGCATACAAATTGAGTCGGGTTTGATTATCCAGCAATGGAACAAGATCATTACGTTTAATTGAAAGCAATTCATCAGCATTACAAGAAATCTGTTCAAGGGGGGTCAGTACAGTAAATTGTTTCATATCAGTTCAAAATGAATAACTTTTCAATGATTTAAGGGAAATCTTCAGACTACCCTCTCTAATTAAAACTTATAATACAAATTCAGCTTAAAGCCTAACTAAATAGCAAAAAATATACAGACATAAAAAAACCAGCTTCGAAAAACTGGTTTTTATACATCTAAATGACTATTTCGCCTGTTTATGCAACTGATAGCGACGATATCCCAGCAATCCGAACAAACCCAATATGCTCAACCATCCAAACGCACCACCACCACTGACACGCGGACTGCCTGGTGCAGTGCCTGAGTTTTGCAATTTCACTGTTGCTGAATTCGAAATTTTTCCATCTGCATCATACACATAGTAAGTAAAATTATAACTGAATGGATCAAGCGTACTTCTGAGCTGGATATGCACCTTACCGCTGTAACAGGTATATTTACCGTCATCACCCGGACACGGTCCACTACGGTCTGCCGTAATCACCACAGGGTCAATGCTGTTTGCAATTCTAACTGGAAGCTCAATCCCTTCTGGATTGACATAGAATTTTGGTTTATTCGGTTTTGCAGTTAAAGCTGCAACATTTCCATCACCATCATCATTGGCATATTGCAGTAAATCAACATCCAATGGTTTGGTTGAACCATATTCGATATTCAATGTTGCATCTTTAGCGATTGGTGCAATATTGGTAAAACTACCAATGATATAAGCTGAAGATTTTATACTTGGATCTGCAATTAATTGTAGTTGATAGCTACAGAATTCATTATCACCTGAAGGTGTCACATTATCATTGATACGCCACAGCATGATTCTTTTCAGGTTCGGATTCCATTCACATTTAAAGTTTGGATCTTCTTTACCAACGAATACCTTTTTATCATTCAATGTGCCTACGCCAAGCGCTTTAACGGTTACGGTGTAGTTGTCCGTGTTTAGGTGTTTGACTACACGTGTATCTTGACCATTTGCATTTTTCGTTACGATCTCAGCAGGTAGATTCGCGGCAAAAGGATCAACAAATATGGTCCGATATTTCTGATCAGATTTGGTATATTTGATTAAGTTACTATATGTCTCCGATTGAATTTTATAGAACGGAATATAATCTTTATTGGTCGCTGGATCTTCCAGCAACTTATTATAGTTATCCAGTATGGTTTGATATGACTCCAACATGGTGACGACGGAACTATTGGATGCACTCAGGTTATTCGCTGTTAAACGTAAAACCTCGGTTGATCCCATATCACAGGAGTTAGCAACATCATTTTCACCATTTGAATTTTCCGCAATGACACGAGTTACACCACGCTGATCTTTACCACTACAGCCTGTATAACCGATATCTACCAGATCTTTGTCTGTGCCTAAATTCTTAGGAAAATACATCGGCATGAACCCAGTAGATTCACTAGGTGGCTCAAGTTCATTCAAGAGTGTTGAGAAGTTAATATTACTGACATCAAAGGTATTGTCCTTGCCATCTTTCCTCACATCTTCTGCCACTTCACACTGATCATTTCCAGCAGACATTGTCAAAGCATTATAGGTGAGTACAACACCAGATTTTTCAACCTTGGTGACATCACCATCTGCATAACGACAAGACTTTCCAGTATTGTAGGCCAATATATTGTTACTTAATGCTTTTATTCCATTAAAGCCATATAACAATGTCGACCATGCACTATTTCTAACAATAGTATTACTGATTAAACTTAAAGCAGAATTGTCACTCAAATTCACCTTTCCTTGCGGGGTCGTTTGCGTGAATTGAATAATACTGCCTTGATTTGAATTTGCCACATTGTTGGTAATTGTATTGGCGGTAAATGTGACTGAAGGTTGTCCACAAAAGCTAAACATACTTAGGCTATTTTCAGATCCATTTCTCAGAAAACTTGCGTAGTTAATTCCGATAGTGCGTGTCGTAAATCCTAAATTATCTGAACATGTCATCCCAAGTACACTGCCTTGGTCCGCGTTATTCCCGTCGAAAACACCATAATTGATATTGAGTGAACTGGTCACATCATTTAAATAAATCGCGCCACCGACTTTCGCCTTGGAATTCAGGACGGTAACATTATTTAAAGTCAGTGCCCCGCCCGCATAAATTGCTCCACCAACACTGTAATTGCTGTCAGTTAAACTTGAACCATCTTTTAAAATTAAATCGTTAAGCACCAGACTCGGTTTGTTTTCATAGATGGTATTAAAAATACGCGAACTGCCTTGACCAGAAATTGTGGTTTTAATTGGCGTTGCAGCCGGAAACTGATTGGTCAACACATCAGGACGGGTATAATCACCTGGTTCTTTCCCAACAATTGATACATCTGAATTAGGTCTAAGCTCTTTATTTAACTTATACTCTCCTGCTTCCAATTGGATCACGTTAGGCACTGTAGAATAGACTTGTCCTGCACTACAGCCGCCATAAGCTTTGTGTATAGCAGCAGCATGTAATGCTTCTCTCAAAGAACACTTGTCGGGATTTGTCCCATCTTCATCATCAAAAGTCGTGACATAAATCGTTTTATCTTCTGCCGCCATTAATGACATCGTCGACAATATAACAACTGTCAGAAATCCTTTTTTATAGTTTTTCATAGCAAATCCCTTACTTATTCTTTAAACGTCGATAGCCTGCTAATCCGAGAAGACCTACGATAGAGAAGAACCCAAGACTTCCGCCCGATGTTTTGACTTTATAATCCTTAAAATCATCAGGTTTTCTCTGTACAACTCGTGCAGGTATAGTGATATAAGGGTTATCTGATTTATTAAAACTTGTTGTGGATGTCACAACACTAATTTTAAATTCATCTGAACCTTGCCAGTTCCCATTTGGGGTATAGACCAAATCACCTGCTTGATCAATCACTAAGCTACCCTTAGACGGGGTATTGGTTTGAACTGTTTTGAGGCATCCGATTTGCCATGGTTTGCCATTGTCATCAACATCTCGATTGAAAATCTGTTTACATTTTTCTGGGCTAACCAACTCGCCATCCTGCAACTGATCGGCAATCGAAAACTTAGCTTTTTCACCATAAAGAATGTCTTGTCCAACAATTGAAATATTACTCGTGTCAATCACCAGCTCAATTGAACCGCGATCACATAATTCAGCATTTATATCTCTATTCTTGCCACGTTGATCAGTTGTTGAGCATGACAATATTTTATCTTGTACAGCAGGTCCATGATTAATAATCAACGAATCTTCTGCCGAATTGTAACTTGGTAAAATTCTCGGTAAGAAATATCCCAAGGCGATCTTAGAAGACTCTGCAAAAGGACATAAAATACCATTGGTACTATAGTCACATTTACCTTCAGTCGTTGAGCCAGCAATCAATTGAGCATTACCCAGTGCAGTAGATTTAAACCCAGTACAGCCTGATGAATATAGGTTATTACTGATCTGTTCAGCTTCTCCCCCTGCCACCACAGTACAATCTTGTGCGCCATTTTGCGCAATAATACTATTGGCAACATAACCTTTTTTCTGCGGTGCGTTCACAATCAAGCCCATGCTGTTTAAAATCATGGTGATATTGTTGACCTGCATCGCATCATAGATTTTAACCACATAACCTTTATTGTTAAAAATGGTACTGGTTACAATTCCAAACGGAATGGAGGAACCTATTGCTTTTAATGCATCTTCAGAGAATTGATTTTGTGTTTCAAAATTTGAACTGTTACTGTTGCTTGTTTCATTGTCTCGAATCAATGATTGAGAAATGATAAATGACGGCAATTCGGTATAAATGACACCGCCCTCTACTGCCTTATTGCCTTTCATTAAAGTTTTTGACAATGACACAGAACTGAGCGAGGTATTTGCAGCATATATACCTGCATTATAAATTGCACCACCTTGTCGTGCAGAACCGTCTAACAGTTGCCCATTGCTGATACCCAGTGATTCTTTGTTATAAATCAAACCACCTTGATCCGCACAAATCGACTGTCCACATCCTTTTAATGTAATTTCATCAAAAGAAACTTTCAGCATCGCAGGAGGAGTGGTTGCGTTTGGGTCATTTGCTTTTTCGATTTGAAACAAACGGTCTTTACCCACCATTTTAATGATGGCATTTCGTTTACCAACAATCGACTCATTATCATTGACATTGGTTTGATAGTCAGAACCAAATGCCACATCTTTTAAAATATGAATTTGCTTTGTCAGTGAATATTCTTTATTTGCCTGCAACATGATTTTTGCTGTTGCATCTTTACCACCGCATCCGTTATAGCCAGCTTCAGGCATGCCCTGATTGACGTATTCAACTGCTTCCCTTAATGAACACTGGTCATCAGCTTTTACAATATCATCTGTTGTTGTTACAGTAATATTTGCACTGAATGCATGACCAGTAATACATAATAATCCTAAGCCTATGCCCCGTTTGAGCATTATAGTCTCCTTGATTTCTTTTAATTATTTCTTATTAGCCAGCATAATGCTTTGCTATCAGTCCTTTTTGCGTACTTTGTCACAGCTAATAAAAATTCTCAAGAATTTTTATTTTTACACTGTCGATCACACATCAAATCAAACACAGATCAAAAATTACTATAAAATACAAATAATTATTGTCTATATTCATCAATCAATGCATAGAGTTGTCTTAGCGTCGCATGAGATAATTTGGTTTTCTCACCCTTCAATAACTTTTCTAGTTGATCCACAGATTGCAGTAGTGTACTCGTTTGATGTGGTCCATGTAATAGCAAATATTCCGTTATTTGCGGGTCAAAATGTACACCCCGACGTTCCAAGACAGAATGTAATAATGCATGACGATCTGCATAAGACTGTCCACTGGGTACTTTTACACTTACCGCCTGGGTCAAACGTGATTGTAAATCAGGAAGTTCGAGCTTTAATTCGATAGGTGCGAATCTCGATGAAAACACCAACTGCCCGCCATCTTCGTTATTATTGTTGATGAGATGGAAAACTGCTTTCTGCCAATGCGGCACGCCACTGATCGCCTCAATATCATCCAAGGCAACGAGATCATAACTTTCTAATGACGTAATTGCTTCTATGGGCGCGTCCAACAACTCCAATAAAGATACTTTTATTGCAGACTTACCAATTTCTAAATAAGAATCACAAATTGCAGAGAGTAAATGGCTTTTTCCAGTTCCAGCACCACCATAGATATAGAAACGATTCATCAAGCCCGCATGAAGCTGACGCACAGCATCAATTACAGGTCCCCAACCTGGTCCAGAAAAATCACTAATTCTGGCATCCAGTTGTGGTTCTATATCCAACTGTAATTGACGCATATATTCAAATCATTCCTAAAGTGGATTTTGATCAGTTTTAATCGATTCATCAGTATCTTGCGTGTTTTTGACTTCAATATCAAGATCAACTTTATCGCTTTCAACTGAAATTGTCTCGGAACTTCCAGTATTTTGTATGGTCACCAGCGTGCTTTCTGCCTTGTAAAACTGACTTCGCTGATATAACTCTTTGAGATGTTTCAATAAAACCACGATCACAGCAGCCACAGGAAGCGCAATCAACATCCCAACAAAGCCGCCTAATTGCGCACCAGCAAGTACAGCAAAAACCACAGCGACTGGCGATAAACCAATTTTATCCCCAAGAAGGAAAGGTTGCAGGATGTATCCTTCGATCAATTGCCCAACACCAAATACTGCTAAAACCATCAATAAATGTTTTACATCAAGCCCAAATTGGAAGAAACAGGCAATAATGGCGGCAATAATACCTACACCAAAACCCAAATAAGGAATAATGCTGCATAGACCTGCAATCATCCCAATAATCAATCCGACTTCCAATCCAACCAACTGTAAGCCAACTGCATATACGATGCCCAACAAGACCATGACTAAAAATTGACCTTTGACAAAAGCACCCAAAACACTATGACATTCAGCAACAATATTTAAAACGCTGTTTTCATATTGGCGCGGAATAAATCCCTTCATGCTTTCCAGCATACGGTTCCAATCGAGCAGGAAATAAAAGGCAATAATTGGAATTAAAACAATCGTACCGCCAATCGAAATAAAACTCAGTCCAGATTGTGCTATTTTCAACGCCATAGATTGAATACTGTCTGCGCTATAGTTGGTTTGCACATAGTCCATGACCACTTTAGAAATCTGATCTGTATCAAGCTCCATGTGTTCCACATTAAAATTATTGGATAACCACGGTAAAAAAGTCGCATTCACCCAATGAATTCCAGCAGGGATACTGTCACGCGCATAGATTAATTGTTTCCAAACCAAAGGCACCACAAACCAAATTGCCCAAGTCAGCAGTACACCGATTCCAACAAATACCACTGAAATAGACAACCAGCGCGGTAAAAATTTACTCAGCTTTTCAACAACTGGGCTAAACAGATAAGCTACGAGAAATGCAGCGACAAATGGAATCACTACAGGTTTCAGTAAGTACAAAATCCATAGAACAAAAGCGATTGCAGCAAGAATAAAAATTCGTTTTAAAGTCCGATCATGCATCGAATCACGCCTTTTTCAAATTTAATCATTATTGAGAGTAAAATATTTTAATAAAGATAACATTTTGCCGCATAAATAACATAAGAGTTTCGTATATTCAGGTATAATCCTCGCGCGAATGCGGAGACTTCAATTATGAGCAACTCAACTTCTACCCCAAACACTGGTTTAAGCTATAAAGACGCTGGTGTCGATATTGAAGCGGGCGACGCACTTGTCGATCGAATCAAATCAGTCGCTAAACGCACAACACGCCCTGAAGTAATGGGTGGTTTAGGCGGCTTCGGTGCACTTTGCAAAATTCCTAAAGGTTATGAAGAACCAGTTCTTGTATCAGGTACAGATGGTGTCGGTACAAAACTACGTTTAGCTTTAAACTTAAACCGTCATGACACAATTGGTCAAGACTTGGTTGCAATGTGTGTAAACGACCTTTTAGTGTGTGGTGCAGAACCTTTATTCTTCCTTGATTATTATGCAACAGGCCATCTCAATGTAGATGTTGCTGCAAATGTCGTGACTGGTATTGGTCAAGGCTGTGAACTTGCAGGCTGTGCTTTAGTCGGTGGTGAAACTGCTGAAATGCCAGGAATGTATGAAGGCGAAGACTATGATCTTGCAGGTTTTTCTGTAGGTGTTGTTGAAGCAAGCAAAATTATTGATGGCTCTAAAGTTAAAGCGGGTGACGTTTTGATTGGTTTAGCATCTTCTGGTGCGCATTCAAATGGTTACTCTTTGCTTCGTAAAATCCTTGATGTAAAAAATGTCGATTTGACACAACTTGTAGAGGGTCGCCCTCTTGCAGATGTTGCGATGGAACCTACGCGTATTTATGTAAAACCTGTTCTTGAACTTTGCAAACAAGTTGATGTTCATGCCATGGCACATATTACGGGTGGCGGTTTACCTGGAAATTTACCTCGTGTATTGCCAAATGGTGCGCAAGCAGTCATTCAAGAATCTTCATGGGAATGGCCTGAGCTATTCAAACTGTTACAACGTGAAGGTGGTGTTGAACAATTCGAGATGTATCGTACTTTCAACTGTGGCGTAGGCATGGTGATTGCTGTTGATGCGAATGATGCAGATAAAACGATTGAAGTATTGACCACACAAGGCGAAAAAGCTTGGAAAATTGGTCATATTCAAGAAAATTCAGCTTCTGTTGAAGGCGCTGACGAAAAAATTCGTGTCATTTTTGCCTAAGTTTTCGCATGATTAAAATTGCTGTACTTGTTTCAGGCAGTGGAAGCAATCTACAAGCCTTGATTGACGCCAATCTTTCAGGGCAAATCGTAGGAGTCATTTCCAATAAACCTGAAGCATACGCTTTAGAGCGTGCGACAAAGGCAGGCATTGCGACTCGCGTGATTGAACATAAAAATTATTCCAATCGTGAAGCATTTGATGATGTCATGCATCAACAATTAAAAGATTGGGATGTTGATCTGGTCATTCTCGCGGGATTTATGCGTATCCTGAGTGCCCAATTTGTAAATGCTTGGCAAGGCAAAATGGTCAATATCCATCCTTCCCTGTTGCCAAACTACAAAGGCATGCATACCCATCAACGCGTTTTAAACACTGGGGATGTATGGCATGGCTGTACTGTGCATTATGTCACCGCGGAATTGGATGCAGGTCAAGCATTGACACAAGGAATTTTAAAAGTTGATTTGCATGACAATGCTCAATCTCTTGCGGCACGTGTACATGTCCTTGAACATTTAATTTACCCTCAAGCCGTTGAATGGATCTGCAATGGTACCCTGCAGCATTTGGACAATGGTCAAGTGTTGTATAGAGGGCAAGTGCTTGAGAAACCAATTCAGTTCTGTCAGTTTTAGACAATATTTGAGTTGAAATATGCTCTAAAAAAAATGCATCTCAGGATGCATTTTTTTCACTGAAAACATTCAACTGAACATGGTAAAGCTTCCAATCAGATTCAATATGTGTGCAACAGTCAGTCTGTTGAAAAATCTATACGCCCTTAAAACAACTATTTATTTCGTATCAATTGCTTGACCAGTTCAACAGTTTCAACTGGATGTTCCAAAGGGAACATATGACCACCTGACGTAACTGTAAAAGGTATATTAAATTTCTTTTTTACAATTTGAGGAAATTTACGCTTTAAAAATGGACTTTCTGAACCAATCACCAAATCTACAGGTACCTGAGGTTGTGGATGCGGCAGCCACCAATAAGATGGTCCACTTCTAAAAATTGCAACTTCCACATCTTTAGGAATGGTTAAGGTGACTCCACCGCACACATGATCTTCCGTTAAGGCATGGTCAATATATGCTTGGAAACAATCTTCATCAAAATGCTGGTAAAAACCTTTGGGTCTCAGGAGCTCTGCTGCTTGTTGACGTGATTCCCAATGATCCCGTCGTCGTAAACTCAAATGTGCTGGCGTGATTTGATCGACTTTTTTTGGGAAAAAAGTTTTTGCGAGATTAAAAAATAATGAAGCTTTGCCCATAATTAAAGGAGGGTCTAATAGAATCGCTTGCTCAAATAAATCTGGACGTTTAAAAGCAGCCAAAAATGTCGCAACAGAACCTAAAGAATGCCCTAGCCCGATCACTTTACGGCCACTGGATTGCTGGACAATGCTATCTATCACTTGATCAGCAAAGTTCGACCAATTGCTATCGATTGGATAACGTTGATCGGTTCCCAACAATGACACATAGATGACATCATATTGATCTTTCAATAATTCAAACAGTTTTGTATATACCTTTGAAGGTACGCCATTGGCATGGGCAAAATGAATAACAGGTTTCATATGAGATAAGCGGGTCATGTGTTCCTTTTACATTCAAAAATCTAGGCAATTGAAAACACTGTATAGGATAATTTGCCTTGCGTTAACCATTTTTTTAGACTGTTTAGACTATTCTTTTGGATGAAGCTTGAATGTATCAATAAAAAATGAGGATATGGAGTATTTTGATTTTGCTGACTTTTCTTTAATCATCCAATGGTATTGATGATTGATCATCCATTCAGGATTGGTATTTTTTATCTGCTGATGAAAGATAGATGATTTCTTTCTGGTGTAGCACTAAATTTACAAAACGCTGACGATCAGCGTATAAACCAGTTTTCATGCCGTAAAGCGTGTTCAACCAGTGACCACGCTTTACATATCATGTATTTAAAACTATTGCATTTTTACATCTTGATTCATACCCAGTTTTTGGTTGATTGTCTCACCGAGACCATGCCCCATTTCCGACCCCATACGTCCAAGAATTGAATCAAATGGGCTTCGTTCAACTGTGTAATTGACTGTTTTCTTAACCTTTAACTCGCGTTTTAAACTTTCGATATTGCCGGCTTTATCAGCGATACCCAATTTAATCGCTTGTTCGCCTGTCCAGAATAAGCCAGAGAAGATTGCTGGATCTTGAGATTTGAGTTTGGCACCACGACCTTGTTTTACTGCATCAATAAAATGCGCATGTACATTGTCTAATAACGCCTGAATATGTGCACGTTGTTCTGGGTTAATAGGTTTGGTCATACTGAGGATATCTTTATTGTTCCCAGATGTCATCGTACGGTCTTCAACACCTAGCTTTTGTGCTAAACCACTGACCCCATAGTTTGGCATAATGACACCAATAGAGCCGACCAAACTTGATGGATTTACCCAAATCTCATCCGCTGCAGAAGCAATATAGTAAGCACCTGATGCACCCATATCACCAATTACGGCATATACTTTTTTATCAGGATTCTGCTTTTTAAGATACTGAATTTCCTGCCAAATATCATCTGATTGAACAGGAGAGCCACCAGGTGAGTTGACATTCAATACTACAGCTTTGGCAGATTTAGCTTCGAAAGCTTTCTTCAATGATTTGATCGTATCGGTACTATTCACACCCTGACTGCTTGAGTCGATTGTGCCAATAATATTGACCACGCCTAAATGGTTTTCGGAGGTCATTGAACCATCATCTGCACTCGATAAAGAACAACTTTTGACGAATGCAACCAAAACAAAGAGAATATACAGAAAAGTCAGAATCTTGAAGAAAATTCCCCAACGTCGACTACGACGCTGTTCCTCCACAGAAGCAAGCACTGCTTTTTCCAAGATCTTCCATTCCTGCCCTGTAGGCTGCTGACCTACATTCGAGTTCAAATTTGTATTGTCATTTTGAGGTTTAGGTGGCCAATCGGACATTTATACCATCCAAATTAATTATTCATGCTTCATTATATACACTGAATCCGTATAATCTATTTAATCATTACGATTTAACTTATAATATTTCGCTAAATCTTAAAATTAGGGCGTGTTGATTTTGCGTAGAGGCTTATAATGCCAGCGAAAATCAAGCTCCCCCTATTCACCTCAGTATTAATTTCTTGATCCAGATGACTGATAAACATAAAACCATAACCACACGACTACTTAATTTCTTTAGCCAGCTTCCTATCCCAGTGGCTCGTTTTATTGCCCGAATTTTAGCTGGATTGGTCAATTTATTGCGTATCACCAAGACATCTGAAACTATTCGTCTTAATATTGAAATATGCTTTCCAGAATTAGACAAAGCGCAACGCGAAAAAATTACCGAACATGCCATTCGTAACGAATTACAGTCCTATATGGAATTTTTTACCGTATGGGGTGGATCAAATCAAAAAAATATTGATCGTATTCATCAGATTCAAGGTGAACACTTTTTTCATGATGCCATTGCAGCAGGCAAAGGCTTAGTATTAATCGTGCCGCATTTTGGGACTTGGGAAGTCATGAATGCTTGGTTTGCACAATATACTCAAATGACCATCATGTATGAACCGATCAAGGACGTCAGTGCAGATGATTTTGTACGTGCTGCACGGAGTCGAGAAAATGCTACGCTTGTACCTACGGATGAGTCAGGTGTGCGTCGAATTTTTAGAGCCTTGAAACAGGGTGGTACAACCGTCATTCTGCCGGATCATACCCCTCATCAAGGGGGTGAACTGATTGAGTACTTTGGTATACCCCTTTCTTCAAGCAATTTAAGTGCAAAATTAATTCAAAAAACCAAAGCCAAAGCACTATTCTTATATGCCATCAGAAATGACAACCAAGGTTTTGACATGGTCATTCAACCAGTGGATGAAGAAATCTATCAAGTTGATGCCAATCAAGGCACACGGATCATTTACCAATTGTTGGAACAGCTTATTTGCCAATATCCCGAACATTATCATTGGAGTTATAAACGCTTTAAAGCCCATCCGCAGCTTAAGCAGATTTATAATGTTCCCAATAAAGAAGCCATGGAAATGGCGAATCTCATTCGTAATGGTTCAACTTTCAGCCCTACCCAGCCATTTTAGACTGTCACGAAAACCGTTTATTTTCATCTCGCCGTTACGATGAAGATCAATTTGGATCGTCCCCTGCTGACTGGTTGATTTGAGTGGAATATTTAAATGAGCCAGACGTTTCAATACGATCGGATGCGGGTGACCATAACGATTGTTATATCCAGCCGATACAATCGCTAGCTTAGGCTGCAGTTGTTTTAAAAAGGCATACGAGGAACTGTTCTGACTCCCATGATGTCCCAATACCAACACATCTACTTTTAAATCTGGATATTGCTGTAATAAACCAAACTCAGTTTCCCAGCCTGCATCTCCCATCAGCAAAAAGTTTTGATAGGACTTTGATTGCGGTACTTGAATATAGACCACACATGACTGTTCATTTTTATTGTATGCCGCCTGACTGAGTTTATTCTGGGCAGGCGATAGTATTGAAATGCGAATCTCAGCATATTGCCAGACTTGTCCCTGCTGACAATATTCAAATTGATAGTGTTTAAAATCTTCATGTTGTTCATTGGAAAGCACTTTATCAATCTTGATCTGTTCTGCAATCTGTGTAAATGCACCACTATGATCTTGATCCAGATGCGTTAAAATCACTTGATCAAGCTCACGAATCCCTTGCCGCATCAGATAAGGCAACATCACTTGCTGCGCTATGCTGAATTGAGTTTCATCCCATGAACCTCCTGTGTCAATCAGCATTTTATGTTGGGGCAACCTGATCAGTACTGCCTGACCCTGTCCGACATCAAGAACATCCAACTGAAAAATTGAAGGGCTTTGTTGAGGTAAAAGTAGCGGGCTCAAACATAACAGAGCCCAAAATTTGGGAACTGTTCCTTGAGGAAGGAATAAAATAAATAAAGCCAATGCCAGACAGAAAATTTCAAATTGGCTGAATGCCCACCAGCGCAACTCTCCCCCTAAAGATTGATCAAACAGGTCTAATCCTGCGACTAAAATGGACAGAAGCAGATCAGAAAACTGAAATATCCATAATCCAAGCGGCTCAGAAACAATACTCAGAGCAGCGGCTATTATTTCAATAGGGACAATCATCGCCATCATGGGAATGGCTATCAAATTACTCACGGGAGCGAGCCAAGAGAATTGTTGAAACACCCATAGGACCAATGGCATAAGTGCAATAAAAATTTTCCATTGGGATTCGATCAATACATAGATAAAGCGTTTGGCTTGTATCTTCCAAGTGAGAATCTGATGGGGATCCTGTTGCTGGATCGTTTGATAAATTCGAATCAAAATAAAACACGTCCCAAAGGACAAGGCAAACGCCGCAGAAAGAATACTAAAAGGGTCCAGCAACAATAAAATACTGGCAGCCAACAATAAATGTTTTAGCGGTTGAATTTTTTGTTTTAACAGAATGATCAGACTTAAAATGATGATCGTCAGCATGGTTCGAAGTGCTGGAATTTCAAATCCGACAAAAGCAGTGTAAAACACCACACAGATTAAAAATGGGTAGACCATCAAATAAGGTCGCGGCACTTTTAAAAAAATAGACGAGAAAAATTGCTTGATGAAAAAATTGAATAAAAAGCAAAATAACGTCGCAAAAATCAACACATGAGGACCAGAGATTGCCAATAGATGGGAAATTCCCGTTTTTTTAAATAAATCTTGTATCGTACTTGGTAATAAACTTTCATCTCCTGTTAACAATGCCAGCAATAACCCTTTATGCTGCAAGGATGAATGAGCAATTAAGTTCCTAAAATCGAATCGTAATTTTTCTATTTTCAATTGTGCCTGTTTCCACCATGCCTGTTGACGGTCAATAAAGGCAGCATAGCCCATCCGCTTAACTTGATCAGGCGCAATGAGATCAATGGACTGAGGGTGCAATATGCCCAAAATATTTTCCTGAATACTCCATTTTTCTTTATCAAATGTGCCTTCTACTGCAAAACCGTGGACAGGCTTAATTTGACCTGTCACCCGATAGTACTGCCCCAATTTTAAAAGCTCCGCTTGGGAAGGATTAACATATAACAGTAGCTGTATGGTCTGTTGAGGAGCTAACAGCTGAACTTTTTGTTGGATCGTTGCTGTATTTGAAAATCTATCGCCAGATATTGTCGTTTTTTGCTTAACTTTATTGATATGGGCAATATAGATAATGTGTTCGATTTGACCGTGTGCGGCATCTCTTAAATTCAGTCGTTGCTCTAATGCACTGTCTGCATAATACCAGCCGATCAAGCCGCTGAGTAAAGTGATTAAAGCTGTGCGAAAAAGTTTAAAATAGATGGAACCTATAATTTTGTAGTTAAAATAATGAAATAAAATCAGCAGAAGATTTGCCCCGATACCTAAAACAAGGAACAGATTGACATGCTGTGGCAAGGGATAGCCCAGCAGTGAAATACCCACCACCCATCCGACCAAGATGAAATATATATACATATAATTGTTCAATTTTATTGTTTTCGGTATGTTTGTGCTGATTAAGCCCAAGTTTTGGACTTAATCATGAATTATGAATATACACTTAATATTGCATCATTAAAATGACTAAAATCTTCTATTCACCTACCCAGATACCATCTTGCATATGCAAAATACGATCTGCAGATTTTGCCAATTGCTCATCATGGGTCACGATTAACATTGCCATATTGAATTCCTCACGTAAATCACGTAGCAACTCAAAAATAGATTTTGCTGTCTTACGATCAAGATTACCGGTTGGCTCGTCCGCCAGCATCAACTTAGGCTGGGTGACTAAGGCACGCGCCAAAGCCACGCGTTGGCGTTCACCTCCCGATAGTTCACCCGGTTGGTGAGTTAAACGATGCGATAACCCAACCCGTTCAAGCAAAAACTCAGCGCGTGCTTTAACCTGCTTAAATTCAGCATCTTTTCTTAACATCAACGGCATCGCAACATTTTCAAGCGCAGTAAATTCTGGCAATAAATGATGGAATTGATAAACAAAACCTAAGTTTTCGTTGCGTAAAAAGCCTCGCTCCGCTTCACCCAAATTGTCAAACCGTTTGCCATTTAGATTGACCATTCCCTGACTTGGGCGATCCAAACCACCTAAAATATGCAACAAGGTACTTTTACCGGAGCCGCTTGAACCAACAATAGATACAAATTCACCTTGATGAACCTGTAGGGACAAGTCTTTGATCACCTCTACATGTGATTTTCCATCTGTAAATGATCTATAAATATTTTTCGCTTCGAGTACCACGGGTTGTACTGCACTACTATTCATAACGAAGCGCCTCCGCAGGTTGAATTTTGGCAGCACGCAATGCAGGATAGATGGTGGCAATAAAGCTTAGACCCAATGATAGCGTCACAATAATCACCACATCTTGCCATCTTAAATATGAAGGTAAATAGTTAATGAAGTAAGCATCAAAAAGGTGTAAGCCAAATGCCGTATTGAGCCAACCGATAAAATTACTGATACCTAGCGCTGAAATTACACCCAGGATTGCTCCCGTAACTGTACCGACAACGCCAATCACTGTTCCCTGTACCATGAAAATTCTTGTGATGGTTGCTGGCGAAGCACCCAGTGTCCTAAGAATCGCGATATCAGATTTTTTATCAGTCACCACCATCACCAGTGAAGAAACGATATTGAATGCAGCCACCAAGACAATCAGGAAAAGCAATAAACTGACCATTGCTTTTTCCATTTGAATTGCACTGAACAAATTCCCATGTGTATAAGTCCAGTCAGAAGCATAAAACCCACTTGGCAAATCGCGCACAATTTCATTGGCAACTTGAGGCGCTTGAAAAATATCATCAAGCTTCATGCGAATCCCCTGCGCACCATCTGGAAGGCGTAACAGGGTTGAAGCATCATTTAATGCAATATAACCCAAGCTAGAATCAACTTCTGCACCAATGCTAAAAATTCCTACGATTTTAAAACGCTTAAAACGAGGAACAACGCCTGCTGGAGAAGGTGTTGCTTCCGGTAAAACCAAAGTGACGTTGTCATTGAGACTCAAACCAAGCGCATCAGCCATTTGTTTGCCTAAAACAATGCCATATTCTCCTTTTTTCAGTTGATCTATGCTGCCTTCCACCATATGATTTTGAATGATTGAAACCTTTTTCTCATATTGAGGTTCAATCCCAGTGACCATGATGCCTGCAACTTGTCCCTGAGCAGTGAGCATGCCTTGTAATTGGGTAAATGGCGCAACACCGGTGACGTGTTGATGTTTTTCAATTTTTTTCGCGAGAACTGGCCAGTCTGTTAAAATTTGTGTTGAAGAAACAGTAGCTTGAGGTATCATACCTAAGACACGGTTCTTTAGCTCTCGGTCAAAACCGTTCATAACAGATAAAACTGTAATCAGTACAGCAACCCCTAAGGTCAGACCGATCATGGAAACCAGAGCGATAAAAGAAATAAAGTGATTACTACGCCGCGCGCGAGTGTATCTCAACCCTATATACAGCGAGATTGGTTTAAACATACCATCTAGTCCGAGGTGTTTTATGGAAGCGTTACAGCAGCAAAATGAAATGATTGAACGTCGTGTCATGTCGCGAATTGATGCTGCATTGAGAATCAACTATCAAATCATTTCTGAAGAAGTTGCACTGAACGATCCATATGATCCTAATTTTGTATTACCGCGCTATTTTCTACTACTTGCAGAATTAGATCAATTTGATCATGCACTTCACTACGAATTAGAACAATTAAATGAAAAAGATCAACAAATTGCTCGAATCTTATCCTTATTCAACCAAAAGTTAAACCTTATTACAGGGTCTCTTTACGATTCTATTGTACAAACCATGTTACCAACGCCACAAAACGTTAATTTTTCAGAAAGTGGCTTTAGTTTTATTAGTCAGCAGTATCTTAAACAAGGCAGTTATATTCATGTGACCTTGAGTCATCCTGAAAATTTCTTTCATATTGCCGCCACAGCACAAATTGCCTATTCTGAAACAGTTGAAAACGAGCAGTATCGTGTAGGCGCCTATTTCATTACCTTACATCCGCAAGACAAAGTCAAACTTGCCGAATGTATTCAACAGAATACAATTTCATCCAGTGATTAATCTTTTAAACTGAGATTTGAATATGGATACATCATTATTTGCATTTTCACTGATTGCCTTGGGTATGGCACTAACCCCAGGTCCAAATATGATTTATCTCATTTCAAGATCATTGTGTCAGGGTCGTACAGCAGGTCTAGTCTCCTTGGCAGGTACTGCACTTGGTTTCGTGTTCTATATGTTTTGTGCAGCATTTGGAATTACTGCCCTGTTGATGACGATTCCACTTGCCTATGATGCATTAAAAATAGCAGGCGCAATTTATCTGGTCTACTTGGGTTGGAAAGCCATCAGCTCACCGCAATCCCCCTTTGAAATGCGCAATATTCAGACTTATTCCAATTCAAAACTATTTTTAATGGGTTTCCTGACCAATATACTTAATCCTAAAATTGCCATGATGTATTTGGCTTTACTTCCTCAATTCATCCAGCCGCATGAAGGTGCTGTACTTGTACAAACTTTGAAATTAGGTTTTGTGCAGATTACTGTGAGTTTACTCACCAATGCCTTTTTTATCTTCTCAGCCAGTTCATTTACACAATTTCTAAATCGTCACATACTTTGGTTGAAAGTACAAAAATGGTTTATGGGTACCGTCTTTTTTGGTTTAGCCACACAAATCATCCTCAGTTCAAAAAGATAATATTGCAAATTTTAACATCGTCCAAATTCCTTTCTATGCCATGCCAAACGTTTTATGATGGATCGTGCTTAAAAGGATCTAGAACGCATCATAAAAAATACTTATCCAAGGAATCTATTTTATTGGCGTTTAAATCCTCGTTCACTTGCGACTTTAGTACGTCTCAATTTTTAAAAAGGTGGGATTTTTTGACTGTTATCTTCCCACCGAATTGCTTTAGAACAATAATGGCTTAGCCAGCCAGAACATTATTCTGCCAATTGATGAATTCGTTTGTCATAATCTGAACGTGCAGAATGATCAAGTTTGGTCAGTATTCCATTATCACCCAAGACACGGCGCGCTCCTCGTTGTGCCCATTGTGGCAATAGACCATAAGCACCATACACAGTTTGTAAATAATCAGGAACTGCAATAAACAAACGTGGTTTCACTAAAGCACTTACCACAGCATTGGCAACTTGCTGAGGTGTCACCGCAGGAATTGTCTTTGCCGCATGTTCAGTCCCTAAAGTAAGCTCTGTCAGCACCTTGCTGGGCAAAATTGCAGTAAACTGAATATTGGAATCACGAAACTCTCCAGCCACTGCTTCAGTCAGACCAATCACCGCAAATTTGGTTCCAGAATAAACAGCTGAACCTGGTAAAGCAAAACGTCCGGCAAGCGATGCAATATTGATGATATGTCCTTGCTGCTGTTTGATCAGCTCTAGCAATGCCAACTGCATCCCGATGACTACACCGCGGAAATTAATGTCAATTTGTGCATCCGCCAAGGCAGGATCTTCATCAATAAATGCACCCATTGGCATAATACCTGCGTTATTCACCAATGAATAAAGACTGCCATAATGTTGAATCGTATTTTCAATAAATTGGGCAAATGATGTGCGATCTCTTACATCGACTTGAAAAGCTTTGGCACCTATCCGTTTTGCTTCTGTTTCAGCCAGCGCTAGATCAAGATCACCGATACTGACTTTCGCACCCAATGCGATCAAAGCTTCCGCAGTAGCCAAACCGATACCCCGTGCTGCACCTGTAATCGCAATCACTTTCCCTTTTAATTGTTGTTTTTTAAACATGGTTGTGTCCTTTATCTAATCCACAATTTAAGTTGCTTATTTTGAGGAAAATATCACTTTGTATTTAGCAATAATCATGATGCCGATTTTGTCCCGGGTTTATAATCGACACGATACTCTCGAAGATTAAAACGCTTCATTTTTTCACGCAGTTTAAATGTGGTCCACGGCCAGACTGTACTGTTACGACCATTCCGATCAATAAAATAACTTTGGCAGCCCCCTTTATTCCACACTGTGGTCTGCAAAGCAGCTTGAACTTCTTCATTAAAGATTCTGGTCAGTTTTGGATGGGGCTCGATGGTTTGAATTCCCAATCGCATCGCCTGCTTTAAAGCATCCATAATATAGCCCAACTGCGCTTCAATAATGATAAAAGCAGAAGAACTCACTGCTATATTCGGTCCAAACATTAAAAAACCATTCGGACAGTTTTCTACCATTGTGCCCATATAGCCCTCTGGGCTACCTTGCCAGACATCGGACATCCTTTCTCCAAAACGGTTATAGACCCGTTTGGCAATCGGTGGCTCAGCGATTTCAAAGCCAGTTCCAAGAATAATGACATCTGCTTCGCAGCTTTCGCCATTTGAAGCAATTAAAGTATTGCCTCTAATTTCATTTAAACCACTGGCAATGACTGCGACATTGTCTTGTGCTAATGCAGGATACCAATTGTTGGATTGTAAAATACGCTTACAACCAATGATAAAATCAGGGGTGAGCTTTTGGCGTAATTGTGGATTTTTAATATGATAATTTAAATGCCATCGTGCTAATTTTTGAAATTGCTTCATGGCTGCTGGACTTTGGATTCCACCATTAATGGTTTCGAAAATCCCATACACAGATCCACGCATAAGCTGTTGCGTCATCGGCCATAGCTTAAACATGGCACGTACAGGTGCAAGTAAAGGCATATCGGATTTGGGCAATACCCATTGTGCAGTTCGTTGAAACACTGTCAATTTTTTTACAACAGGCTGTATTTGTGGCACAAACTGTAATGCAGATGCTCCTGTTCCAATCACAGCAACACGTTTTCCGGTTAAATCGATATCATGACGCCATTGTGAAGAATGGAAAATCTCTCCTTTAAAATGTTCAATTCCTTGAATATCCGGTAATACTGGTTCATGCATAGGACCACAGGCAAGAATAGCAAATTGCGATCTCACTTCACCTTGATTGGTCTTGATGATCCAACAACTTTCTGTATCCGACCATTGTGCTTCAAGTGCCTCACAATTTAAGTGTACATGTGGCATAACCATGTATTTATCAACAACATCAAACAAATACTGTTTGATTTCCTTCTGTTGAGCAAAAACTCGAGACCAAGCTGGATTTTGTTCAAAAGAATATGAATACAAAGCAGATGGAACATCACAAGCACAGCCTGGATAGGTATTTTCCCGCCATACCCCACCCATTTCAGCGGCTTTTTCCAATAGAATGAAATCTTCAATGCCAGCTTGTTTCAGTTTGATCGCCGCGCCCAGACCTGCGAAACCACCACCGACGATAATGACGCGATAAAAGTTTTGATCCTTTGTATTATTTTTCTTTGGTTCCATGTTAAAAATCGCTTAGAATATGATCGACTGGAATAAAATGTCAAAAACGGAATGACTTGTCAATTTCTATTGTTTAACAATTTAAAAGATTATTTGGTAGTTTTTGCCTATGAGTGAAAAAATCGGTTTAAGTCGTGCAGAACGGCAACGGCTACAGTTGCAAGCAGAAATTTTAGAAGCCGCTTTTTTAGAGTTTTCTGAACGCGGCTATCACCAAACAGCCATTTCAGACATCGCTAAACGTCTGGGTATTGGACACGGTACCTTTTATCGACATTTTAAAAATAAACGCGATATTCTCCAACATGTCATTTCAGACACGATGCAGAAAATCATGGCATTGCTGACTGGTGAAAATGCGCCTCAAGCTGTAAAAAATATTGAGCAATATCGGGAACAGTGTCAGCGTATTTCAGAACGTTTAAGGACTTTTGCTCAAGAAAACCCACGCACTTTAAAATTAGTATTGCTCGAAGCAACATCGATTGATCCTGAAATGACCCAATTTATTCAAAATTTAATGCAGATGGCTGGCATGCTTACGGCTGACTATCTGGAACATGGCGTAGAACTAGGCTTTTTTAGAGAAAATCTGGACTGTGAAAATACAGGACACAACATCATCGGTATGATCTTGAATGGCGCCTTACGCTTTTTAGCCCAACCTGATGACTTGATTGGTTTAGAAAATTATGGAAATTCAATTATTGATTTAATTATCGGAGGAGTTGCAAAGGCTTGTTAAACAGCAACATAACAATATGGCTTAAATAAACCTTGCTTAACACTGGTCTGACAGAGCTACAAAGTTCTGTCAGATGTCTATTCTGGGTCTGTATTTAAAGATCACAAACCATCTTTGCTGGGTTTACAGCCAATCACCATAATATCGGTAATGATGTCACCGGGACCAGTTAATGCAGTGATATTGCATAGATACTGAGCACGTTCTTGGACTGCATTTTGATAATAGCCTGTTGGTCGATATTGATTTTCATAAATCGCACCTACCACACCTTGTCCTCCGGTCTGTCCAACAACACGCTGACCTGCATATTCAGATCCAGTTTGCACAAACTGCTGCACCACATATTGAGAAACAATAGAATTTTCCCACATTGCTGAACCACCTAACTTACTGGCAGGGACACGGTAAGTCGGTGAACCAAAAATATCAATGGCTTTATTTACGTGCTGTCCCACCAATTTATCGGCGGCTTGTTTTACTGGATTAGGTGTAGTGACACAACCGGTAAGTGAAAGCCCCAATGTCAAGGTCGCTAACAGACCGATCAGATTGAGTTTCAATGTACTTGATGACTGTTGAAGAACAGGGTTTATTGCTTGCTGTTTCATCCACATAAAAATTTCCTTTTATTAATTTTTGATTTTGCCTTATTGACCTATATTCTATATGGCCCGATGGCTTTTCATAAAACATTGTTTTGCTTTTTAGAGAAAATTATAATCTGAGAAACTAAAATTTTATGGATCCAGATAATATTCAGCTCTCACCTTACCCTGCTCTAACTCATTTGCACGTTCAGTCACTCGTTCAAGAAATTGCTGATCACAGTCTAATTCAGTAATTTTTTTACTTGATGTTGCGGGCGCATTTTCAGCATCAAATGCTGTCTGATTACACTGATCATCATAGAAGGTATGAAGGGATCGCCACTCTTTTTGCGCATCTAACAATCTTTTTTGTTCAGTGGCTGAGAGTGTCGCCGACAGTTTTTGCTCGGCATTTTTTAACCTTTGATTCTGACGTTGATATTCTGCACTTATACATTTCTGCTTGTTCGTTGATGACTTGGCAGCATGGGTACATTCATCATATGTTTTTGAGTATTGTAATGTCGGTGCAGCCGAGAGTGCCGTTGCAACACCAGACAGACTCACAAATCCCCAAATATATAACCATTTTGAAAATATATTGTTCATACAATTAACCTACAGATCCAAAAACTTTATTGAAGATATTGATATGAATTGTTGATCGCTGGATTTATTTATACGCTAAATTTCAATTCATGTGAAATTGAAACGATAAATGAGAAAATCAATAGCCAATAAAATTTTAAAAAGTAAACACTAAGTAATTATTATTTAATATATTTTCATGACTTTTAGTTGAAAGCCCCGATACCTTTTACAGATCATATCAATGACTTTCGCAAAGATTTCGTTTTGTCTGGTTTGTGAAAGAAAAAATCTACACAGATTTCAGCCTTCACTGTATAAAATAGCTTTCGTAAAATATGATTGATAATTTGGTCACCCTCATGGTGTCTTTAGTGTCAGGTTAAGGCTTGAGTTGAACAGACTTAACATCGACATAATTTTAATTCTATCCTTGGTGTTTTTATCTTGATTAAAAAAAGAACTTTCATGTAAATACATAAAAGTCCTTTTGGATAGGACCTGATTAGCCTGGGAAAATACCACGTTCCATACGTGCCTTTAAAATCCGTTCACACCCCAAAATAAATGCTGCCGTTCTTAAACTGCATATCTTTTCGTTTGAGGTATGCCAGACATCATTGATCGCCTGAACCATTAACTTGTCCAAGCGTTGGTTGATTTCTTCTTCAGACCAAAAGTAGCTCGACATGTCTTGCACCCATTCAAAATAACTGACGGTAACCCCACCTGCATTACAAATCACATCAGGAACTACGGTCACACCACGCTGAATCAAAATATCATCGGCTTCTGGATAAGTCGGACCATTTGCACCTTCCAACACTAATTTTGCGGTTAATTTCTGTGCTCGCTCAATTGTGATTTGCCCTTCCAACGCGGCAGGAATCAAAATATCGATTTCAACATTCCAGAAATCTTCATCGCTGATCATTTCAGCACCCTTGAAACCTGCAACGCCCTGATTAGTCTCTAAATATATTTTTAATTTCGCTAAATCAATGCCTTCTGGATTAAAAATAGTTCCCGTATGATCTTGTATCGCCACAATAAGAGATTGCGATTCTGCAAATAAGTAAGCTGCTTCACTGCCCACATTACCAAAACCTTGAACCGCAATTTTTGCTCCTTTGAGTGGAAGCTTAATTTTTTCGGCAACTTCTCGACCAGTCACAAAAACACCACGGCCTGTGGCTTTAATACGACCTAAAGATCCGCCCAAGTGAATTGGTTTGCCCGTCACAACACCAGTAACAGTATGACCCTGTCCAGATGAATAGGTATCCATAATCCATCCCATTACATTGGGATTGGTACCCACATCAGGGGCTGGAATATCTTTTTGTGGACCAATAATATGACTGATCTCACTGGTATAACGTCGAGTTAAACGTTCTAACTCGCGCGGAGAAAGTTTACGTGGATCAACTCGAACACCGCCTTTTGCACCACCAAAAGGTAAATTTAACACAGCAGTTTTAATTGTCATCCATGCTGAAAGTGCCATAACTTCATTTAAATCAACATCTGGATGATAGCGAATCCCGCCTTTGCCCGGTCCACGTGACAAATTGTGCTGTACACGGTATCCCTCAAAATGCTGAATCGTTCCGTCATCCATCACGATTGGCACATCTACAATCAGTGCACGTTTAGGACGTTTTAATGTGTCTATATAACCCTTGAGATGTTCTAAATAAGGCGTCACCCGTTCGATTTGTTCGAGATAAGTCGACCACGGGCCATGATTTTGAGTGATATAAGATAAATTCGACATGTGTTGTTTTGTCCTTTTAATGCCTTGTATTCAATCATTGATCGAAAAGGTAATTAAAAATAATATAAGCAGCCAATTTGGCGGTTCGGTTGTCCAAATCAAATCTTGGGTTGCATTCAGCAACATCAAGAACTTTAATTTTCCCAGTATTTTTAATGGCTTGAAATAAAGGATCAAATACTGATAAATCAATTCCTTTCACGGCTGGAGCACTTACCCCTGGTGCGATACTGGCACTAAAAACATCTAAATCGACCGTCACATAAAGCACATCAACTTTCTCAATGAACTGATTCATTTTCAGCATGATTGCATCTAAATGAGTTTCTCTTAATGCTTGATCATAAATATAGGTACAATTCAAGCGATCAGCTGTTTCAAATAACACTTGAGTATTTGCATGTTTGGCAACGCCAATACATAGATAGTGAAATTCTTGTTGATATTGTGCTGATAAATGAGCAGCATTTAAAAAAGGTGTTCCCGAGCTTACACGTTCAGCTTCACGCAAATCAAAATGTGCATCAAAGTTGATAATCCCAATTTTTTGATCGGGTTGATGTTTCTGTATATATTGAAATAACCCGGAAAAACTTCCAAACGCCACTTCATGCCCACCACCTAAAATGATGGGTTGGCTTCCAGAGCAAAGACAATCCTCAACCTGATCAGCCAATTCCGCCTGTGCCTTTTCAAGATCACCATCTACACACATTACTGTACCCAAATCCGCAATTGAAAGCGGTTGATGTACGGGTAAATTTGCCAATTGGGCACGAATTGCATCAGGCGCATCTGCTGCACCCAAGCGACCTTTGTTACGCTTCACACCTTCATCTGAACCAAAGCCAATCAATGCATAAGATGCGTGAGCTTGGGTGTTGATCACTTGATGGATACGCAGGTGCGCTGCACCTTCACCATCGTTGCGTCCTTGCCATATAAATGAATGCTTCATAATAAATACAACGCTGTCAAACTGAGTTTAAGGCTAGAATAAAACTTCTGTGCCATGTCTTATAATCCGTTTGGACAAATCGCCACCTAACCAGTAAACAATTTCGGAGGGATGTTCAATATCCCATGCGATAAAATCGGCGAACTTACCTTGTTCCAAACTGCCATGTGTATCTTGCAAGCCAAGTGCAAAAGCAGCATTGATGGTAACAGCCGCCAATGCCTGTTCAGGCGTCAATCGAAATAAAGTACTGCCCATATTCAACATTAAACGCAATGACAGGGTTGGAGAGGTTCCCGGATTTAAATCACTCGACAATGCAATTCGCACACCATGTTTGTGCAAGCTATCCAATGGTGGATATTGAGTTTCTCTCAGAAAATAAAATGCACCAGGTAAAAGCACTGCAACAGTTCCCGAAGCTGCCATGGCTTTGGCATCATCATCAGTCATAAATTCTAAATGATCTGCGGAAAGTGCATGGTAGCGTGCCGCAAGACTTGAACCACCTAAGGATGAAAGCTGCTCAGCATGTAGTTTTACAGGCAGTTTTAAGCTTTGGGCAGCTTTAAAAACACGTTCAACCTGGGCGGGTGAAAATGCCAAATGCTCGCAAAAGGCATCGACCGCATCAATCAAGTCTTCCTGCGCTAGTTTTGGCAGCATTTCATTGCATATATATTCAATATAAGCATCGCTGCGCCCCTGATACTCTGGAGCCAATGCATGCGCAGCCAAACACGTACTGCGTACTGTCATTGGCAATGCATCCGCGATCTGACGGATGACACGAAGCATTTTTCGTTCATTTTGATAGTCCAGACCATAACCTGATTTGATTTCAATCGTGGTTACACCATCTTTAAGCAGACATTGGACTCGTTTCAAGGCTGTGCTTAAAAGTTGCGCTTCACTTGCTTCACGCGTGGCACGAACAGTACTGGCAATTCCGCCACCACTCGCCGCAATTTCTGCATAGCTTAACCCTTGCAAACGTTTTTCAAACTCAATACTTCGATTACCACCAAATACACTGTGTGTATGGCAATCAATCAGACCTGGAGTTAGCCATGCTGCATTGAGATTGATGGTCTCTGCATAATCATCTTCAGGAACATCTTTTCGTGCGCCAATCCAGTGAATATGTGGTCCGAAAGTCACGATTGCAGCATCTTCTATAATGGAATAATGCCCATTTTGCATGGTCGCGATATGACAGTTTGTCCAAAGTTTTTTCATTCACATTTCCTCATACTGCCTATGTAGTCAAGTACATAGGCAGTTTCAGTATTAGCTTTCCATTTCGATATTTTGCTGTAAGTTTGATTTTTCTTTTGCATTATTTCGTTTTGGCTTAACCCAGATCGTGTAAGCAATCCAAAGAATCAACAGCCAACTTGCACCGACATAGATCGCGGGTCTCGAATCCGGGAAATATCCCATCATCAGTAAAATGAAGACCATGAATACAATCGCAAATGCAGGTGCATATGGCCAACCGATCACTGGAAAATCCAGGGCTTTGATTTCTGCCTTCGATAATTTTCGACGCATTGCAACTTGAGAAAGCAGGATCATCAACCAGACCCACACTGTTGCGAAAGTTGCTATTGACGCAATGATAATGAAAACATTTTCAGGAATCAGATAATTCAGTACCACACCAACAAGCAGTACACCGGCCATCACCACAACGGTCATCCAAGGCACACCACTTTTGGAAATTCTTTGGAAGACCTTCGGTGCTTGACCACGATTCGACATACCATACAACATACGACCCGCACCAAACACATCACTGTTGATTGCAGAAATTGCAGCAGTAATCACCACTATGTTTAAAATCGTTGCTGCTGATTGAATACCGAGATTTTCAAAAATCTGGACAAATGGACTGCCTTTGCTGCCAATTTGATTCCATGGGAAAATTGACATCAATACAAAAATAGTTAAAACATAAAATAGTAAAATACGTAATGGAACAGCATTGATTGCACGTGGAATCGATTTTTTAGGATCTTCAGATTCACCTGCAGTAATTCCGATGATTTCAATACCGCCAAATGCAAACACCACAACAGATAAACAGGCAACTAATCCTGCAATGCCGTTGGGCATAAAACCATCATGTATCCATAGATTTTGGATACCTGTGGTGAAGCCACTATGTTCAGCATGAAAACCATAGAACATCAAACCAAAACCACCAAGTATCATCGCCACAATTGCGCTAACCTTGACAATGGATAACCAGAATTCAAGCTCACCAAAAACTTTGACATGAATCAGATTGATTGCACCTAAGAACATAATCAGTGACAAAATCCAGATCCAGCGGGGTACATCAGGATACCAAAATCCCATATATATACCGAAAGCTGTCACATCAGCCAAGGCCACAATGATCATTTCAAAAACATAGGTCCAACCTGTGGTAAATCCTGCAAGTGGACCAATATAGTTAGATGCATATTCGCTAAATGAGCCAGATACTGGATTGTGTACTGCCATCTCACCCAATGCTCGCATTAAGATATAGATCGCAATCCCAGCAACAATGTATGCAAGCAATACGGATGGACCGGCCATTTTAATGGCGGTTGCAGACCCATAGAACAATCCTGTTCCGATGGCTGAGCCTAATGCTAAAAAACGGATATGTCGGGTATTTAACCCCCGCTGTAATGTGGAATGCTGTGACATTATAATCTCCAATCCTTGAGGAAATTTAGATAGATTCGGCCACTCCATGTGGCCGTTTTATTGATCACACTTTAGATAAACTTGGTAATAGCTTTGGAATGAGTAATTCGTTTAAGCAACCACTCGCAAGCAATTCACTTGCCTGTTCAATATCTGGTGCAAAGAAACGGTCTTCGCTGTAATATGGCACTTGATCACGCAGCACTTTGCGTGCTTGCTCCAGTTTTGGTGAACTTTTTAATCCTTCACGGAAATCAAGTCCTTGACATGCTCCCAACCATTCAACTGCCAAGATACCGCGAACATTGTCTGCCATATACCACAAACGTTTCCCTGCATTTGGCGCCATAGATACATGGTCTTCCTGATTGGCTGATGTCGGTAAGCTATCCACACTTGCAGGATGTGCAAGCGCTTTGTTGTCACTCGCCAATGCCGCAGCAGTCACTTGCGCAATCATAAAACCAGAGTTGACACCGCCATTGGCAACTAAAAATGGTGGCAGTTGGGACATATGACGATCCATCATCATTGAAATACGACGTTCAGACAATGAACCGATTTCAGCAATTGCAAGTGCTAGATTATCCGCTGCCATCGCGACCGGTTCAGCGTGGAAATTGCCTCCTGAAATCACATCACCTTCCGCTGCAAACACCAAAGGATTATCAGATACTGCATTTGCTTCGATTTCGAGTACTTCCGCGGCTTGACGTATTTGCGTTAAACATGCACCCATAACCTGTGGCTGGCAGCGTAATGAGTATGGGTCTTGAACCTTGCTGCAATCTTCATGTGAATGGGCAATTTCACTCGAATCGGTCAATAAGTCACGATATGCTGCAGCAACATCAATTTGACCTCGTTGACCTCGAACTTCATGAATGCGTGCATCAAATGGCGCACGTGAACCCAACATTGCTTCAACACTCAAACCACCACACACAGTCGCTGCCGCAAATAAATCTTCGGCTTCAAATAATCCGCGTAGTGCATAAGCTGTGGAAACTTGTGTACCATTTAACAATGCCAAACCTTCTTTGGCTGCTAGAGAAATCGGCTCTAAACCAGCTATTTTAAGTGCCTCAACCGCAGGCAACCATTTCCCTTGATAACGCGCTTTACTTTCACCCAGTAAAACCAGTGACATATGTGCCAATGGTGCCAAGTCACCTGAAGCACCCACTGAACCTTTTAAAGGAATATGCGGATATACTTCAGCGTTGACCAAAGCAAGAATTGCATCAATCACCTTACGGCGAATACCTGAAAAGCCTCGTGCCAAACTATTGGCTTTCAATAGCATGATTAAACGGACCATTGCATCATCTAAGGCTTCGCCCACGCCAGCGGCATGAGAAAGCACTAAAGAACGCTGTAATTGCTCTAAGTCTTCAGGTGCAATTTTTGTTGAAGCAAGTAAACCGAAGCCTGTATTGATACCGTAGGCTGTACGCCCTTCATTGACAATTTTTTCCACACAAGCCACGCTCGCATCGATGCCTTCAGAAGCACTGTCATCGAGTTTAGCTTTGATTGGATTTAAATAAGCTTGACGGAGATCTGCTAGGGTGAGTTTGCCTGGTTGAATTAAAAGTTCCATTATTGACGTCCTGTTTTGCACTGTATTGTTCTGTTACGGTGTTTTCTGCTCAATTGCAAAAAACACCGTAATCGCGATCCTTGTATTTTTTATTGCGTAATCATAGGCAAGTTCAGACCTTGCTCTTTCGCGCAATCAATCGCAATGTCATAACCTGCATCTGCATGACGCATCACACCTGTTGCAGGGTCATTGGTCAGTACACGAGCAATACGTGCTGCTGCTTCATCCGTACCATCACAGACGATCACCACACCTGAATGCTGTGAGAACCCCATACCAACACCGCCGCCATGATGCAATGACACCCAAGTTGCCCCGCCTGCGGTATTTAACAATGCATTCAGTAACGGCCAATCAGACACCGCATCTGAACCATCTTTCATGGCTTCAGTTTCACGGTTGGGACTAGACACTGAACCTGAGTCTAAGTGATCACGACCGATGACGATAGGTGCTGAAAGCTCCCCACTCCGTACCATTTCGTTAAATGCTAAACCCAGTTTTGCACGTAAGCCCAAACCAACCCAACAGATACGTGCAGGCAAACCTTGGAAGCTGATACGTTCACGAGCCATATCCAACCAACGGTGCAAATGCTCATCATCTCGAATCAATTCTTTGACTTTGGCATCTGTTTTATAGATATCTTCTGGATCACCTGAAAGAGCCGCCCAGCGGAAAGGGCCTATGCCTCGACAAAACAGCGGGCGGATATATGCAGGAACAAAACCAGGGAAATCAAAGGCATTTTCCACACCTTCATCTTGTGCCATTTGACGAATGTTATTGCCATAATCAAAAGTTGGAACACCCATCTTCTGAAAATCCAACATGGCTTGAACATGCTTTGCCATGGATTGTTTTGCTGCTTTCACCACAACTTCTGGTTCAGTTTGAGCACGTTGACGATACTCTTCCCATGTCCAGCCAATCGGTAAATAACCATTTAATGGATCATGTGCGCTGGTTTGATCAGTCACCATGTCAGGATGCACACCACGGCGCACCAGTTCAGGTAAAATTTCAGCAGCATTACCATGAAGTGCAATCGAAATTGCCTTGCCTTCTTGCGTGTATTTTTCAATACGTGCTAACGCATCGTCCAGGTCTGCTGCTTGCTCATCAACATAACGTGTACGCAAGCGGAAATCGATGCTGGCTTGTTGACATTCGATATTGAGAGAACATGCGCCTGCCAATGTTGCAGCCAAAGGTTGTGCTCCGCCCATACCACCTAAACCTGCGGTCAGCACCCAACGCCCTTTCAAATCACCGTTATAATGTTGACGACCGGCTTCAACAAAAGTCTCGTATGTGCCTTGTACAATGCCTTGACTGCCAATATAGATCCAAGAACCTGCCGTCATTTGCCCATACATTGCTAAACCTTTGGCATCCATTTCATTGAAATGCTTCCAGTTTGCCCAATGAGGAACAAGGTTTGAGTTAGCAATCAGTACACGTGGTGCATCTTGATGGGTTTTAAATACACCCACTGGCTTACCTGACTGAACCAATAGCGTCTCATCAATTTCTAAATTTTTGAGTGTTTCAACAATCTTGTCAAAACATTCCCAGTTGCGCGCGGCACGACCAATACCACCATAAACAACCAATTCTTTTGGGTTCTCTGCGACATCCGGATCAAGATTATTCATCAACATTCGAAGTGGAGCTTCAGTCAACCAGCTTTTTGTATTGAGTGTCGTACCACGTGGCGCGCGAATCTCTACATCACGAAATTTTGTTGTCGTTGTTGTCACAATAGGACTCCTTCCTTTGAGTTTAAAGCAGTGAATGAAATCACTTTCACTGTCTAGCAATGTACTAACTTGTATATACATCTATATACTACACAAATCTCTAAACTTGAAAAGATGATTTTTAATTTTTTTTGCAAAATTAGATTTAAGCATATGAATTAATTTGAAATTATTTTCAATTAAAAAGAAAACGCATACAACTTTAAGTTGAATGCGTCGAAACAACATCAATGAAATTTAAATTTTTGTGAGTTGAATGAGGCAGGCTTGTATAGAAAATTGTGGATTCAAAATCATCATTTTTGCCAAATTTTCATGTTCGATTTTGAGACAGTTCTGATGCTGCAAATAAAAAATCTTTTCGTCAATCATGATTTCCAATGGTTTTACTGACTGGTTAAAAACAAAAATAAAATCTGAAGAGATGGGAATTTTGAATGTTTCTTGGGTAAAGATCCATTGATATTGTGCTGATATTTTTTTGGGATCATAAATCAGATTAAAATCTCGGATTTGACCTGCCAATAACTCACAGTACACCACACTTTCCCCACTGAACGAAACAGTTTGCAGTGTATGCAAATATTTGAATTCATCATCAATATGCAGTGAAATTCCCTGACCTTCCAATACTGTTAAAAAACGCTGCATCCCGTGGAATTTGGAAAATTCTCCAGCGCTTTTGACATCAGCCATCGAAATACGCCATTCAAAATCGTTCAGGCTTTCTCCTGCACTTCGGGCAATTTCTAGCGTATAACCTTCACCGTTTTTCCATCGCATTTTTTTATAGTGCAATATTTCTAACAGCGCAATCATTGCGTAAATTTACCTTCAAGATAATAGCGACTTCCTGGATAGATTAAGCGGGCACTTGAAATCAACTGTTTATTCGACCATGTTCTACGACGAATCAGCAAACACGGTTCTGTTTTATTGATTTTCAACCACTTGCATTCTTGTGCGGATGCCAAAATCGCCGTAACCACATGCTCACCTTCTGTAACAGGTGCTTTTGACATTAAATACGCATTCGGGGTAATACTTTGGAAGTCTTGTCCAAGATAATCGGGAATCAGAATAGGATCCACCAAACGATCTTCAATTTGCACAGGCACGCCATTTTCATAGTGTACAATGATTGAGTGGAATAACTTTTGCCCTTCACGAATGTGCATCAGACGACTTTGCTCTGCATTGGCTTGTATCTGTTCGAGTACCAAGACTTTCGCATGATGCTTGTGATTTCTTGCAATAATTTCTTCGGCAATGTTATTGACATGAAATAAAGCAGTACGCCCCTGACCTTCAGCAACAAAAGATCCAACACCTTGTATACGTACCAATAGGCCCTCACTGGTGAGTTCACGCAAGGCACGGTTCACAGTCATACGGCTACAGCCGAGCAAATTGACCAATTCACTTTCAGAAGGAATTTTTTTATTGACCGTCCATGTTCCTTCATAAATTTTTTGTGAAATCATTTGTTTCACGCGCAAATACAACGGAACAGGACTATCTTCTTCTAGCGACAAGTCTAAATCGTTGTGCTTTGACACTCTTGACATTGACTAAAACTCATACAAAATATATCAAATCATTGTATATGGTCTCAACCTTGTTTGTATATACAAGCCTATACAAATATGCATAATTAAAAAATCAAATGCTTATTACATTTTCTACAATCTCAACGACCCATTTCTCATCATTCCATTGGGCAGGTCAATTTTCTCTGTTAAAAACAGCGTATAAACGTTTGAGCATATTAAAATGCATCTTCAATTAAAAAATGTTATGCAAAAAGAATATATTATCTTAAATGAAAACTTTAGATAGAATTAATAAAAACAAAGCAGTGGATCCACTGCACACCTTTTTAACACTTTTATCATTTTGAGTATTATAGCCATATCGATCAAAAAAGGAGGCATTCGCCTCCTCCTCTACCGCATTAAAAAGTTTTTCTGATACTCAACCAATACTGTTGATGATCTCGTTCCTTGAGTTGTTCTGGTGTGCTTCCTATTGGAAATGCAACTTCGGCATTGGCTTGGATATTCCATAAACTGCTCCAGTTTAAGCCCAATCCAGCACTGCTGATTTGTACTTGATTGTCGCCTGTGACGCCTGCCCAACGTTGCGCATTTAAGGTTACTTCTGCTGTATCCACAAAAACTTTACCAGTAAGTTGATGTTTGGCATTTGCAAATAAGCTTTGTCGCAGTTCTGCTGTAGCTAAATAGCCGGTCGAACCTGCGAATTGGCTGGATTCATAACCGCGAACATTAAATGGGCCGCCTCCTAAATATTGTTCTGCGCTGTCTAGATTATTAGGACTGTATTGACCATAAATTCCCAAATAGCCTTGTGTACCCTTGCCACCCAGATTTTGTAAACGAGAAAGATTCAGTGTGGCAGTGTAGTAATCTCCTGCTATTTTTGCTGTTTGTTCATCTAAGGCAGCGGCATCATCATTTTTAAATTTAACACGTCCATAACTGGTCGAGGCACCATATTGTGTTAATCCACCACCTAACCAAGAGTCAAATTGCGAACCATCTAGCCGCGCAGTCATCACATCAATATTGCGATGCTTGTAGTATTGGTTCAATTGAATATCATCTTTGAGTTGTTTATGGTCATATTGTAAGCTTAACAACACTTCTGCTGTATTGGTCAGTAATGCAGGCTGGCTGATGAATACACTGCTTTGTGCTGCACTTCCTTCTGCCCCAATACTTTTTAGATCTTTACCCAGTTCGTAATCCAGATAGGAATAGCTTGCACCTGCACGTGTCCCCATTCCTGTAAAGGTAAAGGCGTATCCGACACGTCCGTAGTTCATCCGTTTTCCAACAGTCATCAGATCTAAGCTCAGTTCATCCCCTAAACCAACTAAATTATTGACGGAGACACCGGCGGTACCTCGTACTCGACTGGTGTATTTATTCCCAAAGTTATCTGCACCGATATAACCATTGAGTAGGGATGCATTCTGTACTTCTACATTGAGTTGGCTACTGCCCACTGTGGTTCCTGGACTTAGAACATTTCGGGTGCTCACTCCTTTTAATCGATTGAGCAATTTAAGTTGCTGTTGCATTTGATCGCTGTTGATTCGCTCGCCTTGTTTCAAGGGTGCGACTGTTTGCTCAATAAGCCAATTCTGAGTTCTGCTTTGATTCTCAATCTGAGTTTTATCGTAATACGCTTCAAGAATATTGATTCGTACGATACCTTGACTTAAGTTTTGTTGTGGAAGATAAGCACGACTGTAGCCATAACCATGTTGTTGATAGTAAGTGCTAATCTTTTGTGCAACCTGCCAAAGTTGATTCAATGTCAGTTGCTGGCCTTCGGCATCAGCAACCAGTTGATGGAGTTGTTGGGTGTTAAAACGGCTATTCCCGATAATTTCAATTTTTCGTACAGGAATTTGTACATCTGTTGCCGTAGGAGCTATTGGGTTTGCGGTATTTTCAATCTGTACAGCAGTCTGTGGTTCAAGCGTCTGCCCTTGTTGCTGTTGTTGCAACAGCTGCCCAGCATTCGGGGCAGGTGCTGCATGGTTTGTGTTGCTGAATAGCATGAAACAAGCACTTACAGATGCTGACAATATATGTTGTTGTGATTTCATTGTTTAGTGCTCCCCTGCCAAGATTTGAATGCCTGTGGTGTTCACACCACCTTGGCGTACGTCAAGATTGACGGTATTTAATGCATTTTGTGTTTCAGGCAAATAATGTGGTCGTTTGAATTGAATGGCCTGTAAGTAAGCCGCTGGTGTCAACATATAAATATCTGCTGTAGTTTTCGCAGTCCTATCCACGAGTGTGTAGTTTTGGGCATCTGAACCGCCAAGACTTAAATCTGTAATCAATACATTTTTGCCTTGCCCTGTGGCCGCATTGTCAAATTGACCTATTGCTGTTGCTAAATTCAGATTATCCCCAGCATAGATGCCATTGAATTCAGCATGACTAAGATCTAAATCAGCAATTGTTAATCCATTATAGGTGCGGTTATTTGCGCGAATACCTGTAATATATTGAATCGTAGCTTGACTAATATCAGCTGTAGTTTGTGCAGTGTTATTCACTAACTCGTAGTTATGTGCATCTGCACCACTTAGGCTAATTCCTTGAATGTTTACTTGTTTGGCATTACCTACATTTTTATCACTGAATTGTCCTTTTGCTAATTCGACTTTCAGTTCATCACCTGCGATTTGACCTGTAAATTGCGCTGCTGCTGTATTCAACGTTACTTGTGTACTGGCATCATAAACACGATTATTTGCTGTAATTCCTGTAACTTGGTTAATTTTGGCTTTGGCAATATCCAATGCGCCATCGACAAAGGTTAGATCGTAGTTTTTATCAACGCCATTGGCTTTATTCGCATAACTGCCTGCATCTTTAGCCGTTACAGAGGCTGTAACACCTGAAAGTACAGATTCAGTTTCACCATTGACTAAACCTATTGCGCTAAAGCCCGATACTGTTTGGTTTTTGCCGTTATAAGTCGTATTTAAACTATTCGCTGTCACAGTCGCTTTGGCTTTGGCAATATCTAAAGCCCCATCGACAAAGGTCAGGTCATAGTTCTGATCAATACCACTGGCTTTATTCGCATAACTACCTGCATCTTTAGCCGTTACAGAGGCTGTGACACCTGAAAGTACAGATTCAGTTTCACCATTGACTAAACCAGTGGCGCTAAAGCCCGATACTGTTTGGTTTTTGCCGTTATAAGTCGTATTTAAACTATTCGCTGTCACAGTCGCTTTGGCTTTGGCAATATCTAAAGCCCCATCGACAAAGGTCAGATCATAGTTCTGATCAATACCACTGGCTTTATTCGCATAACTACCTGCATCTTTAGCCGTTACAGCGGCTGTGACACCTGTCAATACCGAGCTATCTTCGCCATTCACCAAACCTGTTGCAGTAAAGCCCGATACTGTTTGGTTTTTACCATTATAGGTCGTATTTAAACTATTCGCTGTCACAGTCGCTTTGGCTTTGGCAATATCTAAAGCCCCATCGACAAAGGTCAGATCATAGTTCTGATCAATACCACTGGCTTTATTCGCATAACTACCTGCATCTTTAGCCGTTACAGAGGCTGTGACACCTGAAAGTACAGATTCAGTTTCGCCATTAACTAAACCTGTTGCAGTAAAGCCTGATGCAGTCTGGTTTTGCCCGTTATAAACAGTTGATACGCTATTCGCCGTTACAGTCGCTCTAGCTTTGGCAATATCCAATGCACCATCGACAAAGGTTAGATCGTAGTTTTTATCAACGCCATTGGCTTTATTCGCATAACTGCCTGCATCTTTAGCCGTTACGGATGCTGTGACACCTGTCAATACCGAGCTATCTTCGCCATTGACCAAACCTGTTGTGCTAAAGCCAGTAGCTGTTTGATTTTGTCCATTATAAACAGTTGATACGCTATTCGCCGTTACAGTCGCTTTGGCTTTGGCAATATCCAATGTGCCATCGACAAAGGTTAGATCGTAGTTTTTATCAATGCCATTGGCTTTGTTCGTATAACTACCTGCATCTTTAGCCGTTACAGAGGCTGTTACACCTGATAAGACTGATTCAGTTTCACCATTGACTAAACCAGTGGCGCTAAAGCCCGATACTGTTTGATTTTGTCCATTATAAACAGTTGATACACTATTCGCTGTCACAGTCGCTTTGGCTTTGGCAATATCCAATGTGCCATCGACAAAGGTTAGATCGTAGTTTTTATCAATGCCATTGGCTTTGTTCGTATAACTACCTGCATCTTTAGCGGTTACAGAGGCTGTGACACCTGTCAATACCGAGCTATCTTCGCCATTGACTAAACCTGTTGCACTAAAGCCTGATGCAGTCTGGTTTTGTCCGTTATAGGTCGTATTTAAACTATTTGCCGTTACAGTCGCTTTGGCTTTGGCAATATCCAATGCGCCATCGACAAAGGTCAGATCATAGTTCTGATCAACGCCATTGGCTTTGTTCGTATAACTGCCTGCATCTTTAGCCGTTACAGAGGCTGTTACACCTGATAAGACTGATTCAGTTTCACCATTGACCAAACCTGTTGTGCTAAAGCCAGTAGCTGTTTGATTTTGTCCATTATAAACAGTTGATACGCTATTCGCCGTTACAGTCGCTTTGGCTTTGGCAATATCCAATGCGCCATCGACAAAGGTCAGATCATAGTTCTGATCAACACCATTGGCTTTGTTCGTATAACTACCTGCATCTTTAGCCGTTACGGATGCTGTGACACCTGTCAATACCGAGCTATCTTCGCCATTCACCAAACCTGTTGCAGTAAAGCCCGATACTGTTTGGTTTTTACCATTATAGGTCGTATTTAAACTATTCGCTGTCACAGTCGCTTTGGCTTTGGCAATATCCAATGATCCATCGACAAAGGTTAGATCGTAGTTTTTATCAACACCATTGGCTTTGTTCGTGTAACTACCTGCATCTTTAGCCATTACAGAGGCTGTTACACCTGATAAGACTGATTCAGTTTCGCCATTAACTAAACCTGTTGCACTAAAGCCTGATGCAGTCTGGTTTTGCCCGTTATAAACAGTTGATACGCTATTCGCCGTTACAGTCGCTTTAGCTTTGGCAATATCCAATGCGCCATCGACAAAGGTTAGATCGTAGTTTTTATCAACGCCATTGGCTTTATTCGCATAACTACCTGCATCTTTAGCCGTTACAGAGGCTGTGACACCTGTCAATACCGAACTATTTTCGCCATTCACCAAACCAGAGGCGCTAAAGCCTGATGCTGTTTGATTTTGTCCATTATAAACAGTTGATACACTATTCGCTGTTACAGTCGCTTTGGCTTTGGCGATATTCAATGATCCATCAATAAAAGTCAGATCATAGTTCTGATCAACGCCATTGGCTTTATTCGCATAACTGCCTGCATCTTTAGCCGTTACAGAGGCTGTTACACCTGATAAGACTGATTCAGTTTCGCCATTAACTAAGCCTGTTGCAGTAAAGCCTGATGCTGTTTGGTTTTTGCCGTTATAGGTCGTATTTAAACTATTCGCTGTTACAGTCGCTTTGGCTTTGGCGATATCCAATGTGCCATCGACAAAGGTCAGATCATAGTTCTGATCAACGCCATTGGCTTTATTCGCATAACTGCCTGCATCTTTAGCCGTTACAGAGGCTGTTACACCTGATAAGACTGATTCAGTTTCACCATTAACTAAGCCTGTTGCAGTAAAGCCTGATGCTGTTTGATTTTTGCCGTTATAGGTCGTATTTAAACTATTCGCTGTCACAGTCGCTTTGGCTTTGGCAATATCCAATGTGCCATCGACAAAGGTCAGATCATAGTTTTTATCAACGCCATTGGCTTTATTCGCATAACTGCCTGCATTTTTAGCCGTTACAGAGGCTGTTACACCTGTCAATACCGAGCTATCTTCGCCATTCACCAAACCTGTTGCAGTAAAGCCTGATGCTGTTTGATTTTTGCCGTTATAAGTCGTATTTAAACTATTCGCTGTCACAGTCGCTTTGGCTTTGGTAATATCCAATGTGCCATCGACAAAGGTCAGGTCATAGTTTTTATCAACGCCATTGGCTTTATTCGCATAACTGCCTGCATCTTTAGCCGTTACGGATGCTGTGACACCTGAAAGTACAGATTCAGTTTCACCATTGACTAAACCTGTTGCGCTAAAGCCTAATGCTGTTTGGTTTTTACCGTTATAGGTCGTATTTAAACTATTCGCAGTCACAGTCGCTTTGGCTTTGGCAATATCCAATGCCCCATCGACAAAGGTCAGGTCATAGTTCTGATCAATACCACTGGCTTTATTCGCATAACTGCCTGCATCTTTAGCCGTTACAGAGGCTGTTACACCTGATAAGACTGATTCAGTTTCGCCATTGACCAAACCTGTTGCAGTAAAGCCTGATGCAGTCTGGTTTTGTCCGTTATAGGTCGTATTTAAACTATTGGCCTTTACAATGGCTTGTGCTTTGTGAATTGTGGCACTTAAACCTATAGGCTGACTAAAAATATAATTTCCAGCATCCACACCTGTTAAGTTATAGCCTGTTACGATCACAGACCTGGTTCCTGCATTCTTATCTGTAAATGTTCCTATACCACTACCAGTCAATCCAACAGAATCTCCTGCAATTGGATTGATTGAAGCAGTGCCGTTTATGGTTGCATTGGACAAACCATCATAGGTTTTATCTGCAACACTTATTCCATTGATGGTTAAAATTGCAGGCGTTATATTAGCTTTAAGATTTGTAGGCTGTAGCAATGTGTAATTTAAAGCATCTGTTCCTGACAACGTAAAACCTGAAACAGTGACATTTTTATCATTGCCGACATTTTTGTCAGTAAATAATCCAATTCCAGTTCCAGACAACGAAATAGAATCACCCGATATTCCACCTACAATACTTGCATTTCCTGTTAATGATGCAGATTTTGATGCGTTATAAACTTTGTTTACTGCACTTAAGCCACCAATATTTAAACTCTTTGTTGTTATTGTCAGTGTTCCTGATCCACCATTGTCTTTATATATAACATCATCACCAAATTGTGTTGTATTTGCCCCTGTAGGAACGCCACTGATCAAGATTGAACCATCATTTAAACTATAAACACCTGCATTTTTACCGGCTGTTTTATAATTTACTCCTGAAGCTAGCGTTCCTGAAGCAATCACTCCATCATAAGTTTTATCAGTAAAATTAGCGACGATTTCTGTGACCAAAGGTTTTAGAAAATGACGTAGTAAAGGGGCAGATGTACCTTCATAAATACGCCAAATTTTACCAGTGCCTCCGGCATCATCAATATCCCAATCTGCAAAAGTCGCAATTTGTTGAAGTTGTGCTGTCGTCTTACCTACACCACCTGCACTGCTTAATCGACCAGAAGTACTGGTGTTCCAAAAGCTATTTGTAGTTGTACCATTTCCACCACCAACAAGACCACCAATATACTGATTCCCAATGACATTACCTGAAGAATAAGTCTTATCAACATTTCCTCCATTAAAACCAACTAATCCACCAACATATTGATTTCCAATCACTGTGCCTGTAGCATAAGAATTATTGACTGGTCCTGAAGTTCCTCCAACCAATCCACCAACATGATTATTTCCTGTCACTGGACCTGTTGCAAAAGAAGAACTGATTAACCCATCGCTATAACCAACTAGACCGCCAATATAGTTATTATTTGAATATTTCCCTTTTACAGTCACATTGGCATATGAGTTTAAAATATTGCCATAATTAAAATTCCAACCAACCAATCCACCATACTGTTCAGTATTACCTGTGACCAGCCCTGTGTTGACATAGGCATTATTAATTGTGCCCAGATTAAGCCCAACCAAACCACCAGTTTTTCCATAACCTGAAATACCAATATTGGTCAGCCCAACATTTTGTATCAGTGCATCCTGATGCGTAATCGCAAACAGCCCGATCCCTTGATACATAGATTCAATACTAAGTCCATTAATCACATGACCTAATCCATCAAAACGTCCACGAAAAGCCTGTTGTGATAGATCCATTGGGCTTAAATTTGCATTATAAAAACCAATTGGGTCGAATCCTGTGTAACCATTCCATAGCTCTGTACTGCTGGCATCTATGTCAGCACCCAACACATAATTACCACTCAGGTTACCATTAATGCCTTGTAAATCTTGACTTGTAGTTGAACCTTGTGCACCCAAAGCCGTAATGACTTGATAGTTAATGGTGGTTGCTGTTCCTTTTTGGGTACTAAAGTTCTGACCTGCCTTTAAGTTTATTTTTGCACCATTGTTAATATAATAATTTGCGCTGGTATTGGCTGTATTTTGCCCATAAATCAAATTAAGTTTGCCACTATTATTGGTCGCTGTAATGTTGGCATTAATATTAATGTTATTTTGTGCATTTAAAGTCAGGCTAGTTGCACTCCCCCAAGTCACATCAGCATTAACATTGATATCCCCCTTTTGGTTACCCGTAGTGCTGGTTAGTAATACAACATTACTGGTTGCAAGACTGCTTGCTAAAGTGGTTGCACCAATGCCACTACTACTTGCTGATGCATTACCCGAATTAATACTGAAATCTGTGGGGTCGATTAACCAAGTTCCTGTTTTTCCACTGTCGGATCGAGTGGACACAGCCGTAGTTTGATCGATCTTAACATCAGCGGCTGAGGTTTCAATAAATCCACCATCCTGACCATTTTTTCCTTCAGCTTTCAGTACACCACTCACAGTGGTTGTGCCCGTTTGCATATCACCTAGTAGAATAATTTCGCCTTTGGCATTTTGACTTAAACGGTTGGCTTCGATAATGCCTGAATGATTGACAACTGCTTTACTTAAACTGTCTTTGGCTTTTGCAGTTAAATAGACTGCGCCATTATCAGCAAGAATTGCTCCTCCATTGTCCACCAAACCTTTAAGAACCCCTTGATCCACTTGGTACTGGGTCAGTGAACCATCTTGTAAAGCAAGCGTGACTTGACTAGCGGATGTTAAGTGTGTAGTCCCATTCGGTGTGGTAATAGAACCTGTATTTTTAACATTCGGCGCAATTAGCGCTACTGTTCCACCTTGTGAAGTTTGAATAGCGCCATGATTTTCAATACTTGCATGACTATTGGCATCGCCTTTTAAAGTGAATTGACCATTTTGAATATCATGGTCCGTGAGTGCTAACGTTGAAGCAACCAATCCCCCAACATTCACTTGAGCGGTTTTAGAGAAAACCACACCATTCGGATTGAGTAGGAACACCTGACCATTGGCATTTAAACGCCCCATGATTTGCGAAGCATTACTGTCTAATACATGGTTAATTGCGACTGAAGATGCATTATTTTGGTTAAAATTGACTGTCGCATTTTGACCAATGTTAAAGCTGTTCCAATTGGTGCTCAGTGTTTGACTGCTTTGATTAATGTTCAAAGTATGCCCATTTTGAGAAATCGTTGCCGCACCCGAATTAATTTGAGCGCCTGTCGGTAACTCGGTATTTGAAATCGCCGCCAGTACAGATAAAGGCAACAGTGCCAATCCAAATATAAGCAGAGCTGATACTTTTTCAACAATCCCCATTGTCTTATTCTGATCAATGACTGTGCTTTGTGAAGGACGGTGATTCTTGGCAAGTTCTGAAACGGCTTGCCAACAACCAAGCTGCGCATTCCAGATAACTTTGTAAATTTTATTCATGATATGCCCAAATGTAATAGATTAAATATTAATCATCTAAACATAACTTTACATAACTAGATATACCTGAAATTAGTGATTTTTAAAGATTTTTTAATTATATCTACATGGTTTATTTAAATAATTTTACACAAAATGAGACTTATTTTACTGTAAAATTACAATGCATAAATTAAGTCTCATTTTTATAAAAACTACACTAAAAATGTTTATTCTATGAAGGTAGCTTATTTAAATTTACGAGCTCATTTAATTGATTCTGTAATTTTTCTAGATTTGCTTCTGGATCAAGCCACCATTCCACTGTCCACAATTGAATCACGCTCCAACCGAGTCCGGTTAATACAGAAGGACGCAATTGATCTCGATCTCGTGCAGTTGCAGCTTTGGCATAATCATCTCCATCCACCAAAATACCTGTTAAATACTGCCCAGCAACATAAGGATTTTGGATGGCAATATCAATACGGCTATCTCCGCTGCCTACGGCCAAGTCAACTTTCCAACCCAAATGTTCTAATTGTGCTTGCACATACAGCATTAGGTCATCTTTAGCCTTTTGATTTTCAAACGTTTGTGAGTAATATGCCATCTGCCCGGTTTGCGCAAAATTTAAGAAATCCTTTAAATCACGCACTCCCTCACTGCTGGTTCGAGACAAATCAATCTGGTCTGGACGGAGTGTTGAGAAAACATGTAGACCTTGACGCGCACGTGTAATCGCAACATTTAAACGGCGCTGTCCACCCTGACGATTCAAGGCACCAAAATTCATCAGTAATTTGCCCTGCTGATCGGGTGCATAAGTGATGGAAAAGATAATAATATCTCGTTCATCACCTTGTACATTTTCCAAATTTTTAACAAACAATGGCTCAAAGCCCTCTCGGCTAAGTTGTTCTAATTCAGGATGTTGTGCCAATTCATTATCAAGCAAATCTTCAATCAGTTTTTGCTGAGTAATATTGAATGTCACCACACCGATGGTTTGTTTAGCTTCTGCGTTGAGTTGATCCGTTAAATGTTGCAGAATAAACCGTACTATTGCCTGAGCCTCTGCTTTGTTGGTTCGAGTGTCCCCCTTGTCATATACACCTTCAACAGCGTGCAATTGAATTGCCCTGTCTTTTGCTACAGGTGCAGGAAATGTCAACAGCTCACCTTTATAATATTTTTGATTACTAAACTGAATGAGGCTTTCATAACGACTACGATAGTGCCAATTCAAGACCAGTTCTGGTAATTGTGCAGCTAAACATTCATCCAGAATGCTTTCCAAATCTTCAGTGACATCTTCATCAACCTCTTCGCTATCTCCTTTTCCAAAGAAACTGGTGGGCGGCATTTGTTTATTGTCACCAACAACAATGGATTGCTCTCCTCGTGCAAGTGCACCAATTGCATCCCAGACAGGAATTTGTGACGCTTCATCAAAAATCACGACATCAAACCTAGATTCAGGATCGAGATATTGAGCAACTGACAATGGGCTCATTAACATACACGGCTTAAGCCCCCGAATCACATCTGGAATCTGTTTGATCAGTTCACGTACTGGAATATGTCGACGTTTTTTCCCCAACTCTTTGTTGAGTAATGCCCACTGCTTTTTAAACTCATCAGGATTTTCAAAAATTTTATGCCAACGTCGGGTAATTTCCTCACTGGCAAATTGTTGGTGTTCACGATCCTGTTGTGAGAATTTAAGAATTTTTTGTTGATGTAACTCACCATTGAACTGGTTGAGTTCAGGATGCAGACTAAACTGTTGAACAATCCATTGACGGGCAAGATTGATATCAATGAGTCGTGCAACTTGTTCCTGATCTAATTTTACCTCGGTAGTCGAAGATCCCAGATCAGTTGAACAGTGCTGTTGTAAATATAGGACAAAACGAGACAAACCTTGTTGCTGAAGCTGCGTTTTTAAACCTTGCCAATTTAACCAGTGACGCCAGTTGCTGATCACGTTCTGTAAGTTTTGCTGACGTGTGAGTAATGCTGCAAATGCAATCTGTGTATATGATCTTGAATTTTCCGTCTGGATCTGCTGATCTGGTAATAGCAGTGCGTAGCATCGCTGTAATTCTTCAATAGATTGTTCGGCTTCAAAGTACTGCTGTTGACTTGCAAAGTCCAATGCTTGTAATAACACTGCTGGGCTGGAAATACGATCTGCAAGTTGGCTGTTCAACTGGGTCCAAGCCTGCAGCATGTTTTCAAACTGTGTCCAATCTGTTTTTTCACCTTGCCAATAGGTTTGCAGTTTGGCACTTAAACTATTTTCAATCGCTTTAAACTGTTGCTGATGAGTTTGGATATTCATCAGCAATGGCAGATCATTCTCCACCACCATGGCAGAAGGTCGCTGTTTCTCGGTGTGATAGCTACGCATCAAGTTTCTTAACTGATACTTGCCAAACCAAGACCACGGCCAAAACTTGGCAGAAGCTTCGCGCCACTTAAACTCAATCTGTTTTAATTCCGCTTGATAAATGGAAAAATCATATTTAAAGATCAAACGCGTCTGACTTTGAACAATCTCTGTGCTGACCGCTTTGGCTTCGGAAATCTGACGTATGTCTAGACCATCAATAATTTTTAGCAGCTTCAAATCATATTGTTGACTAAATGCAAATATTTTCTGGAAGACGGCTAAGTCAGCTTGAATCTGTTGTAGATTTTCTGCTTGTTTAAATTGACAAATATTTTGCCAAGCATGTAGCGAACGATGTATTTGAGGAATTAATTCGGCAATACGTTGTTGGTTGTGCTGATACTGATCTTGCCACATCAGATTCCAGAAATTCGGAGAACTTCCTTCGGCAAATCCATTCAGGCAATCCCGTACGCTGCTCGAAATTTGTTGATACTGCAGCCAGGCTTTGACGGCCAAATCTTTCAGCTGCGAACGTGCTTGATGGCTCAATTGTTGAATATTGAGATCAAAACGCAATGTTTCGGTCTCTCTATGCAACAACTCCTCACTCATGGCATCGAATAAACTCCATCCTATTGAATGTTGTTGATGCAACACCCGCACATGCTGATTAAGTACATCACGGCTTTCTACCAGATGTTGTGAAAGTAACTGCCATTCTTGTTGGGTTTCTTTTTGGGCAATTGCATAAGGATTATTGTTATTTTCTGCACGTTCACGGAGCTGATCAAGCACTTCTATTTTTTGTGCTTTGGCAGAATGGAGCTGTAGACAGAGATGCTCCAATCCAATTTGATTCAGTCGGCGATACACCACATCCAATGCAGCCATTTTTTCAGAGACAAAAAGTACGGATTTACCATCTGCCAAACATTGCGCCACCATATTGGTAATGGTTTGTGACTTTCCTGTTCCCGGTGGTCCAGAAAGCACAAATGTCCGCCCTAAAGCTGCGGACATCACGGCTGCAAGCTGTGAAGAATCAGAAGATAATGGGGTAAACAGCTGTTTGGGTTGGTATTTTTGATCGAGTTCAGCGGGATGCGGAAAAGCCTCTTGCTTTTTAAACGGCTCGCGTGGCGTTTCAATCAAATGATGAACCACAGCCTGTTCTTTTAATTGCTGTATACGTAAAGACAGATCTCGCCACATTAAGTATTTTGAAAATGAAAACTGACCAATCGCGGCTTCAACAGTCACCTCCCATCCTCGCATATGGACTACGGCTCGGCGTACAATTTGCAAGACAGCATTGACATCTATCCCCGATCCATCAGTTGGTAGCGGGTCCAAACCACTGACCTCAATTTCAAAATCCTGTCTCAATAATTGCAACAGTGTTGAATTGAATCGTGGCTCGTCATCATACATCCACAAGCGATAACCAGATTTTGCCGACTCTCGTGTCATCCGCACGGGAATTAACAAAAGCGGCGCTTTAAATGTTCTCTGGGCTTTCTCTGATTCTTTCCACTCCAGAAAACCAACTGCCAAGAATAAAGTATTTGCCCCACCTTCTTCCAACGCTGTGCGTGAGGCGCGATAAACTTCCACCAAACGTTTATTTAAGGTCTCGCTGTCTAAGCCACTAAATAACAACTGGCGCTGTAGATTTTCATCAATATAGTTTTGAACATGTTGGGCTTCATTTTCACGAGTGACATCTTTAAGAGAGATATAATCCACACTTTGAAAGAAAAAGCCCTTATTCTCAGCCAAAGCATCTTCTAAAGCGGCTAAAGTTTTCTCAGAACACTGCAAGGGAATACTTAAACGGTTATCTTTAAAATTTAATAACTTATTTCTTAAACTTAAATCCAGCAAACGTCTTAACCAGCGCTGTACACGCGTTGCAACGTTTACATTTGCATCCATCACCGCATATTCAGGTAAAGATGCTGCTGTCCATGTCATCTCATCTGCATCTAAATTTTGTGCGACATCAAGCTGTGTTGAAATAGGACGTACACCACGTAAACGACTTTGACGAATATCAATGGCTACATAAAACGGTTCAATTTTTTCAGCATCGCGCAAGTACTCTTGTGCTGAAGTTATGGCTTGCTGCAGACTTGCCCGAGAGCTTAACAAGGTGGTTTCGATAAAAGTAATGCCACCAAGTTCCATATACTTACGTAAAGCCTGAAGATCATCAATTAAAACATCAGCAACTGGAGTTTCATGCAACCATACACCGATAAAACTGTGACCTTGGACAATCACCACCATTGGATCAAGTCCAATTTGCTCAAGCAAAGAACTCATCAACATGGTGCTATCCAAACAACATGCCATTTTGTCTTCTAAAATCTGTTTGGCAAAACGGATACGCTGTCCATGTTGGATATAACTTGCAGGATTAACGATATAGTGTAAATCCTGTTCACACAATGCCTGCCAAATTGCATGTACCTGATTGAAAACTTGTTTAGGGCTTTTATCCATATAGCCATTCAGGCGACCTAGATTCTTCTGTACCAAGCATTCACTGGCACGTTGAAGCACAGGTGCTAAAGAAACCGCATTCGGTTGTGAAAAACAGGCTAAAAGTTCAAGCGGCTGTTTTTCTCCACCCCATGTATCTACTGTCAGCACTTCAATATCTTGTTGTTTTTCAGCCAACAGCTGTCCCTCTGGGTCCAACCATTTTAAATTTAGATAGCCTTTTATATTTTCAGTCAGGTGGAGCAGAAAATTGAGATCAAAATTGAGTTTGGGATTATTGAGGTAGATGCTTTGCTCAATATCGCTTTTACCGATTCGAATCTCAGTAGGTTGGATAAATACAGGATGAGATTCAATGACAAGCTTACTTTCAGAAAGTGGCTTACTCCCAGTCAAGGATATATGACGGATCAAAGGAATCGCGTTTTGCTGAAAAGTAAAATTTAAGCTTGAAGATGCATCGAGAGAAATTTGAAATTGATTGTGTTCCACAACATCTGGCATGAAAATTGTAATCCTGGATTTTTTTGATTATGAACTTAGTCGCTTACTGTATACTAAATCTATCTCAGTAAAAACGCACCCTAGGTGCTTATTCCGTATATCTCAATTAAAACAGTACCTGCTGTGAATTTAATAACTCGGCAATGGCATCTGTCGAGAATACAGTCGTACTTTGTAAATCACGCATAGGTTGCTCAGCAGGTTCTGAGTTTAAATTCACGACGTTCTCACTTATCGTACCGCTTTGCGTCATTGAACTTGTAATCACATGCTCAATCTGTTGGTCTGTCGACTCAACAGCAGCATCCAAAAACAAATCATTTACGATTGTCTCATGACCAGTATCCAAATACTTTTGAGTGGCATCATTGACCTCAGGAGGGGTTTGCAGCAGATTTGCAATATGCTCACTGGTTAAATCAAGGCTATTGGGTTGTGCATGCAGCATGTTATGACGCAAAATATCACTCTGGGCATTCGAACCTGAATTCAACTCAGCATTGACAATCTGATTCGATAAAAAGAGATGGGAATCTGCCAAGTTTTGATCAATGATAGAATATTCATCAATAGCTGCTGCTTTCACTCCCACTTCAACCACCGTAAATGAACGTGCATCGCTCATCAAACTCGTATTTCCGGCCTTATCCGTTTGTACGCTGGTAATGCTATGCGCCCCCAGACTTAAATCATAGTCGAAACTGAATGACCATTTGCTGTCAGCACCGACAGTGACTTTTCCAACAGCTTTATTATTGTCATAAATAATCAATGTCGCACCGGCTTCGCCAGTCCCTGAAATCACTGGGCGTTTGTCATCTGTGTTTCCATTAGCAGCTATTGAACCTTTGGTTTCACCGACATCGTCTACTACATCAGTAATTTTAGGACTGGCTGGTGGCGTGACATCTTTAGTTCCTGTTACAGATGCAACTGCTGATTGATTTCCGGCAGCATCTGTAGCATAGACACTCCCCACTTTTGCCTCAGTCAAAGCAGTTGAAAGGGTGACCGAATAATTTCCATTGGCATCTGTCGTTGCAGTACCCAACAGTTTATTGGCACTGTCATAGACCGTAATTTTGGAATTTGCTTCTGCAGTTCCCGTAATCATTGTGCCTTCAGCATTTAAGCTGGCTACAGGTTTTTCAGGCGCCAAACTATCTTGTCCTGGTTTAATTTCAGTGGCTTTGGATTGATTTCCGGCTGCATCCTCAATGATTATTTTACCTGTTTGGTTGGTCCCCAAAGCAGGCGAAATTGTGATATTGAATTTCCCCTGTGCATTAACTGTGCCTGTTGCAATCACAGCACCCGTCGAATCTTGAATAATGACTTTGGCATTGGCTTCGGCTGTACCCAGTATGGTCGTTCCCTCTTTGTTGAATTCATACTTCGGTTGATCCGGTGCAATGGTATCTTTGCCCAATTCTATTCTGTGCTGTTCGGATTTATTTCCTGCCGCGTCAATCGCTTCAACAGTTCCTATTTGACCTGCCGTCAAAGCAGGTGAAATTGCAACTGAAAACACGCCTTCGGTATTGGCTTTTGCAGTTCCGATTAATTTACCGGATGCATCATAAACATTGATGGTTGCATTGGCTTCAGACTTACCGGTGACAATGTTTCCTTGATCATTTAATTGTGCCTGAGGTTCCGATGGCGCAATAGTGTCTTTTGTTCCCGTGACTTGCGTATAGCCTGATGAATTTCCTGCATCATCTTTGGCTTTGACATAATAACTGTTGTTGTTGAGCAGCGCTTCAGGCAAGGTTACCGAGTACTGACCATCTTTATCCACTTTGACCGTAACAATGACTTTTTCATTTTTATCGACCACATAAATTGTTGCACCTGCTTCAGCTGTGCCACTGATTTTCGTACCCTCTGCATTAATTGTGGCGGTAGGTGTTTTAGGCGCAGTGATGTCTGGAGGTGTACTTGATTTACTATCACCGCTGTCAATCAATGCCAAGCCTAATCCGATTGCCGACACAACCCCTAGACCTGCTTTGGCTGCACTTGAAGAAAAAAGCTCAGAAAATGAAAAATCCGAAGTGGATGTAGAGGACGACTCATAAGCGCTGAGGGGTTGAGCAGGAACAGTATTTGCACTTTCATATAGTAGTGAATCTAATTTTTGCAGACCTGTATAATTGGAGAATTTACCAGTCTCATCAAATTGGACAAGGCTAAATGTTCCATCCGCTTTTGGAAATGCCAAAGCGTGTACTGTGGTTGTAGGGGTTTGAAAAAAACCCTCTAAAACAATCTGTTCTCCATTTTTCAAAGTCACAATGAGCTTATCGCCAGATTGTTCCAGCGTTTTAACATCTTGTTGTGTAACCCCAATTTGAATGATCGATGGTCGATCTAAAACAACCAATTTGGATTGAGTATCCTGCAATAAAGTTTGATCTTGTTTCGCGGCAACGACTATTCTTGTCATGTATGTCCTCAATTCATTTAAAGTTTATTTTTCTGAAATTATACAGAATCCCTCAAGAGACACCAATGCATTTTAATCTTTATAGAACCATTTAAACCATCTTTTTAATAAATTAAAAACAAATAAAATTCAAATACTTAAAAAAATAATTTTTAACGTCCGATCAAATAAATTGATATGGAATCGAGTTGATCATTTTTATTCATAGCATGTTAAACCAAACTTAACATGCAGCTTGTGTAAATTGCGGTGAATCATCCAAAATTTCAAACCATGCAGCTTTATTCGCGGTAAATGCATGTGACATAATTTTTGCCTTAACAGCTTCATTAATAATTCCAACACGTAACCGAACCACATCAGGCAAATCTAAACGCGCACTAAATAAAGGTGAAGCACAGTGTTTACAGAACACTCTTTTTTTATTTGCCGTTGCATAATACTCAGCAAATAGTTCTTTACCCTGAACAATTTCTAAATTTTTACTTTGAATCGGAGTAATGGCGACGAAAGCAGAACCTTGGGCTTTTTGACACTGTTGGCAATGACAGACAAAGATTTCGGAAATTTCACTCCGAATTTTTAATTGAATGCCACCACAAAGGCATGAAGCGGTATACATATTTGTTTCCTTGATGAATTCAATATTCAACTTGATGAATGTCTGTCTTATTTATTGGTAATTAAATGGATAGTTTGAAAAAAATGCAATATCTATTTGTTTGACTGCCTGCTCAAATTGAGCAAATTCATTATCAGTCATTGATTCATCCATATAATTTTCAAATTCTTGCAGCAACACAGCAAATTGTAAAAATTGAAAAAAATTAATCTGCATGGACTGAAGTGAATGGCGATTTAGCGCATCAGTAAAGCCCAAATCATGATCATAAAAGAGCACTTCTAAAGACTGCCGATCAAGAAACCATTCATCACCCTGCCCACTTCGCCCTATTGTCCATACTAGCCTAGATAGTTCTGGGAAATTGAGTGCTAAGTATTGATTTTCCTTGACTGTATTTTCGTACCCAAACAGATAAATATCTGCTGTAATTTCAGAATCAGTGCATGTTTTTAGAAATTTGATATAGTTAATATCTTTAGGCAAGAAACTAACATCTTGCATTATTTGTCGACGCGGATTCAATTGTTTAAATAGATCATCTAAATTGTTTTGAAGTTCAAACATAGGTTAATCCCAACCTGTATGTTTAACGTCTTTATGTTTGAAGTCTACATCTTCTGACCGATACAGCTTTAATGCTTCAATTTCAGTATAAATCAGCTGCTGTAACTGATCTCTAAATAGCATCATATCATCCATTGTTTGAATCTGATCAGTCGCTAAACGTGGCATAAATTTAAAATAAAATGGAATTCGTTTAGGAATAAGATGCTTTGGAATTGAGGGAATCACTTCACCGTGTCGAAGAAAACGATCAATTTTGGGATTAGACAAGATTTTGTTAAACCATTTTTGTTGAAGTAAAACGTTGACATCAAAACCTAAATCAAAAACTTCATCCCCGCCTAAAGCCACAAAAGGTGCAATTTCATAGCCAAATTCTTGGGCTAACTTTAGAAAACCGAAACGCTGCTTCCAAATCAATTGATAAGCCTCGCCTTTGCGTTTAATGACTTCTCGCCCGCCACCTGGGAAAACCAGAATAGAGTATCCCTGTCGCATGGCTGCTTTGGCATACTCCTGAATACCATCGATGCCGCCAACCCGCTTTACGACTTCTTTCCACACCGGGATATGAAAGTGCATATGATCAGCTAAACTCACCACCGCAATCTTATGTTCTGTAAATAAATAGTCGATCAGAATCGGAGAATCAAGCACGCCGTAAATGGTGTGGTTTCCTACATACATAGCGGGTTTATGGGCTACGAGGTTTTCTGCACCTAAAAATGTCGGACGAAAATAAAAGCGTTGTAAACTGCTGATCAATCGGATCAGTTTGGCATTGTGTCGTATTGTTAAATTTTTATCCGTCATGTTGTATCTCTACAAACTGATTTTCAACATTTATGGTCTGCCGCTTGTGAAATTTAAAAGTTTTTAAACAGGCTTTTAGCATCCTTAAATTGATTTAAATTTTGGGTAATCACTCCCGCTTTAAAAGAAGGAGTGAACAGCTATTTTTACAACAGTGATTTAAGCAACATGCTTTTGAACAAGGATTGAACCTACAGAATAGCCTGCTCCGAATGAACAGAGCACACCATATTCACCATCATTGACCTGATCTGCGGTACGATGCAATGCGATAATCACACCTGCCGAAGAGGTATTGGCAAACTCGTCCAAAATAATTGGAACTAATTCTGGATCAGCTTCTGCAACTTCACGCCCAACAATCAGCTTGAGGATCAATTCATTCATATTGGCATTGGCTTGATGCAACCAGAAACGTTTGACATTTTCAGGTTGAATACTGTTCTTTTCCAATTGCGTAGAAATGATTTTTGCGACCAGCGGACAAACTTCTTTAAAGACTTTACGTCCATCCTGACGGAATTGTTTATCGTCACGTGAGGTTAATTCGGAGCCGTTTAGAAAACCAAAGTTATTACGAATATTATTTGAGAACTGGGTAAATAAATGCGTATCTACGATTTCAAAACCAGTTTTGGTTTCTGTTTCTTCAATAATCGAAGCTGTTGCCACATCACCAAAGATAAAATGGCAGTCACGTGAACGGTAATCTGTATGGCCTGATGTAATTTCAACATTCACCAATAACACACGGCGAGCACCGGTTTTAACAGCATCATAAGCTTGTTTTAAACCAAAAGTCGCTGCTGAACATGCCACATTCATGTCATAGGCATAGCCTTGAATACCCAGTGCAGTCTGTATTTCAATGGCTACAGCAGGATAAGCACGCTGTAAATTTGAACAAGCAAGAATTACAACATCAATATCTTCCGCTGTCACGCCAGCATTTTCCATCGCTTGTTTTGCTGCGATTACGCCCCATTCTGCCTGAATCGAAAGTTCCTCATCAGAACGTTCCTCAAGACGTGGTCTTAAACGGTTAATGTCCAATACACCAGATTTCTCAATCACATAACGGCGTTTAACCCCGGATGCTTTTTCAATAAAATCTGCACTTGAACCACGACGTGCAACAACCTCACCTGCTTCAATTTTTTCAGCATTTTCAGTGTTAAATTGTTCCACATAAGCATTTAAACAATCCACCAATTCTTCATTGGTGATCACTTCTTCAGGATGGTACAAGCCTGTACCAGTAATACGGATGCCCATGTAAAACTCCTTTTCTCAATTCACAAATATTTCAAATTATTTCTATTCTAACCGATTCCTAGCTTTTCCCATACCTTTTGTATTCGAGTCGAAGATATCGGCATTTTGGTTTTCATCGGCTGTGAGAATAAGGAGATCCGTAGTTCCTCAACCATGAAATACACTTCTTTTACACGAACATCGGATTTAAACTTAAACAGTTTATCCATCCAAGGATCAACTTCTTTGATCGCAGCATCATCTCGATTTAGATTATTCGGCAAACGATCTAAACGCAATAACAATGCTTTTAAATAACGCGGATATTCTTGCCAAACATCAAATGATTTTGAATAAACAAAATTGGAGAGATTCATCAAATCCAGTTGATCTTCAATGTCATCCATATTTTTTCCAAAGACATCTTGATCCAACATGAGTAAATTTTGACGAATTTCTTGCCATTGAATATAGATTTCACTGATCAGTTTTAGTGCCTCCTGACCATGCGTTAAGAAGCTTTTCTTGACATCGGCAGTTAACTGAGCAAACTCCTGAGCATTGATCGGTAAGTTTTGAATCGCCATTTGCAAAGTTGCATAAATCAACATCTGCTCCAGTTGGGCTTTATCTCCCAATGGTGAGTAAGCCAAAGCCAATGGTTTTGAAATTTGCTTTTTCAGTTGACGGATCAAGTCACCTAACTGCATATGAATCAACCGAATCACACCTTCGCGATGCTGCTTAATGGCTTCATTCTGATCATTAAAAGTCTGGATCACAATCCCGGATTCATCTTTGCTGTCTAATTGTGCAAAGTCTTTAGTGGGTACCAATGCTTGATATTGTTTAACAACAACACCCGTAACTTTTTGAGAGGCCTCAAAAACAAAATTTTCAGGGAAGACGGTAAATTCACCTTTCAATTGTTTTACGGGACTGTGTGTTTCTGTACGGCAACGTGCTTTAAGTTCTGCAAGGTCACGCCCCTGTTCCAACACACGTCCTTTTTCGTCAAGAACTTTAACAAAAGGAATCAGATAAGGTTCAATACGCTCAAAAGAAAAATCTTTGCGCGTAATCTGTTCGCCTCGTAATTGAAATGCAAGGAAATCAAAAATATGACCACGTAAATGTTGAGCATCTACTGCTTTCATCAACTTTTGCGCTGTGTCGGGAATCGGCACTAAATTACGGCGTTTATCTTTAGGCAGTGCTTTGAGTAAGGCTTCTATCAACTCTAAACGCCATCCGGGGATTCCCCACGACCAGATATTTTCATCGACTTGTGCTAAGGCCTGTACTGGAATTTTTACTGTCGCCCCATCTTCATCATGGCTTGGATCGAAACGATAACTGGCCGCCAATCGCAATTGCCCATTATGCAAATAATCAGGAAATTGCTGCGTAGTCGGACGATCTGTCATCCATAAATCATCATCATCTACAAACAGATAACGAGGATTTTTAGGTTCTACCGTCGCCCGCCAGTCTTCAAAACTGCGACGACTTGCAATTTCAGCAGGAACCTTGGCTGCATAAAACTGGTAAATTGTTTCTTCATCAACCACCAAATCACGACGTCTTAATTTATCTTCAACCCGTTCAACTTCTTCAAGCTTCAATAAATTATGTTTTAGAAATGGCGGTGTAATCCCTAAATTTCCTGTCGTTAATGCATCTCTTAAAAAAATTTCATGCGCAGCAGGCTGATCCACTTTTTCATAATTGGTTGCCCGCTTGGGCTCGATAATTAAGCCAAATAATGAAATCTGATCATAGGCATTGACGACACCAGGTTTTTTCGCCCAATGCGGCTCAAAATAATGGTGTTTTAATAAATTTGGTGCAGCCAAGAGAATCCACTCGGGTTCTATTTTTGCCAAAGTGCGCAGATAAACCTGAGAGGTTTCCACCATTTCAAATGCCATGACCCAAGGTGTATTGGTTTTATGTAATGTCGATGCAGGAAAAATCCGTGCCTTTTGCTGGCGTACTGCCATGAAAGTATTGCGTTCATCTGTTTTATTGGCAATAAAAGACAATAGCCCCGTTAACAGTGCACGGTGCAAATTTTCATAACTGGCTTTTTTCTCATTAAAAGACAGCTTTAAGCCCTGCGCTAAATCAAGCAATTGTTCATGGGTTTTTTTCCACTCACGCAAACGCAACCAACTGAGAAAATGCTGCTTGGCAAAATTACGACGTTTGTTCTCGCTTAAAGTCTCACGATTTTCACTCAAGGTATTCCATAATTTCAGATAAAATAAAAAATCTGAATCTGCTTCTTTAAACAGTGCATGCTTTTGATCGGCTTGCATCTGTTTATCCGCAGGACGTTCTCGAGGATCTTGTACAGCAAGAGCTGCAACGATGATTAACACTTCACGAAGTACACCAAAGTGAGCCCCGCCCAAAATCATTCTCGCCAAACGTGGATCAATTGGCATTTTTGCCATTTGCAGACCAATTTTGGTCAGCTCACTGCGAGTAGAACTACTGGCTTGCGGCTGTTCCTGAATAGCCCCCAATTCAATCAATAGCTTTCGACCGTCGTTAACCAAACGATGATCGGGTGGCTCAATAAAATCAAAATCTTCAACTGCACCCAAGCCCAGACTTTGCATCTGCAAAATAACCGATGCTAAATTGGTGCGTTTAATTTCTGGCTCGGTAAATTCAGGGCGACTTTGAAAATCATCCTCGCTATAAAGGCGAATACACACACCCGGTGCAATACGACCACAACGCCCTTTTCGCTGATTCGCAGCTGCTTGTGATATTGCCTCAATCGGTAAGCGTTGTACCCGAGAACGATAGTTATAGCGGGATATACGTGCAAATCCACTGTCAATCACATAACGTATGTTGGGGACCGTCAAAGCAGTTTCAGCCACGTTTGTCGCAATAATGATTCTTCGCCCACCGCCTGAAGGATTAAAGATTTTCTGCTGTTCAGCTAGCGCCAGTCGCGCATACAAGGGTAAAATCTGGGTGTGTTTCGGTCCAAACTTCTGCAAGGTTTCCTGTAGTTCACGAATCTCTTGTTCCGTACTTGAAAAAATCAGAATATCTGCATGCTCAGGATGCCCTTTAGCTTCTGCATCTTTTAAACATTCCTCCACGGCTTGCACAACAGCACGCGGTAAGTTTTCCTCGAAATCATCAAAATCATCGTCATCACTGCCACCAATGGTCAGTTCTGAAATTGGACGATAACGCAATTCTACGGGAAAGCTACGTCCTTCAACTTCAAAAATAGGCGCCCCATTAAAGTAATCACTAAATCGGTTGACGTCTAAAGTTGCAGAGGTGATGATGATTTTCAAATCAGGACGCTTTTTCACCAACTGTTTCAGATAGCCCATGATGAAATCAATATTCAATGAACGCTCATGCGCTTCATCGATAATGATCGTGTCATATTTATTTAAATAACGGTCATTCGACAGCTCAGCCAACAAAATACCGTCCGTCATCAAACGAACAATTGAATCATTGGAACCTTGTTCATTAAAACGGACTTTAAAGCTAATGGACTCACCCAGTTTCTCGCCGACTTCTTCTGCGATCCGCTGTGAGACGCTTCGCGCTGCAAGACGACGAGGTTGCGTATGTCCAATCATTCCTGTTAAACCACGACCTGCAAGCATCGCAATTTGTGGTAACTGAGTGGTTTTACCAGAACCCGTTTCCCCTGCCACAATAATGACCTGATGTTTTTGAATCGCATCAATCAATTGATCTGCATATTGAGTAACTGGTAAATCTTGATTAAGTTTAATCGTCGGTAGACTGGCGAATCTCTTTTTAACTTGCTGATTCGATTTCTCAAAAAGTTCTTGAAATTTTTCTGGATCAGCATCTTTTCCTTTTTTCAGTCGGCTTAAACGATGGCGATCGCGAACCATAACCCATTGATCGACATTTAACTGATTTGGCACAGATGCTTTATCCTAATACTTAAAATTGAACAGAATATTTTACGCGGTAATGCGTAGCAGAGATAGTCTCTTGAAAAATGAAATCATATTGGTCTGACATAAATCAGGCTTAAAATCAAAAAAAGTAACCATGTAATCCCCCCAATGATCCACAATGGCTGATGGCAATACACGATACTGTCGTAAATAATTTTCGAAAATGGTGCTGTTTCAAGCATCGATAAAACAATGAGGAATATTAAAAAATAGACCGCTAAAAATAAAATATACCAAAAACGTCGATAAGACAGTAATAAAGGTAAACATAAAAACAGTCCGACAATGCCAGAAAACTGAATCATTTCAGGATCATCCGCAGAAGTGCCGTGCAACTCGCTAAAATAAGTCACCTGAAGTGGGCGAATATATTCATATAAACATAGATTGTTTTCAGAACCTGCAATACTCAACATACACAATGATGCGACAGCCAAACACAATACAGCAATAACACGCAGAATTTGATCAATATACGTCATTAAAATGTGATGGATTTAAGAGTCAAACGATCTTAGCAGAACAATTTCTATACATTGAAATATTTTTTATATCTTTTTTAAAAAATCACCCTTGAAATATAGCTACAGAAGCATCATGTTTGTTACAGATTTAAAAAGGATGGTTTTGTCATTCAAACATCATCTTTATTTGCTTTAGTTGATGGAACAATGACTGAACAATTGTCTTTGGTGAAATGTATCTGGAGCATGCTAATTTGATTTTCCGATCTTAGCCATAAAAAAATACTATTTCACCAATAACCTAAAATTCATTATTCTAGTTACATATTAGATAAACACCTCAATCATGGAGATAATGATGAGCTTAATTAATACTGAAGTTAAACCTTTTAAAGCACAAGCGTTCCAAAACGGTCAATTCATTGAAGTTACAGAAGCTGATCTTAAAGGTAAATGGTCTGTAGTTTTCTTCTATCCAGCCGATTTCACTTTCGTTTGTCCAACTGAGCTAGGTGATCTTGCTGATAACTATGCTGAATTCAAAAAATTAGGCGTTGAAATCTATTCAGTTTCTACAGACACTCACTTCACGCACAAAGCTTGGCACGATTCTTCTGAAGAAATCAAAAAAATCGAATACGTAATGGTTGGCGATCCAACTTGGGTACTTGCTAAAAACTTTGAAGTTTTAATCGAATCTGCTGGTCTTGCTGACCGTGGTACTTTCGTGATCGATCCTGAAGGTAAAATCCAAATCATCGAAATCAATGCTGGTGGTATTGGTCGTGATGCTTCTGAACTTCTTCGTAAAGTTAAAGCAGCTCAATATGTTCACGGTCACCCTGGTGAAGTTTGCCCTGCTAAATGGAAAGAAGGCGATGCAACACTTGCTCCTTCTATCGACTTAGTTGGTAAAATCTAATATTCAATTAGATTAGATTAGATTAAAAAACCACGTTAAAGCGTGGTTTTTTAATGCGACCAAATGGCAAGCTCATAACCATCCAAGTCCTTAAAGTGAAAGCGGCGTCCACCTGGAAAGCTAAAAATTTCTTGTACAATCGTTCCACCTGCATCTTTTACACACTGTAAACTCTGTTCGATTTGCTCAGTATATAAAACAATCAATGCGCCACCCGCACTGTGAACATGATCAGCTTGGGCAAAACCACCTTTAATCGTACCAGAATCGAATTCACAATAAGCCGGACCAAAGTCAGTGAATGTCCAACCCAAGGATTGATAAAATATTTTGGATTGCTGAATATCTTTGACATTGAATTCAATATAATTAATTGCAATTTTGTATTCATCGGAGGGCTGGTTCATTTTCATTTATCCTGTTTGTTTATCACAATGTAACTCACTTTATGTCAAAATTCTTCAAATAAAGCTGAATTGATTTATTACTAAATCATTCAATTATTGTTGTGAGATTCTGCTTAGGCGATCGACCTCTTTCAACAACTTCGGTATCCGATATTTTCCATGCATATTTTTCACATATTGCTTGGCAAGTTCAAGCTCAATACCGACCGCGGAAATATAAAGCGGCTGGATGCTTTGACCGCGTAAAATTTCGCAATTGCTTGGCGTACCTTTAAACTGATTTTTAGCCACCCCAATCACGGGAACTTTACGGATTAATGCCTCATACAAATACTGCCCCAAACCCGCTTTCTGTTCATTCCCAAGATAAACATACCCATCGATAATAATCGTATCAATCTGCTCTGTAACATGTGCCAACAAAGCTTCAATACAAGGCAATTCACGTTTATAAAACTGCCCGGATTCATAGTCCATGATGTGATCTAAAGAAATCCTGTATCGCTTGAATAAATCAGCTGCATCCCATGCATCAAATACTCCTCCAGCGACTTGCGCACTCGTTCCACTATACGCAACATCAATCGCAAGGATCATTGCGTCCCCTTTGTTTCCGAGATAGAAACAAACATTTTTTCAAGGATTCTATTCATGGTATTTGATCATTTTTTAAATTTTCGGCTTCGGCATAAGCTTATCAGAAAAAACCTCAGCCTTTTTACAAAACCACAATACTTTTCTAGAGATGAATAGACTAATTTCAAATCATACAGAATATTTTTTCTGTAGAACAATCAGAAGTTTAAGGGGTTGCTTATGGGATCAATGATTACCGTGACTTCTTGGAAGTACAATGCTTCTTCACGGTATTTAAAAATTTTTTATAACAATGGTTCTGGTGAACTATACCATCCTGTACCAGAATTTATTTATGACAATTTACTGCGATGTAGTGATAAAACGGCTTTTGTGCATAAGTATTTAGAATATGACGTACATTTTAAACGACTTTCAATTTTATAATTTGTAAAACCATCTGTTTCAGCACAAAGTCAGGGAGAAGCCTCCCTGATGCAACACCAGATACTAATTTTTAAATGTCACAATAAAAAGCCCAGCGCCTACTGACAGTGTGGTTGTCATAAATCGTGGATCTCGCTTTACTTCATCAATAAAACTTTTAACCTCAGCCGCATGTGAAATCACATTATCTACAACCAATACGCCCCCATGTTCTACTATCATATTTTGCAGATACACCCAATAATTCAAGTAGGCATCACGCTCAGCATCGAGTAATATAAAATCATATTTTTCATGACATTTTTCTAAATAATTTTGTGCATCACCGACCCAGAAGTCAATAACATGATCTAGTTCAAACTCTTTGGCATAATGCTTTGCTTGCAGTGTTCGCTGCTCATCAATCTCAAGCGTTGTGACCCTTGCACCTGTCACTTGTGCTGCATCAGCCAGCCACAAAGTTGAATATCCTGTTGAAGTACCAATTTCAAGAATCGTTTTAGCCTGTTGAATTCTGACTTGCATAGCCAGAAATAGTGCAGATTCTGGTTCAATGTTACGATATCGTTTGATCCGATCACATTGTGTCGCATCAAACCTGATAAAAGACTGGTATAGCTCATTCAATCGTTGCAAAAATGGGTGACTTAAACTCATATTCAGCACGTCCTCTTTACTATCATTGTTATTATTTCAATTATTCACGTCATTCCAATGACAGTCGATCAGCTCTACAGCATAAATTCTTTAGCATACAAATCACTTTTAACTATACTCCGTTAATCAACACATTGGCGAAATTAAACGGTATGTAAAAACTCAAATCTTGCTATCGATCGACCATCTTCCAAACTAACCTGTTCGATAAACATTTCATATGGTCGAACCCAAATTGAATAATCACCATATAAACATTGATAGACCACCATTTTTTCCCGCGTTTCACTATGATTTGCCACATGTAGAACTTGATACAAATGACCTTTATAATGTCTATAAATTCCGGCTTTCAACATAACGATAAAACTGCCAATACGATTATTATGTTATACATGATCTGAATATAAAAAACTCGTCCTAAGACGAGTTTTTTATATACTTTTCAATAATGAATTAAGAAAAATCCAAACCTTTTTCAAATGCTTTCAACTCATGGCGAGCCATAGCCAAGTTTGATTTAGAGCGGTCTAAAACAAGATAAAGGAATAAATTTTCATTTGAATCTAATGGACGGATCAAATGATATTGCTTACCTAGAGTAATCAAAATATCTTCAATTACATCATCAAGTTTTAAAGCTTTTGCAACTTTACGCTTAGCACGAACAACTTCAGTATTACCTGCTGCTGCCAATTCCAAGTCCAAGCCTGCACCTGCTGTCGCTAATGAAAGACCGCTTTCGCTGTCTACTAAAGCAGCGCAAACGAAACCATCGATATCTGTTAATTGATCTAGTGTGATACGAGCCATGAGCATCCCCGTTTCTATTTGACATTGTTGTTTGCTTTAGTAATTCAATTTTTATTTTGCTTTACTAAAACACTTTACTATTTAACTAAGGATTATTACCCCTAGCTAACATGGATAAAATTAGTATTCTTCTTGAATACCTATTTTAATTTTATTCGATAATCAATTTTAATTAATTATTTCCTACGCTTATTTTAATAGCATAAAAAATATTAATTATTCAAGCGTAATTTAAAAATAAATTAGACTTTTAATCATTTAAAACTTGCTACAACTTTCAACAATTATCAATAGATTATTTCGATTATTGATAAACATCTCGTTTTATATAAAAAATATAAGTCGCTTAACAATTTCCATGAATCAACGTTAGATATTTTTTACCAACAATTCTGTTGTCGACTTTACCTCATATAACATTTGCCCTAGCAAGATATCTTTGTTGGTCATAGCAACCAAAACCAAAGGATGTTTCGGATGCGGAATAGCTGTCAGCAACGCCTTTCCATTCTCAGCATCTAAAGTAATTGTTTGGCATCCCACAAGATTAATCTCAGATACAAAAGCTGTCACCATTGCTAAAATTGAGCTGCTGACAGCAGCAATTTTTCCTGAATTATTAATGTTTTTCTTATTGACCAGCGCAATTTCGAAACCATCTGAAGTACATAGCATCACAAACTCAACACCACTTACAGCATTCAGTAAGTGCCTAATTTGTCTTTCAGCATATTCCACAAAATCATCTGGCACTTTTCGAGATTTGTTTAAATCCAGCATATTTAAGAAAACCCCATAAATTTCCATTTTACCCGCGTTTAAAGCACCATTTTGGGGCTTTTGGGGGCGAGTCAATTATTTGATATATTTCACACTTTGGTTTTAATTCTATCTTTTTTTATTGGCTTGTAAATATATTTTTTTACTTTAACCCAGTTTTATTTTGAGAACTGTTTAAATAATATTCTAAACGTATAAATGTCAGATTTACCTCAATAATGTCATTCTTGCTCATCTATGGTGCATTATCACAAAACATCCATTTTGCACGCTGAATTTTACTTTATATCTCCACTATCTTGTTGCACTGGTATATTTTATCACTGGATATAATTTTTGAATTAAAAAAACACAATGAATATACTATTTTATGAATAATATATTAAGATTTTGTGAAAATATTATGGATTGAAGCATGCCTGTCGTTAATTTAAGGCATAAAACTTATAAAAACGTTACATTTTATTTTTTGATTTGATTTTTTTTTGTGTTTATATTTATTTCATCCAGCTGCTGGATGCCAAATATTAATTTAAAAAAGGTATACAAGATGAATAAAATTTTACTCGCTTTGGGTCTGACTGCTACGATTGCACTCGTAGGCTGTAATAAAGATAAAGCCCCTGAAACAGGAGCAACTACAGGTGAACATGTTGAAAATGCTGTTGATCAAGCTAAACATGATGTAGAAAATGCCACTAAAGATGCTGCTAGTGCAACAGCTCAAGCAGCTGACCATGCTGCCAATGCTACTGCTACGGCTGTAGACCATGCTGCTGACGCGACTGCCCATGCCGCTGACGCAACTGTAGATGCGGCTAAAAATGCAACCGCAACTGCAGCGGGCGCCGTTGAAAAAGGTGCAGCCGATGTGAAAGAAAAAGCTCAACAATAATTTGAATTGAAATAAAAGCTCCTGACATAGGAGCTTTTTTATATTTGTCATATACTTAAATTATAAGTGATTTAACTTTCCTGAATATGGAGTCACCTTTATGTCTCATTCACATCACCCAGAACAACATTTTATACAACGTACAGGCTGGTTAAGAGCAGCTGTTTTGGGTGCCAATGACGGTATTATTTCAGTGACCAGTTTAGTGATGGGGATGGCAGCAAGTGGAGCATCAAGTCACACACTACTTATTACCTGTATTGCTGGCTTAATTTCAGGTGCAACTTCAATGGCAGCAGGTGAATATATTTCTGTCAAATCACAATCGGATATAGAAGAGGCGGATTTAAAAGTTGAGGCACGCGAATTAGAAAAAAATCCGCATTTAGAACTTAAAGAACTGACACATATTTACATACAGCGTGGACTAGATCCAGAACTCGCCCATCAGGTTGCGATTCAACTGACTGAAAAAGATGCATTGGAAGCCCATGCCCGTGATGAAATTGGAATCAATGACATAACTGCTGCGAAACCGATCCAAGCCGCTGGTTCTTCTGCGTTATCTTTCTCGATCGGGGCGTTATTACCCACATTATCAATTTTATTCAGTCCTGAAATTTATTTAGAAAAAGTGGTTTTGGTGGTCGGTATTTTATCCCTGGTCATTTTAGGTGCTTTATCTAGCTATTTTGCCGGAACTTCTATGCTTAAAGGCAGCCTTCGAGTTGCCATTTGGGGCATTATCGCGATGGCTTTCTCTAGTTGGATTGGCTCTCTTTTCCATGTCACTCCAATTTAATATCAACATGTTTCACTTCAGCTCCACATAAACATGTATTTAAATTATATTTTTAAAATAAATACTGAACATAATTTGCTTATTGCCCTAAGCTTGGGCAAAGTAAATGAAAATTGAGGAGCTAGGAAATGTCTTTATTAGAACAGTTAGGAATAAAACTTCCAATATTGCTTGCCCCTATGGCAGGGGTTTCAACACCACAATTAGCAGCCGAAGTATCCAATCAAGGTGCACTGGGATCGTTGGGACTTGGTGCAAATGATGTTGAAACTGCCCACAAACTCATCAGGGAAACCCAAAATCTAACCCCTCACCCTTTTCAGTTGAACTTCTTCTGTCACGAATCATCGAGCATAGACATACAGTCCAATATGCTCTGGATAGAACATTTAGCGGCTGAATTTGAAAAATTTGGTGCTGTTCCACCCACTGAATTAAAGTGTATTTATCCAAGCTTTAAAGACAACGATGATTTTTTAGATCTATGCTTGGAGACACAGCCCAAAGCCGTAAGTTTTCACTTTGGTATTCCACATGAATATCAAATCCAAAAACTAAAAGATGCTGGTATTCTAACGCTTGTTTCAGCAACCAATCTGACTGAAGCCCTTGCTATCGAAGCAGCAGGCATTGATATTATCATTGCTCAGGGAATTGAAGCAGGTGGACATCGCGGTATTTTTAATGCACAAATCGATGGTGCAATTAAAACCTCCGACCTTGTTCAACTCATCAAAAAACACTGTTCAATCCCTGTGGTTGCAGCGGGGGGAATTATGAATGGTCAGCAGGCAAAAGCCATGCTCAATCTCGGTGCAGATGCAGTACAAATGGGAACAGCCTTTGTACAATGCAAGTCATCAAATGCCAATACTGCTTACCGCAAAGCGTTATTTGATCATCCTTTAACTCAAATTACCTCCAGTATCTCTGGTCGCCCTGCACGCGGCATCATCAATCATTGGCAAACTCGCATCGACCAGCCTGATCGTCCAAATGTAGCAGCCTATCCTTATGCTTATGATTTGGCAAAACAACTTAATGCATTGGCAGTACAGAATGGCGATGTTGGCTTTGGTGCATTTTGGGCGGGCAGTAATGTAGCACAAATCCGAGAACTTGAAGCACAGGATCTACTCAATCAATTGGTTGTAGAAATGAATCACGCTTGATTTAAAAGCAATTACAGAAGTGACGATGTGTCACTTCTGAAACATATTCTGGTCAATCTTGTAAATTTTCTTCAACCAACATATATACCCAATCAAGCTCAGGACACTGATAACCCAATATCGTCATAGCAGCAGTCACTTGCCCTCGATGATGTGTACCATGATTAAAAACGTGAATCAGCGTATCTGTATAGGGCAAGCTTTGTGCATCCCCATTGGCCCTGCAATAGTTTAAATTTCCCGCTAAAAGTGTCTCATCTAAATCATCAATAAAGCTCAACCAATTTAGGCTTTTAGTGTTTAATTCATTCAAAAGCTGAGTTTTATCCTGATGAATGACGGTGTTTAATGCCATAGTTGGAGAGTGATGCTCTTTAAAACGTGAATACCAGAGATAATGCTCCCCCAAAAGTAAATGGTTGAGAGTTCCTGCAATACTTTTAAAGTAAAGTCCGACCTCTTGATTAAAATCTGCATCAGAAACAGTTTTTAAACACTTACAAAGACGTTGGGTTGCCCAAACATTATATTGAGCAAATCGTTTTAAATCATTTTTACCCATTTTTTCAACGACCTTTGCAAGAGTATCAATTGGATCGACTTGATAAAATTCATATTTTGAATCAAATAGCAGCAAAATCAATATACATTTTTTTGCATATGATTAATCATTTTTTTCCCATCGTTCAGTCATTTTCCATCAGTTTAGATCATTTTCCTTTTTAACTGATTCAAAAATACACATGTGATTTGTCGTGTCTGCATATCACCCAATACGTGCAGGTTATGACCTGACAGTATTACGGTTGATCAATCCTATACCCCATATTGTGCAGCTCGCTGTTCAGCATCACAGGTTTGTCTTCCCTTTTTTCTTTTCAAAAAATGTCATGGGGCAAACCTTCATTTTTTATGGTTGATCAGGCGTAGCAATTGGGCGCGCAAATCCAATCAAAAATATTTAATCAATGTGATTTTTGGAAAGATTGATTGCAACAGCATTCATACCAACCCAACACTTCATACTCATCAAAATGCCACAATTTTGATGCTCAGGAGAGTATAAATATGCTGAAAAATTACTTTCGAAAAGAGCGAATCTCCCCTTGAAATGATCGGCTAAAAGAACATTTGCGAATGGCTTAGCAGAATGAGTGATTTGTGTTAATTTTGAGATTTAATTGCTGTTGAACCTTAAACCAGACATCCTTAAATAATTGAACTTTAAAAAATAATTAAAGTAGATGTAAATAAGACAGCCTCCATTTGGAGGCTGTCTTATTTTAATCAAAAGAAAAACTGAACATGTTTCTCTAATAATCAATCCATTTTACAAGGCGGTTAGGCTGCGTCTTGTTGCTTAGGATGAACCATATTTTGAACGGCAAGCACAGAAGCTAAAACTTCATCAGAAAGCAATTGTTCTGCTCGAATCAACTCTAAAATACTTGCACCAGTTTCATTGGCTTGTTTGGCAATACGTGTTGTCGTTTCATAACCCAAGTAAGGATTCAATACTGTAATGATACCAATCGAGTTGTCCACCAAAGCTTGGCAATGCTCTGCATTGGCACGAATATTTTGAATACATTTCTGTTCAAACATACGTATTGCTCTGCCCAGCAAATCAATTGATTCAAATAATTTGAAGGCAATTAACGGTTCCATAGCATTGAGCTGTAATTGACCTGCTTCAGCAGCTAAAGTAATTGCCAAATCATTCGCCATAATTTGATAACAAGCAAGATTCATTGCTTCCGGAATTACTGGGTTCACTTTACCTGGCATAATTGAGCTGCCGGGTTGGCGTGGTTCTAAATGAATTTCATTTAAACCTGCACGCGGACCACTCGACAACAAACGTAAATCATTAGAGATCTTTGAAAGTTTAGTTGCAGTTCGCTTTAATAAGCTCGATAACAGAACAAAATCGCCCATGTCCGAAGTTGCTTCAATTAAATCAGGCGCACTTGAGATGGTTTTATTGGTTATTTTAGACAAAGCTTGAATAGCAAGAATACGGTATTCAACTTCAGTGTTGATACCCGTACCGATCGCAGTTCCGCCAAGATTCACCACACTTAAAGCGTCTGGCATAATTTGATTGATTTTTTTCAAATCGTTTTGCAAAGTATGCGCAAATGCTGCAAATTCTTGCCCCAATGTCATTGGTACAGCATCTTGTAATTGAGTACGTCCCATTTTCAAGATATGAGAAAACTCATCTGATTTATTTTCAAAACTTTGAATTAAGCTTTGAAATGGCTGATTCAGTTGGTCTAAGGCAAACAATAAACCAATTTTGATTGCGCTTGGGTAAACATCATTGGTTGACTGCGACATATTCACATCATTATTTGGATGCAAATATTTGTATTCCCCTTTTGCATGCCCTAAATACTCTAATCCGATATTCGCCACAACTTCATTGATATTCATATTGGTCGATGTGCCCGCACCGCCTTGAATCATGTCGATTGGAAATTGCTCATGATACAAATCATTGTTCAGTTGCTGGCAAGCATGCTGAATTGCATTATACTTATTTTCTTCGAGCTTATTGAGTTTGAAATTGGCATCTGCACAAGCTGCCTTAACCATTGCAAGTGCTTTAATAAAAACAGGAAAGTGACTTAATTTAGTTGAACTTAAGTTAAAGTTCTCCAGTGCTCTCAGGGTTTGTACGCCATAATAGCAATGAAACGGCACTTCTTTAAGTCCTAGTAAATCCTTTTCAACTCGTGTTTTAATTTCAATGTTCATGTGCAATACAGCTCAATAAAAGAATAAATTTATCTTAGGAAATGCATTGAAAATTGGCTAATGTAAAAAAATATTTATGTATGCATTTTTTGCATATCACTTGCTATAATAGTAAGTGTGTAATGTAGAACGGCTAATCAATATGACCTTAGAAATTCGATGGATAGAAGATCTTTTGGCTTTAGACCAAGAAAAATCCATATCTAAAGCTGCTGCGCTACGCCATGTTACCCAATCCGCTTTTACACGCAGAATACAGAATATTGAAGAATCGCTTGGTTTTCAGATTTTAAAACGCTACAGCAAAAGTATTGATTTCACGGATGCCGGGCAAGTCTTGCTCTCAACATCTAAAAACATCAAAAATCAGATGAATACCACCATTAACTATTTAGAAAAAAATATTAAAGACAATGAATTATCGATTAAGTTTGCGGTATCCCACTCTCTGATTACTCAATTTTTCCCCAAATTTATTCAAAAACTATATAGCAATTATGATGATTTAAAATTGGAAATTATCGCCTCCAATTTGCAACAAGGACTTTATTTACTCAAAGAAGGCTCTTGTGATTTTTTAATTTGTTACTGTGATCAAATTACTTTACAACAGTTAGACCCGAGTATTTTTAAATATCATAAAATCGTCAAAATGGAAGTACTCCCTGTCACAGCGACAATCAATCAACAACCTAAATATTCATTTAGCCAGAACTTCCCTCTCTTGGCTTACAGTAAAAAAGCCTATTTGGGCAAATGTGTCGATAAAGTGATCGAAGGTAAATTAAATTACCGTACCTTGTATGAAACAGACAATGCCAGTGACTTAAAAGCCTTGGCTTTACAAGGTCTGGGTGTAGCATGGCTGCCAAGATTGTTGATAGAAGAAGAACTCAATGACAATAAATTAAAAGTTCTGGAGGGTTATAGCTTCTTTCAAGATGTTTATATCGTCCGCAGCCACTTAATTTACTCTGAAAAAGTAAATTTTGTTTGGAATGCCTTAGTGTTAAATTAAGGCTTTCATCCACCAACTTATGTCTATACATCCAATAAATTAACGGACTCAACCTGTACATCACTCATCAAGTTTCCTTGCTCCAATAAGTGGTCAAAATACTGTTCTACAACGTTCGCTTGCTCAACAGTACTTTCAACCTTATACATATGCTGACGAAACTCATTGCTTGAATGTAAGCCTTTGGTGTACCAAGCAATATGTTTTCGCGCGATACGGCAACCGGAGTACTCCCCATAAAACTGATAAAGCTCAGACAAATGACCAAGTAAAACATCTTTCACTTCTTGGATATTGGGCGCAGCTAAATGCTCACCGGTTTTTAAATAATGGGCAATTTCGCGAAAAATCCAAGGGCGTCCCTGTGCCGCACGACCAATCATCACGGCATCCGCACCTGTATAATCCAACACATATTTGGCTTTTTCAGGACGATCAATATCACCATTGGCAATCACTGGTATCGAAATCGACTGCTTGACTTCTTTGATCAAGCTATACCGTGCCGTGTTTAAATACATATCTTCACGGGTACGACCATGTAAAGCCAAAGCTGCTATTCCTGCTTCTTCAGCACGCTTTGCCACTCGCAGAATATTTTCCTGACCATTTAAATAGCCCAAACGGGTCTTTAAGGTCACAGGAACATCCACAGCATTGACCACTGCATCTAAAATTCGGGCAACTAAATCTTCATCTTGTAACAGTGCTGAGCCTGCTAATTTATTGCAGACTTTTTTCGCAGGACAGCCCATATTGATGTCGACAATTTGGGCACCATTTGAAACTTGGTAACGGGCAGCTTCAGCCAATTGTTCTGGTTCAGAACCCGCGATTTGTGCTGAAATGGGCGCGAGTTCACCATCAAAATTGGCACGATATAAACTTTTTTTGGTCATCCTTAATGTCTGATCAGATGTCATCATTTCGCTGACCGCATGTCCTGCACCAAAATACTTGCATAGCGTTCTAAACGGACGATCAGTTACCCCTGCCATAGGGGCAACGATTAAATTATTTGACAGTTGATAGGGACCAATATACATATATATTCATACATTTTAAGACCTTCATAGTATACTGCATCTGCCATAGTGGCTCATCATTTTCCGAGTATGTTTTCTGCGATATGAAAAAATTAGTTCGACATCACGCTTTTATTAAATCTTTCAGCGTGTTAGCTCTTTCTTTAAGTTTGGTTGCTTGTGGTAAAGGTTCATGGTTTGCCAATGAGGATGATGAGCAGTTAAAACAGGAACAGATTAAGAAGCTGATTCCAAATCGTGTCAGCCAACGTGATTCTTGGGCGAAAGATATTTACGATATTTCCAACGAATTAAAAATTCCGACCAATAAAGAAAATGTCTGTACCATTATCGCTGTCGTTGACCAAGAATCCAACTTTGTCGCTAATCCTGTTGTGCCTGGTTTAGGCGACAAGGCTGTCAAAGAAGTGACCACTCGACTCAATGAAAAGTTTGAAGAAAAATTGGGTTCAACCATTGGCGGTACAGTCGCATCGTACTTTGAAAATGTTTTAAAAAATCAACCCTCGCCAGATGATAATTACTTAAAACAGATGAGTCGTGTACGCACAGAAAAAGATTTAGATGTGCTCTACCGTGAAATCTTTGATTATATGGCAAAGCATTATCATGTCAGCGCACTCACGGGTGCTGCTAAATTCGTAGGTCAAGATATTGCCGAGAAAATGAACCCAATCACCACTCTTGGGTCGATGCAAGTACATATCAACTACGCCAAAGCACACAAACGCAGCAGTATGAATGTCAATGAATTACGAGATGATCTTTATACTGAGTTTGGTGGTTTGTACTACGGCATTCATCGTTTAATGATGTACCCAGCGGATTATGATAAACCGATCTATCGTTTTGCAGACTACAACTCGGGCATGTACTCGAGTCGAAATGCGGCTTTCCAAAAAATGATTGATAAGCTGACCAAAGCGGATTTAGCACTTGATGGTGACCTGTTGTCTTATGATAAAAATGGTGATCCTCGTCCTGCTATCACAGATACAGAAAAAGCACTGACGGCTTTATTTTCCCAAAATAATATTTTAGTGACCCCAAGACAATTACGTAGTGATTTAAAGCAAGAGAAAGAACAAGGTTTTGAAAAAACCCAGACCTATATAGCAGTCTCTAAACTTTATAAAAATCAGACAGGCAAAGAGCCAATATATGCCATAATGCCTGAAGTGATCATTTCTGGACCGAAATTAAGTCGTGACTACAACACAAATTGGTATGCGAGCCGCGTAAACGGACGATATGAAACATGTATGCACCGAGCAAAACGTATAAAAATTTAGCGTTATTTGATTTTGATGGAACCCTGTGTAAAAAAGATAGTTTTACAGGGTTTATTTTCTATGCCTTATCCAAAAGGCATATCGTAAAACAAGGCATCAAAATCTTACCGTGGATTCAAGCCTATTATTTAAATATCTACCCTGCTCATGCAATGCGCATAAAGCTGTTTAACGCCATGTTTAAACATGCGGATGCCAATGAGATCTTGGATATAGCGGATGAATACGCTTATCGTCTAATGGGACAATTAGATCCGATTCTTTACCAACAACTGCTCAAACACCAAAATAATGGTGATGATGTCGTTTTGGTTTCTGCCTCTGTTGACATTTACTTAGAGGTTATCTGCCAACTTTTAAAAATAGATTTGATCTGTACCGAGACAGAAATCACTGCGGGGAAATTTACAGGTCATTATGCGACGCCAGACTGTAGTAGCGAACAAAAACGGCTGCGAATTTTAGAAAAATATGATTTAACACATTATCAAAAAGTCTTCGCTTATGGAAACAGTGAAGAAGATCTCGACATGCTTGATCTAGCTGATTTTAAATATATGGTTGGTCAAGATCAGTATCTCCCAAACATTGAAAATGAAAAGAAATCAGCTTGAAATTTAATCGTTTAAATGTGAGCTCATTATGTCTTATATTTATGTCATTACACCATTGATGCAATTCTATCCTTATATTCAGCCTGAATTAGAAAAATACAAGATTGAACTGTTGATGGAATATTTTGATGCCAATCACCAGATTCAAATCGATGCCATCACGGCAGAAAATCTACAGGCACAACTTTTAAAGTATGGTCATCGAAATCTGGGATTCTATTTTTTAGATAAAGCTCAAAAAATAAATAAAAGCCAAATTTATAATGACAAATATTGTATTTATGCCATTGAAGGCAAAGGTGGAAGAGAAACAGAAGATAGCTTAGAAAAAATAACCTTGAGAATGATTTCAAAAACTCCCGATAAAAACATAAAAGGTTTTTTTAATGCCATTAAACGCAAATTAAATCATGATGAAAATTTTGCTCAAGGTATACAAGGTGCTTCGCGCCTGCACCAACAGCATTATTATTTAAAGTCATATGTGGGGAAAAAAGTATTTAAATCTGATTTTTATAATAACAAGGCGCCAGCATTAATACCCAAATAAAAACCCCGCCTTAGCGAGGTCATATCTATAAAACTTCGGAAATCAATAAATCGACATATGGTTGCGATGTATCATTTCCAATGAGCGTGCTTCACCTAAAACTTGATAAACCTTGTCAGATGACAAACCTTTGACAATTTCAGCAGAACGAGAGCTGAAATTTACTCGCCCAACCGCAACACGATGACCATGTTGATCGACGCACTCAACCACATCGCCACGATCAAAATGGCCTTCAACAGCTTTTACGCCTACAGGCAATAAACTACGGTGATTATCTTTAATGGCTTTCACCGCACCCTCATCGAGTACCAAACGCCCTGCCGTTTGTAAGTGCGCGGCAAGCCACTGCTGATGCGCCGTTAAACGATCATCATCGGTTATAAACAGTGTACCCAGTAATTCACCCGCCATTAAACGAGCCAATACATGGTCACTCTCACCACTTGCAATTAGCGTTGGACACCCTGACTTGGCTGCCAAACGAGCAGCACGAACTTTGGTCAGCATACCGCCACGACCAAACTTACCGCCACCACCCGCCATATCAAATAAAGTTTCATCCATTGCACGAACGGTATGGAACAATTTTGCATTGGGATTGGAACGTGGGTCTGAATCAAACATCCCCTGCTGATCAGTCAAAATAATCAGCAAATCTGCATGCACTTGACCTGCAACCATTGCGGCAAGCGTGTCATTGTCACCGAAACGAATTTCGTCTGTGGAAACCGTGTCATTTTCATTAATGACAGGAATCACCTTCCAGTCAATTAAATTCTGTAAGGCATCACATGAGTTCAAATAGCGGCGGCGATCTGCGAGGTCATCATGCGTCAACAAGACTTGTGCTGTTTGGATCGAATGTTTCTCTAATACGCTTGACCAAGTATGGATTAAGCCCATTTGTCCAATCGCAGCACAAGCCTGCAGACTGGGTAGATCGGTGGGTCGATTCTCTAGCTTCATGCGAACCATCCCTTCAGCCACAGCACCAGAAGACACCAGAATAATCTCATGTCCAGCAGTGTGTAGATCTGCAATTTGTTTCGCCCAATGCGAAATTGCATCCAAATCTAAACCTTGCCCATTTGCTGTGAGTAAAGATGATCCGATTTTAACAACGATACGTTTTAAAGCCTTGAGCTGACGTTGCCCATCTACCACTTCTATCATCTTATCCTCGGTCTTTCTTTTCTAAACGGATACCCGAATATTCGGATATCTTTAGAAACTAGCGCACGTAGTACACTTCCATTTCGCCATCGTCACCATCGTCGTCTTCATCGTCATCACCCAAGATACCGGCCAGACGTTGTTGACGGCGCATTTCACGATAAGCTTCTTTTGCAGCAATCGTTTGTTCACGTGTTTCAGCCTCAAGCTGATCACGGAACGCTTTCATTTTCGCTGCATACTCTGGATCTTCTTCTTCCAACTCACGTTGTTGTTCGATTTGATCCATGAGGTAATACACAACAGGTTTTGTTCCCTCTTCAAGCAAGCCTGAAGTTTTGAATACAGGACCATCCCATTGTAATTCTTCAAGAATATGATTACACCATTCTTCTTGAGTATCATCACTTAATTGGTCGAGTTTGTTTAAAACAAGTACAATCGGCAATTGAGCCAACGTTGGTGAGAATTTTTTCAATTCTTCCATAATGGCTTTGGCATTATAGGCAGGATCCGAACCATCAATCGGTTGCACATCAATAATATGCAAAAGAATACGAGTTCGTGCCAAATGTTTAAGAAAACGAATACCGAGACCTGCACCTTCAGCAGCGCCTTCAATCAACCCTGGAATGTCCGCCATTACAAATGAACGATGACGATCAGCATCAACCACACCCAAGTTTGGCACCATTGTGGTAAATGGATAATCCGCAACTTTAGGTTTTGCTGCCGAAACAGCACGAATAAAGGTAGATTTACCCGCATTCGGCATTCCCAGCAAGCCCACATCAGCCAGAACTTTAAGCTCTAGACGGATTTCACGGTATTCACCTTTGATCCCATGTGTACATTTACGTGGCGAACGGTTAGTCGATGATTTAAAGTGGGTATTTCCCAAACCGCCATCACCGCCATGCGCAACTAAAACTTTTTGACCATCTTCAACCAGGTCACCAATAATATCGCCAGACTCTGTATCTACAATGGTTGTTCCCACAGGAACTTTCAAAACAACTGATTCACCACCACGACCAGCACAGTTTGCGCCAGCACCGTTTTTACCACGTTCAGCGCGAAATTTACGGGTATAACGATAATCGACTAAGGTACTGGTATCGTCGTCAGCTTGAATGTATACGCTGCCACCACGACCACCATCACCACCATCTGGACCACCAAATGGTACAAATTTCTCACGGCGAAAACTGGCTACGCCATTGCCACCGTCGCCAGCCTCTACGGTAATGACTGCTTCATCAACAAAGCGCATGCTGCCAATCCTCTAAAATCTTTAAAACCGCATATTCTGCCATATTTTGAAAAATTTCTCGAATAGTATTATTCAACTGAGCATGTATTTTCATAAACATTTTTTGCAATTTCACCCATAAAACTGAATTCTCACTTATTTTGGTTGTTTTTCATGCAGATAGTTTTTTATAATACAGGGTCTGAAAAACACCTATTTGTGACTTACAAAAAATTATGGTCACAAATTTATAAATTTGCCTTTTTAAATCAATACTTTTTATTTTGATCAATTATTTGATCTAAAGGATAATCCATATTGTCTATAGTCCAAATCAGTGCTGCGCTTGGACCCGCAGAATGTGAACTTGCAGTTAAATACACTTTGCAAGAAATGCAAAAAGAAGCCAAAAAGCAAAAAATTCTACTTGAGGTCATAGAAAGCAATAATTCTGTGCATGGCTATTCATCGGTGATGTGTCATCTTGACGATGCGCATCAAAACTGGCTGAACTCATGGTTGGGAACCATTCAATGGACGTTTCAAAGTCCAATTCGTCCACATCACAAACGTAAAAATTGGTTTGTAGGCATTAGCCAATTTCAAACACCCCAGCAACTTCCTGCTGATGATGCGATTGTTTTCCAAGCCTGTCGGGCATCCGGTGCCGGTGGACAACATGTCAACACCACCGACTCCGCTATTCATGCAACCCATATCTCCACTGGAATCAGTGTTAAAGTCATGTCTGAACGCAGCCAACATGCCAATAAACGTTTAGCAAAAGAATTGATTGCATTAAAACTGCAACAACTTATTGAAAGTCAACAAGCAGATCATAAGCAAGCACGACATTTACAACATGCGCTGATCGAACGAGGCAATCCAGTTAAAGCGTTCAAAAGAAACTGATGCTAAAAGCCGATCAATATGTCCGATATTGCGTCACTGGCAAAACATTCTTTCCTCAGTATCTAATTTGAAATTATGTATGCAATAAAAGATCCTTCAACACTCATATAAAAAAGGAAGCCTTGGCTTCCTTTAATATTCTTTCCTGAATCGTTTAAAAAATTTAAGCATGTACTTCGGTTTTTTCTTCAAGCATTTTGCGGTCAACTTCTTCTGGATTATTCAAAGCATCATTGAGTTTTTCAACATCAAGCTTACCTACCCATTTAGCAACAACGATGGTTGCCAAAGAGTTCCCAACCAGGTTGGTTAAGGCACGTGCTTCCGACATAAAACGATCAATTCCCAGAATCAATGCCAGACCAGCAACAGGAATATTACCCACTGCTGCTAAAGTCGCTGCCATCACAATAAATCCTGAACCTGTCACACCTGCTGCACCTTTTGATGAAATTAACAATACCGCAAGCAAGGTAATTTCATGCCAGATATCCAATTGTGTGTTGGTTGCCTGTGCAATGAAGATCGCAGCCATCGTCAGATAAATAGACGTTCCATCAAGGTTAAATGAGTAACCTGTTGGGATCACCAAACCGACAACAGATTTTTCACAACCTGCAATTTCAAGCTTTTTCAACATTCGAGGCAATACAGATTCAGAAGATGATGTACCCAATACAATCAACAATTCTTCACGAATCATACGGATCATTTTAAGAATACTAAAACCACAGAAACGGCTGATTGAACCCAAGATAATGAAAATGAACAATAAACAAGTGATATAGAAGCAGAGAATTAATTGGGCAAGTTGTGCCAAGCTACCAATCCCATATTTACCAATGGTAAATGCCATTGCACCAAATGCACCAATAGGCGCAAGTTTCATAATCATGTTCACGATGTTAAAGAACACATGCGAAATTTGATCAATCAATCTCAGCACTGGTTTACCTGCATCTCCCAACTTATGCAAAGCAAAGCCAAACAGCAATGCAAATAAAAGAACTTGCAAAATTTCGCCTTCAGCAAATGCCCCAACAACTGTATTGGGAATAATGTGCATAAAGAAATCAACAGTAGACTGTGACGCTCCAGATTCCACATATTTGCTGATACCAGAGGTATCAAGTGTTGCGGGATCAATATTCATCCCAACACCCGGTTTCGCGATATTGATTACCACCAAACCAATAATCAGGGCAATCGTGGACACAATCTCAAAATACAACAGTGCAATACCGCCAGTCTTACCGACCGATTTCATACTTTCCATACCTGCGATACCACTGACCACGGTACAGAAAATCACAGGTGCGATAATCATTTTAATGAGCTTGATAAAAGCATCACCTAATGGTTTAAGTTGCTCACCCAAACCTGGAATATTTTTTTCTACACCATTGATCAATTGCGTACCACTTGGGAAATAGTGACCCACGATCACACCCAAAATAATGGCAACAATCACTTGAAAATAGAGTGACTTATACAGCGGTTTCTTAGCCATGATAATTACTTCTTTCTATATTTCTGTTCGAAGAAATATCCAATATTAATGCGACCATTTGCTGACACAGGCAAAAATCCTGATGAAAACATCAAGAAAATAGATTTTTAGAAAATAAAAATCCGTTCAGAAAACAGCCGTTTTCCAAAACAAAGACAACGAATGACGATGTTTAAGATTTACTCCGTACTGCCAATATGCAAATCAGAATAAATGTAGAACAGGAGATGATAAATAAAACACTATTCAAGCATATTTTAATTAATTTTTGAGCATCAATCTCTAGTTAAATGTAGATTTCGGCTAACATCTGTCCATTTTCTGCTTAGACCTTAGTCTAATGTCACTTGGATCTATACCCTTTTAATCCATTTATGGCATAGTGTACTGCACAGCTTCTTCCGCTTATGACTGCACCCATATGAACAGCAAACGCAATCTATATAAAGACTTTGAACATCCTTTTGCACAGTATGTGCGAATTATCGGTAAAGGGAAAAATGGTGCAAGATCATTAACTTATGATGAAGCTTATCAAGCTTTCTCGATGATCTTAAAAAATCAAGTGCTTGATGTACAACTGGGGGCATTTTTGATGTTACTCCGAGTCAAGGAAGAATCTGTAGATGAACTTACAGGTTTTGTCCAAGCGACCAAAGACCAATTGAATTTCCAGGCACTTTCTGTGGATCTAGACTGGTCATCCTATGCAGGCAAACGTAAACATTATCCATGGTTTTTGTTGGCGGCTTTAACACTGGCCAAACACGGTTATAAGATCGTCATGCACGGTGCTGCCGGTCATACCATGAACCGTGTTTATACTGAACAGGTTTTAGCGCATTTAGGATTTCCAATTTGCCAAAATGAAACAGCGGTCAAGCAACAGTTAGCAGCTCGGAATTTTGCTTATTTGCCTTTGGATGTAATTTCTCCAATTTTGGCGGATTTGATTAATCTCAGAAATGTGATGGGATTACGCTCTCCAGTACATACTCTTGCTCGTCTAATTAATCCTTTCAATGCCAAAGCCACCATGCAGGCTATTTTCCACCCTGCTTACCGCAGCTCGCATCAACAGGCAGCCTTTCAACTGGGTTACCAAAATAGTGCGGTGATTAAGGGTGAAGGCGGTGAGTTTGAAAGAAATCCTGATGCAAAAACATTGATCTGCGGCATTCAAAATGGCGAACTCTATGAATATGAATTGCCAAAATTAACAGATCATCGCAGTCCTGTTGAAGAACAACTGGATCTGTCCGTCTTTAAAGCAGTTTGGGAGGGTCAACAATCACATGGCTATGGTGAAATTGCCGTGACTCAAACGATGGGTATAGCGCTCTATACCATGGGTGTGGTAACAGATTATGAAGATGCCATGAAAAAAGCCCAACAGCTTTGGAACACACGTTTTTTAAATTGAAGCCTGTACCAAACTGTGATGATCAATGACCACGCTTTTCGATAAAATAAAATTCAGACCAATAGGGATAATGTTTTCCTGATGAATGAATATTTCTAAGTATGAGCGGATCACCAATGTGAATTGTATTTTTATTCTGCTCATGAGGACCAGATAAATATGCATCTTTTTGCTGTCCACTCAACTTGGAGCAATATTGCCGATGTTTTTCCAAATGTTTTGAAGCATTGCTTGCCTCAGCATTGTGAATTTTTATCCCGATCAATAACATGGGATACCCGTCATTTTTAATGGACGTATATTGCGTAACAGGATTTTGAAAGTTCCGGCTGGACACGACAGTAACATCAAGCCGACACTCGATGCTTTTTTCAATATTGGGTTGTGCCACGACAAATGTTGTTGAGGTCAACATCAATAGAATAATTAAAGAGTACTTGCGCTTGTTCATCTTAACATTATTTTATTGTTTTCAATTTTTTGCTGATCACCACAACGAACCATGTCGCTGTGGTGATGTTCAATTCACTTATGGTTTACTGTTAAACGAAACGAATAGGTTTGAATTCTGGTTCAGGAACATGTGAATCACATTCCTCACCTTCCTCCTTATGACCTTTATCAATATAACCTGTACGCTCTTTCTCAGGGACATTTTGATGTTCCCAAGCAATCACCGCCTGCATACAGGTTTGACGCTGCTCAGCAGTCAGTGCCACACCATTTGGCCATTTTCCAATTTCTACTGCTGTTTTTAATCGTTCAACAATGTCAGCATCTAAAATAGAAAGCATCTGTTCAATATTCATGGTCAATCCTGCTGAAAAGAATCAAAATCTTGATTCCAACCAAGTTTAGTACGACAAGCCATATAGAAGTCATACCCTGGCGGATGTAAAAGTATTAGTTTGAATGGATGTTTGCGAATATGCAAACTATCCCCAACATTTAATGAAACACTGTGTTGTCCATCTGCGCTCACCATCGGCAATACGCGATTTTCACGAATCAATATCTTGATTTCACTCTGCCCGCCGACAACGATTGGACGTGAAGACAAAGTATGTGGATGCATCGGAACCAAAGCAATCGCATCCATACTCGGGTGGAGAATCGGTCCCCCACCCGATAATGCATAGGCTGTCGAACCTGTGGGTGTGGAGACGATTAAACCATCACTGTGCTGACGGTAAACATACTGCCCATCAATGTTTAATTCGAAATCAATCATATGTACAGACTTTCCTGAATGAAGTACCACATCATTCAGGGCAATTGCATCGTAAATGGTTTCGTTTTTGCTGCGAATTTCTATTTCAAGTAAAAAACGGCGATCAAGCTGAAACTCACCTCTGAGCACTTGATCAAGTTTAAAGATCACTTCAGTCGGCTTAATGTCGGTCAGAAAGCCTAAACGACCACGGTTTACTCCCAGAACAGGTATATTATATTTCACCAATGCACGTGCTGCATGTAATAAGGAACCATCGCCACCAACAACAATAACTAGATCAACCACCTCACCGAGTAAATTCTTACTGACAGTCTGGGTATTGGTATAGGGAACAAGTTCTGCTGTTGCGGTATCAAAAACGGGATGTAAACCTAAACCCAACAAATGATCATGTATAAGGCAAAGCGTATCAACCACAGAAGATTTATCTGGTCTTCCAATCAAACCAATGTTACGAAAGGTCTTTGGTGAAATCTGCACAGGTGCTTTAGCTCCACTGAAATTCTGAGATATCATAGCACTTTCAGAATATGTTTATAAAATCATTCATCAACGAAAAATAACAAGAATACCCAAAAAGCCTTTTAATTTGTGTATTTCACAGATTTATTATTGCAAATTTAAGAAAAGCTTCGCATGATTAGCGAAAATAAATTGGGTTTTATTATCTGTATATGAAGAACGAACGTGGTATAGGCTTGATTGCACTGATTTTTTGTGTATTGGTCATTGCAGCATTTTTTGCATTTAGTATCTACTTAATTCGACTCGACAATGTTATTCGGGACAAGTTCGAAGGAAACCGTTGGGACATTCCTGCTAAAGTATTTGCACGACCATTGGAAATATATGCAACTGCACCTATCGCACAAACAGATTTTGAACAAGAGCTTAAACAACTGGGTTACAAAAGTAGTGACAGCTATACCAAATCAGGAACATATATCAGCCAACCCAATTCAGTGTATGTCCATACACGGGGTTTCGACTTTGGTGACAGCGTTGACCCGGAACAAGTTCTGCAAGTGACCTTTGCAGGAGATAGCGTTTCTGACGTTAAAGCCACCAAGCCAACCAATACCGGAATTGCACGTTTAGAACCAATGTTGATTGGTGGAATCTATCCTCAGCATAATGAAGACCGCGTACTGATTAAACTGAATAAGGTGCCAAAGCCTTTGATCGAGGCATTAATCGCGACGGAAGATCGTAACTTTTATCGCCATCACGGGATTTCTTTCCGTGGCACCGCACGGGCTTTGGTCAGTAATGTGACAGGTGGAAAACGTCAAGGGGGGTCAACACTCACTCAACAGTTGGTGAAGAACTTTTTCTTAACGCCTGAAAAAACCTTGAAACGTAAAGTCAATGAAGCACTGATGTCTCTTTTGTTAGAGCTCCATTACAGTAAAGATGAAATTCTTGAAGCCTATTTAAATGAAGTGAATTTGGGGCAAAGTGGCAATTATTCTGTCAATGGTTATGGTCTGGCTTCACAATTCTATTTTGGATTACCACTGAGTGAGTTAAATATTTCACAACAAGCCTATCTTGTGGGTTTGGTTCAAGGTCCTACCCTGTTTAATCCATGGAAGAATCCTGAAGGCGCAAAAAAACGTCGAGATATTGTGTTGAACAATATGTTGGTCATGGGCTATCTAGATCAAGCGCAATATGAAAAAGAAATTTCGCGTCCATTGAATGTCGTACGTAAACCGACTCTAGGAACCGCGAAATTCCCAGACTTTCTCGATATCGTACGTCGTCAGCTTAAAACAGAGTACCAGGAGTCTGACCTCACCAATCAAGGTTTAAGAATTTTCACTACCCTTGATCCAATTGCACAAACCAAAGTTCAAAATAGCTTTAGAGACACTGTGACCCGATTAGCCAATGCCAATCCATCACGCTTGAAAGACTTGCAGGGTGCTGTTTTAGTCACCCGTCCCGAGAACGGTGAATTGATTGCTGCTGTGGGATCTACCCAAGACTTTACAGGTTTTAACCGTACTGTCGATGCAAAACGTCAGGTCGGTTCTTTGCTTAAACCTGTGATCTATTTAAGTGCATTGGAGTCAGGTCGTTATAATTGGGCATCTCAAATCGAAGATGCACCCATCAGCTTACCAGTCAATGGCAACCAAACATGGACACCGAAAAACTATAGTGGTTCTGGTCATGGTTATGTTCCTTTAGCACAAGCATTGGCGAACTCATATAACCTGTCAGCTGTACGTCTGGGCAATGAATTTGGCATATCAACATTTAGCAATAATCTGACTAAATTTGGTGTGACCTCTAAAATTCCGAATTATCCATCGATTTTCCTCGGTGCAGTTGATATGTCACCGATGGAAGTGATGAGTATCTATGGCAACTTTGCAACGGGTGGATTTAAATACCCGACCAAAGCCATTCGGACTGTGGTTGATTCAAACGGTCGCCTCCTAGAGCGCTTCGGCCTAAATGTTCAGCAAACAATCGATCCTTCTGCTGCATACCTGTTGAACTATGGTTTACAGCAGGTAATGTCCTCGGGTACAGGTAAAGCGGCTTACAATAGCTTATCTGCTGACCTTAAACTTGCCGGTAAATCAGGAACAACCAATGATACGCGTGATTCATGGTTCGCAGGATACTCAGGCAACAACTTAGCTGTGGTATGGTTAGGTTTGGACAACAATAAAATTACGGGGTTGACAGGTTCATCAGGGGCATTACCCGTATGGATTAATGTGATGAAACAGTTACGTCAAAAACCTGTGAATTTGCGTCAAACAGATGATATCGCCTGGCAGTGGATTGATTCACGTACTGGGGAATTGTCTGCCCAAGGTTGTGAGGGTGCCATGTATATTCCTTTATTACGCCATACTGTACCAAATCGTGCGACTGAATGCGGTATGCCACATTATCAGGTGGATCCACAATACGTACCCGATACACAACAAAACGCTTCGCAAACACAGTCAGGTGATAGTATTGACAACTACATTCGTGAGAGTGAAGACAGTATGGAACAGGACTCAAGAGGTCGCATGATTTCAAGCGGGAGTTACAACAACTAAATCCTCTCAGTTTTGAGGTTAAGATGGACTGGCTTTTTGAATAGGAATGAATGATGAATCGTAATGTGACCAAGACCACTTATTTAATAAGTTTAATGGGAATATTGGCTTTAACTGGTTGTCAAACGACACCACAACACACCAAGCCACCACTAAAACCTGTCGAAAAGCCAGATACATCACAGCAAAAGAATAATGTTCCAACGCCTGACGGTGTAAAGATTACCCCTTATGAGCGCCCTGAAATTAAACGTGAAAAGGTCCCTACTGTTATCGTGCCACAACAAAAAGCCCAAACTCAAAAATTTGACGATGGGCAAACTATTCCGGCTTTTAAGCAATTGATGCAACAAGCCCAGACTGCCTACCAAAAACAGCAGTGGGATGAAGCTGAACGATTTACCTTACATGCACAACGTTTAGCCCCACAATCTGCCGAAGTTTTTTCTTATCTGGCTAGAATCGCCCAACAGAAAAAGCAGTATGCAAATGCTGAGTCCTTAGCTCGACGTGGCTTAAGCTACGCACAGACCAATACGCAGAAGAAAGTGTTTTGGAATACAATCTTACAGTCGGCACAGCAGTTGAAAAATCAAAAAACCATTGCAGAAGCATCTAAACAACTGCAAAGCCTTTAGCAACTCAGTCCAAAAAAACCAGCTTAAATTAGAACAGGCTTATTCCTGCAATACCATAAGCATGATGTTGTTTTGCAATGCTTAGATCTGCGGGGCTTAACCCCCCCAATGCAAATACAGGCAAATCACTACTTTTGGCGTATTGTGCAAACTGCTCCCATCCCAAAGCATGTGCATCCGGATGTGTTGCAGTAGGTAGAACAGGGCTCAAAATCACAGCATCGAATCCTAAGCTGTGTGCACGCTGTAAAGACACCATATCATGACATGCTGCGATACAGCGCATACCGAGTGGCAATTGCCCCATTTGCAAATCCATCACCTGTTGTTGTTTGTAATGCACTGCAGCCACAGCTTTCTGCAAAGATTCTGGTAATTGTACCCAAATATCAATATTGACGATCAATCTAGATAGATCATCCTGATCTATCTGTTGAATTTCTTGGATTACAGATGGCTTAAATTCAGTTCGGTAATAAAATAATGGCAATACCGTTTTTTCGTGGTTTGTGTCTTTTTTGCTATCCCTCAACGCGGTCAGATCGTCAGAAATCTTAATATAATGGTGCCAAAATAAACGCTGAATAATCGGTCGATTGGCTTTGGGAAAATTCAGTTCTAAAAGTTGATCACGGCTATACCACGTCCACGGTTTTTGAATGTCTGCTAAATACTGTTCACTCACAGTGGCGTGAAACAAGTGCAAAAAAACTTCGACATCTTCATACACATGATGAATCACATCAAAAGCATGCCAATGTTGAATGCCAACTCCCACTTCCTCAAAAATTTCTCGTCGGCATGCTTCAACAGGCGTTTCTCCTGCCTCGATCTTGCCTCCCGGGAACTCATATTTATTCCCTTGGTGCTGATCAGCATTGCGCCATCCTACAAGGACTTTGCCACGATACATCAATAAAGCTATGGCGACATAGATAGTGGGTTTTGACATAGAAAATAAGACCTGAAGTTTTAATCAATTGTAAGTAAATATAGAAATTTTATAAATGATAAAAATTATCGTTGACAGATCTATTCGATAATGATTATCATTTAAATCACTTAGACAACACCCCACTCGGAGTCAGAAGAATGAACGCACCATTTAGCTTATTTACACGTAACACCGAAGCTCACCAATCCCTTCCAATGTTACATTCGAACAACTTATTTGCATTAGGACGCGAAATCCGCATTATGCATGCCGGTGAAGAATATCGTTTACGCTTGACTCGTAACAATCGCTTGATTTTGACCAAATAACGATAAAAACAACTGATTTAAAACAAAAAACGTGGGAACAAGCAGTATGAATCAGCGCATACTGCTTTTTAAGTTTTATTCATGTAATTTTCATATCACTTATTTATCGCAGCATTTCAGATATTCAAACACATCAGTGACTGTACAACCAGCCAAATGCTTGAAATATTTGGAATGAATAGCCGAGCATTTCAATTTAAGATAAATAGACACGGATTTTCAAGCCTCCATACTCAGAAGCACTAAAATGAATTTGACCTTGATGTAGATCTATCACCGTTTTACAAATCGACAAGCCTAGTCCTGAGCCTCGTGTTTGGGTTCCTAAAGCGCGAAAGAAGCGTTCACCTAAACGTTCAATAACCTCGTTTGGCACACCCTCACCTTCATTTTGAATTTCAAATAATTTCCAATGCTCAAAATGACCCAAATGAATATAAACATGACCTTGTTGTGGTGTATATCGAATCGCATTATCAATCAAATTACGGAGGCAAATGAACATCAGTTCTTCATTTACCTCAACGTCTACATCTTCTCTTTGAGTATGAATCTGAATTTGTTTTTCATCCATAAATGTTTCTAAAGCCAAAATGACTTTTTCTGTTATATGCCCCAGACTTGCCCATTTTTTGGGTAAATCAACTGCTTCTGCAGGATCTAATCTGGCCAGCAACAACAGATTTTCAAGTACTTGCGTGCCACGGAATACATCGTTCTGTATGAGATTTAATTGATGGTGAATTTCAGGAAATCCTGCATACTTACGTTGCAACAACTGCAAGCGCATGTGTATTGCTGACAGAGGTGAACGTAACTCATGTGATGCATCTGCGGTAAATCTTTGTTCTGCAACCAATGCTTGTTCAAGCCTGATAAACATTTGATTCAGTTGATTAACCATCGGTTGTAATTCTTTAAATTCGGGTTGGGGCTGCTGAATCAACGTTAAGTCTTTAACACTTTTCTCAGCTATTTCTTTTGAGAGAGATTGGATTGACTTAAATTGTTTTTTGACTGAAAAGTGCAGAATCAACCATTGGATCGCCCATAAGCTCAGTAAAATTAAAAAATAACTGATTAAACTTTGCGATAAATCTTTGAAACGCTCACTCAACGGTTGAATTACATAGACGCTCAATCCAGAATCCGTATTCTTTGCATGATAGCTTCGCCAAAGTTGATGATTTAACCAAATAAAGTCATAACCACTATCCTGATGAGTCATCTTAGAGAGATCAGTTGGGTTGAATGCAAACTCTGGAGATTGTGTTAAACGCATATCTCCATTCATCAATTGATATTGAATATCAAATTCATCACTCAGTTCATCCAGTTGAACCCCTGAAGTGGTACTCAAGTCTGAAATCAACAGCATGTCTGAAATTTCATCCATGATTTGATCTTGAACATCCATGTTGTGATAAATGGACAACGCAATCAGTAACAGCAAAGCAAACATACCCGCCACAATTGAACTCAACATGGACGTTTTAATCAATTTATATTGGAGCGAGATGGCTTGACTCATAGATACCCTGTTGAAACCATTAAGAATTAATCATTTGCCTACTGATTCTTGGGGGTATTCATTCGATATCCCAATCCACGTATGGTTTTAATCAAATGATTGCCAATCTTCTTGCGTAATTGATAGATATAAACTTCAATTGCATTACTTTCAATTTCATCGCCCCATGCATAGAGAGAAGCTTCTAACTGCTCACGCGTCACAACATGTTCAGGTTTTTGCATCAGTTTATATAAAATCTGAAATTCTTTTGCAGTTAAAGCAATCGCTTGCTGGTCCTGAAAAACTGTTTTTGCTTGGGTATCGAGGACTAAATTAGCATACTTTATTTCATGTACATTGACTGTCTGTGCTTGTCTTAATTGTGCACGTACTCGGGCTGAGAGCTCTTCAAGGCTGAAAGGCTTGACCAGATAATCGTTTGCGCCTAGATCCAAACCTTGCACACGATCTTGAATACTGTCTCTTGCCGTTAAAAAAATCACAGGCGTATCAGGATATTGCTTTTTTAATCGCTCTAAAATCTCATCTCCTGTGGTCTTTGGCAAGCCTCTATCAAGCAAAATACAATCATATTCATGCTGTTCAATCGCGAAAATGGCGTGGTCCCCACGTTCAACCCAATCTACATTATAGCCATCCATTTCTAGCCAAGATTGGATACTTTCAGCTTGTGAACGGTCATCTTCCGCAAGCAAAATTCGCATGATCCCCTCCTCGTCTCCAGCCTGATCGAAACGACATCGGCTATCAAAAACAATTTCTATATCATACCGAAAAAGACCAGACACGAATGCATCTGATCTTTTTCAACTATTAAAGTTCAAATCATAATGAGTTGTAATCTTTGCAATCGAACACATTAAAAATTCACGGCATCAACATCAATTTCAACTCGCTTGGTTGGCTTATAATCAATATCCACCTCGCCTATTAAGGTCACAGCGGTATTCGGTGCAATCGGTTTACCCTGCCATAATTCATCATCAATATCGACAGTGATGGTACCAGTGTGATCACGGAATTGATATTTTTCATCACCGATGGCTTTTACCACATTGCCACGTAACTGGACTTTTGTATCATCTTTCAAAGTTAATGCATTTTTGACAGTGGTCAAACTTGGTGTAAGTGCTGACTGATTTACTGCTGTATTTGCAGAAGCAAAAGAAGTTGCACCGATGAAAGTTGCTGCCAAAACTGTTTTTGAAATTGCATTCATTGTATTACCTCATGGATATTGATCATTTCAATGAAGCCATTAAAACAAATCAACATGAGGTGAATCTTAGGATGCCTTGATTTTCAATTTTCGCTATAAAGTGGAAAAATTAATTCAAAGGTACAACCCTTAACACTTCTTCTAAAGTGGTTATACCTTCTAAAACTTTGCGCGCACCTGCAATTCGTAAGGGTTCAATCCCTTCTTTCTTGGCTTGCATTCTAAGATCATCTAAGCCGGCATTGGCGCTGATACGCTGTTTTGCCTCTAGACTGATTGGCATAAACTCATAAATACCCACACGACCTTTGTACCCCGTTTGGCGACATTCTTCGCAACCGACCGCTTTAAAAATAAAATCAGGGGTCTTGGTTTGATAACCAGAAGTTAAATGTTTCCATTCTTGCTCATTGATAAAAGTTTCTTGTTTACAATGAGGACATAGCTTCCGCACCAAACGTTGAGCAAGTACTCCCAGAATTGTTGCAGCTGTTAAGAAAGGTTGGACACCTAAATCATGCAAACGGGTCAAACTTGATGGTGCGTCATTGGTATGCAGGGTTGAAAGCACGAGATGACCTGTTAAAGCTGCCTGAATTGCCATATTCGCCGTATCTTGATCACGGATTTCTCCTACCATGATAATGTCTGGATCCTGACGCATTAACGCCCGGATACCATCCGCGAAACCCAATTCAATTCCTTGATTCACCTGCATCTGGTTAAAGCTGGGTTCCAACATTTCAATCGGGTCTTCGATGGTACAGACATTGACTTCTTCAGTGGCCAATTGTTTTAAGGATGAATACAGTGTCGTTGTTTTACCCGAACCTGTTGGCCCAGTCACCAAAATGATTCCGTGACTGTGTCGGGTCAAACCTTGCCATTGCGCCAACAGGTGCTCATCAAATCCCAATTGTTGAAAACTGCGTACCAAAACCTCCGGGTCAAAAATACGCATCACCAACTTTTCACCAAATGCAGTCGGTAAAGTCGAGAGACGTAATTCAGTTTCCTGTCCTTTCGGAGTACGGGTTTTCAGACGACCATCCTGTGGTTTACGCTTTTCCGCAACATTCATCCTTCCTAAGATTTTAATCCGTGAAATGACCGCAGTTAAAGTATTGGCAGGCATGTTATAAATCGTGTGCAGAACACCATCTATACGAAAACGAATTTTGCCCTTTTCCTTACGCGGCTCTAAATGGATGTCACTGGCACCTTGTTCAAAGGCAAACTGTAAAACCCAATCCACAAGTTTAACAATATGCTGATCATTGGCATCTGGATTTTGCGTATCACCCAATTGTAAAAGCGCTTCTACGCCCTTGTTTTCCTTATCATAAGCACTCGATTTTTGTGAGTTACTGACAGCTCGACTGACCTGATAATACTCTGTCAGATAGCGCTGTAACTGTTCGGGGTTTAACACCACTTTTTCGATTTTTTTTGGTCTTAAACTCCGTTCAAGATTATGCAGCCAATCCGTCATAAAAGGCTGAGCCGTCCCAATTAAAATACGATCGGCACTCACTTCTACAGCCAAGATTTTATTTCTTAAAGCAAACTCTTGAGACATCACACCAGTCAAAGATGTGACATCTGCTTTTAAAGGATCAATGGTAAATACATTTAACTGTGCTTTTTCAGCCAACCATTCTGTTAAAGTTGTGAGTGTCAATCTTTTTACAGGATCTTGGGCATCAACCAACTTAAAATTTGCAATCCATTGCAAGGGATGCCACTTCAATTGCTCACGTTGCCTGTGCGTGGTCTGGACCAATAATTTTTCACGCTCAGTAATACGTCCATCTTTTAATAATTGTTCTAAACACCAAGCTGTATCGATTTCGAAATTGAATTGCATTGTTATATCCCCAAAACACAGTTTACTATAACAAAATTAACTTTTGTATTTGCTGAATTTTTTAAATTGACCTCTATATTATTCAGAAGTCAAAAATAAACTTTTGATTTCGGAATACTTTAGGCTACATTGAAATCAAACAATCTATTCATGGTTCTGGGGGAGCGCTATGAATTTAATTCCAACCATGCCATTCGATTTCAATTCTTATCATGATTTATTTACAATTATTGCGGCTGCTTTGGGTTGCGGTTTGTTGATAGGACTCGAACGTGAGCGCAGCAAACAACGAGAAAATCAACGTAGTTTTGCGGGTTTAAGATCATTTGCGATTTGTTCAATCTTCGGTGCTGTATGCTTTTTATTTGGTCCCTACTTTGGCATCGTAGGCGCACTGATCACAGGTGCAATTGTTGCTTACTCGATCAAAAATCAGACCGATGATCCTGGGGTTACGACTGAAGTCGCTTTTATTCTCACCTACTTTATTGGTGGAATGTGTTTATGGAACATCCCATTTGCTGCCGGCTTATCCGTCATTTTGACAATCTTGCTCATGACCAAACATTCCATGCACGGCATCGCAGGCAAATGGATCACAGAATCTGAATTTAGAGATGGAATTTTTCTCTTAGCATTGTTACTGATTGCACTTCCGCTTACCCCCAATAAACCATTGTGGGGTTCAGTCCTTAATCCCTATGTGATTTTAAAATTACTCACTTTAATTCTGACTGTACAAGCATTGGCACACATTGCCAAACGATTATTGTCCACAAAAAATGCTTTGCTCTTGTCCTCTCTAGCATCTGGCTTTGTATCCAGTACAGCAACGGTTGCCAGTTTAGGATTAGAAGTCCGTAACGGACGTGCCGATGCCAAAGCCAATGCAGGCGCTGCACTTATGTCATGTGTTGCGACGCTATTGCAATTGATGATTATTGTCATTGGTGTAAGTATTTCTTGGTTTAAAGTCATTATTTTACCCAGTCTGGTTGCAATCACTGTTTTAGTTATTTTTGCATTATGGCTCATGCGCAATACACAACCGATTGAAACCAACAAATCAACGGATAGTCGTATGTTTAGCCTTAAAGAAGCTGCGATTATTGCTGGCTCTTTAACCTTGATTCAAGCAGGTGTTTATGGCTTAAACCTGTTATTGGGTGATGCAGGACTCATTGCAGGTACACTTCTTGCGTCACTTTTTGAAATTCACGGTGCATTAGCAACCATCGTCATTCAAGGTGAGCCAAGTCATTCTGTATTGTCACTTGCATTCCTGCTCGGTTTAGCTGCGCATGCAGTGGCGAAATCAATAAATGCTTTGATAAGTGGTGGGAGTCGCTATGCACTTGTTTTTGCTCCAATTCAAATTTTACACATGTTGATCTTTATTGGAATTTTTGTTTGGGTTGTTCAAAATTCGACTGCTTTATAAGTTCTTTTTAAAAGAAAGATTCAACATGAATCACTGATCCTTCTCATATAAACAATTTAAAACTTTAAAAATCAAGATAATTCACACGTTAAGCTCATTTTGATTCATCTGAACATGAAAATGATCGCTTAAAAATATGGTGCTGCGAATATTCTTAAACCTGTCGATCCAATATTTTTAAGACCACCAGTGCAATAAAATTTCAACCTTAAAATAGATATTGAAAAAATAATAGGTTTCAATATCATGACAACGTAAACTTTTATACGCATAAATTTTTAATATTTTATAATTTGGAATAATTCATGAAAATTAAATTACTGTCTTTTACCATTATTTCTTCATTATTTTTGACCGCATGTGGAGGAGATTCAGCTGCCGGGGACTATATCACCAACAATGAGTCAGAATGGTTTAGTTATGAAACTGGCGGTTCGCTTCAAGATGCTTATCTGTTTAGCAAAGTAAAATTTAGCTTTAGAAATAAACAAATGTATATCGATGGTGAATATAGAGTAGATGGTTCCACCCAATTTACTGCATCCGATCTGTTGAGCCATTATTTAGCAGCTGATGGATTGTATGATGCGCCTAAGAGTAAAACGGATTTGGGCTATCAAAATGCAACACTTAAATCAAAATCAGCAACAGTATGGACATTCACACCGTATTCCACACGGAACTACAAGCAATTAGAATTAACTGAAAAATTTGAAACTGTTAATTTAACTGGTAAATTAATCAGCCCATATATCAATGGTTTTGATCATTTTGCGGGTTTAAACAATACATTGAGCTCTGCGATTGGACCTTATCCTGCGTACTACGTGAAAAAGCTGCAGGGTAAAACTTTCCCAACAGGTTCAACATGTTTAAGATCAATATCTTCTTCGACCAATACCCCTTTTGCTGATCTGTATTCGAACGGACCCATCAATAATTACCAGCCATCAAAATATTTTCAAAATGGTTATATTGAAACAAAACTTGGTAATTTCAGCTTAGATTTATCTCGTAATATTCAACCAAACAGCCCGATAGATGCTGTGGCTAAAATTGGCTCTGACTATTATCCAGCGGCTTATTATACTACTGGTGACTATGAGGTTCTTGCGGATAAAATTCAGCAGTATGAGCAGGACTATAAAGACGCCGTGAATAAGTTTGGGAAATACAGTATCAATGCCCAGATAGAATTCGCATACCTTGAGGGTTTAAAATCTGAATGCACTTTGTTCAATACCACTGCAAGCCAAGCAATTGATGCTGTAAAATAAAGTAATCCTGTAAAACAATGCTCTGATTAAACATGGATTTCGTCAGGGCATAGCTTTTATGCAGTTATTTTAAAAAATCAAAATGCTTTATCATCAATTAACGATATTTTCCAAAGACCTTCCAAACTTGATTATCCGCCAAAGGATCCGCATAACTGTCATTGCGTTGCTTACGTGGTTTTTCCCTGGCGTCAACCAACTCAAACTCTTTCTCAGTGCCAAGTACCAATCCATTCACATAAAATCGAGTTCTGGTATATTCACTTTGTCCATGTTGAAAAATATAGGTGCGTAAATCAATAAATTCACGATGTGCCACCAGGGCAGCCGTATCATCACTATTTAACCATTGGGTCATGTTACTGATTTGACTTGGCTCGAATTGACCACATTTTTCGATCAAAGCAGCAATACCACGAAAGGTTTTAGACTCTTTAGCACGGGTTTTATTGATACGAATTCGATCTACATGAAAAAAGAACAAGGGTAAATTTAAGTGGCTCGGCAAATGAACAGCATCCAAAGGCTCATCTGTCATAAAGGGTTGGTAGAGTGCCTGTGCCCGTTCAATCAATCCAAGCCATTGTTTGTAGTAATGCTCTACTTGTGTTTGAGGTGCATAATAAATCGGTAAACCTTCAACATGTGCAAGCTCAGTCGGTGGCCAAATATTTTGGCGTAATAATGCAATATCGCTTTTTAAACTTTGTACAGCAATCGCATCTTGCATGATCTGCTCCTGAAGTATTTATTATGCTTAGGCTATTTTGAGTATGCTATAGTTATCTCAATGAAACAAGCCTGTAAATAGGAAAGGTTATGCCTGAAAATAATGATTTTTTTGAAGAAACTGAACAAGTTGACGTAGATGAAAGCTTTTACGAACGCGCTGATGAATTTATTGCACTTGCCAATCAATTCGCTGATGCTGACCATCAAGTCTCTCATCTCACAGCACATCCAGGTAGTGTCAGTGCTTCATTTATGTACGCCAATGCACGTTATAGCATTTGGCATGCGGCTTGTTCTTATCAAAAGGCATCGGATTTTAAAGCTGATCGACAAGTGATCTTGGATTATTACACTGAACAATTTAAACTCATGCTGGAAGATCATCTTGATGAATATCAAGAAAATTTTGACAGTTATTTCCCTCAATCAGACAGCGATGAAGTAAAGCGTTTCGTTTGATCATTGGATTGCCTATAATAGCTGCCAATGAAATACCATATGTGGAAAAACCATGTCTCAAAAAATCACCGCGACTGATATCACTGAAGAAGAAGCTTTAAATGCTGTTTTTTTTGAGCGTGCAGATGAGTTTATCAAACAAGCCAATGAATTCTGTCGGCCTGTAAAGGAAAAGCCAGTCAAGCCTGAAGAGCTGCGTGGTCAAGTCAGTGCTGCGATGTTATTTGCAACTGCTCGCTTTAACACCTGGGTTGCTGCCAATAATTTTAAAGATGGTAATGAAATGCGCGATGCAAAAGAACAAGTCATGTCTTATGTATTACAGCAATTTCAAATGATGCTTGAAGACAATTATGATGAATATTGTGAGCAGTTTGAAAACTATCTACGTTTCCGTAAAGATGAGCATTTCCATACGCATAAGCATGATCACGATGGTCATGATCATCAGCATTAATCTTTCCTGAACGCTGCTGTTCACCAGTGACCGTTTTAGCCTCTTTCTCGAAGAGGCTAAATTTTTCGTCCACACTTAAAACGATACTTTGAAATTTCAAAACAACTCATATTTCCAATCTGATATTTACGAACAAATAATATTCATCTTTTATAAAACTATTGTATGGTATGTTCATAATAAATAACAATTTGGATGTTATATGCACACATTTGATTTTCCGCTCATTGACCCACATATACACCAATGGGATCCCTATAACACACCTCATGCTGCTGCATTTGCTGTAAAGCTTTTCGGTCAACGTCCTTTTCTGTTGGATAAAATGGTTCGTCTGGTGAAACCCAAGGATTTAATTGATACTGTTGGGCTGACTGAGCATATTACACGCCCCTATTTGCCAGAAGACTATAAAAATGATCTAGGGCGATATGCCGTTGAACAGATCGTGCATATAGAAGCGAGTTGGGCAAAGCATAAAGGTAAAGGTGTGGTCGGTGAAACTGAATTTATTGAGTCTTTACCTTTTAATGAAGATACAGTCAAACTGGGCGGTATTGTTGCTACAGCAGACCCTCGTGACAGCAATTTCAAGAAAATTTTAAAACTGCATCAAAAAGCATCCAAACGATTACGCGGTATACGCCGTATGGCTGCTTTTCACGAAGACAAAGGTGTACATAACTGGACAGATACACCACACCTTTATACCCAAAAGAAATTTCTCAAAGGCTTTGAGCAACTGGCTCAGCATAACCTCAGCTTTGATGCCTGGGTGTATTCTCAACAAATCACAGATGTGATTGAACTTGCAAAAATTTTTCCTGAAACCTCCATCGTTCTAGATCACTTGGGCACGCCTGCGGGATTATTTGGCAAGGTGGGTCAAAATACCGGCTTGTCTAAAACAGCACGGGAAAATATCTTTTATCAATGGCAGGAAGATATTGCAGAATTATCTACACTTCCAAACGTATATGCAAAAATGTCTGGATTATTTATGCCTGTCCTCGGACATCAATTCTATAAAAAGAAACAATTGGCATCGAAACAGCAAATCATTGACCTTGTTGCCCCGCTCATTCTGCATGCTTTAGAAAGTTTCGGCACATACCGTGTGATGTTTGCTTCCAACTTTCCAATGGATCGGGTCAATACCAGTCTCATCAATATCATTGATGCATTTAGTGATATTGTGATGCAGTATGATGAAAATGCTCTTGAAAAAGTCTTTCATCATAATGCTAAACAATTCTATCGTTTATGATTGAACAGGATTAAAGTGATGTTTCCAAATATCACTTTAATCTCATCATTCACACAAGAATCAGGTTTCAATCAAATTTCGCAAGAAAAACCTGAATCGCATGTTGGGCAATTTGAGCATCTTCAAATGATTTTACTCCAGATATACCCACAGCACCCATCACATGTCCTTGATATAAAATCGGTTCGCCACCTTCTAACATACCTAAACCAGTATTCATTGATAAAAATCCCATTTGGCCATTTTTAATCAAGTTCTCATAAGCACTTGAAGGTCGACGACTGAGTGCTGAGCATTTGGCTTTTTCTTGACAGAAATTTGCAGACATTGCCGATGCTCCATCCATGCGCTTCATTGCCAATAAATTTCCTGTTTCGTCGACAATAGCGATACTGACATTAAAGTGGTGTTCACTTGCATATTGTTGTGCGGTATTCAATAGAAATTCTGCATCGGATAAAGTTAAATAATGTTTAGTTTGCATATTTTCGTCCGTAATTATCGTATTTAAAATTTAAAAAAGCCCATAGTACAAAGGCTATGGGCTTTTATTCTAAATGAAGCTTCATTAAAAATGACTGTTCATTCTGCTCATTTATCACAGCAATGAACAAGGCATAGAATTAAGCTAATTTTTCATTTCAGCAAAGGTTTCTTTAGCAGCTTGAATCGTAAATTCAATATCCTCATCGCTATGTGCGGCAGAGATAAAGCCGGCTTCAAATGCTGAAGGTGCAAGATTTACACCACGGTCTAACATACCGTGGAAAAATTTACGGAATGCCTCAATATCACATTTCAAAATATGATCAAAACTGCTGATTTCTGTTTGATCGGTAAAGTAAATTCCAAATAAGCCACCCGCTTGCTGAGTAAAAAATGGAATCCCGGCTTCATCTGCAGCAGCTTGTAAGCCTTGCAGTAATTTATCCAGTTTTGCGGTTAAATCCGTATAGAAATTGGGCTGGCGAAGTGTTTCAAACATTTTTACGCCGGCACGCATTGCCAATGGGTTACCCGATAAAGTTCCCGCTTGATAAACACCGCCTAAAGGTGCAATACATTCCATAATTTCACGTTTACCACCAAATGCACCTACAGGTAAACCAGCACCAATGATTTTACCCAAAGTGGTTAAGTCTGGTTTTACATTGTAATACGCCTGCGCACCACCAAGTGCAACGCGGAAACCAGTCATAACCTCATCAATGATAAAAACCGATTGATATTGATCACATTGTTCACGAATCGTCTCTAAAAAGCCTTTTACAGGCTTCACCAAATTCATATTTCCTGCAACAGGTTCAACGATCACACCTGCAATTTCATGACCATACTTTGCAAAACACGCTTTAACCGCTTCAATATCGTTATATGGCAAAGTGACTGTATGCTTTGCAAAGTCCGCAGGTACACCTTTTGAGGTTGGTTCCCCCATGGTCAACATCCCCGAACCCGCTTTTACCAAAAGTGAATCTGAATGTCCGTGATAGCAACCTTCAAATTTAACAATCATGTCACGTCCAGTATAGCCACGTGCTAATCGAATGGCGGTCATGGTTGCTTCTGTTCCTGAGTTGGTCATACGAACCAATTCAATGGATGGCATGATTTCACAAATCAAATCTGCCAGTGTCGTTTCATGAACAGTCGGTGCACCAAAACTCAAACCATCCACCGCTGCCTCTTGTACTGCTTGGATAATATCAGGATGTGCATGCCCCAAAATCATGGGACCCCAAGAACCCACATAATCCACATAACGCTTGCCATCCACATCGTATAAATAAGCCCCTTTGGCTTTTTCAATAAATATTGGCGTACCACCGACTCCATTAAACGCTCGTACAGGAGAATTCACTCCCCCAGGAATATGTTTACTGGCTTGTTTAAACAATTGTTCTTGCTTGGCAGATAACGTCATGAGATTACTCGACTAAAAAACAAATTACAAAAAGAGAAGCTTAAGCTTTGTGAGCAGTAAATAAATCTGCCCATTCTTGGGTACGGACAGTGACACCAGATAAAGTGCGTCCTAATATATCACTAATTACCGCACAAAGGTCGGCACCTGCCTCGATCACAGGCGCTGAATTTTCAACGGTTAACCCCCCGATTGCACAGATGGGTATATCGAATTTAGCTTTGGCTTGTTTTAAGGTATCCAGTCCGATATTTCCTGCTTCCGGTTTAGTATCCGTCGCATAGATTGCACCAAAAGCAACATAGTTTGCACCATCGGCAATCGCTTGTTCAGCAAGTTCTATTGAATTATTACAGCTTCGCCCGATGAGCACACCTTTGGGTAAACGTGCCACAGCTTCAGCAATCGAGCCATCGCCTTGACCTAGGTGAACCCCCACACCGTATTTGATCGCTGCGTCTAAATCGTCATTGATCACGAAAGGGACTTTGTATTGTGCACACATGGATTTCATGTACTCAATTTCATAAGCCTGATCTTGTTTTGGCACTTTCTTACGACGATATTGCAAAACGGCAACGTCATAGGTTGCCATTGCACCTTCTAATTTTGCTAATAACAGTTCAATTGGATCATCATTGGTGATGAGATAAAGACCGCGCATGATAGACTCAAAAAATGGAAATATTCATATTATATATTTTTTGGTATCAATCTGCTCTAAAACGGAAATTTTCTAGCGAAATTTATTAGGAGTAGATCAAGGAATGTTAGGATCTCTACAATAACCTGTAGTAGGAGTACTCATGATTGGAATTATGAATGGGGCAGAACAACCGATCCAAGAGTAAGAAACCTTCCCTCTTTTCGCAGCCCAACCTATATTCATTTTATTTCCTGGTTCAATAGTGCCAGGAGATTGCGTTTTATAGTCGATACCAGATAATGACCAATGACTCTTTTGGGCGTGACAAAGATAATCAGATACATTAGCATTTTGTGACGCCTCATTATAACAAAAAGCGATACTAACGCTCTTAGAACAAGCATTCACCAAATCAAGTGAACCATCTTTTTGAGCTATCTCTCGTAAACAATTTACAGGTCGTGATGTTTTGGATTGACCTGAATCAGTGATGTCTACCATCATATTATTTGTACTACTTTTTTTAGTAACACTATTTTCAATTTTAAAATTATATTTATTTGCATCCGGACCCATTGGAGTAAATTGCCCCCCTGTAGAAATATTTGTCGATTGCTTTTGTGCAACTTGGATCATGTTTTGCTTCGCCTGCATTTGGGTATTGAGTTTAGTTTGATTTGAAGATTGTTCTCCTACTTGTTGCGTTGCATATAAAGTTGCCGCACCAGACCAGACGTCTACAGCTTGTTCACTATTCAGTAAACCGCCTAGTGTAAAGACATCTATCACTGGTCCAAAGGTTATTGAACTTAAACCCATAAATGTGCCAAAAATATAGTTACCGTGTTTAAATTCTTCTTTGGTATCAGCAAGCATCCCTATCGTATTACATCCTGATAATAAACATCCAATTAATGTCAATAAAAATATATTTTTGGATTTCATTTTATTTCTCCATATAGAATTATTGTTAGAATAAAGTTAATTTTGTGTATCCTCTATTCCATAAATAAGGAATAAAAAACCACTCTAAGCGAGTGGTTTTAGTCCTATTATTTATTACATAAATCAACATCGGCTTGATAATTAACTTGAAGTTGTTTGGCGACCTTAATCCAATCGATAGGATTCTGTAATGTATACGTTGTTGAATAACTATAATGATTACTTGCATCTATAGCATTAATATAAATTCCTTCAAACGATTTATTTTGACAATTACTGATATTATTTTGAATAAAATTTATAAATGATGGCCAATTATTTTTTAAATTGCTGCAAGCTCTTTCCTTTTCAGTTGAACCAGCAACTAAACCATTTGGTTTTAAATATTCATAATGCGGTCCAAGTGCGGCATAGTTTACTGCACATAATATATTTGAATTAACCCCATTAGAAGGACTCGGATATAGAACATTAGTTGCACGATATTCAATTGGATAATAGTGATTATCAACCGTAATAGAACCTGTATTGTCACCTGTTGGTGATGGATTGTCTGGTGTAGTTGGCGGGGTTACAACAGCACCATTTCCACTAAGCTCTCCAAAGATATTAATCATTTCAAAGTCATCAAAATCGCCATTCTTTGGCAGTGAATTAATTTGCAATTGGATTTTGTCACCGACATTAAAGCTACTTAAAGAAAAACATTCTTTATATTGGCTGAAACTTCCATTTTCAGCGCTATCAGGAAGGACTTTAACAATATAACTACCAGGTTGACCATTGTTTGATAACGAAATCGGATCATTGCTCCCATCTTTTATACTATTAAAACCCCTTCCCATAAATGAAATACAAATATTGTCATATTTTGATTTTAATAGATCTGAATATATAAAATGATCAACCCAAATCTTTCCTTGAGCCTTTATCTGTAATTGAGAGTTTACAGAACCTGTAAACTGATTATCGCCCAAATGAATAATATCCAAGCCATTAAAAAATATAATATCTGTCTCTTCCAACTTCTTTAATGTTGGATTAGATGTTTTGGTATCAACTCCCAAATGATTATTTGTATAACTAAATAAAACTGTAACAGGCTTATAGTTCTCAGCCTTAATCATTCCTGCAAAAAATTGCGGATAATCGTAATCCTGGGGTGTCTTTAACTTATAATTTCCATTATTATCTGTTTTTACAGAATATTTTACATCATTAAGTTTTACTGATACTTCAGCACCAGCAATCGGATTACCAGTATCATCTACAACTTTGCCACTTGTACTCCAGACAGCTCCATCTATATTTTGATTTCCTTCACCGCCGCCGCACCCAGCTAAAACTGAAATAGTGATCATTAGAAATATCACTTTTTTATATCGTTTCATATCGAATCCCTTTTATTCAAAAATAATAAAGAGTATTCGCTTTATTTTTTATTCCCTCTATTCCTCAAATGAGGAATAAGCTCATGCCTTTTCATGATATTTAGGCATATTCAGCAATAATTTCATTAACTCAGACTGACGGTTGGTATCAGTTTTTTTAAAAATAGACTGTAATTGTTTTCTTACTGTGTCTGTATTCACATGATTTTTTTGAGCAATCTCTTTAAGAAGTAAACCATCTAATAGCGATAAAGCGACTTTTGATTCGGCTGGTGTTAAATTAAATGCAGCACTCAGTAAATGTGCATCAATATTTGGTGCATAAGTGGGTGAATAAAGCGTCAGCATAACAGATGGGCGTACACCAAATGCTTTCAGCTCTTGATCTGTAATTAACAGTGTTGCAAAAATATAGAAGACTTCGCCCATCTGATCGACAATCTTTATACAGCCATCCTCAAAAAAACTCTGATTCAAATTATTTTGCTTTTTAAATGCAATTTCGATTTCTTTTAGATTCTTCTTAAGCACTTGCATATAAGGCATGGGTAATTTTAAATAATTTTTTTCAATTTGAATGGTATTGTTTGTTTCTAAAATACACTTTGCCGCCTTGTTCTGGTGTACAACCTGTCCTGATAAATTCAAAATCACAATAGGCTGTGCTAATTTATCAATCAATGTATAACCCATAATCGCTTTATTTGAAAATTCATAGATACTTCGTTGAATTTCTACTATTCGTTTTAGATGAATCAGTAATTTATCTAAAAAACCCAATTCATCTGAGTTTAATGGTTGCCTTTGTTCTGATGTTTGTACTGCAATTAACATACATAATTTTTCATCCGAGATGATTTCATGTGCAGCGGTATAACGCATATTATAGGGAAGCAATATGTTTTGATATAAGTGTGATTTCTCCACAAAGTCTATGGATATATCATGATGACATTGATACCAACCTTTGCGCTGGGGATTAAATAAACCGCTCCAGCGCGGATCATCATTCACCGGATAATGTAAGTATGAAACTTCGGCATAAGCTGTATCGCTTTCATTGACGAACCGATTTACAGCACGACTAAATGAATAAGCTTGGAATTCTAAATCTAATGCCAATATGTGGACCGTTGAACAATCCATCACTTGTGTCATTTTTTCACAAAAAATACCCCAACCATCGGCATCCAGTGGAATTTTATAAATTAAATCTACAAGTTCATCATGATATTGATCTAAATTGTTCATTTTTTAAATTCACTCATTATTATTCTTTCATCATAAATTACAAAGTGTATTTTTTTATTTGAAAATAATCATAGAAAAATAAATTATTTCTAATTATAACGATTGATACAATTCAATAAAAAAGGAATATTCACATAAAATACCACTTGAAGGTATTGGCAACTTCTTTTATAAGTACCTTTTTTAGAATCATGATGAACAGATAAAATAATTTCATCCTCTCCCTATTCTAAATATAGAAATTGCTTGGATTGCTAATATGATTAAAAATATTTTTTTTAACTTAAAGGGAATATTTCTTAATTAATATCTATTAATTATGTAATTTATATTCAAAGTATTACGTAGATTACTGTCGAAGAAATAGAAAACGCTCTACTTCTTCGTTATGTTTTTTTTCTTAACTCTCAATTTTATCAAAACGGCGATCTTTCAAACTTAGATTACCGCGCAAAATATCAGAAAGCATACGCCAATCTGAAATAAAGCTATACAACGGCTGCTTAAAGCTGGCAGGTTTATTTTTTTCAAAGACAAAATGCCCCACCCAAGCACAGGCGTAACCTGAAACTAATCCATATAGTACATATTTGGCTTTACGCTGGCGAATTGCTTGAGTAAAGAAATAAATACCCAAACTGCTTCCCGCTGCATGTAAACGGCGACTCATGATGCTGCGGTGTTCTGTTAGATAAAAGCGATAAAACTCTGAATAGTTTTGAATTGGAAGTTCAAATTTAGGGTATTGCTCTAATTCCGATTTAGGCTCTACTTGGGCATTCATGATCAATCATCCTGTTTTATTTTTAATCAGCTTAGTTTATTTTATGCTGCGTTAAAAGCCAAATTAAAAATAGTGTGTAAATTGTGCATTCTTGCGGAAAGGATACGTTCTGTCAGCATTTTACACCCAATTTTGCGTTACAATAACAAGATAAACATGAAGAAAAATTTAAGTCTTCAATCGATATGATCATTTTTAGGATTTTCCCATGCTTGAAGTTGAATTAAAGTTTCAAATTTCCGAAACTCGCCGCAATGCATTACTTAAAGCAATAGACCCAAAAAAATCCGAGATCATTCACCTACAAGCAAAATACTACGACACACCTGACCGTCTACTTTCACAACAGGGCGTTGCACTTCGCCAACGTTTAGAAGGCACCCGTTGGATACAGACTTTAAAAGCAGCAACCAAAAGTCATTTACAACGCTTTGAAGACAATATTGATTTGGGTGAGCAAGCAGAAGCACCAAGTTTAGACCTCAAAATTTATGAAAATAAGCCTGAAGCATTCGCAATTCTTCAAAATGCTTTAGGTGACAGAATTGAACACTTACAGCTACAGTTTGAAACCGATATTCAGCGTACCACCCGACTGATCAACTTTGAAGATGCGGAAATTGAAATCAGTTTAGATGTCGGTGAAGTCAGAACCAAAACAGCAAAACAAGATATTTATGAAGTTGAATTTGAATTAAAAAGCGGTTCAATTCAATCACTTTTAGCTTTTAGTTTTGAATGGGTAAAAAAATACCAACTTTGGTTGGATGTCCGCAGTAAAGCTGAGTTTGGAAACTTATTGCTGCTTGGTCAAAAAGTGAGTTCAGCAAAACTTGCAAAAGAACCCCATTTAAATAAGAAAGACACTGCTGATAAAAATTTACGTGGACTTATTGCCAGCCAACTTCAACATTTATTACCGAATATTGCTGCGATTTCTGCACAAGTTGCCGAGCCTGAGCATATTCTTCAAGCACAAACTGCCCTTCATCATCTGCATCTGACCTTATCCTTGTTTAAGGACTGGACAGATACCAAAACAGAAAAATGGGCACATCAGCTTTCTGCTTTTGAAAGCCATTTTAAAAATTTACAGCATTTTGAGCATATGCAACGCACACTCGGTGCGTTACTGCAAAATCCTAAAACAGCAGAGAGTTTAGACAAAGACATCTTATATGCCAATGAGAAGTTGATTAATTTAGTTAAATCTACCCAGAATGTTCAACACTATCTTGAACTATTGATGTTTAGTCTTGGACAATCAAATAAACCACAGCCACATGATTTGAAATGGTTTGCTCAAAACACCCTACAGCATCAGTACAAACTGCTTCAGGAAAGTTTAAATGGTGCTGATCTTTCCAACCTTGAAAGTCTTGAATCATTAGCCCAGCATTTAAATGAACTGAAGTTCAGCTTTCCAATTTTAACCCAGATCTATGATGTTAAAAATTTGCAGAAATACGGTAAATCTTTGAATGATGCTCAACAGGCTTGTGAACAATATCAAGTATTGGCATCCTCATCTTCTTATTTACAGCAAACTGATCTAGATGCCAGTGATTGGTTTGCTTTAGGGTGGCTGACAGCCAAGCAGGAAGTCTATGCTGAAAAATTACTAGAAGCCACTGAGCAGTTCTTGGTCAGTCGTAAATTCTTAAAATAATCCAGATGTGGAGATGATTTTTTGTTTCAAAATCATCTCTTTGCACAGGTCATCTAAAATAACAATAAGCTATTATTCGTAGACGGAGTATTTGATTTGTAATCATTTTTTAAAAATTCTCAAAAATACAATTGATCAGATTACAATCATTCTGATCATAGCGAAAATGAGAACATGAAGATGTTTGAAATCGAATTAAAATTCCAGATTCCACAAGAAAAGCAAGATGCTCTCATTAAAGCATTTCAAAGAAAAAATGATCGAAGCTTACATCTACAAGCAAAGTATTTCGACACACCTACTTTTATATTGTCGCAACATTCTATTTCGCTTCGTCAACGGCTCGAAAATGATCAATGGGTACAAACCCTGAAACTGCCTACTGAACAAAAGCTAAAACGCGCTGAGTTTGAACATGATTTAGGAACAGATGAAATTGAACTGAATATTGAAGATTACTTAAAAAACAAACAGATTGCTAAAAGCGTTCAATCCATACTAGCGCAACATAAAACTGTGCTTGAGATTCAGTTTCAAACTGACATTGATAGAAAATTAAGTACTTTCCAGTTTCAAAATAGTCAAATTGAAGTGAGTTATGACCAAGGTCAAATCATTACCCAACATGACAGTTTAGCTTTACATGAACTTGAATTTGAATTAAAACAAGGCACGGTACAAGATCTGGTTTCGTTTATATTACCCCGTGTCAAACGCTATGGCTTATGGCTCGATGTCCGTAGTAAAGCACAACAAGGTTTTCAATTGGCACAAAGCATCCGAGAAAATCCCGTACAATTTCAAACACCTTTAAACTTAAATGCAAAAGACACACCTGAAATAGCATTAAAAAAGATATTTAATAACTGTCTGAATCATCTGCTTCCCAACAGCACGGCGATTGCATCTGCTAACTTTGATTCCAAGCATGTTCATCAGGCGCGTGTTGCTATTCGACGTTTACGTAGTGCAATTAAAACTTTTTCAAGTTGGTCCTTGCATATTGATCCAACTTGGCAAACACAGTTAACTGAACTGTTTAGACAGTTGGGTTCAGCACGAGATTTAGATGTGATTCGTGAAGAACTTTTACCCCAACTTGACGCTGTTAGTGCACCAAAATTTAAGCTGCCTGAATCACAGACCGTTGATCCCCATAAATTAACCAAATTATTTCGATCATTTAATTTTAATTATTTGATTCTGTCATTGATCCAATTTATCGAACAAGAATCACATGAGAAAAGTAAAACGTCCATACACAAATTAGCATTAAAAAAAATCAGTAAATTACATCGAAAAATTCAAATAGACGCTGAAAATTACCTAAACCTAGATATTGAAGCCCGTCATAAAACCCGTAAAGATTTAAAACGTTTACGCTATAGCGTTGAATTTATTGCATCCTTATATGATAAATCAACGATAAAAAAATACTTAAAGGCAATCAAACCTGCTCAAGAAAGCTTAGGTCTATACAATGATTTAATCGTGGCTGAAGAGATTTTAATAAAATTGGTTAAAAGCCAACCACAAGTTTGGTTTGCCTTGGGCTGGATTGCCGCGGAAAAACAACGTATTTTACAACAATCTCAACAAGACCTACTCGACTTTGCCCAAATCAGTACATTGCAGTAAAGCGCACTCAACAAAGCAAAATAGTGAGATAAACGGCAGCATAGATCAGGCGATTTAATTTTGAGATTAATATAAAAATCCAAGCAAAAATGAATTTTATTCAGTATTGTATTTTTTAAACATAATCAAACTGCTCGATTGTTCACACAAGTATTTTGATTTCAAAAGTTCATCCCGAATGAACTTTAAGCTTTTTATACAAACTTTTGGAAGCTTTGTATAATTCATATTTTTCATTTTTTTGAATCAAGGTTGGTTTCCTATCGTGCAACGCTATGGATGTTGTCATGTTGAGCGGGAATATAGGATATATCCCCTGCTCAACATACATAAAAACAAAGCATGGCTTTGTTTGCAGCGTCAGATTTTTCTGCCTCTACGAGAAGTGAAATTTCATCGACGAAAATCTATTCAGACTTGAGAGCTAAAGCGTGGCATAGAATGCTTTATATGATTCAGCAATATATTCATCTCATTGAATTTAAGCATGCTTATTCAGGCGTGATTTCTTGGATAACAACAGCATCATCACGACAGCTAAATTTGATGTTTAACTGACCAAAGCGCATCCCATAAATTCTTTGCTCATCATCTTGATAGGCTGGACGTGGATCCAGTGCCAATACTGACTCCAGTTCTGCAATATATTGCTCATCAATTTTTGCATGTTGCAATAAACCTGTTTTTGATTGATGTGCCTGTTCTGACCAATAAACATTCTTGAGTACAGGTCGATCGTGTGCATAACCGCTTTGTGCATCCAATACAGCATCAGAATACTGAATATAAGGTTTGATGTCTAAAATCGGTGTGCCATCTAATAAATCACTTCCTGTCACATAAATACGAACAGTATTGCCCACTTTCTTGACCTGTTTGAGTTGAACGACCGACAATCCAACAGGTGCAGGACGATACATACTGCGTGTCGCAAATACCCCGATTTTCTTATTTCCGCCTAACCGTGGTGGACGCACTTGAGGTCGAAATTTATTCTGTTGTTGATTTTTATTGTCATGAAACTGCCAGATCAGCCACAAATGACTAAATTCTTCAATTCCTTCAAATGCTTCCATAACATTATAAGGGGCGAGCATTTCGATAAAAGATTCGACCTGAACCAAATTCGGTTGCCGGGGAATGCCAAATTTTTCAACATAAGGGGAATGCATAATGGCAATAATTGGAACACTTAACTCCGTCATAATCATTTTTTCTGATAAGCTCAATTAAATATATTCAGTTTATCGAGAATGATTTTAGATTAGAATAGCAAGCTGTTCTAATTTGATAATTTATTGAGACCTTTAATGGCTGCTTTCAACGTCGAAAAGATTACTCACGTACACCACTGGAATGACACTTTATTCAGTTTTAAGACCACACGTGATACTGCATTACGTTTTAAAAATGGTCAATTTGTGATGATTGGTCTTGAAGTCAATGGTAAGCCTTTAATGCGCGCATATTCAATTGCCAGCGCTAACTACGAAGAAGAATTAGAGTTTTTCTCAATCAAAGTACCTGATGGTCCTTTGACGTCTATTTTACAAAAAGTAAAAGTTGGCGATGAAATCTTGGTTTCGAAAAAGCCAACTGGAACTTTAGTCCTTGACGATTTAAATCCAGGCAAGAATCTTTATCTCCTTTCTTCAGGAACTGGACTTGCGCCATTCTTGTCAACTATTCGTGATCCTGAAACTTATGAACGTTTTGAGAAAGTGATTGTTGTTCACGGTACACGTTTTATTTCTGAATTGGCTTATCAAGATCTTATTCTCAATGAACTTCCAAACAATGAGTTCTTTGAAGAGTTAGGCATTAAAGATAAATTGATTTACTATCCAACAGTAACGCGTGAAGAGTTTCATACACAAGGGCGTGTAACGACTGCAATTGAAACAGGCGAATTATTTGAAAAAATCGGTTTACCTCGTTTTAATCCAGAGACTGACCGTGCAATGTTATGCGGTAGCCCTGCATTTCTTGATGACGTTGTGGCATTATTGGATCAACACGGTCTTAAAGAATCTCCAAAAATGGGCGTATTGGGCGACTACGTAATCGAACGGGCATTTGTTGAAAAATAAGTTTTAATTTTCAATAATTAAAATAAAGAACCGAGGTCAACGCTTCGGTTTTTTATTGATTATTGAATATAAAACAACACAGCCTGATTTCTAAGGACCGCCTCTTGGCAGAACTGTTTTAAGTCTTGAAAATACGGCAAAATATAGTTTAACCCTGCCTCACTGTCTTCATCCCCATATTCGGATAAATACCACCCTCACCCAAGGCATCAAGATCATATTGTGCTGTAAACTGACGATCACTCACCAACGCTACTGCATTCGCAACTTGCATCACTTGCTCTGCTGTTAAATATCTGGCTGGACCTATCCCTAAATCCTCACCGATCTGTTTACCGCCAAAAATACGATTGCTAAAGGCCCCTGTCCTCCATAAGAATCTCCATTTAAGATAAAATGAATGGCATGTCTTATCCAGATCTAGGGTCTATGATTGACGGTCTTTTTGATCACCCTACACATAAGCTTCAAGTAAGTTTGGTGACTGAACAAAATCTTCTCATAGTTGCATTGAAATACTCAGCAAATTATCAATCATTGACATTGTTTTCATTCTTTTTTTGTTCTTCTTCGCATTTATAGAACAAAAAACCATACACGTATAGGGCCTGATAACAGACCCTATAACTTGACGTATACAATACCGAAATTAGACGATCAATTTATACCTTTTTGGGCTTGACCATATTGATCTGCCATAACTTCAACCAATTGCTCTGGTTTGATGTATTTTTTAATTGCAGCATCGACATCGGCTTTAGTCAGCTTGGCAAATTCTTGATCACGTAAACCACGACTATCCATCTTTTTGTTGCGCTCAAGCTGACTGTTGAGCATACGGTGAATGATTCGCTCGTCTTCCAGTGAGGTCACACGTTGCTTCATGATATTGGCTTTTGCTGCTTCTAACTCTTGTGTGGTTACCCCTGTCGTTAATAAATCATTCAGCACTTTGCGAACCACTTGGGATACTTCCGCAGATTTTCCTGCGGTATAATTAGCTTCGATCGACAAAGCGCCTGCATCGTTAAAAGAATCCAAGTTGAGTTGACTGCCAAAACCGTAAACCAAGGCATTCTTCTCACGTAATTCCTGTCCTAAACGAGAAGATAACTGGGAATCACCAAGAATATAGCTAAACACAATTAACGCGGCTGCATCTTTATTGTCCACACCCACAGGTAGGGTTTGCAAAGCCTGATAGCTGCCAAATTCACGCTGTTCTGAAAGTGCATGTACTTTTTGCGCTTTGTAAGTATTAAATTCAGTGGATAAGCGTTGGTATGGCTGCTTGCCTGTCCAATTTCCAAACTGTTGGTTCAGTAACTTTTGCATAGCTTTGGCATCATATTGCCCTGTCACTGAAATAAAGCCGTGGTCCATAGCAAAATACTTTTTATATAGGTCAATCACCTGTTGATTTGTTGCCGCTTGAATCTGCTGCTTTGCCAGTTCAGGTTCAAAATGATAACGCAAATCACCTGGTTGATAGGTTTCCAATAGACGGGCTATTGTTAAGGATGAAACTGTTTCAGGCTCAGTATATGGACGGTCTAGGCTGGAAAGGCTTTGTAATTTAATCAGATCAAATTGTGATTGCTCAAATTTAGGATTCTTCATTACAGATACGATATATTTGAAGAAATCTTCAAATTTTTCTTTTTTCGCAGAAATTTGAATGGTGATGCCATTGTCAATTGCTGCGGCAGTTGCATCACCACCCGCTTCAATGGTTTTATCTGCAATATTCTGTAAGCTATATTGCTCTGATGCACGCAACAATAAATAAGCCATAAAGTCCAAAATCTGCGATTTATTTTTTAAAGCCTCTGCCGTACCAAAATTCACCTCAATGGTGGCATAGGTTTTATCATCACGTGTAGATGTTGGGAACAAAGCATACTGCATTCCATTTTTCAACGTTCCACGTTGGATCTTTTTCTCAGTGGCCTCTAGGTACTGTTTTGACTGTTGCACGTACTGTGCAACTTCAGCTTGATAAACACTGACATCTTTCAGAGGCTCGACAGCCGCTGCCTGTTGATCAAGTGTCTTCGGCTTTTCCGTTGCTTGTTTTTGTTCTAAGGCTTTTTTCTGGTCTTCCGGTGTAGGCTGGATATCACCATGGAAACGATGTTGTTGGGTTAAGAACGACTTTAAGGTTGAATTGGTTTCATTCACAGTCAAATTTTGAATGCGTTGTTGATCCTTGAAATATTGCGACCAGTCACCATGTGAAGTCACCACGTAATCGCTGAGCATGCCTCCAACAGCAGTCGCACTGCTCATTAGATTATCGTGTGCATTCTGAATTAAGTTTTTAACACGTTTTAATTCGACATCATTGAAGCTAGGATTCTGTTCTACACCAGAAATCAAGGATTGATCAATTTTTTTGGCGTCATGATTCGGTGCATAAATTGCCCCCATAAAGACCAAATTAAAATCGTCATCCAACCATGTTGTTGACTGAACATTAGTCGCAATGCCAGTTTCAACCATACTGGAGTAAAGATGTCCGCTTGGTTGTAAAGTATAAAGATAAGGTGCCAGTGCTAATGCAGGTTGAATTTTCTCATTTTTACCATTCATATAGATATTGAATTTTGCAAGATCGCTGCCCTTTTTAACGGTGAACTCACGATTTTTAATTTTCGCAGAATCTAATAATGGCACTTGTGCTTGTTGCGGGATTTGACGTGCAGGAATCGAGCTAAAATTTTTATCGATAGCTTTTAAAACCTCAGCCTTGTCAAATTTACCTGAAATCACCATGACTGCATTATTAGGTGCATACCAATCTTTATAGAATTTATTGAGTTCGCTCATTTTGATCGACTGTAATTCGGATAAATCACCGATCGGTAAACGACCCAAAGATTGATTGCCGTAGGCTGCTTTCCACATTTGATCCATTAATACAGCAAAAGGCTGATCCATGCGCACTTCACGCTCACGCATGACGATATTAATTTCAGATGGAACAAACTTCTCTTGAAGTACCAATTTATCCATACGCTGTGATTCTAAATAGATCACTTCATTTAAAATGTTTTGGTCTGGACGAACGATATTGGTATATTTAGTGGAATAATAATCAGTGCTTGCGTTGGTCATTAAGGTGTACTGATCTAAACGGCGTTGAAATTCCTCACCCTTTACATCTTGTGTACCTTTAAAAGCCAAATGCTCAAGTAGATGAGCCAAACCACCTTTACCTTGAGGATCATTTAAAGAACCCGTTAAATATACGGTGTTCATAAAAACTTTATTTTCTTTGTCATTTGGTGCAAGTAAAACCCGAAAACCATTCTCCAGCTTATATTCTTCAATATTATGATCAGATTTAACCAGAACAGTTTGAGTCAATGCTGACGCACTAAAACCAAGAATACAGAGAGAGAATGTGAGTTTTTTCAACCGCATAAGCATAAAAGAATCCAGAATTTTTTAAATTTTAAACATTTATAAGTTAGACATCTTAAAAAATCCTGAACATAATTTATAGTTAAGTTTTGAAAATATAGCTGTTTATTTCAACTGCCTTTGTAAGCATAAGTTTGTCAATACGACAAAATTGACTTAAATAAATATCTCCGCTTGCATGTACAATTGAGCATAACCTGAAATCTCAATACGATTGTCTGTTTGAAGGTTGCAGAATAATGTTCCACCACGCTCAGAAGCCTGATAGCCGATCAATTGATTTTTTGCTAATTTTTCGGCCCATAATGGCGCTAAACCTGTATGCATGGAACCTGTTACGGGATCTTCATTGATCCCTTTGTGTGGTGCAAAATAGCGAGCAACATAATCATATTGATCAGATGCGGCAGTAATGGTCACATCGTAGCCCCCTGAGCTTGCGGTAAATGCTGTACTCACGCTGTATTGTTCTGCAATCCGTGTGATGTTGATCAAATTTGGTTGTGCATCAATCACATCTTGTGCCGATTCACAGACTAAAATATAAGCCTGCGCATTTAAATATACCTCTTTGAATGGCTTATCAATCACATGATTGAGCAGTTCAGGATATTCCGATACTTTCTGGGGGGTACGAAGAGGAAAATTCATTTGAATTTTGCCATCATCGGCTTGTTGAATGGTAAAAATACCCAACTCTTTCACATGAAAACGAATTGTTTTTGCTGAGGTGTAATCTTTAAATAAAACAAATGCTGATGCTAATGTGGCATGTCCACAAAAATCCACTTCAACTTTTGGCGTAAACCAACGAATCTGATAGTTTTCATCATCGATTCTTTTGACAAATGCCGTTTCTGCCAAATTATTTTCTAGGGCAATATTCTGCATCAATGCATGATCAAGCCATTCATCTAAAACCAAAACTGCAGCAGGATTTCCTTTAAATAATTGTTGTGTAAAAGCATCAACTTGGTACATTTTCATCACAGAGACTCCTTATTTTCACACATTCTAGGTCAACTAAAAAAATGATTACAGATACAATTTAAGTATAAAAATGGGTACAAAAAATATTTGATGCATGAAACTTTTGATTCACAAGACGACTATGTACATTATATTCTTTCAGGACTATAACTTTTCATATTCCAATAAATAGGCAAAAACAATGAAGAATATGCAAACCACCCTCAAAAGCATCTTAATCACCAGTTGGTTACTCTTTTCACCCTTGGCCATTGCATCCGATACCATTTGGATTGCAGGATCGACACATCAAGGAACAGTGACCGTTCCCATCGAAAACGGTCCGAATGTTGTTTGGAAATGCAATGGTTCAGTCTGTCGAATGACTGGACCATGGGGCAATCAGCTATCGCTTGACTCATGCCAAAGCTTGGTCTCTCGAATTGGAAAAATCAGTTTTTATAAGAACAGCGCAGGCAAGATCTGGACAAAAAACTCTAAAGAATTGGCAGAATGTAATCAAGCAGCTCACTAGAAATCAAACAGTGAACATGATGATATCTAATCAATACTTTATCTATGACATGAAGTTTTTCAGCAACAACTCGTTCATACCATTTCACATGGATTTTATTGATTTATAGAAATTATATTTTACGGAATGCATTTTTCAGCAGATTAAAGATCTTATAAAAAAGGCATCTTTTGTTAAAGATGCCTTTTCAAAATTTTCAATACATTCAAATTAACTATGCTGCAAGTCTTCTTGTTCATCTGAAAGTAAAATAGATTGGTCCGTCTGTCCCATTAATTGACTAGTGACCACACCTGCAGTCATTGAGCCATCGACATTCAATGCTGTACGGCCCATGTCAATCAGAGGCTCAATGGAGATTAACAACGCCACTAAAGTTACCGGCAAGCCCATAATGGGTAACACGATCAGCGCAGCAAACGTTGCACCACCACCGACACCGGCAACACCAATCGAACTTAATGTAACCACACACACCAAAGTCAAAATCCACACTGGATCAAGTGGATTAATCCCTACTGTCGGTGCAACCATCACCGCAAGCATTGCCGGATATAAACCTGCGCAACCATTTTGTCCTATGGTTGTACCAAACGATGCTGAAAAACTGGCGATTGACTCAGGTATACCCAAACGGCGTGTCTGTGCTTCAATATTTAAAGGAATACTGGCTGCGCTTGAACGACTGGTAAATGCAAAAGTCAATACGGGTAAAACCTTTTTAAAAAAACGAATCGGATTAACACCAGTAAATAATAAGATCAATGCATGTACCCCAAACATGATTGCCAACCCTAAATAGGATGCTACCAGGAAACCGCCCAGATTAACCATGTCTGCTGCATTAGAGCTCGCGACCACTTTCGTGATTAAGGCAAATACACCATAAGGCGTAAGCGTCATCACCAAGCGCACCAGCTTCATGACCCAAGCCTGTAAAGTATCAATCGCCGTGACAATACGCTGTCCTTTTTCAGCATCATCTCTGATCAGATTTAAACCTGCCAGCCCCAGTAAAGTTGCAAAAATAACCACACTAATAATGGATGTCGGGTGTGCACCCGTCAACTCAGCAAAAGGATTGGTCGGCAAAAAGGATAAAATGAAATCTGGTACATTTAGATCAGTGACTTTACCGATATAATCCGTTTGAATTGCTTCCAGTCGTGCTGTTTCCTGTGTACCTTGTACCAAACCTGCTGCACTTAAACCAAAAAGATTGGTTACAAAAACACCAACCAGTGCAGCAATAAAGGTTGTTATCAGCAATGTTCCAATACTTATTACACTGATTTTACCCAGTGATGAAGCATTATGTAGTTTGATCACGGCACTCAATATTGAAACCAAAACCAATGGCATTACAACCATCTGTAAAAGCTTTACATAGCCATTTCCTACGATATTAAACCATTGAATAGATTCAGTTAAAATTGCAGAATTTGTACCATAAACCCAATGTAATCCCAGCCCAAATACAACACCTAGACACAAACCGGCAAACACTTTTTTAGCCAGACTCCAATCTGTCTTTCTGGTTTGCATTAACAGTATGATTAAGGCAATGAATATGACAATATTCAAAATGAGCGTATAGTTCATTCGAGTTCCAATAGTTTTGATCGTTTTATTATAAACTTTTTGTGAAATATCCAATAGCATTTAGCACTTTTAGTGATTTAAGTGTTGGTTTTTAGCAAACGATAATCAGCAGTAAAAACAATATCTTATTTTACTCATACGAATTTCATATAAGCTTGTGCAAATAATGAATAAGCTCTCCATATAGGTAATGACATGAATCAACATCTCCAAACTGTTGAACTTTCGAAAGCATATCGTCTGTTAAATCACGGTCCCACAGTATTGGTTTCTGCACAACATGAAAATGAACAGAATGTCATGGCTGCTGCATGGGCGTGTGCGTTGGAACTCGTACCTGCCAAATTAAGTGTTGTTTTGGATAAAAGTACAAAAACACGATTATTAATTGAAAAATCAGGCTATTTCATTATCCAAATTCCCACATTAAAGCAACTAAAGCTGGTACAAAAACTGGGTTCAATCAGTCAATTTCATGATCCAGAAAAATTGCCCCATTGTGAAACACCCCTATTCAAGTTTGAGGGTTTTGACCTGCCTGCCGTAGAAGACTGTGCAGCCTGGCTGATCTGTGAGTTGATTCCAGAACCCCACAATCAGCAAGAACATGATTTATTTATTGGCAAAGTGGTAGCTGCTTATGCAGATGACCGAGTTTTCCGCAACGGTCACTGGTATTATCATGAAGCAGATGCTGAGTGGAAAAGTTTGCATCATGTTGCAGGTGGGCATTATTACACCATCGGTGACCCTGTCGATGCCAACTAAATTGATCCATAAATATCTTATTTGAATTGAGACCCAAACAATCTAGCTGGTGTTTACTGTATTTTACCAATTGATCGATTATTCCCAAACTAAATATTGATTATTTATTGTCATTTTTTTCAATTCATCTTATGGTGAGTTGATTGAAAAATGGATGCCATACCCGTGAACAGGACTGTTTCAAATAAACTTCAATTGAGTGTTTTTCTCTGTCTGAGTACCTGTTTAGCGATTGGTATCCTCCGTTTTTCCTATACTGCATTATTACCCTCTACGCGCCTTGCCTATCATTGGGACAGCAGCTTTGCCAGCCTATTAGGCAGCGCCAATTTACTGGGCTATCTCATCGGTGCCTTATGGTCAATGAAACTCCCACAGAATGCAAGCATGCCTCGTTATCTGGTGTTTGCATTCACTACAGGAGCGATCAGTCTGTTCAGTTGTGCATTTTCAGGTTTTTCCGAAATATGGTATGTATTATGGCGCATAGTTTCAGGTATCAGTGGCGGCTTAATCATGATCCTTGCACCCAGTATCGTTGCACAATGTTGTAAAGTTGAACAACGCCTGAGCATTAATTTTATTGGCTTTAGTGGAATCGGGATTGGTGTTTTATTCGCCACGTTATTTTTGCCTTACCTTGATCGTATTAGCACCCAATCCGCATGGATGATTCTATTTGCATTCTCAGTTTTTATTTGTGTGATCACCATTTATTTATTGCAAGGTTTTAAAACGTATCTACATCAGAACAATGTGCAAACTGATACGGTCTTTTCGATGGATGGTTTATGTTTAAGTGTGTTAATTGTATACGCATGCAGCGCTTTTGCTTATGTACCCCACTCGTTATTTTGGATTGACTATCTCAAAAACACATTGCACCTCAGCCTTGATCTGATTAATTTTAACTGGATTCTCTATGGTGCAGGCAGCGCGTTAGGTGCCATCAGTGCTTATTTATTGGCACGCAAATTTGGCAATTTTACTGCTTTAAAAATATTATATGGCATATATATAGTTGCAATTCTGGTCGCGATCTTTTCTATACACCCCATTTTTACTTATATTTCCTCATTTTTTACAGGACTGCTTAATCCAGCAGTCGTATTTTTAACGTCTTATACTATTTTGAATCTCTATCATGCGGCGTATAAAAAGTTGTGGAGTATTGCGACACTGGGATTCGCCATTACTCAACTGATTGGCGGCTTATGTTTTAGTGCATTGCAGCACTGGGGTATCTCATATCATCAACAATTTATACTTGCTTCTGTCGTGCTGATGATTGGTACACTGCAATTTATTATCTATACCCGAATGAAGTTGAAATCGCATGCATAAAATACGTTTTTTTATAGCCAAACCGTCTAATTTTTCATACAAGCGATTCATCTTCAATCAATTTTATGTTTCTCATATAAATTTTTAAAAAGTTTTGCTTAATCAGTTTTCTGTATTCTTGATTCACAGATGGTCTTGCTATCGCGAGGCGACATCGATGTCGCCATATTGAGTGGAGAGCATAGGAAGTACACTTCGCTTAACAGAAGATTTTTGTCATCTTTTTTACATCTTACTGAAAAGTGAAACATCGCCTACGCAAACAAACTTTAGATCTAAAGCGTGGCATTGCAAGCTTGAAATTAGCAAACGATATATTTATCGCAATGATTTGATTGATCTAGAAATTATCTTGCTATATAGGTTTTTCAACAGAATGCCTATGGAAGGAGGATGACTTGATATTGAACGTATCATCCTACTTTTAAGACATTCGCTGTTCAGACAAAACTAAACCTAATCATATTTTATCGTTTGGCATACAAATTGCTCATCTAAACCATTGATGAAAAATTCACAAAGGGTTTCATATGAGCGCTGAAATTAACAAAATCAAACCTGAAGATGAAGTTTTAAGTTTAGGAAAAAACCTGACTTTTGGTCTGCAACATGTACTCACCATGTATGGTGGTTTAATTGCTGCCCCATTGGTTGTCGGGACAGCCATTGGTTTAAATGCAGCCGAGATTGCATTATTAATTACCGCCTCGATTCTTGTCGGGGGGTTAGCCACATTATTACAGACCTTAGGCATGAAATGGTTGGGTGCTAAACTGCCGATTGTACAGGGTACTTCATTTGCTGCCGTCGCAAGTATGATCGCAATTGGAACCACAGGCGGTAATATTCAAACCATTTTGGGGGCAGTCATCGCCAGCTCTATTTTCGGCATGTTGATTGCGCCGTTTTTCTCAAAAATTGTGCGCTTCTTTCCACCGATTGTCACAGGATCCATCATTACGATTATCGGGATTTCGCTGTTACCCGTTGCTATTCGTTGGATTATGGGAGGAAATCCCAAAGCAGCATCGTGGGGGTCATTAGAAAATATTGGAATTGCGGCATTCACACTAGCGATCCTGTTATTGATCAGTCGTTTTGGTACAGCAACAATGGCTCGTCTGGCAGTATTGATTGCAATTGTCATTGGCACCATATTTACAATCTTTTTAGGGGTCGCTGACTTTTCCAAAATGGCTCAAGGTGAGCTGTTTGCTTTACCTCATTTATTCGCCTTCGGTCTGCCTGTTTTTGAAATATCTGCTATTTTAACCATGTGTATTGTCAGCATTGTGATCTTGACGGAAACTACCGCCAGCCTATTGGCGATTGGTGAAATTGTTGATACTCCAATGGACAGTGCTCGCCTTGCAAATGGTCTAAGAGCCGATATGCTTTCTTCAGCGATTGCCCCTTTATTTGGTTCATTTATGCAATGTGCCTTTGTACAAAATGTTGGCTTGGTCGCTATATCAGGTGTAAAAAGTCGTTTTGTGGTGGCAACAGGTGGAGCAATTTTAGTGGTTTTGGGTTTATTGCCTATTTTTGGTCGTATCGTCGCAGCAATTCCAATGCCTGTTCTGGGCGGAGCAGGGATTGTTTTATTTGGCAGTGTTGCTGCCAGTGGGATTCGTACACTTTCTAAAGTCGATTATCAGATTCAGTCCAATTTAATCATTGTTGCGGTTTCAGTTTGTGCGGGTTTAATTCCCCTGATCAGTCCAGAATTTTTTAATGCATTCCCCAAAGTATTACAAACCCTGTTCCACTCAGGTATAACAACAACCTGTATTGCAGCAGTCATGCTGAATATCTTCTTCAATCATCTGTCATTGGGTAAAAAGTCAGTTAAAGCACCAGTAAAAACAGCACAAACTATTACGCATTAATATAAGAAAAAGCAGAGCCTCTACCGAAGCTCTGCTTTTTCATCAACAACTACATTCAATCATTAAAAGATTATTTTGTGATTGGCATATGCTTTTTAATAAAAGCAACCAGTTCTGGATTCTTTTCAACAATCGCCTGGGTATGACTTGCATCTAATACAGGTAAGAAAGTGACATCTGTCCCTAAAGCTTTTAAACGTTGCTGTAAGCCATCCGTTACAGGATAAGGAACTGCCATATCAGCAGTGCCCTGAATAATCATCACTGGTGTATTAATTTTCTTGGTTGCGGGTTGATTATCACTGAGGAACTTTTTCACGGTTGGATTTTCTTGGAAATTACCACTCAAGCCCGGATAGTCAAGTACTGTTTTACCCCCATTTTTAACGATATAGTCACGAATATCATCCGCAAACTTGTTATGCAAGTCATCTAAACACAAACCATTCTCGCCTGTAGAACCTTCAGCGAATTCTGCGATCGTTCTAGAACGTTCTTGGAAAATCTCACGATAGTTGAACTTAGGTTCGTAAGCAGTGATCCCTACTGTGGTATAAGCAGCATAGGCCAATAATTCTGCATATACTTCAACTGCTGTACCGACAGGTTTGGTTCCTGCTTGTTCTTCTAAAAGTATCTTTTGAATTGCTAATGGCGCTACTTCAGAAATGATATAACCTAAACTTGAAGCAGGTGCACCTGCAACAGCGCCTCTATAGTTGACATCATTATTGGAAAGTTCTGCCGTACCTAAAGAAGCATGCCCACCTTGAGACTGACCCACCGACATCCATTGCCCATTGATCTGACTACCGTAATGAGTTTTGTAGGCTTTGACCGCATAAATCGCTGAATTTGCTTCACTCTTCAAATTCAAATACGGATGCATACCTGGTGTTCCTAAGCCTTCATAATCAGGCGCGACAACCACATAACCTTCTTTTAATAAGCTTTCTGCCATATTTTTAAAGCGTGGATTAAACTTGTTCCGACTTGGTGCACAGCTATCACCCACCCCAACCGTCCCATGTTCCCATACCACAACCTTCCAGCCTTCTGCCGGTCTTACCGTTTTAGGGACAAAAACCATCGCTGTGGCTTTTTTTGTTTCCCCTAAAACATTCGGCATATTATAGGTCATGACTTTGACGGAGGATGCTTCGCTCATGCTGTCTAAATTATATGAACTTTCCGATACATAACTTTTATTACTATTCCAATTATCCCAGTTGTCATCATCATTACATGCGCTTAAAAATAAAGCTGAACCGCAAGTAATAGCCAATAGTGTCCGTTTAAATAATACTTTCATTACCAAGTCCTCAAATTTTTCTTTTTTGAACAGCTCCGTGTTCCCTTCTAATTAAACATAAAAAAAAGCATCTTGCTAGGATGCTTTTAACTGAAGAGTAAAATAATGCGGGAATACAAATAATTAATTTTAATTTATGTGATTTATCACACTTTAAATCAAATTCAATCGGTTTAAACCCAATCAAATGAGTGCGATAAAAATACCGACAAAAATAATCAGTCCAACCCAACGATTGTGCCTAAATGCCCAGAAACATCTTTGTGGATCACGATCTTTGGTTTTACTCCACTGATAAATGAAGTCTCCCGAAACCAATAACAATGCAATCAGTCCAATCGGCAGCAAAATATTTTCCAAGTACAGCGCCGCCCCAATCAATACCACACTACTTAACTGTAATAATGAGATAATTTCTATATCGTATTTGCCAAATAGAATGGCGGTAGATTTAACCCCAATTTTTAAATCGTATTCCCGATCGGTAATGGCATACTGCGTATCATAAGCGACGGTCCAAGCCAGATTACCGAAATAGAGTAACCAACATGTCCAGCCCAGAGGTTTACCCATTGCAGTAAAAGACATGGGAATGCCCCATGAAAATGCCATTCCCAACACCACTTGAGGTAAATGGGTATAACGCTTCATGAAAGGATAAACAAATGCCAGAACTAAACCCGCTAATGCACAATAAAAGGTTGCAATCGGTAAGAAAAATAATGTACATGCACTGGCAGCCACCAACGCAATAAAGACCCAAACGGCTTCTTTCGCTGAAATCACACCAGTTGCAAGAGGACGATTTTTAGTGCGTTCAACATGAGCATCGACTTTACGGTCCGCAAAGTCATTGATTGCACACCCCGCAGCACGCATGAAAATCGTCCCCAAAACCATTGCAATCAGGGTCACAATATCTGGAATTCCCTCTGCGGCAATCCATAACGCCCACATAGTTGGCCAAAACACAAGCTCTGTTCCAATGGGCTTATCAAAACGACATAGATAATAATATGCTTCTAACCGTTGTTTCCATGTGGTTTGTTGCGCTATTGCCATGACAGTCCTTCAATACACTATTTTGAAATATTCTGTTGTTGTAAAAATTGCTCAAAAGCAGGTAAAAAGGTTTCTTGAACTATAAATTTACAACCATGCCAAGTATAACAACTTTGACGTGTCCAGCCTTCTGCTAATTTTAAAACACGTCTCTCACATAAGGGATTCGTTCTTTGGAATAAAAATTTTCCAATCGGCTTGGTCCGAATATGTTTAAACAAGCGGGCTTTGCGATGAATACTCAAGATAGGAAAAATACTTTTTGCCTTGACCCATGGTTGCGCTTCACAACCGTATAGGTAACTTTCTCGTACCCATGAAGTATGTTGGTGAGGCATTGACATCCATTGACTATCCAACAAGGTCATTCTTTGATAATGCTCTTGAATGGGCTGGACTTTAAAAACGCCACCTGCAGCATCTGTCAGCTGCTGGGTCAGGGAACCCTGTGCAAACAACCATGTTTTTAATTCAGGAGGAAATTTCTGGTCCCGTATTGCGCATGATTGTTTCAAGGTTCACCCCTTCCGTTTTTGGATGACTCAGTGTAACTGAAATTTTTAATTTTGTTTGAGTTGATCTTAAAAATGTTGAAAATTAGTTGAAAAATCAATCAAAATTAAAGACGCTTTAACATACTGAATAATTATCAAATAGGTTAACTACAATAAATCACTGCAAAGATTGAGCTTTTTTTAGTACAGCTTTACTATTTTCGTTTTGATTTATTTTGGTTTCTGCTACATTTTGTACATTAAAATCAATTGTAATGATTTCAGGACAAGCATAAATGAATATAAAAACTGCGCTAAAATTTAGCTTACTCTGTCTGCCTTCGACTTATAGCTTTGCACTTAACTTATCCAGTTCTCCGATCCAGCAAGTCACTCTGTACCCGACACTGGCGAAAATTGAACGAAGCATTCCTGTACAATCTGGTGAGCAATTGGTGACTTTAAGTGGGCTGGCTGCAAATTTCAATATCGACCAACTGCAATATCAAAGCACCAATATCGAGGTCAATGCAGTTTCTCACACTGACAGTGCATTGAATAAACCTGCTGGCAATGAATCTTCACAGTTACGAGACCAAATCGACGCGATTAAAAAGAAAATTTCAGAACAAAATTCAATTATTCAAGCGGCTGAACTACAAAATAAATTCTTGGGCAATGTGACCGAAGGTTCTGCACCTAAAATCCGTAAGCAAGCTTATGAAGCTTTTATCGCCATTGATCAAGCAAAGACTGAAAAAGAAAAACTTGAACAGCGTTTGGAGGAGCTGGAACAAGATTTAGGTGCGATTGGTGACAGTGAATTTAATCAAAGAACCCTTAAATTTTATGTCAATGCACCACAGCGAGGTGAAATCAAAATCAGTTATATGGTGCCTTATGCGCGTTGGCAACCGATTTATAAAGCTGAATTGAATACGCTGACTAAACAAATCAAGTTAACACGTATGGCAATGATTGCTCAAAAAACGGGAGAAGACTGGAACAATGTGAAATTATCGCTGTCTACGGCGACACCGCAAAACTATGTTCAACAAATTCAACCACAGCAATGGTGGGTCAATTATTTTGAGCCAGAACCTGTTGTACGCCCGCTTTATGCTGTTGCGCCAGCACCAATCACGATGGCTGAAATGAGTGTTGATAAAAAAGAAAAACGTGCCCAAAAAGCCCCACCGCAATTCCCACAATTCCAAGCGGCTGATTTAAACTTTAGTACTGAATTTCGTTCAGAAACCAAAGCCTCCATCCCAAGTAGCCAGCAGCAAATATTCTTACCTTTAAGCACAGAACAATATGCAGCAAAGCTTTCGGTATGGGTAATCCCTAAAAATAGTACCCAGGCGACGATCAATGCTGAAATTGCAAAACTGGACCAAAATTGGCCTTCGGGGATAGTCAAACTCTACCGTGACGGCGACTATATTGGACAAAGAACTTGGAACAACAGTACAGATGAAAACTTACAAATGAGCTTCGGTACAGATGATCAAATCCAAATTAAAGTCACTGATTTGTCCGACAAGAAAAACCCTGTCAAAGGAACACAGTCAGAAACCATACAGAAACAACAATATTCCGTGCAGAACCTACATAGTTATCCTATTCAGGTCACTATTTTTGAATCTGAACCACAGAGTCAAAATGGAAAACTGACCACTCAATCCACTTACAGTATTGCCCCTACAGCAACCCAATGGAATGGACAACCGAATATTAACTTATGGCAAGTAGATCTTAATCCAAAGCAAAGCTATAAACTGGATGTTCAACATCAATTTAAATATCCGAGCAAAGGCAGAACTTCTGGTTTTTAATCTTCTGTTTTCAACAGTAAAATAAAAGCCCAGTGCTGACTGGGCTTTTATTTTCTACTTGCGCATTCAGCATAGGCTAAAGATAATCGCCTTCACGTTCTGGCTGATACAGTACTTTCTCAATTTTAACTTTCATCAAATGCCCATCGGGTTGGGGCCACTCAATTTCTTGCCCTTCAGCTAAGCCCAATATAGCGGCTCCAACAGGAGCAACAACATTGACCTGACCTTTATCACCACGGAAATCATGCGGATAAACCAATGTGATTTCAGTTGCTTCTGTCGATGGTGCAATAGTGATCAGTACCTTGGCATTCATGGTCACAACATTAGCAGGTACAGCGTGAGGTGCAACAACTTCTGCACGGGCTAATTCATCTTCTAGATGCTGCATGGTGATCGTCAATTTTGACTGATGTTCCAACATCGTTTCCAAACGATGTAAGTCCTGTTCTGAAATAATAATATTGGGTTTAGTCATGTACCAAATTCCTTTGCGCTATTGCATTACCACAATCGTATTGATAAAGCTGATCTCACAGTTATACATCAATTCTCTTGCGGATGACGTTTTATACAGCAAGTGATCTGTTTAGATATTCAAATTTTTAATCATCTATTTCTTTTATAACAGATATTTAATCAAATATATTGGTTTTTATGCAACCATAAAAAAAGCCCCCTTGAGAGGAGGCTTTCTCAAGTTAATGCTTATTTTGCATAAACTGGGAATTTAGCACATACCGCCTCTACTTTGGCTTGTACTGCTTTGATCACAGCTTCATCACCTTTTGAATCCAAGATGTCTGCAATCCAACCGGCTAAATCACGTACTTCTGCTTCACCAAAACCACGTGTTGTTACAGCAGGCGTACCAATACGGATACCTGAAGTGACGAATGGAGAACGCGGATCATTTGGTACAGCATTTTTGTTTACTGTAATATGGGCTGCACCTAACCATGCATCGGCATCTTTACCTGTCACATCTTGTTTAATTAAAGACAACAAGAATAAATGGTTTTCTGTGCCGCCAGAAACAACATCATAACCTCGTGAAATTAACACTTCAGCCATCGCTTTAGCATTAACAACCACTTGTTTCTGATATTCTTTATATTCAGGTGTCATTGCTTCTTTAAAGCAAATTGCTTTTGCAGCAACAGCATGAACCAAAGGACCACCTTGGTTACCAGGGAATACAGCAGATTGAAGTTTTTTCTCAATCTCTTCATTAGCCTTAGCAAGGATCAAACCAGAACGTGGACCACGTAAAGTTTTATGTGTAGTCGTTGTGGTTACATCAGCAATTTGTACTGGGCTTGGATATACACCAGCAGCCACTAAACCAGCAACATGTGCCATATCTACAAATAAGTATGCACCAACTTTATCCGCGATATCACGGAAACGTTGCCAGTCTACGATTTGGCTATATGCAGAGAAACCCGCAACGATCATGCGAGGCTTGTGTTCTACTGCCAAACGTTCAACTTCTTCGTAGTCAATTTCACCAGTTTCTGGGTTTAAACCATATTGCACTGCATTATAAGTTTTACCAGAGAAGCTTACTTTTGCTCCGTGGGTCAAGTGACCGCCATGTGCCAGGCTCATACCTAAAACAGTATCGCCTGGGTTTAAAAGAGCAAGGTAGACTGCTGAGTTTGCTTGAGAACCTGCATGTGGTTGTACGTTAGCATAGTCAGCACCAAATAATGCTTTAGCACGATCGATCGCCAATTGTTCGATCACGTCTACGTATTCACAACCGCCATAATAGCGTTTACCAGGATAACCTTCGGCATATTTGTTAGTGAGTTTTGATCCTTGTGCTTCCATTACTGCAGGTGAGCAATAGTTTTCAGATGCAATCAATTCAATATGTGCTTCTTGACGGGCATCTTCTTGAGAAATTGCTTGTGCGATTTCTGGATCAAATTCAGAAATAGAGATATTGGCGAACATTAGCGAGGTCCTATGAATTAGGGCTTTTAAGCCGTGCTAAGATTGCGCGTATTGTAGCATGAAGTTCGTAATTAAACAGAATGAAGTTTACTCTGTTTGAAATAAAAATGACTGATGTCTAAAACATCAGTCATTTTTTGAGGGTAGGCGTTTTAAACACTTACTTCGCTGCAAACATACCCTTTACGTCTGCAACAATATTATCGATATTTAGAGCATAGGCCTTACTATGATCCCAAGTAGGATTGGTAATATAACTGACTTGTGTACCAAACGCTTTCGCTGTTCCATATAAAGTATCTGTTGCAATCTGAGGTACAGTGGTATCTGCCCCACCCTGATAAATCACAACAGGTGTTTTGACTTGAACCTGTAGGGGTTGTGAATCCACTTCCAGGAATTTTTGTACGACGGGCAAGGTCGTAAAGTTATCGGTTGTTCTTGGATAATTTTTCAATGTTCCATTGGTGATAGCATATTTTGTCATTGCTCCTGCAAATTGCAGTCCCAGCATATCATAACAAACTGATTCAGCATTTTTAGCAATTGCATCCGTTGGTACTTTAAATACTTGGCTATAGTCCAAAGTCGAGTTTGTATTGCGTAAGCCCGCAGCAATTAAAGCAGTAAACGTATCCAAAGAGGCATAAACAGGTATCTGCTGCGGTGGTGTTGCATTTTCAACTGAAAAATTTCCAGCACTCAGGATTAATTTCAATTGCGAAGCAGGTGCAACTGCGACAGTACCTTTATAGTCTAGATCTGCGCGTGCAGCATATTGCGCAGCACCTAATGCAGCTTGACCACCTTGAGAATGGCCGACTGTCACCCATTGTTTGGAAGCTTTGCTGCCTAACCAACTGCGTGTTGCCACGACAGCATCAGTGATTGAATATGCTTCACTTTTTAAATTTAAGAATGGATGTAATTCTTTTCCGCCAGGCTCACCCAATCCTTCGTAATCCGGTGCGACCACTACATAGCCTGCTGCAAGAAACTTAGAAATCATGTCTTTGATGTAATCATTCATCACGTTACGACTTGGCGCACATGAATCTGCCACTCCAGTTGTTCCATGTGCCCAGGCTACGATTGGCCAGCCACCCGCTGGTGCTGCTGTTTTTGGTGTAAAGACTAAGGACGTTGCCTGAACTTCGGTACCATTAATACCTTTCATTTTATAGGTCATCACGACACTGTCCGTTGCCACAGCAGAAAAGTCTGTTTTGATATAGGCACTTGGGGTACCGACTACAGGGTTGGCAATGGTGTTGACATCTGTATTATTTGGAGGAGATCCTGATGAACCCCCTCCACCACCGTTATTACATGCTGTTAAAGCGATCCCAGAACTTAGAATTAATACTGTCAATAATTTTTTTTTCATGTGATTTATCCTTAAACACAATATTTTAAATGTATACGATTGAACACGTATCATTGTTTAATCAATACGTCAAAAAAATATGTTAGGCAAGTCTTTTGATCATTATTTTTAAGGGCTAAATCAACTGAATAATTCGTCAATAATGGCGTCAGGTTATGTAAGCTGCAATATGTTTTGTAATACCCTGAAGAATATAAAAATTTAAAATTACGGGGAGAGGATTATTGATAAAATCAATATAAAAGTAGTTGAAAGATTCGTTTAAAATTTCAATTTCATTTTACTTTAGCAACGCAGATTTTATCGCAAAATAAGGATCAACAATAGTAAGTTAATATGCCATGATCTGTTAAATACTTACTCGATTCATTTAATTATTTTAAAAATTTCACTATAAATAGATTGACTCAAGTTATTTCTCGAACGGTTTTGGTGTACAACGATTTGAAAATTAAGACTCGCCCGAACAACTTAAATTTAAGGCATAGCTTATGAAGTTTGCTTAGCTCGGTAAAATTATTCAATATTGCTCCATGTGTATGAATTTGATTGCCCTGAATTTCGAAGTTTATTTCATTCAGTCACACCTCTGGTAATTTGATGCCATGCATCTTCACTTCAACTCAACTTCGTAGTTGCCAGCCTAAACCCAACCTAAACATTGTTGCATATTGATCTACCAAAGAAGCAATGCATCGCATGATTTACCGTCCGCAGCAGCGTATTACATAACCCAAGGATTTATATCATCTACAATATAGCGCTTATATTAAAAAAATTAACAAGCATGATTTAAAAATCATTAGAAATTACTCTAAAAAATGATGTGGTATATTTAAAATCATATAAATATCAATATATTAAAAAAATATCATGATTCTAAAATAAAGCGATCAATAGATTGAATTTAAAAATTTCTTTACAAATATTTAAATAAATGATGATGGTGTTCGCAAATCAGGGCTGTCATTTATATTTTAATAGCCCAATCCTCTATAGAAAAACACGCCTGGTTGAGATCCAATCAAAATCCAGTCAAAACATACTTTTCAATAACTTTAAATTGTATTCAATGCTTAAAAAAGCTAGGGTACTAAAATCTCCTGTTCAAATCGGTGAAGGAACAAAGATGCAAGCCATTATTTTAGATACAGAAACGCATACACTCAATGGTTTACCTATTGAAATTGCTTATGCACCCATTCAGATTGAAGCAGGAAAACTCAGTTTAGATCGCAGTCAAATATTTGATCAGCTTTATAGCATAGGCAATGAAAAAATTTCTTTTGCATCTATGGCGGTGCACCATATTTTAGAAGCAGATATTGCAGGACAACCCAACTTTTCTGACTTCGAACTTCCACATGAAACCACATATGTCATTGGTCATAATATTGATTATGATATCCGTACAATTGAGCAATGTGGTGTAGATACCTCAAAAATCAAAGCGATTTGTACGCTGGCGCTAGCTCGGTTAGTGTGGCCAGATGCTGAAGCCCATAATATTTCTGCATTGATTTATATGATCAGTAAAGGCAGTGAAAAAGCACGTGAAATGCTGAAAAGTGCCCATCGCGCAGATGCAGATATTATTTTAACAGCCAATATTTTAATGCACATTATTCATCATTTAAAAATTCAGACACTAGAAGAACTCTATGAAACCTCTGAAGATGCACGTATACCAAGAACAATCAACTTTGGTAAACACCGTGGTACTGCAATTACAGAATTACCTTCAGACTATGTGCAATGGTTATTGCGTCAAGAGGATTTAGACCCTTATTTGCGCAAAGCCCTAGAAAACGCAAATCTGATCACAATTTAACCTTGTGATTTGTAACAAGAAAGTCATATTAGTGTAATTTTCATTCTTTATCCTTGGGTCAATTTATTGGGGAATAACTTGACTCATGGATCAATATTTTAAAACTGACTTGGGAATTCAGGCATTAAAACAGCGGTCATTTCAACTTAATGCTCGTCAAAGACAGTTATTACTCCTGATTGGTACGGATGATTTTAAAATCTTGAATAATAGTTTAAAACAACGCTTGGCTACCCCTGAACTGATTCAACAATTAGAAGAACTTGGGTTGATTTTTCAGGACAATGCACAATCTGAGGGCAAAACAAATAATAATTCCCTGACAGTAGGAAACACTTCAGTTTCAACAGACAGCGAGCAAAAACCAATTTTGGCTCAAACAACAATAACTCAATCCACAAAAGAAAATATTATTTCCTCAATTAGCATCAGTGAAAAAATAACAGAAACATTTCCAAAACCCCCGATTCACGACAATGAGCCAGCCAAAGATCAAAAACCACAGCAAGAAGACCTTAAGGAAAATAAATCCGACCTGATCCCTATCAGTTTTGATGAAATTAAATACAAAATGGCTCATCTACTACAAACCCATTGTGGCCTCATGACTAAACAATTGGTGATACAGATTCAGCAGGCTAAATCCATCCGCGATATTAAGCTTTGCCAAATGCAATGGATTACCGCATTACAGGAGTCCAGAATTTCGCCTCTTGAGTTAAATCAAGCCATGCAACAAATTAATCATGCCTTGCACCACTTACAATCATCTTAATTTTCAAAACTTTACATGTATTAGATGAGTATCAAGATTTACCCCCTTAGAATGGCAAAATTAAGTGTTTTTAAGGTCATTCTAAGTCTTTTTTAATCTAAATAGATTTATCTTTTTTTCAAAATAATATTAAATAATAAATACTTATGAAAATTAAAATTAAATTATTTAAATTACTAAGACTTTTGCCGAATCTACTCAATTTCGATTTAACGATATAACGCTACTTTTTTGGAATATTGAGATGCCGATGAGCCATTACATTGAATTTGATATTGATGATAACCCACGATATCTGAGTAAAGTTGGAAACTGGGTGATTACATTTTTAACTCCAGCGCTTGTTTCATGCACACAACTTGCCATAAGCTTTGTTATTCCAACACAGCATCATAATCATCAACAGGTTCGTAGATTTGTTATTCAGAATACGGATAATGATCAGATCTGGCGTGTCATCGCGATTGAATATGATGATCATTCTTCGATGCAAACGCTGAATTTAGAGTTAGAATCTGCTTTACTGACCCAATTTATTCAACAATTACAGAATGAACTTCGACGTTACGATGTCGAAATAAAATATTTTCATGGCTAAAATCAAATATCATGCATATTCACACATCTCAAACTTATCCTACTGATATTATTTATTAATTTAATTAAAATCAATAATGCCTTATTATTTTTTACAAAATCAAATTGTCTATTCCCCCACCAGAATGTACAATAAACACTCAGCTAACTTGTTCAAATAATTACACAATTATGACGACTTATATTACCAAATCGACCAATCAGACAGCATTAGCACTTTCAAATTTCCATTCCACTTTTGAACAGTGCTTGACGGCAGTATCTAACATCAAACATAAAAGAGATTTACGTATCAAAGATGATCCAATGTCCTCACAACATGTATTGGTAGAAAGTTACCAATCTGGATCACTTAAAGACCATTTAAGAATTGAAAGACGTGCTGTTGTCCAAGCCAATCGAGACCGCTTAGCCCTTTATCATTTGGTTGCTGTTGTTCTTGATCATTTTACAAAAGCTTAATTTCGTTTAATAGCGATCGAGTATTTGCTTTCAGTTTTAGAACTTTTCCGCTTGGATTGAATAAAAATGTGTTGGATGAATTCATCCAACACATCTCTTATTTGTCACATATTTAGGCTGACTCAAAATTAACTTACTTGTTCAATGATACGATAAATACTATCGCTTTCTTTGCTCTCAAACAGTAATTCGATACTTGGCAATATTTTTTCACCATCTACCACTATATGATCAATTTTTTGAAACAAGGATAAATTTTCAGCATCTTCACCTGCTTGTAATTTGTTTAAACATGCCATCGCATTCAATTCATTACTATATTGATCCTTCACCCTGACTGTAATCATTTCAGACATTTTTCAATCCTCTTTTTATATACTGTTTTTCTTATAGCATGACATTGAATAAAATTTCTGATGAAGTTGTTAGATTTTATGGCAATGTTAAAGAATTGCAACATTTGTCTATTTTTTTATTTTAAAACAATACATTACTTTGAATATTTTGTGTAATTTTTATTTATCTTAATTATTTCATTAGATTTCAAAATGAAAAAGCCCACATTTCTGTGAGCTTTTCAATGTTGGAAAGCTAGTGCTTATTTTTTATTTGAACTGGAGTCACAAATTCAATAAGCTGTCATTGATCTGTCCAACTACTTCGTAGCATCTTATCGATCTACTGTAGTTATAATATAGGCAGAACTTTGATCATGTTCAAGACGTAGTAACATTATTCAACATGATTACAGCGATTTTAAAATTGAATTATTTTGAAATTCGCAGATAATAGATCAGTCAAATTAATGATCAATTTTCAGTCTTTTAAAAATTAAGATTAGAGGACAAAAATCAATTTGAATTTTAACAGCATTTAAAAAAATTATTTTTTTCAGACCTTGGTTAAGAAATTATTCAATATAAGACATCCCCCCATACATCAAACTTAGCTCTCAAAAACAGAAAAAATGCCGGGATAATCATCCACTCAGTGAACTCTTTTTAATCGATAAAGCTAAGTTACGGATAGCACCACTGATTGTAATCATTTTATTGAACTTCTTTACAAGTGGTCTAAAATTAGTGATGAACTACGTCGATAATGCAGTTATGTTCCGTGTCTTTTACATTACTGAAATTTAAGTGCTGTTTAAAACACAGACAATAAGCTCTCGACTGGGTATATTTTACTTTTTCTGGGACATTTATACCGAAACATTCAGATTCAATATGTCCCGTATGCGATAAAGGAAATTCCCCCTTAAGCATCAACCCTGCGCCGCCGAATACAATCAAAATCAAAAAAATGATCAATATCTTATAAGTTCTCATATTTTGAATTTTCATATTTTTATAAGCCAATAAAGATTAAGCAGACCTGTTACCAAGACTATACTGCTCAATCCTCATCTACCGTCTCATAAAACATATAATTTATTATTTTTTTACAATTGAGGATTTAGTGGAATATTCAACACCATGTTTTTCTAAATATTCACGAATTAATTGGCGAACGACTTGAGATGGTTTTAAGTCTTGACGATTACATAATTCTTCAAAGGCTTCTTTTTTATTTGGATCGATCAAAATTGTTAACCTTGCCGTTTTATTTTCCATACCCCATTTCCTTAAATTTCTTCGAAATAGAATTGTAATAATATTTGAAAGATTTTCAATAACAATTTTTTATCTAGACAATCACACAAAATAACATATATACATTTGATTTAAAATAACTTATTTATCCAATCTTTATACTTAAATGATAAATCGATCATAAATTATTGTGATTATTATCAAATATTCTAATTTAAAAACTAAAATTAACACAAAAGGCTATCACAACAACGCGAAGCAATAGCCAAGTCTCTATTTTTAAGAGAAATCTAGTTCTTTTTCAAAAATTCTAAGTTCATGCCTTGCCATCGCTAAATTAGATTTTTGACGATCCAATACTAAATATAAAAATAAATCACTGTTTTTCTCTAGCGGTCTAAGTAAATGATACTGTTTACCTAGGGTAATCAAAATATCATCGATCGTATCTTTTAAGTTCAGTGCATCAGCAGTTTTCATTTTCGCACGTAGAACCTCAGTATTTCCCGCCGCTGCAAGCTCTAAATCAATTCCCGTTCCTTGAGCCGCCAGTGAAAGACCACTTGTACAATCAACAAGCGCTGAAGCCGTAAATCCGTCAATATCTGCTAATGGTGTTAAGTCAATTTTAGCCATTTATATATACCTTTTATTAAGTAAGAAACATATGAGCCATCTAAGCAGTGTGGCTCACGTTTAAAAGTATCATAAAATTATAATAAAATATTATTTTATGATAATTTTATGTGATTTTTTTTACTCTAACTAAAAACAAGCAATATTGCTTTTTAAGTTGTGATTGTTGATTTACTTTAAAATTCACATGTAAATCCACACAATTCAAATAAATAAAGGTGAACTAGAGAATAAGTTTAATTTTTTTCGCATAGAACCATTTAAAAAAATTGACCAAAATTAAAAAATAATTTAGATATATAAACTTATGTGTTTATCATTTTTTCAGAATGTATAGATAGATATTTTATGTATAACTTGCTCCAAATTTATACTTTATGTATTACTATCTTTTTCATTAAAATCTTTGCGCCATCATCAAATGAAGTTTATTTCCATAATAAAAATATGGCTTTTAAATATAAAAGAGATGCACAATGGGTAAATGTAGATACAAAGCTAAAATAAGATTTACATGTCCTGCCAGCAAGCCAAGTATGCACTAAAGATCCAGGAAATTTTCCTGTCTTTTAGATACTTGGCAACATTTTTATCCCCTGAAACTTAAACCAAGATTGTTTGCATAGACCTTTTGTGTTTTACCATTATATGTATGGGTCATACTATAATTTATTGGGGTGAAATACAGATTAGAGAATAATCTCTTATCTCACTGATATCGATTGTTTGTTTTTAGCAATTAATATTATAGTGCCTCGTTTATGGCTGATCAGCGCATAGGATAATTCTAAATCAATCACCACTAAAAAATGATTGTGATAACTATCACAATATAAGTTTTTTATCTAACGCCGATAAATGTGCGATATGATAAAGCTTATATTATTAAAATTAAAAATAATCATCTCAATATAATCAGAAGATTCGATCTGCTAGATAAAGCAGATTAAAATTAAAATTATGCAAAATTGAAAATGATCAAATTATATCAACTAACCATCAAAGAAGAATGTGATCAAACTAAATAAATATAGACAAAAATATATTTTCATAACGATTTCTAAATAAAGTCGTCATCACACTAATCTATGATATCTCATTGTTTATGTATACATATGAACAGGGCTTCCCCCCCCTGCACAAGTCTAATGAATAGTATCGTGATCGCTTGATCTAAGAAAATAAACAGAGTTTAAAATGATAAGATTTAGACCGGAGCCAATCTGGAACAGCCTCGAATGATTGACAACCTTTCCGTAAAAAACCCCACCAAAAGGTGGGGCAATTTATAGCAAACTTTATTTAACTTCCTTCACAGATAGAGACTTGTCTTTTGCAAGCTCTATGGTTGCTTCATCACCCTTGGAATGAATTGACACACCATTTTCACCCTCTAAACGCATTCCACTGCCAGCAGGAACTTCTTTAAGTGAATAATTATGCCCTTCACTATCTGTCAAAGTTGCAGTAGCAAAATTATCCGTTGTTTGAAGCGTAAATTGCTTTTTATCTTCAGTTTCATATTTCACTGTTTTTTGATTTGACTCATTGCTGTCTACCTGAGCAACAGCACTACTTGCTTCTCCTGTTGACATATTCGTATTTTCTTTGTCTTTTGCATTACATCCCACTAAAAAAACTGCAGTTAAAATAGAGGAAATTAATAATATTTTTTTCATGATTAATCTCAATAGAAATAAGAAGATTAAGTTCTACCATAGGACTTGGAGCTCATCCAACCAAGATTGCGAATTCGCTACTTGTTCCCTACAGAAATCATAAAGATTATTTATAATATTATACATTTGATATTTTATTTGATTGCGATAATTCGACTAGCCATAGAATTCAAACTAAGATTTGTTTGCATAATAAATTAGTCCAATGATTGCAATGGTCACAATGCTGATTTGAATAATCAAAGAATGCATCAATTTTCCTACGGGGAACAAAAAGTTTAATTGGATTTATAGATGAAATTTCGTCACTTGACATCAATACTGCTAATTTTCCCACATTTCCTACATTCTTTTATGCGACTTATATCGGGATATTCAAAAGCATGAATGCAGATCAATTGTCTAATACGTAACATCATAAAAATATGCCCTAAAAAAAACCCACATGATTGGATAATGTGGGCAATTACATGAAAAGCTTCTATTAGGTAAAGCTTGAAACTACAAAGTAATTTCTGGTTCAAATTTTAAGTCAAAGCAAATCAAGTACATTGGCATTAAATGACAATTTTTAAAATTTTCTTTTAAATCAATAAAAAATATTAGAAATACTAAATAATAATTAAATACTATGAATGCTCAATAATCAATGAACGACACTAAAAAATGAAGAGTACTGAGAAGCATACGAGATTAAAAAAACAAAGAGATAAGAAATTTTTATTAAAAGTTTAAAACTCATATAACAAAATTATTTATATTTGCCAACAAGCCTCTGTAAATCAGAGGCTTGTTGGAATAGATGGTTAGGTCTGAGGTTGAGTTTGCTTCTCATCATTCTTATCGTTTTTGCTTGTCTTCGTTAGATTTTTTGGTTTGGTCTTATCAGCGCCATTTTTATGGGACTGATAATAACAACCAATTGCGATCCCAGTGCCTAATAATGCTGCAGTCTTAAACATGACATTCCTCGTACTGAATTAAAAAAGGTGTAATAGAAATAACATCAAAATAAAATCGATGTATTTCAATATGTTAGTTATGAAAGAATATGTGAAATTTTATAACATTAAATTTCAGAAACCATTTTCTTTTTTATATTTTTCAATCACTTAATTTTTTTAAAAATTATAAACTATTAACAGAACTGTCACACTTTCAACTATTTTTATTTATTAATAAACAATATTTCTCAAAAAATTCTGCATAAAAAAGCCCATCCTGAGATGAGCCTTTCAATCAAATTGCATTATTTTAAAACCCACACCCCAGATGGAAGATTCCCAAAGAGATGTACCAACAATGTAAGAACAACAAACATAAATAAGAAAAAAGCGATGTTTATTGATTTATATATCATGTGATCACCCTCATTTTTTTGTTGTTCTTTTTTTATACACTAATAACATAAAATTTACAAACCTTTTTAGAAAAAGACCTTATATTAAAAAGATTTATATACTTATATCCATTCAAGCTAACAATCAACCATCCACTCGATTTTTCAATTTAATAAATCAATAAACATCAACATACTTTAACTTACTGTAAATCTCGATAGAACATTCATTTCAATATTTCACCGTGTAACCACTTTAAATAATTTTCTTTGTCATAAAATTGATGAGACTGGTTCACATTCAAGGTAACTTCCTTACCATCGACTAAAATCACATAATTTTTTGCCATCTGTGAACATTCGTCATCCGGTCGTGCAAGAATAAAAAAATGTTGCAGAAACAATATATTACAAAGCATATTATCCATAATTGATTTGAGGTCATTTAGTTACCTGTTTTTCTTTATAAATTTCTGATCAAGCTCTTTTTCAGGAAAGTGCTGACTTAACTTAAACGCTTCATATTTTTCGTCTAATTCATTAATATTCATATTATTTATCACTAAAATTTTAAGTCTATTTTAAATGAATGTAGTTAAATTCTTCAACATTCACGACAAATGTTTTTATAAATACTTTATATCTATCTGTAATCCGTTCAATCACTATGCAAAATTTACACATCCAATTCGCTCCATTTCTCTCAACAAAACAAATCATCCATATTACATTCTGTTTAGATTTTTTTTATTGATCTCCGTTTAAACTCACAAAAATAAAAAATTTATTTTTTTTTCTTTATTTATTAGTTTTTTACAGTACTCAATCCCTAAATTGTCTTTTTTATTATGCAGCATTCTCATACATGAACAAAAGTACTCGGATCTACCATATGGAATATCGTCTGGGACATCAATTCCATAACATTTCGCATCGATTTCATTTAATTTAGGTGCAACAACCCATTTCCCTGAATAAAAGGGATAACCAAAGCCACCGATCACAATTAACAACAGTACAATAATCGGAAAGTTATTTTTAATATATTGAATCATTTTTAAAAGTCTTTAACGCCTGAAATTCAATTCTACAAAAAGTTGATTATTCAACCAAATCAATACACATTCATTGTCATTTTTCTCTTTTTATTAGAATATTGACGATATTGTCATGATAAAATATTTTTTAGAAAGTTGCTCAATCGTAGTTAGGAAATTATTTAATGAAATTTATAGTAGTTTTATCTACTTTTACAGTTTTACTTTCAGGCTGTGCGGCAATGAGTATTGAGCAATGCAAAACTGCAAATTGGTTTAATGTTGGTGAAAAAGATGGTTCATCTGGTTCCAACCCTCATTTAGATCAATACTACTCTGCTTGCCAAAAAGCCAATATTATTCCTAATCAGAATTTATATGAAAAAGGCTATCAAAAAGGTTTGAGTGCTTATTGTCAACCTGAAAACATTTTTTATGAAGCTTTGGAAGGTCGCGGTAATTATCGAATTTGTCCTCTAGAGAAACGTGAATCTCTTCGTAGTTATTATCAAGTCGCAAATCAGTATTTTTCTGCAAATTCAGATTTTAATAAATCGCAAAATGATATGAATTATTATCTAGAAAGATTGGAGTATAAAAATCTTTCTGATAAAGATCGGGATAGTTATAAACAGAAATTATACGATCTCCGTATCAATAGCAGCCAAGTACAATCTCGTTATCAAACAGCTCTGCGTAACTTGGAACGCTTTAAAGCTGAGCATCATCTTGATTAGATTGCATTGAATATTTTAAGTTTTTGATTATTAACATAATTTTAAAAATTTTTAAACAAAATATGTATTGAATTTTGTTTTGGCGGATAATCTATTCAATCACTTTTCTCAGCTATCTCTACGATATTGAGACTATTCAATATACTGCTTGTTTATCACTGACATTTTTAACTTATCTATTGGGTTGTAAACAAAAAAACCTAATGAGATTTAAATTGTTTTGCAGTATAAACAAGCCTCACATTTACCTGAAGCTTTCCTTGATTTCTCACTGATTAAAATTTAATTTAAAATATTTAATCCGTCATCTGATATTTTTACAACATCATTAAGTTAAATGCTCAATGATTGGTGCTGATCTGGACCCGAACTTTAAATTACCGATTTTATAGGATTTTTCCGTTTTTACTGAAGCAAATATGATCTTGTTAAACTTGAAAAAATGATGTGATGCACACATAAACTGATGTTATTCTAATTTTTTTCGAGTAAACTGCTGCTCCAATACTGTTTTACCCCATTGATCTCCTGCACATTCTTTTACTAATTTGAATCCAAATGATTCATACAATTTACGCGCAGCATCTAGCCCACTAAATGTCCATAATTGAACTGTAGAAAATGCTTGTTGATCACAGAAATTGATTGCCTCATTTAAAAGCTTTCTTCCTATGCCATAGCCTTGATAATCCTCATCAAGAATAAACCAACGTAGATGAGCTTCATGATTGTTTAAATCTTCTCCATCTATAGCAACTGAACCAATGATTTGGTCATGGTGTATCGCCAACCAAATCTTATTACAGTCCCTATTTATACGTTGGGAAAATTCAGCAATCGAGGCAGCAACTTTAGCTTCAAAAAAATGTCCAAAGTTATAATTCTTTGAATAATATGTACCATGCATTTCAGTCATCCGCCCGATCATACCTGCACGATATCCTGATACAATTTCAATATTTTGACCTAACTGTAGAGCTTTTTCTTTATGACAAGCCACTAAAGCTTCTGCATAAAATTTAAGCCCTTGAGCAATTGTTTTTTGATCAGAAATTAAGATGTGATTTAACGCATCCATCACTTGTTTATCAGCATAATTGTTTATTTTCTTTACAGTATCAAGCCCTTGATCAGTTAACTGAAGTGACTTGTATCTTGCATCAGTACCTTTCTGTACTTCTTTTATTTCACCACTTTCATTCAACTTATTGAGCATTCGACTAATGCTTGATTTTTCCAATCCTAATAAATGTTTTAACTCGGCCGCTGTTATTTCTTTATGATTTTCTATTTCAAGTAAAGCATGTACAGCAGAAGCTGAATAAGTCGTTGCTGCCAAGGTTGGATTCATAAACCCTAGTTCTCTCACCATAATTCTTGAGAATTTACGAATAGTCTCTACTGTATCTTGAGCAATCATCTCTCAGCACCGCAACATAGTTGTATAATACAACCATATTAAGCAATCATAAGTCAAGATAAATTAAAATCATAATTTTCAATAGATTAAATTATTAAAATCATTTAATCTACAATACCTACAAGATGGAACAATGTAAAAATTAGCTTTAATTTACACGATGTCGAACTATTTCTATGCAGTCAAGATAATCCAATAATTTCCCTTGAATCATTCAACACGCGTATATTGATTTGCACTCTGCTTATTCAATAAGACCATGTTGAGTGAAAGCTTTAACAAGAAAACCATAATGCCTCGAATAGAGTACTTATGAACATAAGCTTTAAAGCGATTCCTAAAAATAATACCGCGCTATTCATTTAAGACGTTTTTCAGGGCTTAGCAGAGGTGTATGAAGATTAAGTTTGCAATGCTGCCATTGTGTTTTTAAGGTTGAAATCTCGTGGTGTCGTTGAATGTCTCACTCGATCCAACCATGTTCTTAGGCAAATGAAAATATAGAGAAAAAAATTTGATGGGTAAGGTTTAGATTATCTCCCCTACCAAACACATCCATTTTCAGCCATATATTTTAACTATTAGGGCAGATTTAATCTCCGGCAATCTTGATAAATAATCTTACATTGAGATTCTGGAAAACCATCAGCACGACATGCATCTACAACTTTCTTGCGTCCCAAAGCTTTTCTGCTTCCAGGAACGAGTACTGGAATAACATCTTTCACTTCGCCAGCTGTTGTACGTGCTCGATAGAGTCTATTGGTTCCTTCAGCCTGTCCAATTGTTGCACAATGATTGTCATCATATGTGAACCAAATCTGACAGCCTGTGCCTCCTTTTTTTTCACAATCTTGTAAGGCTTTCTCTTCTAATTTTCCTCGGAAAATTTTTGCAGTTGCAACACCAATTACTCCATTTGTTCCTGCTGCAACATAACCTTCTGTCGTTGGTGAGCGATAGCTGGGCTCAGCATACCCTCCTCCGCCACCATAATTTGGAATCGGCGCACAGCCTTGTACACCCTGACCACCCACTGGATAATAGCCTGGAGGACAGTTACCTTCAGCCTTAGCAAGGCTAGAAACAATTGAAAGTACTGAAAGACAAATGAAAAGTATAAAAAAATGTATGATCTGCTGCCTGTTATATTTAACCATGATGGGTTCATCCATGTTCGTGAACTATTTTGTGAAAGATCTATCATTTATATGATGATATTTTAATCAGTTTGAATCTTAAGATAATTCATTGCGAAACTCAAATTTTGAGTCAATATTCATAATATTTGATCTTAAGGTAGATATTTAAGATAATTTTACTCGTCCAAATTAGTACATTTATCTTTCAAGATCTTTTATATAAAAACCAAACTAAACAATACTCAATAAATAAAACCAAGTTGCTGTTTTAAGGAATAGAAACTGCTTACTAATATTCTGAGAAAGTACTTCGATCAATTTTATGATATAAGGCATGTTCATTTATCTTTTTTCTCTTTGAGATTTTATATGAAAAATACGCCCTCATCTGATGACCTAGAATCAACGACATTAGCTTGGAAATTCATTGCTATTGTTGGTATTTTAACTTTTATCTTTTTTACCTTCCTGTATTTGGCAATGTCTAGCGAACCAGACTATATGCCAAGCCATAAGCAGAAACAAACCACAGTGCAGCATAAAACTGGTTCATCATAATCTCTTGGATAATCAACTCAAAACTTTTTCAAGTGAAGTATAGGGTATTCAATTTTTTATTGTTCATGCTTAGCCTGAATAATAAAACTACTCATGGACTGTACCCCGAAAATTAGACACTTTTAGGCTAATTTGAAGGGTACTTTTATGATCAATTATTCTTAAAAATAATGCTGAAATGTCGTATTAACATTGGTTGTTATCCAAACTGCTTCATCATCATGGGTCTCTGCTTGTAATAGTTTCGTTGTGATCAAAGCAAAATCACCATCAAAAAATAAATACGGACAACGAAAAGAACTCTCTTTTATTCCCTATATGACATGATTGACAATGTTTTTTTCAGTCATTGTGGGTTTATTACACGATTTACAAAAATTTTGACTCATCCCCCGACCACAATCCGGCTAGACAAATCTCTTTTAACATTGAATAACCCATACTTTTGTAGGCACATTTGCCAAGTTTCGAAGATAAATCACCAGCCTGTTCGCCATCATTAAATTTTTTAATCCTCTGCATTCTTTTTAGCTTGTTCAGAGCTGATTTCAATTACTAAACGGCTTGTTTGTTCTCTCATTTCACTTTCCCACCAATAAAAAAAGCCCGCATAAAAGGCGGGCTTTTGATGTAAAAAAACCGAAGGCGGTTAAATGAATTTCAACTTTTAAATAGTATTCCCACAGATGTCTTTGGTACCTGTTGGATAGGTTTGGGTCATTTTTGTGGAATCTGTGATTAATTTAAAAGTTATAGGCTTGCCAATAAATTTCGAATTAGCATTTGGAGCAGATTGCGACTCTGCAAAAAATCCAATTTTAGTTATTGGGTTATTAGCAGTTACGTTCATATACCCATAATTCACACCGTTAACAATAAAACCAAGTTGTTTTGATTGTTGATTAATATAAACACCAAATCTTACTTTTCCATTTGAGGGAACTTGAATTGAGAAACTTCTTGGATCAATATCTTTAAATCCTGGTTGCCCATTTGTAGTCTGGTAACTCCCCCCAACAATTACAAGTTGGTTCCCATTTGCTGATGGTGGGGAATTATTTACTAAAGCTTGAGCTAACTGAATACCTAATTCCATTCCAGATGCAGAACTTCCAACAACTACAAATCCCATTTGTTGTATTTCTTGGGTTGATCCAGTTAATAAGTTTTGAAGCTGAGAAGTGTCAATTTCCGCCTCGAAGGCAATAGTTCCATTATTCACTACATTCTTATCTGGAATCCCATTCAATGTAGCAGCAGAAGCTAATACTTGATCTATAGTAGGATTACCCATTAATTTTATTACTGATATTCCTTCTTGAGTTGATGTATTGATAGTTGTCATCAACTCTTTTTTTCTAGAATGTGAAGAGTTATAAGTATCAATTTGTGCCTGTGTGACATTGAAGTCGTATGTGCAAGCACTCCATCCACTCGCACTCATTAACCCTGTCAGCAAAGCTATTGTTAATTTTTTCATTCTAATTTCCTTATAATTGTGAAGATAAAATATAGAACAAAAAATATTCGATAGGTAGAAAATCCGATAAAGTTATTTACTGACCAATCTTAGGTCGGTTTATTGAGTAACTTATAATTTTTCTATTGCTTTTAATATTGGGGGCTTCATGCCAAGTAGCTACCTAAGCAATAGTTAATAAAATGATGTAGGTTCATCGTCTTAAAGAAGGCTTTACTTTCTGATAATTTTTTATCACTTTATCAACCTGAATAATGAGGTTAAAAGTCATATATTCTGATCTTCAAGTATACATTGTAGGTTCGAAACAAAACTCAAGAGCTGTTAAATCTCGTTTTTTGTTGGGAGCTTTATAAAACCATATGTATTATAGTTCTCTATTATACGTGTAACTCTATTTTAAGCTCACTTCGTCATGCTCATCTCTTTCAAAAAAAGATTGTCTAAAGCAAAAATACATGCATTGTAAATCTATCTTGGCATCAGGTTTCAGTCTGTGAGACTTACAACGAGTTTAGCCATTTTTTACGGTACATTTTTATTGGATTTTGCGGTATACCGTATAAAGTACCGTTAAAAACTTGAGAAATGGCGGTACATCATGCGACAAACTGCGACAATGAATTCTACGAATGCTTTTAATATAAAGGGTTTTGAGACAAATTGGAACAAGGAGGAACAGCAAGATGGTACGCCCAGCGGGACTCGAACCCACTCCACAGGCTTCGGAAACCTGTACTCTATCCAGTTAAGCTATGGGCGCTTAAATTGAGATGGCACATCATAACAAAAAAAACCATCAGGTAAAGCATTTATAAAACAACTCTTTTCATTAATGATCATGCTTTAAACAATGTTCTATAATTGCAAGGCAGAATTCCGTCTAACTTACTTGGTTTATTCAAAAAGATCGCTCACAATACACACTCCTGAAACCATGTGAGAATTTCATGACTGATGCCCTGACGTTAAGAGATTTATCGAAAACCTATAGAAATGGATTCCAAGCACTCAAAGGAATCAATCTAACTGTTCCAGAAGGAGAGTTCTACGCACTTTTAGGACCGAATGGTGCGGGTAAATCTACAACAATCGGTATTATCAGTTCCTTGACACGTAAAACTTCAGGAACCGTGGAAATTTTTGGACACAATTTAGACACCCATCCATCAAATGCAAAACAATGTCTGGGTGTCGTGCCTCAAGAGTTTAACTTTGGTCAATTTGAAAAGATCTTTGATATCTTAGTGACACAGGCAGGCTACTACGGTATTCCTCCAAAAATTGCACAAAAACGTGCTGAAGAATATTTAGAAAAACTCGGATTATGGGAAAAACGCAATACCCAAGGTCGAATGTTATCTGGAGGCATGAAACGCCGTTTAATGATTGCCCGCGCTATGATGCATGAACCGAAACTTTTAATCTTGGATGAGCCAACTGCTGGTGTAGACATCGAACTGCGTCGCTCAATGTGGGACTTCCTCACTGAAATCAATGAAAAAGGCACTTCTATTATTTTAACCACACACTATTTGGAAGAAGCTGAAATGCTTTGTCGCCAAATCGCGATTATTGACCGTGGTGTAATTAAAGAAGATACCTCGATGAAAGCTTTTTTAAATCAACTCAGTGAAGAATCATTTATTTTTGATTTGGAATATCCGATTGAGCCGATCACCATTGATATCATTGGGGTTAAATTTAATTTAATTGATCCTATGACATTAGAAGTCACGATGGACAAAGCACACGCTTTAAATGATTTATTCCAGCTTTTAGAAGCTCAAGGCATTCGTGTACGTAGCATGCGTAATAAATCTAATCGCTTGGAAGAACTGTTTGTCAAAATGGTGGAGAAAAATCTGCAAGGAGCAGCACAATGAATTTTAATCAACTGCAAATTGCACTCTACACACTCGTCTTAAAAGAAATTCGCCGCTTTATGCGGATCTGGCCACAAACCCTATTGCCACCTGCAATTACCATGAGTTTATACTTTGTAATCTTTGGTAATTTGGTGGGTTCGCGGATTGGTCAAATGGGTGGATTTAGCTATATGCAATTCATCGTACCTGGTCTAATTATGATGGCTGTGATTACCAACAGTTATGCCAACGTATCCTCAAGTTTTTTCAGTGCTAAATTTCAAAAAAGTATTGAAGAACTTATCATGAGCCCTGTTCCATTACATATGGTTTTATGTGGCTATGTAATCGGCGGTGTTTGTCGTGGCGTACTTGTCGGTGCGATTGTCACCGCAATGAGCATGTTCTTCACTGACCTGTATATACATAATATTTTTGTGACCATATATACTGTGATTGTGACCTCGCTCCTGTTCTCTTTAGGGGGCTTTATCAATGCGGTATATGCAAAATCTTTTGATGATATTTCAATTATCCCCACGTTTGTTTTAACCCCCCTGACTTATCTGGGTGGGGTATTTTACTCGATCAGTGCTTTAAGCCCATTTTGGCAAAATCTTTCTTTAGTTAACCCGATCGTGTATATGGTCAATGCTTTCCGTTTCGGAATTTTAGGTCATAGCGATGTCAATGTTACTTTGTCTTTAATCATTGTGACACTTTGCTGTGGCTTACTCTATGGTATTGCGTACTATTTACTTTCTCGTGGTTCAGGAATGCGTGAATAATGTCTGTTGAACAATCTTTATTGGGTAAAGAAACCAATTACCCGACCACCTATCAACCTGAAATTCTTTTTCCAATTTCACGTGCACAAGCACGTGAACAATATGCTGAAGTTGAAGGCATATATCAAGGTCAAGATTGGTGGCATGTTTTCGAAATTTCCTGGCTCAATGCGAAAGGAATTCCTCAAGTTGCTATTGGGCGTATTGCACTCCCGGCTACATCGCCAAATCTGATCGAATCGAAATCGCTCAAGCTGTATTTTAATGGCATGAACTTTACTCAGTTTAATTCCCATCAAGCTTTTATCGATACTGTTGAAAAAGATTTGTCTCAAGCAGCACAAGCACCTGTCACATTGACCCTGTTTCAAGTGGATGATCTAGACATTACAAAACCAACAGGTATTTGTATTGATGATCAAGAACCTGACCACCTAGTCAATCACCCTGATGCCAGTCTTTTGAGCTTTGATCAAGAGACTTCAAACACAGATAAAAGTATTGAAATTCAACTATTTTCACACTTATTAAGAAGTAACTGCCCTGTGACGGGCCAACCTGACTGGGGAACTGTTTTTATCCGTTACCAAGGTAAAAAACCTTGTTATCGTAGTATTTTAGCTTATATTATCTCCTATCGTCAGCATAACGGTTTTCACGAACAATGCGTGGAACAAATCTTTGCCGATATTTGGCAAAATTTAAAACCGGAAAAGCTGATGGTTTATGCAACATATACACGACGTGGTGGTTTAGATATTAACCCTTGTCGTGTATCTGATGAATCATGGATGCCAAGCCCAATTCGATTGGCGCGACAATAAACATTGAGGTTGAACACATGCCTTTTTTTGGTTTTGTACCATCTGAAGAACTATTAAAGAACATTCAGACTGGTATTGAGAAAAAAAACTCTAACGAACCACTCTATCCTTTACGCGATCAAACAGCTTTACTTATCAATGAAGAAATCATTGATACGCTTTTGATTGAACTTGTTCGTCGCTTCCCTGCAAGTGACAAACGAGACACTGCTGAAAAACTTGCGGGTTACGTCAAATCAACCGTTGCTGTACTACTTAAACAGTTGTTAAGTAAGGCAGACAACGATGTGGTTCGTCAGTCTGTAGATTTTTCAGAACGCAGTCTGTTTAAAGATCCACAAGGTCAATATCGTGTTGGGGTCAACTTAGATGCTAACTTGGTCACTAACCTGAAAAATAGTTTTGCGGAAGTTCAAGCCAATGGCGATGTCAACCGTGAAGTTTTAGCAGAGCAATTTAAACAGTTTGCAGATGCAACCACCAACCACTTTATGCGCGACTTTAACAAAACCCTAGATTTAGGGATGATTAAACGTAAAGCAGCAGACATAGGGGCAGCGGCTGTAGGCAAAGCAGTACATATCGCAATTGATAAATTGATTCCCAATTTAAATAAGGATGAAATTGCAGCAGTTGCAGAATATTATGACACTTTATTTTTTAATTGATCCATAAAATTTAATTGATTTTTTTAATGTAGAAATGCTCTTTCAATTAAGGGCATTTTTTTCACATGCTCAATTTATTATTTTCCAATAAATTCAAAATATTAATCATAATTATAAATTTATCATTTGGGGTATTTTTGAAAATTATTGAATATATCGTAATGTCACTGCATAGATCGCCAGATTAATTTTTAAATTTATAACCTTAATCATCAAAATCAGCTCAATAAGTTAAACATAATTTTGTTGCGAAGTATTGATATTCATTGCCTTCGGAGGGGATTGTGGTAGCATGCGCAAAACATATTTTTGCACAAAATAGACCAATGGCACCAAGCTCTCAATATAAATTTTTACGACATTCCCCTCGTGATGGTTTAAGCACCGCCACGCTCCCTTCTCGTTGGCAAAGACTACATATTGACCCTTGGTTGTGTCTATTTCTCATTCTAAACGCACTACTGGGTTTAACTGTGCTTTACAGTGCATCTGCGCAGGATATGGGATTGGTTTCCAAACAAGCAATGAGTTTCGGCATCGGTTTCTTGGTGATGTGCAGCTTAGCTCAAGTCCCTCCCAAAGTTTATCAAGCATTTGCACCTTATTTTTATCTTTTTGGTTTGGTATGTCTGGTTGCAGTTAAGTTATTTGGTGAAGTCCGCATGGGGGCACAACGTTGGATTGGTATCCCTGGCTTCGGTAGTGTACAACCCAGTGAATTCTTAAAAATTGGTATGCCATTAATGATTGCTTGGTTTTTGTCACGCAATCCTCTACCGCCTAATTTTAAAAACGTAATTTTATCCTTATTGATGATTGGCATTCCTTTTATTCTGATCGCTGAACAGCCCGACCTGGGAACATCACTTTTGATCCTAGCCAGTGGGATTTTCGTACTCTTTCTCAGTGGGCTTTCATGGAAAATGATTTTAGGGGCGATCAGTGCTGCTGCTGTGGTGATTCCAGTGGCTTGGGAATTTCTATTACATGATTACCAACGACAGCGTGTTCTCACTTTATTCAATCCTGAAGCTGATGCCTTAGGCACGGGTTGGAACATTATTCAGTCTAAGACGGCAATTGGCTCAGGCGGTTTTATGGGCAAAGGCTACCTGGAAGGGACGCAATCACATTTACACTTTTTACCAGAAGGTCATACTGACTTTATCATCGCCGCATTTTCTGAAGAGTTTGGGCTGATCGGTATCTTGCTTTTAATTACCATTTACTTTTGTATTATTTTTAGAACCTTTCAAATGAGTTTACAGTGTTTCCATAATTTTGGACGTTTGGTCGCCGGTGCTTTTGCTTTGTCATTTTTTGTTTATGTATTTGTAAATGCAGGCATGGTCAGTGGTATTTTACCTGTAGTCGGTGTGCCACTTCCTTTTATGAGTTATGGTGGAACTGCAATTATTACTTTAATGGCTACTTTTGGCATTGTGATGTCGATACATACGCATCGATAATTTTTTATCATAAATAATTAGGAAATATAACCTATGTTTACTTTTAGGCTTTTACAAAAGGTTAAAAACATCACTTTTTGTGCGGCTGCTTTTTCACTGACCAGCTTTTGTCAAGCCAATGACTTTGCAAGTAACCCTGAATACAATAATTTTAAAACCAAAACCATGCAAACTTACGGCTTAAGTGCTGAACAAATTGATTGGGCAATGAATGGTTCACGCAATTTGCCGAATATCATCAGCATTATGGAACGTCCAGGTGAAAGTAAGCCATGGTATCAATACAAGACGAATTTTTTAGCTGAAGGCACTATTCAACGTGGCGTGCGCTTCAAACAACAGTATGCAGATACATTAAACCGTGCAGAACAGCAGTTTGGTGTGCCTCAAGCGATCATTCTGGGCATTCTTGGAGTGGAAACAGGTTATGGCTCGAATAAGGGCTCATTCATCACCCGTGATGCGCTTGCAACACTGGGTTTTGGTTATCCTCGCCGTGCTCAATATTTTCAGGATGAACTCGGTGCCCTCATTGCATGGTCATATAAAGATGGTGTGCCAACCAACTCGATTGTCGGCTCCTATGCAGGTGCTGTAGGTTATCCACAATTTATGCCAAGCAATGTGTCTAAGTTTGGTGTGGATTATGATGGAAATGGACATGTCGACTTACGTAATTCTGCTGTTGATGCGATTGGTTCGATTGCCAATTATCTCGCTCAGCATGGTTGGCAACGAGATCAACCGATTGCATTTTTAGCACGTTATACAGGAAATAACCCTGATGCCATTATTGCCAAAGATTTAACGCAACCTGTTCCATATGGTTCGCTTAAAAATTTAGGGATTTCTCCATTAAATCCAATCGTTAAAATTGATGATTTAGATTTGGTCAATATTATTCAATTACAAGACAGTAATGGTCCTATTTATTATATTACTTATCCTAATTTTCAAGTAATAACCACATATAATAGAAGCCGTATGTACGCCACTGCTTTATGGCTTTTAGGCACTGAAATTGTAAGTCGGTAAGGCTTGCAATTTCGCATTAAGCAAATAAGTCAAGAAATATTTTTGTTAATTTGATCACATTATATACTTTTTAAATATCTTGTTACAATATTGATTATTTTTTAATCAAAACCTGTAAGAATTTGTCCTTTTTGTAACGGTTTCTTAAATAATGCTAGACACGTTTAATACAGCTTGAATATTATCCTTTCCGTTAAATGCAGTTGCAAAAGTGAATTTACAGACCTCTATGGTTAATTTTCAGCGACTTAGAAAGTTAGAATTGAGGTTCCAAGGAGTTAAACGATGCATGCTTCACTCAAATATGTGATGGCCCTGACCATGGGTCTGGGTATGACGCAAGTCAACTCAGAAATGGTTCAGTCATCATTTTTAAATAATGATTCGGATAGTTCGAGTCTTGCTTCTCGTGTGATTAGCAAAGATTCAACAAATTTTAATTCTCATTTTTCAAACCTAAACAGTTTGTCAATTACTGAACGTTCTGGCGATCAAGTCCGTCGTCAAACTATTGCAGCAAAGATTCAAGTTCCTGAAGATGAGCCTTCAGTAATTGATAAACTTAATGAAGTTGCTTCTAATACAGTTCGCAAATTTAGTCAAACTGGTGTTGCATCTTGGTACGGTCGTCAGTTCCATGGTCGTAAAACGGCAAGCGGAGATACATTCGATATGAATGATCTCACAGCCGCTCATCGTAGCCTGCCGTTAAATTGCTTTATTCGTGTAACCAATAAAGACAATGGTAAAAGTGTTGTGGTTAAAGTCAACGATCGTGGTCCATTCCACGGTAACCGTGTACTTGATCTCTCTTATGGCGCTGCAAAGCGTTTAGGTATTACAAATTCAGGAACAGCACGCGTTAACATTGAACGCGTAGATGGTCCAAACTCGTAAAATCACTGCATGCATTTAACAAAAGCCACTTTTAAGTGGCTTTTTATTTGCCGATTGAAAATATTGATGTCCGAATTGCCCCCTTATTTTTTTCAGCTATCCCCCTTTTCATTAAATTTATTTCAAATCAAAATAACACCAGCCCGATACAGGAAGTATCAAATAGCCATCTAAAACTAAAATCAATAAATGAAGGGAATGAGTTAGGCATGGATCAAAACAGCATTATCCAGCATTTGGACAATCTCACGCTCAGTAAAACACAAAAAGTGATTGCACTCGGTTTTGCTACACAAGGGCTTGGCTATGCGACAGTCATGACTGCACTTCCGACCATTAAGAGTCGATTCATACTTTCAGATGATCTATTGTCACTCATTATCCTTGGGGTATGCATAGCAGCAGCACTTGGTTCGATTTTAGCCGATCGTATAGCAGTCAAGCTTGGATCACGCGTTGCGATTGTGACGGGTTTTATTTTTGAAGCGATTGGAATAGCTGTTGCTGCATTTAGTCCAAATATATTGCTTATGATTGCAAGCTTCTTCGTTTATGGACTTGGACTAGGCTGTTTAGATGCAGCACTTAATATGCAAGCGGTGATGATGGAACAGCGACTCGGTAAAAGTGTATTTGGGGGTTTCTTCGCTTGTTATACAGCAGCTGCATTTTTAGGTGCATTGATTATGTCAGCGACTGTTTCGACAACACTGGGCGCCACAGCAGCATTATGCATTGCAGTGGTCATTGCATTAATCAGCTCACAATTGTCAAGAAACTGTTTATTTAATCAAAAACAAAGTGCTGAATCACCTCCGCAAGAAAAACCAGCAATTCCATATCAACAATTGCTCATTTTTGGGCTAATGATTCTGATTGTATTTACTGTCGACTCCGCAATCAGCACATGGAGTTCCATTTACCTTAAAGATGTTTTAGCAAGTTCAGCAACCATTGCCCCTTTAGGTTATGCAGCCTATCAAATCGGAATATTACTGACGCGGTTAAGTCTGGATTATGTACTGCAATTTAAAACAGCCACATGGATTGCTTTGGTGACAATCCTGATTGGGGCATTCGGATGTGCACTATCGGGAATAAGTCATTCACTTATTACAGTGATTATTGGTTTTGCACTGGCAGGTGTCGCCGTAGGTGCACTCGTTCCACTCACCTTTTCCGCTGCGGGGCGTTTAGATGAAAATCGACGAGATGAAATTATTGCTCGGGTCAATATTTTTAATTATGGTGGCGCTGTTGCTGGAGCAGTCATCGTTGGTCTACTAGCAACACCTTTTGGCTATGCACCATCCTTTATCGGCTTAGCATTTGCCTTGCTGGGTATCCTTTATTTTAGAAAAAGATTGATTTAGTCTGGAGCACTCCCTCAGCTATCCTGATAAAAATCAAAGCTTAGTTCAGTTTAAATATGTGAAAAGTAAACATCATTTCTATACTTGGCACAAAATCTTTGTTAATTTAATTTCTATTCAATACGCTATTTTGAATTCAATTGTAGCGATGAACATTTAATTCTAACAATACAAAAATGAGGGCGATTCACAATGTTGCAACGTAATCCATCCCAACGTGTTCGATTTATTGCGCCCATTATCTGCATCAGTAGCTTTGGCATGCTCAGTGGTTGCGCCAATCTCCCCCCATCAGCTCCTACAAAATCTCAAAACATAACGACTTCTCTTTCTCAAGCCAGTACACTTTTCTATGGCGGTTCAATTCTAACGATGCAAGGGATGTCACCGCATTATGTAGAAGCCTTGTTTGTCAAAGATGGGAAAATTGTCTTTGCAGGTGATTTAAAACAAGCGCAGAAATTTAAACAAAAAAATACCCAAGAAATTGACTTAAAACACCACACCTTACTGCCTGGTTTTATTGATGCTCATAGCCATTTAAACAGTGTGGGTTTACAGCAAACCGTTGCCAATCTCTACCCCTCACCTGATGGCAATGTATCAGATATTCCATCGCTGATTCATGAACTTTCCTTGTGGCAGCAAAACAATCCTGAATTTATTAAAGCAACCGCAGGCTGGATTATTGGCAATGGTTATGATGATGCCCAACTGAATGAAAAGCGCCACCCCACCGCTGATGATTTAGACTTGGTTTCGACTCAACATCCCATTATTGTTTTACACCAATCTGGACATTTAGCCTCAGTCAATCATAAGGCGCTTGAAGTTTTAAATATCAATAAAAACACGCCCAATCCCACTGGTGGAATTATTCGTCGTAAAGCAAATTCTCAAGAGCCCAATGGTGTACTTGAAGAGGCTGCCGTTTTCTCGGCAATGATGACTGCATTTAGTCATGTTCCACCTGAGATTATGCAGAATATGGCGAAAACAGCGCTCAATACCTATATCAAAAATGGCTATACCACCGTACAAGAAGGTCGTGCCGATCAGGGTACAGCAGAGTTATGGCGAAGTTTTGCTGCCATTAACCAATTAAATATTGATGTTGTGGTATATCCAGACATCATGAATGAAAAAAACTACATGCTTAAAAATGGCAGCAGTCTAAATTATCAGAACCATTTTAGAATTGGAGGGGTAAAAATCAGTCTAGATGGTTCCCCTCAAGGCAAAACTGCATGGCTAACTCAGCCTTATCTTGTTCCACCTGAAGGCAAAAGCAAAGATTATCGTGGTTATCCGGCTTATCCTGACATCAAGCAGGTGCAAGATGCCATTAATCTTGCTTATCAGAATCACTGGCAGATTCTTGCCCATGCCAATGGTGATGCAGCAATCGATCAATATTTAACGACCATTGAAAAAGCAAATGACCAATATGGTGCCGCAGACCGCCGCAATGTCATCATTCATGCGCAAACCATGCGTGAAGATCAATTAGATCAAGCCAAAAGACTTGGGCTGATTCCATCGTTCTTTTCACTACATACCTACTATTGGGGTGATTGGCACAAACATGAAACACTGGGTACAGCACGTGCCAACCGAATTTCTCCAACAGGCTCTGCTTTACGCAAGAATATGATTTTTACAGAACATCATGATGCACCTGTTATTCCACCCAAGAATATGATGGTGATTGATACTACAGTGAACCGAACGACTCGCTCAGGAGATGTTTTAGGTGAGGATCAAAAGATCAGCCCCTATATTGCCTTAAAATCAGTGACCGATTGGGCTGCATACCAGTACTTTGAAGAAAAGAATAAAGGTACCTTAGAGCAAGGGAAATTGGCTGATCTGGTACTTTTAGATCAAGACCCTTTAAAAGTTCCATCCCAAAAGATTAAAGACATCAAAATACTGGCAACCTATAAAGAAGGTCAATTGATTTATCAACGAACCCAGTAAGCATCCACAAGGTTAAATCATGCTCAAGCAAAAAATTTTATTGATGACCTTATGCCTATTCAGTGGTTTGGCATATGGCGATGTTTCTGTATTTGAACCCACTTTCCCAGTGTTGAAAAACAATAAAGCCTCACCTCAGCAACATCATCTCGAAAAGCTTCCTGCGACCACACTGAGTCATCATGTTGCTGTAGACACATATATTGCGGTCATTCCCAATCCTTTTAACGATACAGGATTTTATCAAGACGATTCCGTATGTAAGCGCAACAGCTCCCAAGCAGTGAAATGCCAATTTAATTATAAATTATCGACAGTTGAGGCTAAAAATTTCAAAATCATCCTATTGCCCGGTATAGGTCCTGTGCTTGTTCCAATCTCATGGCAAGTCATCAGTACAGATCTCGGACCTTCTGGTGTTGCTTATGCAGTACTTGCAAGTCCGCAAAAAGATGAAGCCATCACTATTTACAATTCGTCTGCCTGCGTTGGCTGTGCCATGCACAGTGCCAGCTTATATTTTCCAAATGTTCGAAAACTCAGTTTAGCCAATGAGTTTGGAGCAATCGATGACAGAAACCATCTACTGAAAATTGTCAGGGTAAATAAAAATAAAGTTTACTTTAGTTATCAGATTCCAGACCATGCTGCTCATACACATGGTATTGCCTATTATGTTGATGAAAGTGATGGTAGTGACATCACCAACTTTCAAGAAATTAAAGTCATGCTCAAACCACAGCACCAAACATGGGCACGTGATATGCTGAACTTCTATCAAAGCACGCATTAAGCTAGCTCATCAAAGCGATGAGAATTCAGTTTATCGCGAGGATTTTGACCGAAAACCAATTCTGAATTATATTATTTTCATTAAATTAAAATTGATCTAAAAATAAGCCAACCACCTGCATGGAGAGCCAGATGAAAAATATTACGGAATGGTTTGATGAATATAGTGAAAGCCATCAGAACAAGACCAATAAAGCCATTCATTGGGTCTGTGTTCCTGCGATTTTATTTGCCATCATCGGAATTCTTGCACATTTTAGTGCCTTGCTTACAGCGCTTCTCTTAGTGCTTACACTGGTTTTCTATGCCCGCTTAGATATTGTGCTTGCTGTCGCCATGACTGCTTTGATTGCAGTCATGGCATGGGTGATCTATCTACTTCCTGTGGGTGTAGGCTTTTACATTGGCATGTTTATTTTGGCATGGATTGGGCAGTTTTATGGACACAAGGTCGAGGGCAAAAAACCGTCATTTTTTAAAGATCTCCAATTTCTCTTGATTGGACCTGTATGGTGCATGGATGCCTATCTCGCCAAAGTACTGCCAAGATGGAAAACACGCCAAAAACTGGCTTTTTAACGAGCATATATTGAGGGAAAATTTCATATGGGCTTTTCCCTCCTTTTATTTTCAATTTACGGTCAATTTAATAAATAAAATAAGCCGTAAAAACACAATAAGCTGAGTCCCAGATTAACCAAGATTTTTTGAGAAATCAGTGCCAGAAACACACATATGATTGCCGTTAAAAAATAGGCATCCAAAGGCAAATTACGTAATTGCTGACCATCAAAGAATACAATCGGTGCACATATGGCTGTAAGTAAACATGGTGCCGAATACTGCAACATATTTTCAATCCAGTGGGGTAATTTAAATGCGATTTTAGGCTCCAGAAAAAAGTAGCGATTCAGAAATACAATAAGCGCTAAACTCAACAGTAAAGACCATGTCATTTTTAAACTCCCACGCGTGTAACTTTGATCATCTTTGCTGCACACATCGCACTCAACATTCCTAAAATACCTGACAATACGATGCCCCCCTCAAATTGAAGATATTTAAAGATACAGGCAAAGACTAAGGTAAAGATCACTCCAATCAAGGTTGCCTTGTTTTTAATCATGGGCACAATGATTAAAATAAATACGGCAGCAATGGAAAAATCGAGATGCAAATTTTCTAAATTCGGTATCGACTGTGCCAGTAAGATTCCAAAAAGGCTAAATAGACACCATGCCAAATAAAAACATAAACCTGCACCAAATAGATAAGCAAAGGTTCGTTGCTTATTTTCCCCAATACCCACTGCAAATAATTCATCAGTTAAAAGAAATCCGATCAGCAGTCTTTGTTTAAAAGAAAATTGAGTAACGTCTTTACGGAAGTTGAGTGCATAAATCAAATGCTGACTGGTTAAGAAGAACACCGTAATAAAAATCGTCCAAACCGAAGCACCTGCCATAACCAGCCCTAAACTGACCAGTTGAGCAGCTCCAGCAAATACAACAGCTGACATTGAAAATGCTTGAGCAAAGCTCAATCCTGCATTAATCGCCATTGAACCCGCCAAAATTCCCCAAGGCAATACAGCGATTGATAAAGGTAAAATATCAACAACACCTCGTAAAAATGCTTTTTTATTCAAATCAGATTTCGATTGAGTGCCGGCACGACAAGATTCAAATTGATGACTCATTACTTAAATCCAAAACTACGAATGAGATGAGTATCTTTAAAAACATGGACCACAGCTTGAATAAAATTGCTGTGCAAAGACTCTATTTTGAAGAATGGAAACAGCTAAAGTAGGTTAAATATTTAGAGTGCTTAAATATTGCGCAGGGGTAACGCCCATCGCCTTTTTAAAATGTCGGTTAAAATGGCTTTGATCTGAAAAACCACAGTTTTGTGCTGTCATGGCAATACTGTGGCCTTGCTTTAATAATTGCCGTGCTTTTAATAACCGTACTTGAACAAGCCAACTATGTGGAGGTAAACCCGTATGCTTTTTAAATTCTCTTAAAAAATGCCAAGGACTCAGTCCCACGGTTGCAGCCAAATCAGTTAATGAATAATCACGCTCCGGAAAGGCACTTAATAAATCTTTGACAATTTCAACTTTACGTTGCGCTTCAGGCAATTCTGCTGGTGTTAATTTTGCTCGACCATAACGACTGATCAAACGAGCCAAAGTCGATAAATACATGCTTTCCTTGAGTAAAGCATTTTCTTTTTGTTCTAGCAAATCAAAAAGTAAGGTAAATTGTTGAGCTAAACCTACATCATGAACCACTGCATGAGGAAACCAGGGTACACTGTTTCTGACACTAAAAAAGTCCTGCCCTGCATCCAGCAACATTTCAGGCGTTGGATAAATTGCCCGGTATTTCCACCCCGACTCAACCGCAGATGACCCCGTATGAATTTCATCTGCATTGACTAAAATAATGTCTCCTTTCGGAGCGGTATGTAGCTGTCCTGTTCGATAAAAACTTTGCGCACCATCTTCAATCACGCCGATACAATAACCTTCATGCACATGCTTTGAAAATTGCTTATGGTGATACTGTGCTTTCAACAACTCCAATCCACCTAATTCTTTAAGGTGGAAATAGTTTGCCCACTCCTGCATGTTTTGAATTCGAACGTCTTGTGATGGCTTAAAAATAGCACGATTGACCACAAGGTATAGAACAAAATTGCTGTCTAAACCACTTTAAAACTACAAACAACTCAATTTTATCGTATTGAATGGACAAGGCATTGTTTATTGATAGGTTTTTCCATCATGCTTTAACCAACCATCTTCATGACGGCGACTAGGATCATGATGTGTCCAATGAATCACTCCACCTTGATTGCTGTATTCATATTCGCCAAAAAACTCAACACGATCCCCTTTACGTAAATGGTCAATTCGTGGCGCTAAATCAATATTATGTGCGACCAAGACAGTTAAACCGTTATCCAGTGAAAGAATGAATTTTTGATGTCGTGAACCTTCAGTATCATCACGTAATATTGCTTTTACTCTCCCTACGGACTGCACTTGAACATTGCTTAACTTCCCATCATAAGCCTGACGAATAACTGTTAAACCCTGCTGGTTTTGACTGTTGTTTGACTGAGTGTTTTGAAACTGTGAATGATCAGTTGATTTGGAATCAAATTGTGAAGCTCGGTTATTCTGATCTTGGGAATGAACTGGAGCTTGCTGTGTTGATGCCTTGTTTTCTTGATTGAGATCAATGCCAAAATAAGCCGCGACGATCACTGCGACTGCAGCAGCCATACCAAGTTGAGTTTTGTTTGCCATTAAATTTCAGTCTAAGCAATATGAATAGAAGAGATTATAAAAGAATAACACCCATGATTTGAACAGAATCATTTTATTGATTTTTCTTTAACTTGATTCTTCAATAAAATCAATAACAATAAAAAACCCCTCAAATGAGGGGTTTTCAATAATTATACTCAAAAAGTAAAATTATTTAGCAGCAGCCTGAGCAGCAGCAACTTCTTCAGCAAAGCTCATTTCAGCTTTTTTCTCAATACCTTCACCTACTTCAAAGCGAACGAATTGAGCTACAGTTGTTGCAGTCGCTTTCAATACTTCAGCAACTTTTTTATCGTTGTCGATAACGTATTGTTGACGCTCAAGAACAACTTCATTCAAGTATTTTTCTACTGAACCAGTCACCATTTTTTCAACGATGTTAGCTGGTTTACCAGATTCAATTGCTTTAGCTTCTGCAATTTCTTTCTCTTTCGCGATAAGATCAGCAGAAACGTCTTCAGCAGTTACAGCAACTGGGTTGAATGCAGCAACGTGCATTGCAATACCTTTACCAGTTTCAGCAGAACCTGTGTAAGAAACTACAACACCAATTTTTAAACCGTGTTTGTAAACTGCAAGGTTTTCACCTTCTACAATTGCAGCACGACGAACCTGAATGTTTTCACCGATTTTTTGAACAAGCGCAATACGTGCTTCTTCAACAGTTGAACCGTCTTCAAGTTTCAATTCAGCAATTTGAGCAGCATCAGTTACACCAGCAGCAAGTGCAGCAGCAGCAACTTTAGCAGAGAAACCCGCAAAGTTTTCGTCTTTCGCAACGAAGTCAGTTTGACAGTTTACTTCTAAAAGAATTGCCTTGTTACCTTCTTGAGCAATCGTGATTGCACCATCAGCAGCAATGTTGCCCGCTTTTTTAGCTGCTTTTGCTTGACCTGATTTACGAAGGTTATCAATCGCTAATTCGATGTCACCGTCTGCTTCTGTTAATGCTTTTTTGCATTCCATCATTGCAAGACCAGTACGGTCACGTAATTCTTTTACCATGCTCGCAGTAACTGCAGTCATGTTGTTCTCCTAAATACGGTAGAATATGAATCTGTTCAACAAAAACGGCCCAAAGGTTTCTCTGGGCCGCTTTGCTTTATCGACGCTCAATTTGTCATCATTTTAAATCGCAAAAATGACAAGCTTGCGTCAAAACGCATTAAGCCTCAGGAGCTTCTTTCGCAGCTTCTTCGCCTTTAGCTTGAGCATTTGCTTGAGTTTGAGCGTATTCTTTACCAGCAATAATCGCATCAGCCATTGCAGAAGCATAAAGTGTAACAGCACGGATCGCATCATCGTTACCAGGAATAACGAAATCTACGTTATCTGGGTTAGAGTTTGTATCAACGATACCGATTACTGGAATACCCAGGTTTTTAGCTTCTTTAATTGCAATCGCTTCGTGATCAACGTCGATGATGAACAATGCGTCAGGTAAACCACCCATGTTCTTAACACCGCCTAAAGAGCGTTCAAGTTTTTCCATTTCACGAGTACGTTCTAATGCTTCACGTTTAGTAAGTTTAGCAAAAGTACCATCTTGTGATTGAGTTTGAAGATCTTTCAAACGGTTGATTGACTGACGAAGAGTTTTCCAGTTAGTCAACATACCACCCAACCAGCGGTGATCTACATAAGGTTGACCAGCGCGTTGAGCTTGCTCACGAATGATGTTAGAAGCAGCACGTTTTGTACCAACGAACAATACTTTGTTCTTTTTGCTTGCTAGATTGTTAACAAAATTCAAAGCATCATTTAACGCAGGAACAGTATGCTCAAGGTTGATGATGTGAATGCGGTTACGCGCACCAAAAATGTATTGACGCATTTTTGGGTTCCAGAAGCGAGTTTGGTGACCAAAGTGCGCACCAGCTTGAAGAAGGTCGCGCATGCTTACGTTGTAATCTGCCATTTTCTTTACCTTAAAAGTTTGGGTTAGGCCTCCATATGTCCGCATTCTCCACCCTTTCAGGCACCCAGAGTAATGTGACGACATATGTGCGGATTTTTAAATTACCCTTATCAAAATTTCCATAAACGATTCATAAAGAAAGTCACAGAAAGCATTTGATAAATTGGGCGGCTATTTATACCATAGTCACATACAAATTTCCAAAAGTTTTTAAAGATCATGAACAGTACTTACGAAGCACCCCGTCGATTAATCAAAACCGCAGATGAAATTGAGAAGATGCGTGTTGCAGGTCGATTGGCTGCAGAAGTTTTGGATATGATCAAACCGCATATCAAACCAGGTGTCAGTACACTTGAGTTGGATACGATTTGTCATGACTATATTGTCAACACACAAGACGCTATACCTGCATGTCTGGGTTATGGTGCTGCACCAGGTCGACCTGCTTTCCAACATGTGATCTGTACTTCTGTCAATCACGTGGTATGCCACGGTATTCCATCTGAAAGTAAGATCCTGAAAAAAGGCGATATTCTCAATATCGATGTCACCGTGATTAAAGATGGCTACCATGGCGACACCAACATGATGTATATCGTCGGTGGCGAAACTTCAATTATTGCACACCGTTTATGTAAAGTTGCGCAGGAAGCGATGTATCGTGGTATGGCAACCGTCAAACCAGGCTCTACAATTGGGGATATTGGCGCTGCGATTCAAAAATACGTAGAGTCAGAACGTTTTAGCGTTGTTCGTGAATATTGTGGTCATGGGATTGGTACCGTGTTCCATGACGAACCACAGGTTCTACACTATGGGCAACCCAATTCTGGCATGATTCTCGAAGAAGGTATGACGTTTACCATTGAACCGATGGTCAATGCAGGTGTTTGGCAGACACGTCTAATGGGTGACAAATGGACTGTTGTAACCAAGGATCATAGCCTTTCCGCTCAATATGAACACACCCTTTTGGTGACGAAAGACGGTGTAGAAGTTTTAACTGCGCGTCCTGAAGAAGATTTGTCTCGCTTTCAGAAATAAATAAGTCATTGACTCCTCTGACGGGGGCAAATTATTAAAAGGTCATATTGATATGGCCTTTTTTTATGAACTGCTTTTTTTGTTATAAACAAGCTTATGTTTTAACTTATTTTTTACTGTAAAAACCTTCCATTTTTACAATGTAATTTAATATTAACATAATTACATAGATGCCACATTTTTAAGTCCCTGATAAATAAAATATTAAAAAAAGAACATTCACTAAAAAAAAGACCTTGCAAAAGCAACATTCAAAAATAGCAAAAAATCCTCATAATAAAAATACATAAAAATTAGTATCAATTGCGGACATGGAGTCCAATTCTATGAAGAAATCATTACTTTGCATGATGACCACATGTATGGCTTTACCTATACTGACCCATGCGGATTCGCCTTATTTTAGTTTGAAAGATGGTGATGGATTTAAACGTTTTTCTGTTTCGGCAGGCTGGTTGCATGCAATGCCACAAGGCAATGGCAATCCGATCAAAGTGAACACAGCCGTTGCAGAAGGAACCCAGTCAAAAGTAGGAGATATTTCTAAAAAAGCTGTTCTAGATGCGGCTGTTAAGGAGTCAAATCCTTTTCTATATGGCGCAATCGGTCTTTTAGGTAACACCATTCCTGGCGCTTTAACAGGTACAGCAACTGTCAATGGCTTATCGAGTTGGACTGCTGAAGGTACAGGCTTGACAGCAAAAGATGTTGATACTTTCGGTTTGATGGGCAACTATTACTTTACAGACAATATTTCTCTAGAGTTTAAAGCAGGTATTCCACCTAAAGTCGAGATTGAGGGTAAAGGTCAGATCTATGCACCTTTAACCGGCAAAGATTCGACCCCACTCGGAAGTATAGACTTGCAAAAAGATATACCGATTACCGATTTATCCAAGCATTCCAAAGCAGCATCAGCAACTGCATGGTTACCGGCGGCAGAATTACACTATCAATTTGGTAAATCCGGTGTAAATAAATTTCGCCCTTATCTCGGTGTCGGGGTGATGTATGCACATTTTACTCATTTAAAAGTTGATAATGGTGTAAAAGATGATTTGATTGCAGCAGGTCATATGATCCAGAATGTACTGGATGGACAAGCAGGTGCTGCACTTGATGGTAAAACCTCTTCAGCAAATCCTGTAGTCAAAGTCAAAGCAGATGATGCGTGGGCACCTATGGCGACATTGGGTGCAACCTATGACTTTAATGATCGTTGGTTTGGCGTAGGTTCTGTGACTTATGCACCCATGAGTAGCGATGCCACCATTACCATTTCAAACTCAAATACCAATAAAGAGCTTGTTACGGCCAAGACTAAAATCGATATTGACCCACTGATTACTTATCTTGGCGTTGGTTACCGTTTTTAATACTTGATGCGCATTCGAGATGGATATGTTTTTATTGAAAATCATTCAATCCATGAGTCAAGATCAATTCCCGAATAGCAAGCAGATTGATCACTAAAATTTATCGATTGATAAATTTTTATTCTATCGCTAAGTGCCATTGAATCCTCTACAATTCTCACATGATGATTCAATGGATGACTTATGACAGCGTTACAGGACGACACTCGCTTTTCTAAACCCCTCATTTATATGCTCATTGGAAGTGCCTTCATCTTGGCGCTTTCTTTGGGTGTGCGTCATGGTTTTGGTCTCTATCTGGTCCCCATGAGCCATGAATTCAACTGGAGCCATCAGGTTTTTAGTCTAGCGATCGCCATGCAAAACTTGCTTTGGGGTGCCGTACAACCCTTCACAGGCGCGCTTGCGGACAAATACGGCAGTAAAAAAATTGTTGCTGTGGGAGGTGTACTTTATACGATTGGCCTGTTGTTAATGTCAGTCAGTTCAAATGCACTTCTGCTTGACTTCAGTGTGGGCTTAATCATTGGCCTAGCTCTCTCCGCAACATCATTTTCAGTACTCCTCTCAGCAGTAGGGCGTGCTGCTCATCCAAGCAAACGCAGTATGGCAATGGGGATCGCAAGTGCTGCAGGTTCATTCGGGCAATTTATCATGTTGCCCACCACCCTCCTACTCATTAAAAATTTTGGATGGTCTTCTGCACTGGTCATTACGGCAGTCTTGATTGTATTGATTATTCCATTGGCATGGATGCTGAAAGCACCAATGTATGCGCCACCAAACGCAGTCAAGCAGGCACTCCAACCAAGCTTAACCTTTAAGCAAATTTTAAAGATTGCCTTTCATCACAAACCATTTCTGTGGCTTGCCTTTGGTTTCTTGGTCTGTGGCTTCCAAGTGGTGTTCCTAGGTATTCACCTGCCTGGCTATCTGATTGATCATGGCTTTGATGCTTCGACGGGTACAATGTTTCTCGCCTTGGTTGGACTCTTTAATATTGTAGGGACATATGCAGCAGGTTGGCTAGGTGATAAATATTCAAAACCCCATTTGTTAATGGGGTTATATGGCTTAAGAGGAGTGACCATTATTGCATTTCTTATACTGCCTCTGAGCATCTGGACAGTATATGCTTTCGGCATCATTATGGGGATACTCTGGCTTTCAACCGTTCCTTTAACCAATGGAATTGTTGCCAATATGTTTGGGGTAAAATACTTAACCATGCTCAGTGGCATCGTATTTTTTACCCATCAGGTCGGCTCATTTTTTGGTGGCTGGCTGGGTGGGCTGAACCATGATATAACAGGTAACTACAACATCATTTGGGGCTGCTCAATTGCCTTGAGCCTGTTTGGCGTGATTGTGCATTTCTTTGTAAATGAGGAGGCGGTTGTCAATGATTGATACCGATAGATGGTTTAAATTGGCTGTTTGGAGTGTCATTATTCTAGTATTGCTCTTATCGAGCCTATTGTGGCTGAACACACCTGAATTATTTGAATATTTCAATATGGCTTTTTGCGCACATTAAATAGTACTTAGGGCAGCTTTTTTAGCGCTCTCTTCAAACCTTGTCCTTTAACAAAACTGTCCAGACATTAAAAAGACCATTAAAAATGGTCTTTTTAATCATCCGTTTATAGATAACCTCACGCTGATTTGCGCGAGTTTACTCGTCCTTGAATCACAGCTTTGACATTATTTTTTGCATAATTCAAGAAAACTTTTAATGGGGAAAGCTTCGGATTCGGTTTTTTGCCTTCGCCAATTGCTTTAAATTGAGCGGCGTACCAAAGGATTTCCATAATTGCCATTTTATCAACAAATGGAATACCGGTTTTAATTTGCTCTACTGCATAGCGCACATCCCGACCAGCGATTAAATTATTACTCACATCGGGTTCTACTGCTAAAGGACGGGCAATACCAATAAACTCGCAAGCACCACTGTCCAGTGCTGCATTCATCCCTTGCGCCGTACGGAACCCCCCCGTTACCATCAAATGACATTTAACCTCTTTACGAATCTTTTCAGCAAAATCCAGGAAATATGCTTCTCGTGCAATTGTGCTCGGTTTCCGTTTGTCTGCCTTTGCTCCTGCCATCGCGGGTGCTTCATAAGTCCCCCCCGAAATTTCAATAATATCAATACCAGCTGCATCGATGGCTTTAAATACTTGTACAACCTCTTGTTCGGTAATTCCACCCCGTTGGAAATCTGCAGAATTCAACTTTACGGATACAATAAAGTTTTCCGAGGTTTTGGCACGAACTGCTTGATAAATTTCCAACAGGAAACGCATACGGTTTTCAATCGAACCACCCCACTGATCTTGGCGTTTATTGGTTAATGGGGAAAGAAATTGGCTAATTAAATACCCATGCGCGCCGTGAAGCTGTACCCCCTCAAATCCGGCTTTTTCACAAATTCGTGCAGATTCGGCAAACCGTTGAATAATATTGATGATCTCGGCTTCATCCAGCTCCCGAGGTGTTCCAAATGTGGTTGCCAGTAAAGGACTAAATGGTACGGCAGACGGCGCAACAGTTTCTTTATTTAGCCCTTTTGGACACTGACGTCCTGGATGTGACAATTGAATCAATTGCACCATGCCATGTTTTTTGCCGATATTTGCCCATTCAGTCAATTTGGCAAGATCTCTTTCGGTTTCAACAACGACAACACCCGGCTCATTTTTAGCACGGAAATCCACCATCACATTCCCTGTGATGGCACAACCCAAACCACCTTTGCCCCAAGCATCATACAATCCCAAATGCAGTTGATTTGGTTGTCCAGCATGGTTTGCCAATGCTTCACTCATTGCACCTTTAATAATACGGTTTTTGAATAGCGTGTTTTTTATTTCTAATGATTCTGCAAGATGGCTCATGGTCAGATCCCTTTATGATTAGAGTTTTTACTCTAATTTAAATTTAGCACAGTTCAAGCGTAAATCTGACAATTTAATTTGTCAATTTTGTAAATGTGACTGAACAGATTAAAACATATCGCTTCTTTGCAGGTTTAATATTGGCTCGCGGCAATCAACTTTTTTGTATAAGCATTCAAGGGCTTATCAAATAAGGCTTGCGTGTCTTGAAGTTCTATAACCTGAGCATTTTTCAGGACCAAAACTTTCTGACAAAGTGCTTTCACGACCTGCAAGTCGTGACTGATAAACAAATAACTCATTTGATAGTCAAGTTGCAATTGTCGCAATAATTTTACAATCGCTCGCTGTGTGGTTCGATCAAGTGCTGAAGTAGGCTCATCAAGAATCAGTAATTTAGGTCGCAGCACCACTGCACGCGCCAAAGCAACTCGTTGCCGTTGACCACCAGACAATTGATGCGGATACAGCTGTTTGAGTGTAATGGGTAATTCCACCTTATCCAGAATTTCATTGATCCGAATGATCATTTCAGATTCTTTTAGCTTTTGTAGTACTAAACCTTCTCGGATAATCTGATCGACAGTCATGCGAGGATTTAAGCTACTTAATGGATCCTGAAAAACAATTTGAAAATTCTGACGTAACGGTCTTAATTTTCGTTGATTCAAGCGATTGATATCTTGATTTAAGAGCACAATATTACCTGTACTTTCGATCAGTCTTGCAATAGCTAAGGCGAGAGATGTTTTACCAGAACCGCTCTCCCCCACAATGCCGATAGATTCAGCACGATCCAAGCGTAAATTTAAAGGTTCAACCGCAATAAAATAATCTTGAATACGGTTTAAAATACCTTTACGAATTGGAAATTTAACTCCAAGACGGTGCAAGGATAAAACCAAATGGCTGCCTTTCGGTGCGGGATTGGCTTCACCGAAGTCATGATCCAGTAAATACTGGGTATACGCGGCTTTAGGTTTTTGAAAAATATCTCGAACCCATCCCCTCTCTTCGACTCGTCCTTGATTCATCACAATCACTTGATTGGAATATTTACGAACCAGATTCAGATCATGACTGATCAAAATCATCGCCATTTTATGATTTAAAATCAGCAGTTGTAATAAGTTTAAGACTTGGGATTGTAAAGTGACATCCAAGGCAGTGGTCGGTTCATCCGCAATAATAATTTCAGGCTTTTGTGCCAATACAGAGGCAATTAAGACACGCTGTCTTTGCCCTCCAGACAACTCGTGTGGATAACGTTGCAGCTTATCCTCAGGATCATCCATGCCGACATCACACAATAAATCATAGACGCGCTTTCTGGCTTTCTCTTTAGGCATGCCTTCCAAAAGTAAAGTTTCACCCACAATCCGTTCAACTTTATGCAATGGATTTAAAGCCGTCATCGGTTCTTGAAAAATCATGGCAATTTTTTTACCACGAATCTTTAAATGTGTATTTTGACTGATCGATAACAAATCCTGTTGATCATATACAGCTTGTCCTGTCGCTTTTAAATCGTCAGGGAGTAATCCCAACAAGGCCAAACCGCTGATGGATTTACCAGATCCACTTTCTCCCACAATCGCAACTGTTTCACCGATATGCAAATCAAAATTCAGGTTTTCAACCAACACTTTTTGTTGTTTATTTTCAATATGTAAATGTTTGACAGACAACAACAAAGCTTCATCATTATTTTTGGCGTTTTGGATCGAATGCATCGCGTGTTGCCTCCCCAATATAAATTAATAATGATAAAACCAAAGCCAAAGTAAAAAAACCAGAGAGTGCTAGCCATGGCGCATCTAAATTATTTTTACCTTGTAACAGTAACTCCCCCAAAGAAGCTGCATCAGGAGGTAAACCATATCCCAGGAAATCCAATGCCGTAAGCGCAGTAATATTTGCAGTCAGCATAAAAGGGAGTTGTGACAGGCTTGAGCTCATGACATTGGGTAAAATATGTCTAAAAATAATCACTGAATCAGTTACACCCAAAGCCCGAGCTGCTTGAACATAATCTAAATGGCGTGCACGAAGAAACTCCGCACGAACAAGACCGACAAGCTCTGTCCAGCCAAAAATTAACATGATCAAAAATAGCCAATATACACTTGGTGTAAACAAGCTGACTAAAATAATCACCATAAATAAAGTCGGTAAGCCTCCCCAGACTTCAAGGATTCGCTGCCCGATTAAATCCACCCATCCACCGTAATAGCCCTGAATTGCACCAACTGCAATTCCCAGAAAAGCCGCAAACAGCGTCAGGGCAAAACCAAAGAGTAACGATATCCGTAATCCATAAAGAATTCGGGCTAAAACATCACGCCCTTGGTCATCTGTTCCCAACCAATTTTGCGCTGTGGGTGGCGATGGTACAGGAACGGTTAAATCTAGATTAGGCGTTTGATAGGAATAATGCAGCAGCGGCCAAATCGCCCAGCCCTTTTCATCAATCAACTGCTGAACAACAGGATCACGATAATCTGCTTCAGTTTCAAAAACTCCACCGAAAGTCGTTTCTGGATATGCTTTGAAGACAGGCATGTAATAATGCTGATCGTATTTCACAAGCACAGGCTTATCATTGGCAATAAATTCAGCTGAAATAGAAACGACAAACAATGTCATGAATAGGATAAAGCAGGCAAAGCCCCATCGATTCTGTTTAAATTTTTCTAAGCGAGCACGCATAATGGGTGACATCACTTTGCACCTCTTGATTCAAAATCGATTCGAGGATCAATCACCCGATACAACACATCGCAAATCAATCTTAAAATCAGTCCAAACAGTGTCAAAAAGAATAAACTACCAAAAATCACAGGATAATCGCGCTGCTGTACAGCTTCAAAACCCAGTAAGCCTAAACCATCTAAATTAAAAATAATCTCAATCAGCAAGTTACCTACAAAAAATACACCCACCAGTACTTCGGGTAATCCTGCGACAATCACCAATAACGCATTGCGGAATACATGTTTATAGAGCACAGTATTTTCTGTCAGACCTTTGGCCCGTGCAGCGAGAACATAGGGCTTATTTAACTCCTCCATAAAGGAGTATTTGGTTAGATAGGTTAAACTTGCAAAACCACCAAGCACCATCGCCAGCAACGGTAAAGCCATGTGCCAAAAATAATCGACTATCTTTTCAAAAAAATTCAGACTATGAAAGTGATCGGATACAAACCCTTGTAAGGGGAACCACTGGTAATAAGAACCACCAGCAAAAAAGACAATCAACAAAATTGCAAAAACAAAAGCAGGAACGGCATAACCTACCGCAAGCAGCAATGATGTCGCTCGATCAAAAATAAGACCATTCTGTCTGGCTTTTCTTATGCCTAAAGGGATAGAGATTAAGTAAATCAGTAAAGTGCTCCACAACCCCAGAGAAAGCGTTACCGGCATTTTTTCAAGAAGCAGTTGGGTCACCGGCTTGTCTTTAAAAAAACTCGTTCCAAAATCAAAAGCCAAATAGTTTTCTAACATCAACCCAAAACGTTGATACGCAGGCTGATCAAAACCATATTGTTTTTTGATTTGCGCAATCATTTCTTCACTCAGACCATGTGCTCCACGATATTCATGACGATCAATTGAAGCTGATATCCCACCATTGCTGATACGTTCTCTTTGAAAGTTCTCTGTTTGCTGAATCGCTTGCTCAACAGGTCCACCAGGTGCAATTTGAACCACAACAAAATTGATCAGTAAAACAAAGAACAATGTTGGAATGATCAGAAACAGCCTTTTGAATATATATGTGCCCATGGCAACAGGGTTCCTTATGTCCTCATGAGGATGGATAAATCAAATTAAGCATGACTCAGTTTAAGTCGCCTATGCTTTTCAGGTTATTAACACTGAAGTCGATTATTGAATGCACTATTTTTTTAAATATTGCTCTACTTTTTTAGTTTCAATGGAATCTGCCCACCAATACTCCAAACCCAGTGACAGTTTCGGTTTAATCGCCGGATAGTGATACATATTCCAATAAGCATACCAATTTTTATCGTTGCCGTAGGTCAAAATTTGATAATAACCAGCACGTAATACACGATCGAGTGCACGTGTATGCAATACCAATTGTTCACGATTTGGTGAAGCAATGATCTTCTGAATCAACTGATCGATTACAGGATTTTTAATTCCTGCATAGTTATAGTTACCCACTTCATCTGCTGCTCTAGATCCCCACATTTGAACCTGTTCAGCGCCCGGTGTCAGAGATTGCGGCATATCCATTGGCGTCATCTGAAAATCCAAACGACGCATACGCTCAGTATATTGAGGTAAATCCACTTGACGAATACTGGCCTGAATACCTAATTTTTTTAAATTGCGTATGTAGGGCAATAAGGTTCTTTGTGCTCCATCTTGATGAATCAAAAACTCAATTCGAATAGGTTTACCCTGCTGATCAAGCAATTGCCCTTGATAGAAGCGATATCCCGCTTTTAATAGAATAGAGCGCGCGATCAATAAATTTTGACGATTAAAACCACTGGCATCAGAAACAGGATATTTCCAATCTGCCAATACGCCTTGTCGTTGTAAAGCAGAAAGTTGCTTGAGATAAGGTTGCAGTATTGCGAGTTCTTGCTTGCTGGGTTTTCCCGTTGCAGCTAGTTCGCTGTTTTGAAAATGGCTTTGCAGTCGAATATTTTGCCCGTATAACAGAGCTTTATTGATCCATTCAAAATCATAAGCATAGGTCAGTGCTTGTCGGAAAAATAAATTATTAAACGGAGGCTTACGGGTATTGAATACCAAACTTTGCGTCAATGCAGGCGTTTGAATGGTAGTGGTATAAAGCTTGACCAGCCCTGCTTTGACCGCAGGAAACCGATAAGCAGTGACCCAATTACGCGCGTTTTTCTCTTGATAAAATGAATACTGTCCTGACTTAAATCCCTCAAAAGCAACTTCGGGGCTTCGATAATAAACGTACTTGATTCGATCAAAGTTGTAACGTCCCCGATTGACGGGCAAATCCTTTGCCCAATAGTTTGGGTTACGTCTATAAGTGACACTACGTCCAGAGTCAATTCGTTCAATTAAATACGGACCTGATCCCAAAATCGGTTGCAAAGTGATTTTGCTATAGTCCCTATTTTTCCAATCTGCTTTTGAATAAATCGCGATCTTTGCCAAAATATAAGGCATGTCAGGATTATGTGCAGATTTAAAAGTCATTTTTACCTGATATTTAGACAATACTTCTGTTTTTGCCAAGTCAGATAAATACATTTGAAAGCCAAGGTTGGCTTTGGTCTGAATCGTATCAAAGCTAAATTTGACATCTTCAGCGGTGACAGGTGTTCCATCACTAAAACGGGCTTGAGGATTTAGGTGAAAAATTACAAATTTGGTTCTCGCAGGGTCATAACTGACTTTTTCAGCAAGCAGTGGATATAACACACCTGGCTCATCCAGTGAGCTATCCATCAAGCTATCAAATACATAATTGATTCCTTCAGTCGAACTGCCTTTGCCATTCAAACTATTTAAATTATCAAATGTACCAATACTTGCCGTACTGATATAACCGCCTTTAGGTGCATTCTTGTTGGCATAAGGCATAACCTGAGCTTTGACATATAATGGCGAATTATGAACCGCGATATATGGTGTGGTCTGTATTGCAGCGGCAACATCCACTGCAATACTGCTCCCCAATGCCAATACCAATGTACTGACACATCTAAAACTCAGGTGCATTCCCCTACTTTCCTTGATTTAAAAAATCATTTTTGAAATTTTAATCGCTCACCAGATCCATGTCTCACCAAAATCCATTAAAGATTTGGAACTTTAATAATGCTACCAATACGTAATGAAGCATTTGGTTTCAAATCATTCATTTCAGCTAATGCACCAGTATCAATACCGAATTTACTGGCTAAACGAATTAACGAATCGCCACTTTTTACTTTGTACTCAGTGACAGTTTTAGGAATACGAATGGATTGACCACGCTGTAAACCAGCACGTGGACTTAAATCATTCAACTCGGCCAGTTCCTGTACTGATAAACCTACACGACTAGCAATAACATTTAAAGATTCACCAGCCTTAACAGCATAGCTTTCTGTGTTTTTACTCGAGGCTTTAGAGGACGGCTTTGCAGAAGCCTTTAAGTCTTCCTTTTCTTTAGAAAGCGAGGATTTACTGGGTAAATCACCCTCAATTTTGAGACGTTGTCCCACTTCAAGTGCTTGATTACGAGATAAACCATTTAAGTCACTTAAATAGCTCAACTGTAATTTGTATTTCTTGGCAATACTCGCCAGAGTTTCACCTGATTTCACAACATGAATGTCTTTGCTTGATAGTTCAGATTTTGATTCATTTCTGCCATGTGCTCTTTCTTTGGCACTGCTTTCAGGTGTTCCCGTTAATTTGAGTTTTTGTCCAACCAGCAAACCCGAAGTCGTTGTCAAACCATTAAGTTCAGCAATTTGATTAACTTGTAAATTATATTTGTTGGCAACCGCAATCAGACTATCACCAGATTGAACCGTATAGGTCTCTGGAGTAGAACTTCCAGCAGGAATTTTAATCACTTGCCCCACCAGCAAATTTCGGGATGGTGAAAGTTTATTTAACTCCGCGAGCTCAGCCAAAGACAATTTAGACTGTGCTGCGATACTCGATAAACTATCTCCACTTTGAACTTTATAATTTTCCGTTTTATAGCTTGGCTCAGATTTCAGATTTTTAAACTTGCTCTGCTCAACCACTTTCGACTCAAGCTTATTCTCTGGCTCATTAACTTCATTGAGAGGTACATTGATTTTTTGCCCAACAAACAAACTGCTGGAAATATCTAAGCCTGGGGTCAAATCGGCCAGCTCGTGTACCGATAGTGCATAACGATCAGCGATGATTTTAAGATATTCACCACGTTTAACCACATAAGATTTCGTTCTTACTTTCGCAACTGGCTTAGATGTATCAGCTCGAACCACAGTCTTGTTAATTTCTGATAATTTATCCTCAGCTGTATCTTTGAGCTTTAATTTTTGCCCTACAAATAGATTGCTGTTGGTATTCAAATTGTTATAACTTGCCAATTGTGAAACCGATAAATCAAATTGATTTGCAACGCCAGTTAAACTGTCATTCGGTTTCACCACATAAGTTGTTGGTGCTGACTCTGTGACTTTTCGTGATGTGCTAGGTGTATCAATTTGTGGTTTAGCATCATATAAATACAATGTTGCACCGACAAATAAAGTTCCATTTGGATCGACTTGGTTCCATTTGGCAATATCCCGCCAATTGACCCCATTTTTCAAGGCGATTGTTGCTAAAGTATCACCTGCCAAAACAGTATAAGTGCTACGTTTACCTTTAGGAGGTTCCACCACGACTTCAGTATCAGTTTTCTTGAAGTTTTTATCTTGATTCAGTTTCGCTTCTTCAGAGTTTGCAGGTGTGGTTTCCGCTAAACCTTTTGGATAAGCAAATCCAACCGTATTTTCTTTACCTTGCACTTCTGCGACCGATTGGCTGGTCTGAATCGCGGTCAGTTTAATTTTGCCATCATATGGATCCAGAACTTCTGTACCCTGCGGCGCAATGGCTTTAATCTCTTTAACCACTTCTTCTTTTTCTGCTTGCGTTGCTTGAGGTTCCAATACCTGTTTAACGGTTTCTTTTTCACCTTCAGCTTTTACAGCTGCAAGAATCTGAGCTTTTTCACGTGCAGAAATCGGTGGCTCAACGGCAACAGGTTTAACATTTGCAGCAGTGGTAACAGCAACTGGAATACGCGGAGCACTAGGAATATCGGCATTGGCTGCAAATTTAGCTAATGCATCAGAACCTTGTGGCGTATTTTTTAATGTCGACACCGGACTTGCCGATGTTGTCGTAGCTTTTGAACCCATTACAGGCGGTGCAGTTCGAGTCGGCGTAATAGACTGTGTCACGGTAGACGTCACACCAGCAGGTGTTAGAGTTTGAGTTGCAGTTGTAGGACTGCTATTACTTGCCCAATAACCACTGTCTGAACTTGGTTTTAATGCTCTTAACTTAGAATCGATTGTTGGGCTGAGATCAGCAGGAATCAAGATTCGCAGTGTACTTGATGGATCAACGATTTCGCCACGGTGCCCTGGATTCAGTGCATATAACTCGGCGCGACTCAAACCCGTAACTGAAGCAATTTGATTCAATTGAGCACCGGGTGGAACAGCCACTTCCCTAAAATGCGGACGATTGGCGATCGGGGGTAAGCTTACACCATACTTAGATGGATTTTTAATGATTTGTGCCACTGCCAAAAAACGCGGAACGTAGTTCATGGTTTCTTGGGGTAATCGTAATGACCAATAGTCTGTCGGTAATCCTGCTGCTTGGTTACGGTTAATTGCCTGCTGAATTCGCCCTGGACCGGCATTGTATGCCGCCAAAGCCAGTTCCCATGAACCGAATTGATTGTATAAACCCCCTAAAAACTCATATGCAGCACGAGTCGATTCAACCACGTCACGGCGTCCGTCATACAGACTGGTTTGTCTTAAACCATAAATTTTCCCCGTACTCGGAATAAATTGCCACATCCCGGCAGCGGCAGCACTACTGGTTGCAGCTGGATCGTAAGAACTTTCAATGATCGGCAACAATGCCAATTCAGTTGGCAAACCGCGACGTTCAGCTTCTTTTACAGTATGGTAAAGATAACGTGATGCACGGGCGCTTAAACGATCTATATAAGGTTGACGGGAAACGAACCAGCTTCGTTGTGCATCAATACGTGGATCCCAATGGTTTTCATCCATTTTAAAACCAACAGACATACGCTTCCAAACATCACCATGTTTTAGAATCAATAAACGATCACCTTCTACCGCACGCATATCCGTTGCTGACAGAAGATCTTCAAGTGAATCCAAACTGTTTGCGTCCAACATACCCGACGACTTTGATGTTTGAGTTTTTGACGTCGATGGGTTCGAAGAACACCCAGCAGTCAAACCCAGTGCCGCCAATGCAGATGTTAATAGTGATAGTTTAAAGAAAACAGATGCAGTAGGTTGCCACACCATTGTGGTAGGTTTAAACATAAGGGTTCCGAACAACATTTAGTAAATTATTTTATCTTTGCCATTTTAGTAGAGCTTAAGGCGCATACAAGGCAAAATTTGAATGCGAATTGCATACAAATGTTACAAGAAATTAAAAAAATCTCGGTTCATGCGTAGAAAACGCTGATTTGCGTATACAATAAATTCTTAAACCACGATGTTCAACTCTTAATTCACTTTCATTGGTTATTACTATGTCACAAACAATCACGCTTTATGTCGACGGTGCTTGTAAAGGCAATCCAGGTCCTGGTGGCTGGGGCGCTTATATCATCACTGAAACTGAAGAGCATAAATTGTGTGGTGGTGAATTAGATACCACCAATAATCGCATGGAGCTGAGTGCCGCCATCGAAGGTATTTCATTTTGTCCTGTGGATGCGAAACTGATTATTTGGACCGATTCCAACTATGTGAAGCGCGGTATTACAGAATGGATTGACGGTTGGAAAAAGAAAAACTGGAAAGATGTTAAAAATCCTGATTTATGGCAAAAACTGGATCGTGTGTGCACAGGTCGTGAAATCGAATGGAATTGGATTAAAGGTCATGCAGGACATGCCGGCAATGAAATGGCGGATCAACTGGCAAACTTAGGCACTGAACAAACACTGGCTGCTAAAAAACCAGAGATGCCTCAATCCGCCACTGAACAGATTGTAGAAAATCATGATAAAAAAAAAGATGAAAAAGACTGGTTGCTCGACGATCCTTTCGGATTTGATCTGATGGAATCCGATGAAAGTATGGCTATTGAAATGCCAACACCCAAACACACGGTGACAATATCTGACACACAAAATAATGCTGTGCACGATGAAGATCCAGTTGAACAAAGTACCCAAATGAAAGATACAAATATTCACCCACAGATTGTGATTACGCCTGCGACCATCAAGCTACATGGACCTAAACAGTTTATCCTGGATACCGAAACCACTGGTTTTTATTATCAAGACAGTGATCGAATTGTTGAAGTTGGTGCGATTGAGATGGTCAATCGTAAACTTACCGGCAGTTCGATTCACATCTATATCAATCCAGGCAAACCTGTAGGTGAATCAGAAGCCATCCACGGAATCACTGATGAATTCTTAAAAGACAAACCCAAGTATGAGGAAATTGCCGAAGTCCTGTTCGACTACTTAAAAGGCAGTGAAATCATTGCACACAATGCAAGCTTCGATATGAACTTCTTGGACATGGAGTTCAAACGCAGCGGTTTTCCTGCCCTGTCTGAAGTGTGTACAGTGACGGATACTCTAGCGATGGCGAAAAGTAAGCATCCAGGGCAAAAAAACTCATTGGATGCATTGGTTCGCCGTTACGAAATTGTCCAACGTGACCGTACTTTCCATGGCGCATTGCTCGATGCTGAAATTTTAGCCGATGTTTATCTCGCGATGACAGGCGGACAAGTATCCTTTGACATGGATGCTATTTCTGCACATACTGAACAAGCTCAGGGGAACACAGCACGGCAAAAGATTGAAATTGATGTCCCTGTTATTTACGCTTCGGATGAAGAATTAGAAGCACATGAGAACTGGGTCAAGAAATATCAAGAAAAACATGGGGAAGCCTGCATTTTTGCAAAATAAAATTTCCTATTTAGGCTTATTTTTTCTGTAAAAATCCACTTCTTCAGCTATATTAAAACTTAGAAAATTAGCCTCATTTTGAGGCTATGCAATAGAACATTTAGATACCCAGGAAAGGTGCAGATCAATGTCTTACCAAACCTCTATACATTTTGATCCGACGGCATTACTGATTATTAAAAAAGAAGTCGATAATTCAATTTTACAAGTTGAATCTGCTGTCAGCAGTTTAGTTGAAGATCAAACTTTACCCTTTGGTATAGATGATGCATTGCTGCAACTCGAACAATGCAGCCATGTACTCATGCTAATTGACATGCCTCAAGTTGCAAAAATTGCCGAACTCTCCGCACAAGTCATGCGTAAAATCATGCAGAACCCCCATGAAATCAATACTCAAGATGTCATTGCATTGAGCGAAGGGACAACGATGCTCAAACGTTATATTGAGTTTAGTTGCCTACGTGAAGTGAAAGTGCCGCAATTTTTGCATGATACGCTAAACCGCCTAGAACTTTCTCTAGGTTTGGAACTCACGCCAGAAGGTCAAGCCATCGTACCCTTACTGGATTGCGTGACTCCAAATTTTAATCTTTCACAACCCCCAGAATTGGAAAGCTCAGTCCATGTCCATAAGCTCTATAAGCTTTGCCTACACAAACTCTTAAAGCAACAGGAGACGGATTTAGATCTTCAAGGAATAAAGCTGGTTGGGAGTTACTTGGCCAATACTGCTCAAGGGCAACCGAGTGCCCAATATTGGGCGTTGATTGCTGTTGCTTTAAACCAGATTGAGCATATCACCCTCAACGATACCCGTTTAAGAACACTCATCAGTATCGAAACCAACATTTCCTTATTCCTTAACGATCTTGCAGGATTTATACCATCCTTAACAGACACTGCAAATGTATTGAGTATTTGTGTTAGTCAGGAAGATGAGGTTTCTCAACATATTCGTGAACAGATCAATCTGGGTGAGGATATTCTGACAGATACACAGCTTCAGATTTTCAGCCGTCATTTGTTCGGACCCGATTTCGATACGATTCACAGTGTCAGCCAGCTCATTACTGATGAAATGTCGCAAATCCGTAATGATATTGAGTTTAACTATCAAAATATGAGTGATGAAAAAACTCAAGAATTGAAGAGTAAACTCACAGATCTTGCACATGTATTTAAAGTGCTCAATTTAAATGAAGCCTATAGCGAATTGAAACAGCAAGCCGATCTGTTGTCTCAAGAAAACATGCTGAGAGATGAAAACTATGCGCAGCAATTGATGAATAGTATCCTCTCTGCAATGAACTCTATTGGAATTCTTGAACGCAATTACACTTCTAATCGCCTGCAATTAAAAGTCAATAATCTACATATTTCTCTTGATCGTCTTGATGAAGCTCACACAGCTTTACTGACCGAAACCAAGGCGATGGTCGATTTAAGCTCACAAACGTTGGTTCAATATTTGCAGGATCCACAGTCTACAAGTCTTGAACTATTACCTTCTCAATTATATGAAATTGGGGGAGCTTTATTGTTCCTTGCAGCCAAAGACGGTCAAAAGGCATTGGCGCAGTCTGCCGAATTTATCCAGTCTGGACTCAACAAAGAACAGATCTTCAACCAACAACAGGTGAATAAACTTCTGGATGTGCTCGCCAGTGCAGACATGATGATTGAAAATCTACAGAACAAACAACCTGTTTTGCAGACGATGTTTGATGTAGCATTGGCAAGTAGTCAAACTTTAAAATCGGTAGCCTAATGTCAGAATTATCAGTTGCTTATATCTTTCATCATCAACAACTTTTAGTGGATGAAAACTTGCAACTTCCGAAAGTAGAGAAATTGGCAAGTGATATCAGTTTTAACTCGGGTGATCAGATCATTGCCCGGGATCTTTTTATTGAAGATGAGATTCCACAGGGTTATCAATTAATTCCGATTCGGCAACTCATCTCGCAGTGGACAAAATCTGAATTTGAGCAAGCCAGTCGAGCAGTACAATTGCTTGAATGGCGCCGTAATCATAAATTCTGTAGTCACTGTGGGCATGAAACAGAAGTTCATCCAATTGAATACGCAATGGTTTGCCCTGCGTGTCGTTACCACCAATACCCTCGCGTACAGCCCTGTATTATTACGGTGATCACACGTGGTGACAATGAAATTCTATTGGCGAAGAATGCCAAGAATAAAAGTAATATATATGGCCTGATTGCAGGTTTTGTCGAAGTTGGTGAAACGCTTGAGGAAGCAGTCAAGCGTGAAACTTTGGAGGAAGTCGGCTTAAAAGTAAAGAATGTGCAATATTTGTCGAGCCAGCCTTGGCCATTTCCTAGCAATTTAATGCTTGCTTTTAAAGCTGAATATGAAGCGGGTGAGATTGTATTGCAGGAAGAAGAAATCAGTGATGCACAATTTTTTAAGTTTGACCGGTTGCCTGAAACACCGTTCACAGGCAGTATTGCACATGCCATGATTCAACATGTAATCCACAATACGCCAATGCATCAAGACTAGTTTGAGCTTTATTAAAAATGCCTAGCCCATGCTAGGCATTTTTAATTGCTTCATCTAAGACTTTTATAATTTCCGAGCGCGTCACAAAGAGACGACTGAACAAGCTTGAGACACTGCCCATAATTGAGATATGTCCTGTTTTAGGAATGGTCAAGATTTCACAATGATTGCCTTGTTCAAGCAATTGTTTTTTGAAGTCAAAGGAGTTCTGCGGCTTCACAATCTGATCATTTTCAGCCAGGAATAAATAATGTTTAACTTCATTCTTGGCAACAAAATAATATGGCATCACCTGTTGATAAGGAATGGTTTGATCAAATGCACCTTCAGCCAAAGCATCATTTTTATAATCAAAATGATAAGGTCCTGCAATTCCAATCAATGCTTTGATGTTGGGTTTTAACGGCAAAGCATAATTTTTCGGATGATACAATAAAGAGGCTATATTGAACGCCCCTGCTGAATGTCCCATCAAAGCAATTTGGTCTGTTGAAATACCTAAACGTAATTGCTGTTGTTCAAGATAATTTAAGGCAACGGCTAAATCATCCACATAACTTGGAAACTTATGTTCAGGAGCCAAATGGTAATTCAGCACCGCAACATTATAGCCATAGCGGCTAAACGCTTCCCCTACAAACTTGTAGGCACTTTTATCACCATGACTCCAAGCACCGCCATGAACAAAAACAATCAAAGCTTTGGTTTGGGTTTGATGGGAAATATATAAATCTAAACGTTGTCGGGCTTTTAAACCATAAGCAATGTTTTGTTTTATGGAATATCCCTTTTTGGGAGTCAATCCATTAAGGGTTATGCTGCCTAAGTCATATAAACGAAAATCTTGATAATGCGTTTTAAACTTAACTTTAAGTTGTTGAAATTGCTTGCCAAGTTTAACTTTAAGCAATTCTAGCCTATTGTTGGATAACATTATTGTTTTGCCCTGTAGCATCTGGATCAATTGCAACAGGGGTTTGCACATCAGGTTGTTGTGCATTGTTTACCACAGGTGCCGTAAACGATGAAGTTTGAACTGAATTATTCGCTTGCTCAACATTGTCAATCAAGGTCACGATTTTAGTCACATTCCCAACTTTTTGTAAAACATCATTTAAATCCGCAATTTCAGCATTATTTAGACGTCCCAGAACATACAGAACACCATCTTCAGTATGGACCAAAACTTTATTATCAGAGACCACAGGCGCTTTCATAATTAAGCCACGGGTATTCACCGTGACAGAGGCGTCCTGCATGATGGTGCTATAACCGATTTGATTGCCAACAGTTAAGTAATTGTGTACCGCTTTTACATCACTCATTGCACGTAAATTGTCTTCGGCAAGTTGTTTTAAATGTGCATCGGGTACTTGCCCAGTAAGTAAAACATTGCTGTGAAAACTATTAATATTGACACGAGATTGTTTAAATCGAGCATCTAATTTATATAAGTTAATTTTTGCAGTACGCTCAATAGAAGAATCAATAAAAACTTGTCCTAAAGATCGGACACCGCTTTCTGTTCCTACTGGTGAAGAACCAGTACCACCAGAGATAAAACTCGCGCAACCAGATAAACTTGCTACACACATCATGGTGATGACAATACGCTTTAACACTCAGCAAGACTCCTATTGATTTTAACTGACAACACAACATCTTGATTGCCTATTAAGATGTTGGAACATATCTTTTTTTTGAGAAAAACTGTGGGGCAATTCTTCGTCACAGATTAATCAAGTCTGCATCCAAAGTAAATGCATTTTCAATCCAAGACTGATCATAAGAGATTTTACTTAAGTCTTGCTGTACGTTTTTTGCAAATTTATGATGTAAATCAAACCCAATTACATCAAAACGACAATAATACTGTTCATATTGCGGATATTCTTGTAAAAACCTAAAGGCTGTCTTGATCATTTTCTGCTGTTTGGACAAATTTACTGCTTCAAAAGCGTATCCCCTATAGTTTGAAGTTCTTGCTTTGACTTCAATAAAAACCAACTCTTGTTGTGATTCAGCGACAATATCGATTTCACCAAAACGTGAAAAATAGTTTAATTTGACAATCGCATAGCCTGATTGCCGCAATATTTTTACTGCCTCTTGCTCCGCCCATGATCCTAGATTATTTTTAGCCATCGATCATTCAACTATAAGGGCACTAAGTTATTTTTAGAGCGCTCAAAACATTGTGGAATGCGCTCAACACGATTCCCTTCGATTTTAATTTTTCCTGTCCGCCCATTAAAGGTTAGACTTTTGACATTGGGATCCAACACAAATTGTTCAGCAATGTTCCAAGCATCACCACCAAACGCATATAAACGTTGATAAGGTAATGATGTGGGTTGATCCTTATAGGCTTTCACCACATCTTCCCATTCTTTGATATACAAAGCAGGCACATCACAGAACTTCATGCCTTTCGGTAATGTTTTACTTTCATTCAAGGCGATCGCTTGAGTATAAATATTCTTTTTCTTTAACTTCTTTAAATTTGCCAGCCATTGATTTGAGCCAAGCAATAAAATACCTTCACTTGCTTTGGTCGTATTTGGCATCGCATCCACTGGGTCAACTTCTCCTGCATAGTTTGCGAAAAGAGCATTTAAAAAACTGATTGATTCCGCTTCAGTGCCCTTTTCACGAACAACATAGAGTTTGCTCACTTTATCATGCTGAATATAATCCAGTAGCGCTAAAGCATCATCATTTTTAGACAGACTATATTGCCAAACATTTTTATAGGTTGGATAGACTTCATTTAAAGCCAGCACTGGAACTTTAGGTTTTAAATTGATCAACGCTTCTACATCTGGACGTGCCAAGGGACCAATAATCATTTGGGTCTTTTTATTTACATTTTGCTTCAAAATGGTTTTGATGTTTTTTTGATCAGAATCCACAAATTTTAATGGGATTTGATTCTTGGATGCATGAGATGCATTCAATATTCCTTGTTTGATACTTAAACCTGCTCGCGACATGGGACCTGTTTCAGGTAAGATAACAAGAATTTCTGCGTGAACTTGGATTGTAAATCCAATTATTCCCAAACATACCAGTCTTTTAATACTGTTCAACACTATCTTATTTTTCATGGAGACCTTTATGAGTGCTCAATTATTTGTCGTAGCGACCCCAATTGGGCACTTAGATGATATGACTTTCCGTTCTATTGAAGTTTTAAAGTCGGTTTCTATTATTGCGGCAGAAGATACCCGCCAATCCGCTCAATTATTAAAACATTATAATATCTCAACTCCGCTTACTGCGTGTCATGATCATAATGAAAGTAACAAAATTGATATACTTATCGAAAAATTAAAGCAAGGTCAAGATATTGCACTGGTGAGTGATGCCGGAACCCCGCTTATTAGTGATCCTGGATTTAAATTGGTCCGTGCTGCACAAGACAATGGCATCCGAGTCATTCCTGTACCGGGTGCTTGCGCTGCAATTGCAGCGTTGAGTGCTGTTGGCTTGCCAAGTGACCGTTTCAGTTTTGAAGGTTTTCTTTCTTCAAAACAATCTCAGCGTTTAATACAACTAGAAAAATTGAAATATGAAACGCAAACCATGATTATCTATGAAGCACCCCATCGTATTTTAGACAGTGTCAAAGATATGGCTCAGGTTTTTGGTGAACAGCGCCCTGTTGGTTTTGCTCGCGAGATCACTAAAACTTTTGAAACCATTAAAAAAATGACGCTAGGTGAATTGATAAGCTTTATTGAAAATGATCACCACCAACAAAAAGGCGAAATCGTTTTAGTGATTGGCGGTCTACCTGATGCCAAAGACCAAGATGTAGAACAAGAGAAGTTAGACCAACTACTTACACGATTATTACAGGACTTATCTGTTAAAGCAGCATCACAACTCGCCGCTGACCTGATGGGCATCAAAAAGAAAATTGCCTATCAACGTGCTTTAGAACTAACAGATCATTAATCATTTGATTGAATGAAACATAAAGAAATGACTGGATGTCATTTCTTTATGTTGATAACACTTATTTTTATCACTTCGATATTACAACCCACATTATCCTAGGTTGAATCATTCAACCGAATACCCTAAATCAAATCAGCATTCCATAATCGACCGTCTAAAGTCATTAAAAAAGCACCTGTCGGTGCTTTGAAATCAATCTTTTGCAGATTCATCAGGAGGAACTTCAGTGATTTTTCCACCCCGCGCTAAAAATGCAGCGATTTCGTCTTCCAATGCTTCACGTTGTCTTTTTTTCGCAGTTACTGTGAGTGTTTCAGCTTCAGCCAAGTCTGTATCAGAGACTGTAGAATCGCTTGCAGCAGCACCTTTTTCTGCTGCTTGAGCTTCATCGTCGTCTACCGCTTGGTCTTCTGAACTATCATCATAATCATTTGTATCTGTCATCTTGAACTCCCCATCAATGACGTCAATTTACCATTAAAAAATGGTGATGTTTTACAGAGAAATGTACCAATCTCTAACGCATTCGACTAGTCTCTAGACACATAAAATCGTGTTTTTTTTCATCAAATTCGTAATATTGTTTAAGCGATTGTTTAAAAAATATCTGTCTGTTCACGAAATGGCATATTGCGTGCTTTTTAACGTTTCTAATCCGTTGGCTTTTGCTAAAAACTGATCTTTAAAAAAGGCAGTGTTCTCTACTTGTTTCAGACCAAAATTGCGTGCCCAGACTACGGGGAACATTTCAGCAGTTTCCAGGAAACCAAGCATAGACATACTATGCATCATGGCATCATTCTGTCCTTTTCGCTTGTGTTCATAACGTTTTAAGGTCTGTTCCTGTGCCCATACCCCACGTTTTTTATCTTTTAATAAGACATCACACAACACTGCCGCATCCAAACAACCAATATTCACTCCCTGCCCAGCCAATGGATGAATGACATGTGCAGCATCACCAATCAATGCCAATCCATCTTTGACATAGCGCTGCGCAGCACGAGCCTTGAGGGGAAATTTTGCACGCGGGGTTGCTTCGATTATTTCACCCAACATGTGATGGCTTTCACGAGTCAGAAGTTGACAGAAAGCTGAATCATTCAAACGGGCATATTCATCAGCATAATCATCGGGTAAGGTCCAGACGATTGAAATCCAATGCTCGGCTTGTTCAGGATTCAAACTCGCCATGGGTAAAAATGCCAAAGGACCTGTTGGATGGAAAATTTGACGAGCCACATAACGGTGTGGTTGTACGGTACGAATCGCACATGTCAAACCGGCTTGCTGATAGTCAAGGATATCGTAGTCAATAAAAGCTTGCTCACGCACAAATGAATTTGCTCCATCCGCACCAATCACCAACTTAGTCTTTAACTGACTGCCATCTGCAAGATGAATCATCCAACCACCGACACTTTGTTCGACACGGACCACTTTCACTTGTGTTCGGTAGTCATGTAATTGTTCAAGCATTTTCTGCTGGATGGCGAGATTTAACAAACTGGGTTCAACCATTGAACCTAAGCTGTGTTCGTCTGTCGGAAAGTTTAAGGATTGTTGACCAAAATTAATTTCCCCATAGCCATTTTTATTCCAGACTTGCATTCCCGTGTAGGGCATTTTACGAGCAATGTTATCCCAAACATTCACCGTTTTAAGTAAATGGATGGTTGCTTGGCTCAGCGCCAAAACCCGTGGATTCGCTTGAGCCAAAACTTTTTGTTCATCTAAAATTGGCGCCGCATCTAATACGGTGGCTTGAACACCGCCTTGCGCCAAAAGTAATGCGGTTAACCCCCCCACAAGACCACCGCCAATAATAACGACATCCATGATATTTTGCTGTGTCATGCTTTCAACCCCATTGCATAATTGGCAACCAAGGGTTTAATTCCTGGAATAACATCAAATGCAATCAATCCAGTATTACGTATTAATTTTAAAACCGCATTTTGATTGCTGAAGCCGCGCACAACCGAATCGCAGAATTTAATGACCCGCTGTTGATCTGTTAAACGGGCTTGTTCATATGCTTTCAACATTTCAGGCTCACCAATGTCATCAGATTTGGCGATTTGTGCTGTGATATAACGCATCAATACATCAGCATCACGCATGCATAAATTAAACCCTTGCCCTGCTACGGGATGAATGGTATGTGCAGCATTTCCCATCAAGATCACACGCCCAACCGCCTGTTTCTCTGCCAGTACTTGTGATAATGGGAAGCTAAAACGTTGACCTGTTTTTTGGAATTTACCTGCACGATCACCATAAGTCTGCTGCAAGGCATCCAGAAAATGCTGATCATTCTCTTCACCTAACCACTCGCCCTCTGTTCCTTTTTTGACAGGCCACACCACTGAACGGCGACATTCTCCAGGTAAAGGCAGTAATGCCAATGGACCTAAATGGCTGAAGCGCTCAAAGCCGACATGTTGATGTGGCTTTGAGGTCTGTACTGTAGTGACAATCGCGACTTGATCATAATCATGCACATCCACGCCTACGCCTAAAGCTTGGCGACAGAAAGAGTCTCTACCATCGGCAGCAATGACCAATTTGGATTTGATTGAATGGGTATATTCTTCCCCACGACTTGCTTCAATATACACAAATTCATTGTCTTGTTTAAGGGAACGTACTTGTACACCGTCAATCAATTCAATTAACGGTTGCTGACGCACCTGTGTCAGAAGAACTCGCCCAAGCCAAGCATTTTCAATCACCTGCCCGAAGCTTTCGACTTTTTCCTGATCTGCTTTTAAACGTGCTTTACCGAAACTGCCTTGTTCTGTGATATGCACTTCAAGGATCGGAGTTGCATGGTCTTGTAAAGCATTCCATAGACCGAGTTTTTGGTAGATCTGCACAGTACGCCGTGAAAGTGCGGTATTTCTGGCATCAAAACTGGAGTGATAAGGTACAGCATTATTGTCATCATAATTTGGGTATTTCACAGCTTCTAAAAGCTTTACAGCAATATTCGCTTTCGCCAACATGAGTGCTAGACTCAACCCAACCATTCCACCGCCAACGATGATGACTTCTTGTTGCATGCTTTGATCCTTTCTATACGTGATTCAGCTTGCTGAATACTTATAATCTTGATGAATTTTATCTTACATCAAGCGAGATTATTTTAATATTGAAATAGGAAATTGTTGCTTTGATTTGTACTGAATCAATACGTTATTAAAAAAATGGGGCAAACAAAAAACGCCCCATGCAAAACACAAAGAAATTACTTGTTCAATTCATCCAAGCGTTTCTGTGCATCTTCATTAAAATGACTCGCTGCTTGGTAGTACCATCGCTTTGCCATTTTGATGTCCACCGCAAAACCTCGTCCATGCTCATACATTAAACCCAGTTTATAAGGTGCAGCAGCATGTCTTAGTTTCGCTGCCTTACGATAAAGAATTGCCGCTTCTTCAAAACTGTGTTCCACCCCTTCACCCAATTCGTACATCTCCCCCAACACAGTCAGAGCATCGGCGTTTCCATCAGCTGCTGCTTTAGATATCCATGCCAAAGCGTGTTGGATGTCTTTTTTGATGCCTTTCCCTGTTTTAAAAAGTAACCCTAAATGAAGTTGCCCATAATGATCATTTTGATCAGCAGATTTTTGATACCAATATTGTGCTTTTTCAACATCTTGTTCAACACCATGCCCCTGCTCATACATCATGCCCAGTTGATTCTGAGCCACTGCATCGTCCTTTTCTGCCCGTTTTAAGACTCGGTTATAGGCTGGGATTTTGTTATAATCAATTTTCAATGATTGCTTTACCTTGTAATCACAATCAATGATATCGAAACCCAAGAAATGTCCGAACATCTGCACCATCAGTACACGGGCTAATCCTGTGTGATACACCGTCTGTTTTTTTGAATTAATATAATAATATTTAAAGTAATTTTCATGATCATCAACATGCACTAATGAAAAATCAAGATCAGTTAGTTTTTCTTTCTTTGTCTTTCCATTTTCCACATATTCATGCTCATAATAGATTGAAAAATCAAGCCATTCCTTTTCAAAATCCTGCACCTCTCCTTCAAGATACAAATCTTCATCTTCCTCCTGCAACATCCTTCTGACTTCTTGATTATTTTTATAAATCAGATAGCTGTAACTATCACAACTATCCACACATTCGAAAAAAATAAACCAATCACTAAAAGGCAAATCAACAAGTAATTCCTGCCATAGCTCAGGATGATTGTATGCTGAATAAAAAATATCGATATTATCAATAATTACAAAGTTACCGTGTATCAGCTCGATTCGAATTGTGGTATCGCTTTCAATAATTTCATCTTCATTTTGCATCCATGTATAAACCACCGTTTTGATTTCTTGGATGTCACCTTGGAATGGAAACACCATTCCAGTCATTCGAGTACCCATCGTTTTTATAATCTTAAGCAAACTATCAAAGCAGCATCATACCTGATCAAGACCACAAAATGACTGCATGGATAAGCTTAGTTTCGTAAAAAAGAAGCGCAATATTCTCAAAATATTGCGCTTATAGAAGCCATTTGAATGCAATGACTCCGTTACTCACCAAATTAAGGCTCTCAGTTTCGGGATGCCATCAAAGCTTCAATGTCTTCTATGGATTTCACCACATTCTTGGTCAACACCAAAGGTCCTTGTTCGGTGGCTACGACATCATCTTCAATTCGGATACCGATGCCACGCCATTTTTTCTCAACAGTTTCGTCATCTGGTGCGATATATAGACCCGGCTCTACTGTAACCACCATGCCGGGTTCATAGGTTCGCCATTGACCATTGTCATCTTTATAAGTACCAACATCATGTACATCCATACCGAGCCAATGCCCAGTACCATGCATATAGAACTGACGATAACTTTCAGATTCAATAATTTGCTCAACATCCCCTTGCATAATTCCAAGATCAACCAAACCTTCAACCAGAATCCGTACTGCGACCGTATGCGGTTCTTTATAGGAATTCCCAATTTGAATCGCTTCGATCGCTGCGATCTGAGCATCTAAAATGATTTGATATAAGACTTTCTGTTCAGGGCTAAATTTGCCATTCACAGGAAAAGTGCGCGTAATGTCCGAGGCATAACATTCATATTCACAGGCTGCATCAATCAATACCAAATCACCATCTTTCAAGGGTTGGTTATTTTCGACATAATGCAAAATACAGCCATTTTTACCACCGCCTACAATACTGTTATAGGCAGGTACGCAACCCTGTTGACCAAAGATATAATTCAATTCGGCTTCTAAAGCATATTCCATCATGTCTGGATGAACACTTTGCATCGCACGTGTATGTGCATCTGCACTGATATTTGCTGCGATTTGCATCAGCTCAATTTCTTCGGCTGATTTATGCAAACGCATTTCATCCAAAATTTGGTCAAGCTGAATAATGTGTGCAGGTACACCAAAACCGCGACTGGATTCATGTGCCTTGGCAATCCAATGACTTATTTTGGCATCAAACTCTGCGCGTTGACCAACGCGATAGTACAGTTTTTGTTTATTTAAAATCTTGCTGATAATTTCCTCATCAAGCAGATCAATAGCATATGCCTCATCTGCTTCATAAGCATCAATTGCACCATCAACTCCCGCGCGATAGCCATTCCAAATTTCCATTTCACGATTTCGTTCACGGCAAAATAGACTATAAACGTACATTTCACCGGTTTCATCTGTTTCGATTACAGCAACTGCTTGTGGTTCAGCAAAACCTGTCAGATAAAAAAAACTACTGTCTGCACGAAACTTGTAGTCAGCATCTCTATTTCGCATGACTTCCGGACTGGTGGCGATAATTGCAATGCTATTGGGACCCATTTGTTCAGCGAGGCGGTCACGACGTTCCTGAAAATCTGCTTGAGTTAATTTCATTCTCTATTCAGCTTGCCTTTCAGTTCATTAAATCAGTTGGTGAATGTTTAACTTACAGTTTGCGCGGGTTAAATGTAAATACAGCTACAGCAATATTTAGCTATTTATCTTAAAACAAAAACAGCAATATTCTATTCAAGCAGATATGCAGACAGACTTTAATCTCACCAGTTAAAGCGGCTTCACCTCAATACCAGAATAGATCAATATCCAATCATACAAAATGGCTGATCGCTCCCTCTAAGTTTTAGAGATCAATACAATCAACCATTTCATTAAAATCTGGCAAGGCTTAATCTTGAACAAAAAATTTTAACTTGGACGGTGTGGAGTAAACATTTCGACCACATTATTACTTTCAGATGAGTCAATCGCCTGCTTCATTTTGCTATGAAAATTTTGCAACAAAGGACTTTCTGAAACAGGCAGTTTTTTTCGCCCTACAGATAATGATACTGGAATCAAGCGAACAAACTCATATAATTCCTCATAGCTTGCTTCACCCTCTTCATCATCATCTGACTCATCAAATTCAACAGAGGCTACATCCTGCAAACTTTCAATCAATTCTTGTTCGTCTGCACGAATATGACCGGAAGCCAAACCAAAACCTAAAACGACACCTGCACACCAGTCAGCCAAAGCTTGAACGCGTTCCGATAATAAATGTCCGTCGTCTGGAAGCATCGGAAGATAGTCCAAATCATCTTCTGCAAGTGCATGTGCGACATCTTCCGTTTCATCTGAGAGAATAGCCAGTGCTTCATCGTCTAATTTTGGAACATCCAACGTCGATAAAATTTGTAACCATTCATCTCGGGTTGGCACTTCGGTAACACAAACTATACCCGTTAATAAGCCATGTAACTCACTCGGGCTTGAAATTTCTTCAATCCCTTTAAAATTCTGGTTCCAATCTGACCAACCTGAAATATCGTCTTGCATTCGCTTATCCAATCTCTATACTTCTGTATATATTACCTTTGATTGCAAATCTGTGCGACCCGTTATGTTAGAACAATTACAGCGTCTACAAACGCATATTGGTGTTTTAAAAACACGAATCGAAACTGTTGAGAAAGAAAATGCATCGCTGTTAAAAGAAAAAGATAACAGTGAAGAGCAGGCTCATGCCCAAATCAGCCATAAAAACAGCATTATTACTCAAAAACAAGATGAAATTGATACGTTGACTGAACAGCTTGCTCAGTTGCAAAATCAATTTCAACAACTGAATACAGATGCCTCTTCTTTGGCTGAACGCTATAGCCGTTTAGAAAAAAGCTGTACAGATTTAAAAAATCGTTTTCAGGAAATTTTAGCTGAACGTAATGAATTACGTGTGGTAAAAGAGAAAATGGCAAATGAACAGCGCCACCATTTACAGGATATTAAAAACCTGCAAGATGAGCGTGAACGTTTAATCCAAAAAAATGAACATGCAAAGACCAAAGTTGAAGCAATTATTCAACGTCTTTCTATTTTAGGCACTGAACAAGATCATCACGCGCAAGAAATCCAACAGCTTGCTCATCCGTCAGAATCTAATGAGGAAGTATAAATATGTCTGAGCATGTAACGGTAGAATTACGATTAATTGAACAAACCTTCCGTTTGGGAACAACCACGGATAAGCGGCATGAATTAGAGCGTGCAGGTCAGCTATTAAATGATAAATTCCAAGAATTTCGCCGTAAAGCGCCCAACGTTGAACATAATAAGTTGGTGATCATGGTTGCATTGGAATTGATGCAGGAAGTGTTGAGTATGAATAAAACGTTACAAGAATACGCACAATGTGAACGTTTATTAGAAACAATGCTTGAAGATGTTGAAAAAGCGGGGTAATCCGCTTTTTTTTCGTGCGGTTGATTCTTTTTTTTACTCTATATTTATAATTTGTGACCTTTGACGATTTGCCACAAAGCTCAGATTATGTATACTTAATACAACTCTGGGGTGTTCGCCAGTACGTCTATTCCCCTGCCGATACTTAAACTTATGGATGTGTTCTGTATATTTTGAGTGTATGCCCACCGCGAGTGGGAAACCCAGTAAGTGTACGTCACGTCCACCTTGAACTCATCGGGTTCAGGGTAACGACCATGCAGCGGCATCACCGGAGTACTTTATTTAATTATAAAAATTAATGCTTAAATTTATAATGCTGTTATGCCCATCTTTAGTCATCATTGTAGTGCCTTAAAAAAATTATCCCGAGCAGTTGTATTGCTTTCATCAGAGCGATTATTGATGTCATATTCAGTTCAGGCTTAAAGTCTTTGTGATTCAAATCAAATTTAATGAATAAATAAAACTGGATTCAAATTCCCAACAACCAAACTGTAATCACTCAGTAAAATCATTCTCCATATTTGATTCAAAAAATTATTTTTTCTCATGAATTGTCTTCAAATCTGGTCTAATGTTGGCGAGATTATGCTGTAATTCAAAGATGTGGCTTAAAGCTTTTCCTATCAGGAGAATATTTTCCCTAGGCTCTAGATCAGGGACTTCTTGAATCTTTTTTAGGATACTGCCCAATTTCAAAGCAATTTCACTCAAATCGGAATACATAGTTTCTCAGGTACTCATTTAAGATCTGTTGTTGAAAGATTGACGCTTCATCTATTGCCACAATAAATCAAGTTTTAAAGTATTGGTTCTGTCTTTCGGAAATCATGGGCGATGTTCAACAGATAAATTCACCGTTTTTCTGACAGTCGCTACCGTACAGATAAATCCAATCAGATGAAATGTTGTTATAGTACTTAGAAAAATGACAAAGTAGATGAATATAATGCTCATTCGCCTCGCCAATGAAGCCGATATCAAAGATTTAATCGCAATCGATAGTCTTGCCTCACAGGAACCTCAGCGCGTATTGCAAATTCACGCTTGGTGTACAGAAAGTACCTGCTTCCTCGCTGAGAAGGATGGAGAAATCATGGGCTATGGCGTATTAAATTACCATTTCTTTGGTTGTGGATTTATTGAAATGCTCATGGTGGGAGAGCGCTATCGTCGCTGTGGTACAGGACTTAATTTGCTGAATACATTAAAATCCAAATGCCAACATCCAAAGTTATTTACCACCACCAATCAGTCTAATTTTGCCATGCAACGCTTGTTGCTCAATTCTGGATTTATCAAGAGCGGTCAAATTGAAAATCTTGATGAGGGTGATCCAGAGTTAGTATTTTTTATTCCAATTCCTCAATAATCTGATTTTAGGCAATCCTATTAACGTGCATATTAAGCATAAAAACGCTCTCCTGCTCAATGGAATTGTTTTGTTTGCTTTATCATTCAAGGCATTCAGGTCGATTGAACTGAGTTAGGATAAAGCTACAATGGCGCGATCAAGTGATTGATACGCAAAAATTTGTCTGAAAATTTAGTATTTGCTGAATCATTTAAATTATAGCTTAACTACGAGCGTGAACGGCTTTAAGAAGAAAAGTCATCCAGAAATTTAACCTCATGTTAGAAACCGGCAGTGAGCATTTGCTATTTTTATCTGGTCCCTATGCAATATTGCATTCATAAGACTCTTAATATTTTTAAACAGCAATGATCATATAAAAAAACCCACTTGATGGAGTAAAGTGGGCGATTAAAACTGCATGTAGAGTTGAAGCACAACCTTCAGCACTATGATGTGAATATGACAAACAAAACTTTAAAATTCAAGTTTATTTTTTATCCATTGGTAAAGTTTTATGATCGTTTAGCAACCAACATGTAATTTAAAAAATATAATCAGCAATTTGGTTTAACTAGAAACAGGGAGCGTATCATTTCACTTGCTTGCAACAATAATGGCTCATCAGCAGTCAAAACAAATAATCGCGTCCATCCATTTACTACAGCAAATAAAATATAAGCAGCACAATATTCTATCAAACCCATGAACTACTCATGATTAACGATCTATGTTAGAAACCCGGTCTTTAGATTTAGAACTTTTGAGAAATACTGAATTTGTAGTCTCGGCCTGTGCCTGTCATATATTCACCCAAATACATTTTATACTCTCGATTAAACAGATTATCGATCGAAAAGTTGAGTATTGGTCCTTTCTCACCTACAGGTTGCCAGTCTGCATATACACCATGCAGTGAATATCCTTTGGTTTTAGGTAAAGAGAAAGAAGACGCTGCAATTGATTTATCATTATCAGATAAACTTCTGTCTTGAGCCGCAACAAAAATTCCTCTCCATCCCATGGTTAAGTGATGCTCAGGTACATTTACCCCTAAAGTTGCAGTGGCTTTTTTAGGTGGGATATCCACCATCCATGTTTTTTGGTCAAACCATGGATTTACAGGCGAGTTATCGCGTTGCCCACGAATATAGGAGTAGGTTAAACCTGCAAACCAAGTCGGTTGATTGTAGAAAACTTCAGCTTCATAGGCTTTAATGGTGTAATCGGTAACGTTTCGATAGAAACCATGATTGTATTTGCCATTGCAGTCTTTAACACTGCCCTCACCTGTACTTGCATTATTTTCTGCTTGGGCTTGGCAAAAGGTTGAACGGTTTCTAAATATTTCGTCAGCCCCACGATTACGGTGATAGGTTAAACGTACTTGCAGGTGATCATCTGTATTGAACAAATCATCAAAGTTCATTTCATTACCGATACGTATCGCCAGCATTTTTTCAGGAAGCAAATAACGACTGGTCGATGGAACAGTGGTTGCCGCTGATTGCACATAATACTGCTCATCAACACGAGGAGCACGCCATGTCTTACTCACATTGGCAAACCATGTCATGTAGTCTGTTTGCTTCCAAGACATTGCCAAACGAGGTGACCAACCTGTATAGGTTTTACTTGAGTAATCATGTCCTGCACTAGGATCATTATAGCGTGATGCTCGATTGGGTTTTCCTGTGTTTTCAATATGATCGTAACGTAACGATGGTGTAATAATGATATTATTGAACTGATATTGATCTTCCACAAAAGCACTCAACATTTGTTGATCACCTGCAGGCATATAGTTCGGCTCATAATAGCCAAAATTATAATCAGGCTTCTTCACATTATTTTTATCAAAAATAAGGGAATTTTGTTCCATCTTTTGATATTGCGTACCGACTTTTAACTTATGAGTACCATATTTAGTTTCTATATCACTGATATTACTGAGTTTGAAAGCTGTATTGGTATAGGTTACCCAACTTTCATTGCCTAAAAGTGCTGCTGAACCATTTACGCTTGGTAGTCTTAGGTCATGCTGATAGGTTTTTGAATATGAAGCAACCGCTTTGAGATTCAAATATGGATTGTCTGTTGGATTAAACTCATAATTTGCTGAATAACTGGTATCTTCCTGATCACGATAAACCAAGCGTCGTTTCCATGCTTCATCATAGCCATATTTTGCAATATCTGCCTGGGTAGGCACAGCATCCTGATCACGCATGGCAGCAAATGGCTCCCAACCCTCATGTCCGCTGTGCATAGCATTGACTGAAATTTTGTGTCCATCCGCAGGATAAAAATTAAGCTTTGCCAAATAGGTTTGCTGCTCTTGGGCAGAATATAGAAATGAACTGCCATCTGGACGTTTAACATTACCACTGTCCCGGTTGGTATAATAAAACAAGCCATCTACTACACCATTATCAGCCTTGCCATATACCGCACCTGTGTAGGTATTTTGGCTATTATTTGAATAGCGGGAATATTTTAAAAATGCCCCAACATTTTTATTTTCATCGAGCAAATCTGTCGCATCTTTGGTTTCTAGGGTAACCTTCCCACCAAAACCACCATTCCCAACTTCGACATTATGTGGACCTTTATCTACAGTGATTTTCTTTAAAATTTCAGGTTCTATAAATACCGATCCTTGACGATATTTATCAAAACTTTTTACAGAATCATCTAAAGTAATCGGAACATCTGCTACTCCACCCATGCCCAGAATATTGATCGTTTGACCACCAGGGCGAGGAGATCCAGCAGAACCGACACTGGGCATATTGTCTAGGAGCTGCGCCACATTATTGGCCTGATAACGATCAATTGCTTTTTGGTTTAAAACACTTTGCCCAAACTTAATCGTATCTTTTAGAACAGCTTCTACCACAATCGGCGTCATCTGATAAATCTGGTTTTGCCCATTCTGATTTGAAGGCAAATTTTTTTCTGAACTTACTTTTACATGGTTCGTTACAGGGGCACTTTCAACACTGGGCTTTTCCGTTAATACATAGCCAGCTGAAGTTTTTTGGATTTGAAAGGGGGTATTTTGAACCAACATTGTAAATATCTGGTCTAAGGTATATTTACCTTTGATACTTTTAATCTGATAACGATTGGTTTTGTTGGAATCAAGCAATAATGAGACATTGGCTTGCTGTGCCACGCTGTTTAACGCTTGGGTGAGTGAACCGCTTTGCACCTGATAGAAAGCGGTTGGAGTTACTCTTTCTGCATAAATCTGTGTACTGATGACTCCCATAGACAAGGCTATGGCAGCGGTCAATGCAAGTGGTTTTATGGCATTTCGATATAAAGACTGAGACATTTTAAAGCCACCTAAAATCAAATGATAATCATTCACTTCATTCAGTTAAAAAAATATGTGTTCTAACTTATATGACGAAGACCATCAGGGAAAACCGCAATGAATTATATTTTTTTAGATTGAATCATTGAATTCAGGAATTATTCTGTACTTATCGTAATTACATATTGACCTATTTTTTTGATTTTCAGCGGATATTGCATTGCTAAAAGCGCAAGAGTCTTTTCCAAATCTTGTTGGGTATTAATCACACCACTTACTTTGTATTGCTGGAGGCTCGCTCGGTTGAATATTAAATATTGGTGGTGGTAACGCTCCAAACGGGTAAGTAAATCCGACAGTGGTAAATCATTAGCTAAGATTTGCTGTTTCTGCCAGGCAAATGCCGTTGCAGCAATATCTATGTCTGAAATCTGGCTTAAGCCTTGCGAACCTGCGGTAATATTTTCACCTTGCTGAACCACCTTAGACAAATGATTTGACTGTAAGGCCGTCGCCTCGACTTTAGAATGCAACATATTCAACACACTGTGCTTTGGATATTGATAGACAATGAAGCGTGTTCCCAAAGCTTTATAATCTGCCTGAGGTGTGTGGATGATAAGCGGTCTGTTTGGATCTTTGGCAACATCGATATAAATATCCCCTTGTATGAGGTCAATTTGGCGCTGATCTGTTTTGAAATTCAAATTAATTGCAGATCGTGCACCCAAAGTCACTTTAGAGCCATCATCCAAGGTAAATGACTGCATTTCGCCAGTATTTGTTTTTAAATCAGCGGTGTAGTAAGAGAAAAGTATTGAGTGATAGGCAAAATATGTCACTGTTCCAACGCTCAGACAGAGTACAAAAACTTTGGTAAATAATTTCAGGATTTGCGTTTTACTTTGCTGGCTTACATGCATTGAATGTTGAACATTTTGACCAGAAATGCCATGCGTTATTGAAAGCTGTTGCATCGTTTCTGAAAAACTGAGCATTTCATCCAATTGCCCCTGATATTCAGGATATTGACTACGCCAAAGCTCAAATTCAATCTGAGCCTGACGGCGCTCCTCTTGATCATCTGCATTTAAGCGAACAATCCACAGCGCCATATCTTTACGCAACTGTTTAGCGTTCATCTTGCTCCAGCTCAAGCAGATTATTTTTCGCTTCGTAACATAGTTGTAGACATTCAGCTAAATACAATTGTGTACTGCGCAATGACCGACCAATCTCTAAGGCAACCTCACTTTGACTATAACCTTCAAAGTAATACATGATAAAAGCCTTACGCATCAGCGGGGTGGTATTTTGTAGCGCAACCGTCAAAAAGTCTAAAATTACCACTGCTTCTTCGATTTGATCGGATGACAGCACGCTTTCTTGTTCATCGACCTGTTGCTTTAAACTTTCTAGATAATTTTGTTCCAAGATATAACGGCGGTGCTTATCAATCAGTAGATGTTTGGCAACATTGACTAGATATGCTCGAGGTTCTTGAATAGAAAATAGCTGTTTTGTTTGCAATAGTTTGACAAAAGTATCTTGAACCAAATCGGCAGCACTAAAAGGATATTTGATCCTTAAACTTAACCAATGACGAAGCCAGTCATGATGATCCAGATACATGTCTTGCAGTAACTGCTGGCGTGATGGGGTTATGGGAGTCTGGATCATAAGATGCATTGTATAAATAAGAATAATAATAATTATCGTTTACATAAAGAATTTTGTAAATGCTCTATCCGACAACTTTTGTCCTTTAAAGAATGGACTTTTCCTTAAAATTATTTGATAATGATTATCAATTGCATTATTTTAAATTTGGTGAATATTGTGGAACAGCCTACTCTAGCAACGGAAGCCATCCGAGCATTTTTCACACTACAATGCTGTTGGTTAAATAATGAAGAAATTTATCTTGAAAAAGGTTGTTTACATTGTGGTTCTGCTGCCACCTATTTAATTTACTTCACCAATACGCCAATTCAAAATTTATTGCTTGATTTTATTCAGAAATTCAACTGCCATAATAGTCGTAAACTTGATTTACTTGACCTTTTAGACTTTGAAGAACAGTACAATGATTTTCTACAAATCTTGGAAAGTGCGGTCAATCGTTATGCTCGACAATATCAAAATCGCCCTAGAGCACTTGCATTTGAACAGGTGGATTCTATTTTCGAGCGAGAAGCTGCAGTTGCATGTTAAACTGCTGCAGTTGCATGTTAAACTGCTGCATTCTCAAGCGTTTCAAGATGCTTCAGTACTCTACTCGATCCACTGAGTTTCAACTGTGCTACAAATAGTTGAACTGAATAACAATACCCTGCTCTGTTCCGTTAATTGAAAAACAATATCAAAAAATAAAGCATCTTGAAAAAGCCTCTCCCTTTTGGGAGAAGCTTAGATGTAGATTGCCAAATTCATTTTTTACAAGATTGAGAAAACAACGCTTCTCAACCAGATCAATCAAACCAATTAGATTTTTATATTCACACCGACTTGAAAGCCACGTCCGGGAAGCGGTGCAATATATTTTAACGGCGAGTTTTGTGGTCTTGCGTCTTCGTTCAGCAAATTTGAGCCATTTAAAAATACATCCATACTGGTTTTTTGTAGTTTGAAGTGTTTTTGAATTTGAAAATCCATCAGGTTATATGCAGGCAATGGTATTTCTTCAGACACACTTTTCCCCAAATACCGAGGTTCATCATAATAAATACTCGATAGTCGCGCAGACCAATCATTGTTCGCCCATTCGACACTCATTCCATAACGGTTGGTTGGCATATTGGGTAAATAATTTCCGTCATTAAAAAGACTGAACTGATTTGGATGAAGATTCTTATTTTTAACAAAATCGGCAAATGCTGATACGACAACTGAGCCATAGCTATTTAATTCAACTTTTTGTTTTAAATCAACTTCAAAACCTGTGATTTCTGCGTCTGTTTGTGTCCAATACTTAAGCGGCAAACGGTTTTGAGTCTGTAAACCTGAGTGTGTTAAGTATAAGTAGTTGTCATACTTCATTTTATATACTGTGGCTGTTAAATTAAAATTTTGATAATTCAACAACCCTGTCAGTTCAAGGTTTTTAGACTTTTCTGCTTTGAGTTTTTGATTGCCTTCTTCCTGCAACATGATGGAATAATGCGCACCACTCGCATAAAGTTCATTAATTTCAGGCGCTCGCTCTGAAACCGAATAACGTAACTTTAAGCCCAATAAATCATTATATTTTAAATAGGATCCAAAGCTATAACTGTCTAAATCAAACTGAGTATCCTTTAACTGACTATTAGGTGAGTTTCGTGCTGTTTTAAAATCACTTTCTTGAATTCGGTGTTCAACTTTTTCAGTACGATAGCCTGCATCTAGTTCCAACCAGTTAAAGTCTAATTTTTCCTTGATAAATACAGCTTGTGTCTGGGTATTGATATTGGGCAGATAGCGTAATTTACCTTGCCCCTCTACTTTGCGATCAATTTGGTTTAAACCGATAAAACCATTCCAAAACACCATTGGTTGATGTTTAAGCAATAATTCGGCTTGTTGTGTGTCAAATCTATACTGATTGGCCATGCCTGTACCGAGATACTCAGCAGATGTATTGATTGTTTTACTGACATTGAACTGAATCTGATTGAGCAGTAATGGGCTAAAGTTAAATTCACTGGCAAGTGAATACTTTCTTTGATCCGTTTTAACCCCTACAGGGATGCTTTCGCTGGTCGACTGAAAAGATCTATTTTCAAGAGAAAAGCCCGGAACACCATATTCACTTTTCTTTGAATCAGCACTGAGTCCAATATATCCATGATCCAGAAAATAAGTTGATCCAATTGCAAAATGTTGGTTGTCCAAATCACTGTTTCCAAGCTTACCGCTATAATTCGGTGTGACGTCCTTATTAATTTTATTTTCTGTAAACTGCTTGGTATTGGGTACATAGTCGGGATTTGCAGGATTGGTATAAGTTTTTCCACTCCATACGGATGTTGGCTGATCTGTATAAAAAGAGAATGTGCCATCTGCCCAATCAGGATTTTCCGTCATGAATTGGTCGATATAAGGTTGAGATGCTTTGTTATACACCTGCTGAATTCGTGCTTCTTTCTGGCAAGCATCTGCTAAACCTGTATTTACCCCACCTGTTGCAGGAAATATTGCGCTATTACAGAGTTTTGCCTTACTGTCACCCGGAATTTTATACGCCGCAATCTGTTGAGTAGAAAATAAAAAATTGGTCGAAAAATTCTTTTGGTTATTTAAATTTAATTTAAAACCCTTTGCATCAACATCATTCCAACCCTTTTTTGCAACAAGTTCCAGTTCAGTTTTTTTATCAGGAAGAATTTGATCAATAAGTCCGGTATCAATATCCACACTCCCCCCGATGGCATTGCCACCGTAACGCACTGTATCAGAGGACTTATTGACGGTAATTGATTGGCTAAACAATGGATCAAATGGAATATTGATATTACCGCTAATTGCATTCATCCCATAAAGAGATTGACCATTTTCCAAAATCTGTACTCGGTTTCCACTTAAACTGCGAATCACGGGCGCACCGGCATTTGGACCAAAAGCACTACTTTGCACTCCTGAAACTTGTTTTAAGGCATCTCCCAAAGTTTTATTGTCCGCATTTTTATTTTCAACAACCACCAGATCTTGTTTGAAAATATCTTGTTCTGCATTTACTCGAATAATGGGTAAAACATTCAACACTTTAGTATCCACTGCATACGCAGGAAAGATCGGTAAAGAAATCGCAATGGCTAAACTATGACGGCGCACGATAATATGTCCAGATTGTAATTTAATGTTATGTTATAACATTACATTTAACTATTCAACGACAATAAACTTAATGATTTCTGTAATAAACAAGACTATAGCCCAAAGAAAATAACATAAGCTATTGATAAAATTAAATTATAGATTTACAACTGGTAAAAATAATGATCATTATTTTACTTTTGTGATCGATTTAACTGTTATTGATGAATCATAGAAAAGTTTTCATTTTGAACGAACAAACAGAAATGTCATCCGCAAAGCAGGTATTCTGGGCAATGTACAGTACACATTTTCCACTTAAGCAAAAAACTCTTTTAGGGATATCGCCCTGAGATATCTCAGGAACAAATCTATACAATTTTAAATACAAGATTTGAAATTATAGTCATGCAAAATCTATCGTCATGCAGATTCATTTTATGAGATCGTATTTCTATACAGTTTAAAATCGATGCTCTAATTTTAAACTAATATTATGTTTATCATAGGAATACAACCACTCTACATTACTGTTATTTTGATTATATTGATAAGTAAGATTCGGTGTTAAACCGTAAAAAGCCCAACGCGGCGCACTTATAATCAAGGTATAGTTTTGTTCAAAATCATGTCGCCTATCCTCTAAAACAGGGGTAAATTTATCAAATTGACGCCAACGAAAAGAACTAAATAAATGGGTATTAAAGCCTGCGGTAAAATTTTTGGCCAGCCCTAAACGTATGCCTTGTTGTTGATATGCTGTGAAATATTGCTCTTGGGTATTATGGTCAACGAAATCCAGTCCACCAAATAAGGTCCAGTTTTTTGGTAAAATTTTCCAAAAAGTTGAATAGACTGAATATTCCATGCCATTCTGGCCTTTATACTGGGAATAGTTCATATCTTTCATTTCGGCTTCTAACTTGACGGCTTTATCGTTCGAGATAAAACGCATCCACTCGCCTCTTAACCCATAGGCACTATAGAGTGAATCATGGGCATAGTATTTATGTTCAAATACAGGAGCAACCAAGACTTGATTACGTTCATTATAAAAACTATAACCCGCATTTAAATTAAAAGTTAATTCATTATAATCTGTCTGATCTGGGTAAACTTGACCATAGAATAATCCACGTAAAGCAATACCATGCTGCCCAGAAAGCGACCAACGCTTGGTTAAGGTTGCTTCATAATCCAGACCTTGTGCACTGATCGCATCTGGCGTTCCGCGCTTCACTTGTTCAACAGGCACGACTTCCTTCGTGTTTGGGTCTATAGCGTAATAGGTAATGATGTCATGTTTATCTGAAGCGTTGTTGATATTGCTGGCATAACGTGAACCAAAGGCCAGTGAACCATGCCATGCATCTCGTTGTTTAAGACCATTGATATACATCTCTACAGTTTGACGAATACCTTGAGCAGCAGGATCTGTTAACAGGTTCAATTGAGATTGAATCTGCTGAAATAACTGTTGACCTTGCTGATTTTTTTGTTGTTCAGTATAGACACGAGCCAACTCAAGTTGAGTCATTAAGTTATTGGATTGAATCTCTAAACTGTGTTTTAGTTTGCTTTCAGCTAAACTTAAATTCCCCTGGGTGCGTGCCATGACACCTTCAGCAAATTCCGTTAATGCCTGATCATAATTTGGAAAATTTTTATATTTTTCAAGATAACGTAAAGCGACTTGCCATTGTTTTTGCATCACTGCCAAATAAAGCGCATAAGCAACTTCTGCGGGTTCATCCTTCACCATATATTCCTGACCTTGTATGATCAGATTCGGTAATGCTTGGTCTTTTTTGGGATCATCTGATTTGAGTAGTTTCTTATCATTTTGATATTGCTGCTGACTAATTTCCTGATTTAACCTGATACTGGTATCATCTGCTGCATAGACAGATTCTCCACACAGTAACACAACGCCAAGCAATACTATTTTTTTCATTGATCACCCTACAAAATAAAAAAAGAAAGACTTACCGAAGTAAGCCTTTCTCATCTAAATCATTATTTCTTACCACCAAAAGCAACGTCATATGCTCTGTAACCAGCGAACATTGCCATTCCTGCTAAGCTGGTTTGACTATTATAAAATTGACCAAACACTTCACCACCAGACGGTCCACCTACCCAAGATGCATTTGAACCACTAATCGTAGCGTCATTACTAATCGTCGCAGTACCTAAATTAAATGTACGTGAACTGTCGCTCAATGAGCCCGTTAACTGTTTGGTCGCAAAGTTTGCAGTAAACGTACCTGACAACAAATTAGAGCCATTATAATTATTGACACCTTGAACGCTATAATTTGCAGTACCTGTAGACGGTACGCTAGTATCCGCATCTTTACCATTGTAATAAACTGTATGCGTCCATGGATCAACTGTACCTAAACGATATCCACTGGCATCTTTGGCTTCGGCATTCCACTCTCCAAACCAAACATCTTGTGTAGGAACCTGTTTATAACTGCTATAACCGATTCTTTCGTGATATGGAGGTGCACCTACTAAATATGGACTAAGAAGTACCACACCATTAACATCTGCATAGCGTTGAAAGCCAGAAAATGCAACAACTATACCATTATAAAAGTCTTTAATTCCAAAACCTATACCAGCTACTGATTGACCTGGACCAATTGAGCCAGTAGAACCAACTACAATTTTGAAGTTATCACTTGATTCACCTATGTCTGCCCCTTGTACAACACCCACTGAACCAATAGATAATAAAACAGCCAATGAAATAGAGTGTAATTTCATTTCAAGTTCCTCGATACGCTTTTTTATTATCATTAAGAATAAAAATTAAAAATACTTAATGACTAGTTTGAACTGCAATAATAAAATAAAAAAGAAAGACTTACCGAAGCAAGCCTTTCTCATTTAAATCATTATTTCTTACCACCAAACGCAACGTCAGATGCTCTATTACCAGCAAATGTTGCAATGCCTGCTAAGCTGGTTTGACTATTATAAAACTGACCTGAAACAGTACCGCCAGAAGGTCCACCTGTCCAAGATGCATTTGAACCACTAATCGTAGCGTCATTATTAATCGTTGCAGTACCTAAATTAAAGGTACGTGAACTGTCACTCAATGAACCCGTTAACTGTTTAGTTGCAAAGTTTGCAGTAAACGTACCTGACAACAAATTAGAGCCATTATAATTATTGACACCTTGAACGCTATAATTTGCAGTACCTGTAGACGGTACGCTGGTATCCGCATCTTTACCATTGTAATAAACAGTTTGTGTTGCTGGATCAACTGTACCTAGACGGTTTCCACTGGCATCTTTGGCTTCGGCATTCCACTCACCAAACCAAACGTCTTGTGTAGGCACTTGTTTATAGTTGGCATAACCGATAGCAGCATGTGTTGGCGGAAGACCAGGTAAATACGGGTTTAAGCGCACCACACCATTGCCATCTGCATAGCCGTTAAAACCTGAGAATGCAACAACTGCACCGTTATAAAAGTCTTGGATTCCGAAACCTACACCCGAGTTTGGATGGTTTGGCCCCAGTGAACCTGTAGCTGCGACCTCGATTTTACTAACATCACTCGACTCACCGACTATAGCTGCCTGAGCAGCACCGACTAAACCAATAGATAGTAAAACAGCCAGTGAGATAGATTGAAGTTTCATTTTAAGTTCCTCGTTATGAGTTTAAAGTTTTGCCATTAAGAATAAAAATAAAAATCTTAATGATTATCATTTAAAATAAAACATGTGCTGCACTGATTTTAATTTTTCAATTTAAGTGTAAAATCAAGGAGTACCTGTCTTATTTTCCACACATTTATTGCACACTACGTGCAATAAATTCAGTAATTATCCAAAGTTTCTTTAAAACTTATGGCTAACGCTTAACTTAAATGTTCGACCAGGTGCTGCAATTGCCGAACGGGTTAAAGGATCAATATAGAATTCGTCAGTAAGATTAGTTCCCACCAGTTCAAATAAAGTGTCCTGCTTCAGTCGATAATTGATATAAGCATCTAAAATGGTCATTGAGTTCCAAGCCAAAGGGGTATTGGCGTAATAACTCATCTCTATCCCGTTATAGTTTTTCGTTTCAGGATTTTCATATTTTTGGTAATAACTCGCTCGTGTACCCAATTCCAATTTCTGATCAAAGAAACGTCCTCCAAGCGTCAAATTTACTGAATATTTGGGAATTGCCATACTGACCAAATATCCCCCTACAAATCCATCATCGACACAGCGATTTACTGAGAACTGCTTATTTGCCCCCAAAATCATTGCTGAATTTTCATCACATACTTTATTCTTAAAACGGTAATTGGCACTCAAATCCGTAAAGAAACGTCCATTGTCAAAGCGACTTTGTAGTTCCAGTCCTTCTGTAGTGAGACTATCGACATTACTAAATGCCAAAGTTGGGCTACGCTCAATCGCATTCTTGGTTTTGTTATAGTAATAAGCCAATTTAATATCAGCATAACTGCTGTTTTTAAATAACTCAGAAAGATTATGAACATAGGCGAGTTCATAATTTGATGCATGCTCAGGTTCTAACTTATAGCCACTTAAAGTTCCAGAAAAACCAAGCGTACTTTCAAACATACTTGGCATTCTATATGCTTCGCTATAGCGCAAATACATTCGGCTATTTGAGTTAAAGTTAACCGTTGCTGAAGCCGTCGGTGTCCAACCACTATCTTTGGTTTTTTGCACACCTGTTTTGGTTAAGTCAATATCATTATAAGCACTAGGAATGCCACCACCAGAATAATATCCATAATCCCGACCTTCTACCAAGGTACCATTTAAAAAGGGATTATTGGCAATGGTTAATTTTCCACGACTATCCTTTTGATAGTTAATCGTATTACGTTGAGTATATATCTGTCTTTTTAATTCTTTTTGCTTATATTCCTCCGTCCAGCCCTGAGCCAAAGCGACTGCATCTAATGTATTTCTTAATTGTTGTTCGCGTTCTGGAGTCATATTTGCTTTTTTGGTAAAATAACTCATGCTTAATGCAGTGGCTTTTTTAATCAGGTTAAACTGGGGATCACCCGCATTGACCCGTTCATTAAGAAAATCATCAAAGGCCCAATAGTTTTGATATCTTGCACCTGCGTTTAGCGTCAGCCATGACACTGGCTGATAGTCAAAGTTAAAATTAAACTCTTTTTCTTCTCGACGCCCTGCTCTCGGTACCATTCGATAACCTGAATTCGTTCCGTTAATATTTGGGTCTTTATAAATATCATCTGAACTGAGCTTTTCTTTTTGAAAACTACCACCAACAGTCAAGCCAAGACTAGACAGTAATTTAAACTTATTACTTAAGGTTATTCCTTGGCGAGTATTGTCCGAGTTTGCGACGGCACTGTTCACAAAGATGCCCAAGTTCTCATTGGTATCATTGGGAAATCCACCAGAACTATAAGTATGGCTTTTGGTATCAGTTCGCCAAATATTGCTGTAAAAATCGACTAGATTATTGTTTTTAGGCTGATATTTGTATTCCATATTATAGGCTTTGGAGTCAATATGACTTAGAGGCCACTGTGGTACGCCTGTTTTGTTTTTTACCAATGCCTCCCAAGCAATTCTTGAGGGCAGTATTTCTCCATTGGTGATTGAACTGTCTCGATAGCCAAACTCTAAACGCTGTTCATCAGTCGGCTTCCATGTTGCTTTCAACAAATAAGATTCTGTTTCTAGAGATGTATTCGGAACTTCTGTACCTCCCGGATAAACTTTGGCAAGATAAGGAACATAGTTATAACGTTCCTGTGATGGTTTATTATAATATTCACTGCCATTTTTTCCGGCAAAATGATTACCCTTATTCCGATAAGCATAAGCAGCCAATACTTCAAAGTTATCAGTACGCCCCGCCAAAGCGATACGAGTCGCAACATCATCACCTGAGTATATATTGTTTTCTTTATTCTGGCGTGCCATCTTAAATAAAGACGGATCATAATAAGGTTCGAATATTGGCTTACCTTGCCAGTTCGTTGCTACTGGCGGATAGTTGGGATTATCATAAATACTTTGACCTGTGAGTAATTGCGGTTCTCTAGGTTTCACTGCATTACTGCTGGTTTCTACTTTTATTTCTCCACCAAAATTTTTACCTTCTTTTAAAACATCATCTACAGCCAAAGTATGAATAACGACAGCACCGCCGACACCTGTGTTTACATTGCGGGTGATGGAAGGTCCTTTGATGACTTGTAGCCCACCGATTAAATTCGGATCGATATAACTACGGTTATTTGCACCGTTATAACCGCGCCATACTGTTAGTGCTTGCTCTGTCCCATCAATAAGCACTGGCACTCGTCCCGGTCCTTGAACGCCACGTATGCTTGGATCTAAAGCACCACTATTTCGAGCATCCCCACTGTATACTCCGACCATTCCCTTAAATAAGTCTGCTGGCTGAGCGCCTTTATATCGTTCTATTTGCTCTTTGCTGGCGTAGACGCTAGAAATATCTTGGTCATAAACATCATTCTGCCCTTTGGTATCTCGACTCACTGTGCCAAAAACAGTCATTGGGCTAAGTTGCACCGCATTTTCATATTCGGTGGCTGTTGATTGAGTGGTTGCTGCTGCGGTTTTGAGTTCAGCTTGAGTCACTTCCTTGAGCATATAGCCACTGCCCACTTTTGCTGCAACAAATTCAGTGGGTGCTAAAATACGCTGGAAACCACTTTCCACATCATATTGCCCAGTCAAACCAGAACTGGATTTTCCTTTTAATAAATTGGCATCTATGGCAATCGTGGTACCTGCTTGTTCAGCAAAAGTGTTTAAAACACTGGCAAGTGAACCTGCTGGGATATGATAAGAACGTGATTCCAAAGTTTGCGCAGAGACGCTTTGCGCCAGCCCCATTGCGCCAATCCCCACACAAGCAACATGAATAGCCAATGCCAATGATGAAACTCGAAAAGAAGATTTTGTTTGCTTTTTATCCCAAGCAGCTTTGTTCATTTTACGCCCCAGTAAATGTAAATAAGAATCATTCAACATACATAATTAAATGAATCCTAATTTTTGCTTCTACTGAATATGACGCACGAGAAATAAAAAAGTGGAACCTAGAATTAAAATTTTTTTTAAAATGAAACTTGAACGGGTCTTAGATTTATTACGAAACGGAGCTTTGGGAAGCTTTCTAAATCTGATTGATCTTGATCAGGTATGAAACTTTTGTCTTTAACCTGAGTTCGATAAAATTCTTGATAAAATATGAAACTTGAAAAAGTCAGCCACAATTTCCTGAGATAGGGCTTTATTGATAATAATGTAATCGTCTATTCTCATTAATCAATGCGTTTCAGGTCACTCATTGCTGAGTAGTGAGAGCAATGGGGTTGATTGAGATGTATAACCGACTCATAGATGTAATTACTTATGTTATTGAGTCGTTACCACAGTCAGATACGGCGTGATTTGATAAATCTTGAGCTGTGGAAACACACTATTCAACAACTTCAAAGCATTTTCAGTATGATCTAAAGGCAAGACTGCATTGACTTGGATTTTTTCCAGTTGATCCTTTTTAAATATAATTTTCGTTCGGCTATTTTGATCTAATTCCGTCAAAACTTTCGATAAAGGCATATTTTCAACAATCAACTGACCTTGCATCCATTTTTGTTGTTCGTTATGAATGTTCAAATCATGAATGGATTGTATAGCATATCCATTAAATGTGACTTCCTGCCCTGCGGATACAATCACGGAAGATGGCTTGGATGGTTGTTTACCTAAGTGAGAAGTTTGTACTTTCACTTTAGAATGCAACATCTTGAGTTCTGTAAGTTCTGGCTGATAGCGAACACTAAATGCAGTGCCTAAAGCTTCGATTTGACCATGTTGTGTTTGAACAATAAATGGGCGTGCTCGGTCTTTAGCGACATCTACAAATATTTCGCCTTGGACCAACTCTACGACACGTTGATTAGCAGAAAAATGTACATTGACCGCACTTTGCCCACGAAATTTCAGCGTTGACCCATCGTTTAAGCTATGAGTATTCCACTCTCCTGCCGAAGACTTGAGGTCAGCAGTGAGGTAAGCGATTGGATGATAGGCAAGATAAGTATAAATCCCCCCCAAACTGCATAATGCGATGGCGAAGATGCTCCCATAACGTAAATTCTTTTGTTTATTTGCACTTTGCAAACCTGCTTTCAGCACGGATTGCGTCATCTGTTGCTGTTGGGGGGTCTGTACCAGTTTTTGAATAGAATACAGATAATGTTCAATATCTTGTGCAATTTTTTGTCGTTGCGGACTCATACTTTTCCAAGCATCAAAATCCATTTTAGCCGCTTTTTTTGTTAAATCATCATCAGCACTGAGCAGTACAATCCACTCTGCGGCTTCTTCAATTAATTTTTGTTTGCTTTTCTGATCGTCTATCATTTATACAAACAGATCCTTCTCTTGCTTTAGCACATAACATTGCACCAAGCATGTTGCGAGATATTTTTGAATCATTTTCGTCGAAACACCAATCTGCTTGGCAATTTCTTTATGGGTCAAACCTTCAAAATAATGTAAGACAAATGCACGTTGGGCTTTTTCAGAAACAGATGCCAATGCCTGACAAATTTGATCAATCGCTTGAATAATCTGTAGTTGGTCTTCTGGTGAAGGAATCGCATCTAAAAGATATTCCATTTGACCTAATTCATCCAAATACGCTTGTTCAATGCGTTTACGGCGGACTTGATCAATCATTAAATTACGTGCGATCGTGACTAAATAAGCACGTGGCTCTTTAATCCCAAACAACTCATCACGCGTCTGTAAAATCTTGATAAAAGTATCTTGAACCAAATCAGCCGCATGTTCACTGCTACCAATCTTTTTTCTCAGCCATTGATGCAACCAGGACTGATGATCACGATACAATTGATCTACAAATGCAGGATTTTTGTTCACAATAGAATCAACTCGTTTAAGCTCACACAAATGATAATAATTATCATTTAAATGTCAAGTGACTCTTTCCTAAAATCCTTGATTTATTAAGTACAGTTTTATCATTTGCGCATATAAGGCTTCGATATCTCGATTAAACATAACGATTATTTTTCCACTAAAACAACCTTTTAAACGCTTATTTCTCATTGCATCATTTTGTATCTAAATTTATTCATGCATAGTTATGGATATTTTTAAATCAGCATCTACTTTATTGAGGTCAACACATTATCGATATCATCCTAAACCTCACCTCAGCCCTTACAGTATAGACACTCCGATTTTTCCAAAGTGAGGTGGTAAGTACTTGCGCCATGCGCCAAGATCAACGCTTGAAGATCAAGTTCCAGATCCTGATCCTGAACCAAATGTAAATGACCGCATTTTTTACAGCATATGCGGATATTGGTTTGGCAATTTTTAAATGAATAGAGTGCCTGTTCATTTCCAAGTTTAAATTTCACCAACACCCCTGCTTCTTCCAACTGCCTCAAGGTCTGATATACACCTGCAAAAGACAGTTTTTTAACCTGTGGTGATGGATTGTATAAAATCTCAGCAGCAGTGAGTTCACGCCGTGCATTTTTTAAAATATTCAGTACTGTTAATCTTGTTGTAGTCACTTTTAAATTTGCTTGTAAAAGTAAATGTTTTAATTCTTCAATATTTTTATAGGGGTTAAAGATTTCCATCCAAAGATAATCCTCATTGATTCATGCCTTAAACCACATCCATATTTGTACGCAAATCATCATGATAATTATTGCGCCAACTGCCCATGGATGAGGCACTGTCCAAATTAAAATTCCGGCGGCAACACTCATACTCAACAAAGAAAATAACTTCACTTTTGTAGGTAGTGTGCGCTGGGTCTGCCACTGCTGTAAAATTGGTGCAATCAGTCGATTGTTTACAATCCAGTGATGCATTCGTTTTGAGCCTTTGGCTGCAAAAATTGCTGCAAGAAAATAAAAATCAAACGTAGGCAAACCTGGTACCACTAAACCCATGGTACCCAAAATCAAACATAAACCTGCGAGTGCAATACACACGCAACGTACCAACCATGACTTCGCCAGTTTAGGTTCTGGCAATGTAATACTGGTATTGATCTCTGTTTCAGTTCCTGTTTGCTTCATTGCTTGATTCCCTTTTCAACGATTCATCATTTATTTCAGTGTTTTCAATTGTGCTAAAAGCTCACCAAAACGCTGAAAGCCTTGCATCGCTCCTTCAATAATTAGTTGTTGATCTTCTGAACTAAAATTTGCCTCATCCAGCGTTTGCTTGAAACGTTTCCACACTAAGCCTCGACCTTCTGGATATGCTGCCAAATTACGTGCACCAAACTCAGCACTAAAGCCAAATTTAGCTTGGGCTTCTTTGAGTAAAAATGCTGCACCTAATGTCGAACCTTCAGAGACATAAATCCAGCCTAATGATTGAGGAAAACTCACGGTATGCGTTGCAATATCGCTTTGTTGTGGCTGCACGCCTAAATCAGCCAAATCCTGCAATGCAGCATCAGAACGACCACGCACATCTAAATCAGGAATCAACTGTTGCACTTTTGCATCCTCGTATAAATGCTCGACATCTTTCTGAAAGTAATACTGTGAAAGTGTGAATTGGGCATAATTGTCTTGGCTGGCAAAAGCACCCGATTGTTGCATCAAAACTTCCATACGATCATGTTCTTCAGCAGTCGTTCGTTTTAAACGTTGCATTAAACTTTCTGTCATTGCTTTTTCTGTCGATGCGTTCATAAAAATTCCTCAATAAACATTGTATACACCTGTTAGTCCAATCAGCGGTTGCGACCAAGCTTAAGCTGAATGGGAAAATCCACCACGATAGCAACTGCTTCACCATTTAAGATGTGTGGTTTAAATTTGGTTTTTTGTGCAGCCTGAACACCTCGTGCATCTAAACTGCTTAATCCTGTACTCTGTTTCACTTTGACATCAATCGCTTGTCCTTGAGGATTAATCTTGACGGTCAAAACCAGTAGACGCTGTTGATTCTTTAACTCACGGTCATCGTAATTCAACTGACCAAAGCTCAATACATCAACCTTACTGACCATAATCGGTTGTTGAGGTTTTGATGCAGATTCAGCACTTTGTTCTTTTTTATTTTCTCGACCTTCTTCACCACCGGATTTTTGAGTCTGCTCATTTGATTGACCAGAAGATGACTGCTGTTTCGAAGTATTTAACTCAGTCTTGGTTTGCGTTTGCGACTGTTGCTGAGTTGTTTCTGTACTGCTCTTTGAAGATTCATCTGTTGCTTTTGTCAGCATGGTTTTCTGAGTATCCTGTTGAGGTTGCGCCATGATTATTTTTTTGGATTCGCTACTCTGAATCACTTTGGTTGGTTTTTGATGAGATGCTGTTGTTTTAGAAATTGGCTGCTGTGTTGTGGACTGTATTTGGGATTGTGTTGAATGCGTTGCTGTAGCTGTATCGCTCTCTTGAATCGTTTCAGTCTTATTCATGCGAACAAAACGAATTTTGATTGCATTTTCTGGTGAATGCGTTTCGACAAATTGATCCGTCTGCAAAAAAGACATTGCCCAGATTAACAAGACATGACAAATCATGACACCACATAGCGTGGTATACATTTTTCGATCATACAAATCCTTAAACACAACATTCATACACTTAACGATGCTGTCTAAAAATATTGGACATAACATCGTTGGATAAATGGATCAGGATGTTTCGAATCTTTGACCTGTGCTGTTGAATCAACATACTCATTCCTCTTTGCTCCAAAATCAGACCAGACAGATAAATAACTGCCTTATATCTATATAGACGAATGAGAATGAAAAAATGCCCAATGAGAAATGTAATTAAATGTAAAAAATTCTTATTTTATTTCGTGTTTTTATTCTTGAATTAAATTCTGCTCTCTACCTAAATAATCTTTCAATGCTGTATATCAACAAAAGTAAAAGGCAGTGATCCAACGCTTTTTCATTAAAAAATATCCATCCACTGAGGTGTTTTGTTTGATTGCTTCCGGTATTTCACACTTTCTTTTTTCTGTTTGTTTCAATATGTTTATAGTGCTAAAACCTTTTGCTTGCTTTTCAAACTTGAATGAGGTGTTAAGTTGATATTGATGAATCATTTCAATTTTAAAGAGGAACACCTGAAAAACATGGGACCTATTGTCCCAGAAATCTCAATCCTACACCCGGCTCAGTGACAATATAGGTCGGTTGAACAGCATTATCGTTTAATTTACCACGCAGTTTTGCCACTAAAATTCTTAAATAATGCGTGTCTTCCTGATGCGTTGGTCCCCACAAATCATTTAAAATTTGTGGTTGAGTAATCAATTGCCCCTTATGTTGGGCCAACAACGTCAAAAGCTGGTATTCCTTGCGTGTCAAAGAAATCAATTGGTGGTTTAAAAAAACCTGTCGATGTGCAAAGTCAATTTTTAATACGCCATCATCAAAACAAGCAGACTCCACCACAACATTTTGATACTGGCGAAGCAGCACCCTTATTCGTGCCATGAGCTCCTGCACACTAAAGGGTTTAGTCACATAGTCATTGGCACCTGCATCCAGTAGCTTGACCTTTTCTTCTTCATTCGAACGCACGGACAATACAATGACAGGCACATGTGACCAGACTCTGAGCTCTGACAGGACTTCTGCACCATCTAAGTCAGGTAAACCAAGATCAAGAATGACCAGATCTGCTCCCTGCAAAGCCAAAAGCTCCAACCCCTTTTGACCATTTTCAGCCAACAATGTTTTATAACCTTGAGCACGAAGTGCGATATCCAGAAATTTACGAATCTGTGTTTCATCATCAATAATCAATACATTGGTCATCGAGCTTGTTGATACATTTTGCTCTGGCATGATGCTTCCTTAAATCAAAAAACGAGACTAGCCAATTTGCTGGATCGGGAGTTGCATACGAATACATGTCCCTTGGTTGTTCTTCGCAGAAGATGCCATAATTTTACCCATATGTGCACCAATAATCGCTTTGACAATTGTTAATCCAAGCCCTGTACCATATTGTCCTCGATCACCACGCTCCATGGTATAGAACATGTCAAAAATTCGATCACGCTCTTCTTCAGGAATGCCTTGACCTTGATCACTGATCGCAATTTCGATTTCATTTTCACTGCACTGTGCGACATCTATGGTGACCGCCTTATGCTCTGGCGAAAACTTGGCGGCATTTTCAAGGACATTAAAAATAGCCTGCTCGATCAGTGCTGCATGAACATATAAACTTAAGCTCTGCTCAGGTAAATGAACTTCAACAATACTTTGTGGCATATAACGTTTTAAACGGCGTACCGCTGAGCCAATCAACTCATCTACACCAATCCAGTCTCGTTTAAGACTGAGACCTTCATGCCCTAAGCGCGTCATGTCGAGTAAGTTTTGGATATAACGATCCAAGCGCTCACCTTCCAGACGAATCGCTTCCAATAAGCTGTTTTGATCTTGTTCATCCATAGAATGTCGATAATTGGTCAAAGTATCTGCTGCACCAATCATAGAAGCCAAAGGCGAGCGTAAATCATGTGACACCGAAGAAAGCAAAGCTGAGCGCAGTTTTTCAGTTTCCGAGTTAATATTGGCGATTTCCAGGGCTTTGGTCAGTTGAGTCCGAGAAATTGCTTGGGCAATATATTCAATCATGGTTTCTGTTAATTGTTTAAGCTCTGTATTTAAACCGGTGACTTGCTTGGGAAATTTAATCCCGACCACACCTAAACACTGCTTGGATGCCAATAAAGGTAAAAACCACCAGTCATTTTCCGTTAAAGTTTGTGTAAAACGTCCTGATGGTTGATGATTTTTAAACGTCCAATCTGCTGATATTTTCTCTTTATCACTGATTGTGTGTAAATTACTCTTCTCAATTGACAAGCCAGGAAAATAGAACCAGATCTCGGCATTTAAATTTTTACTCAGGCTGTTTTCTGCGATCTCTTGAACTTGTTTCAGGTCTACGGCAACAGAAAGCTTTTGCCCCAAATCCTGCATAATACTGTTATAGCTATTTGCCGCTTTTAAAGCCACCACTTGTTCTTTCAAGCGTGAAGCCAGACGACTTGAAATTAAAGCAGCACCCAGAAAAGCAACCACAGTAATCACCCCTTGATGTGCCGAGATTTGCAGAGTAAATTTTGGTGAAATAAAGAAAAAATTATAGGCCAAGAAAAACAGAATTGCAGAAAATACCGCTGCCAACATACGTGTTTTAGATGCAACAAAAACCACAGCCGTAATAAAAATCACGGAAAGTTCTTCAATACCTAAATACTTTTCCCCCAAACTTGCAATGACAATGCTAATAACAGTCGTCGCTAAAACGTAAAATATTTCTCTAAGATTTAGAAATGTACTTTGATCTAAAAAATTAGAATATGACTTATTTTCCTCAATAATCGGTACCATGCTCAGTTCAAAACTCGGTTGATATTTCAATAATTGATCAACCATATTCGCTTTAAGCTTTAAACCGAATTGAAAAGGCTTCGCATTCGGTTGGGTGAGTACCAATGTTGAAATGCCTCGATCAATTACATAATCAAACAGGGTTTTGGCATGTTGTTTACCATAGAGTATTTCTGTCATGCCTCCCAGTTGACGGGTTAAATTCAACGCTCTTTCGATTTCACGATGCCGGGCATTTTCAGATTTATTGTTAATTTGAGAGTCTTCTGAAAAGGCAACCACCGTCCAATGTGCCTGGCGATTTTCAGCAATACGACAGCCTGCCCGAACTAAAGCCTCAGCATGACCATTACCGTCCACCATAATCAAAATATGGTTTTTCAAGGGAATGGGAACCAGTCCCTGTATCGAAAAATTCTCCCGAACATCACTATCGACATAACTGGCAACTGTTTGCATTGCCAATTCACGTAAAGCCGTTAGATTGGAATGATTAAAAAAACGCTGCAACGCCTGTTGCGCTTGTTCAGGCACATAAACCTTGCCCTGATTCAAACGCTCAAGTAATTCGCTGACAGGTAAATCGATTAAACGGATATCCCGAATACGTTCAAATACACGATCTGGAACTGTTTCAGCCACTCGAATCCCTGTAATTTGAAATACCACATCATTTAAACTTTCTAAATGCTGTATATTCATGGTGGTCAATACATCAATGCCTGCATCCAACAATTCATTGATGTCTTGCCAACGTTTTTCATGACGGCTGTTTGGCATATTGCTGTGGGCAAACTCATCCACCAAAACAATACTGGGTTTTATTGCCAGAACAGCATCCAAATCCATCTCTTCAAGATGATGTCCTTGATATTCAATGACTCTCCTTGGAATAATGTTCAAACCAGCAAGCAGGTTTTCTGTTTCTATGCGACCATGTGTTTCTACATAGCCAATCACAATATTGTTGCCCTGCAAAGCTAACTCATGTGCACGAACCAACATGGCGAATGTTTTACCAACCCCTGGAGCAGCCCCTAAAAAGATGGTGAGTCGCCCGGATTGATAACGTTGGGTATGCTGTAACAAGACATCTGCTTTGTTATTTCGATCGTCAGCCATAGGGTTACTGTCTTCCAAGTATTGGCAGTGATGCCATTTTTTAAAGTGATTGAATCAGATTATTTTACTTATCATCATATTGGCACAAATTTTAGACTTTCTTTTCATCTTCTTGGCTTAAGAAACATTGAGTCAGGATGTGATGAAATCCAATATTGCATTCAATTTTTATCACATCCTGTACATCATAATGAATATAATCTAATCAACAAGCTTGGCAACCTGATGATTATTTTCCAAGCCGATCCAATGCCAAATTTAACGCTAAAACATTGACTCTTGCTTGTCCAAAAATTCCAAAAGTAGGTTGAGTGGTATACTCCTGAACCAATTGGGCGACATTTTCTTCAGTCAAATGGCGGGCTTTGGCAACTCGCTTGACCTGAATCATTGCAGACTGAACACTAATATCAGGGTCAATACCACTTCCCGAAGCAGTCACTAAATCCGCAGGAATTTTAGATTTCTCAATCTGGTCTAGACGTGCAATTTTATCCATTCGCTCGGCAACGATATGCTGTAATTCAGGATTGGTTCTGGCCATATTACTTGCTGCCATATTCATCGGATCATAATGTGCAGCCGATGGGCGAGCTTGAAAATATTGCACTTGTTGAAAAGGCTGTGCCACTAAACGTGAACCCAATACTTGATTATTCTCAATCAGCATACTTCCATTGGCTTGTTCAGGGAAGCTAAGCTGCCCAAGCCCTGTTGCCGCAGAACTATAGACAAAACCACACAATCCCAGAGCAACAACCGTCAAACCGATTGAGGCACGGATTAAACTGGATAATGATAAATCTAAAACTTGATGTGTTTCAGTATTCATGTGTATATTCCTCGCTCAACTTAGAGTGCAAGCAATGGACTGATCATTAAATCAATCGCTTTAATCGCAATAAATGGAAGCAGTACTCCACCCACACCATAAATCAGCATATTGCGGCGTAACAACTGGGTAGATGTGGCAGGTTTGAACTTTACCCCTCGTAAAGCAATTGGAATCAGTAAAGGAATAATGATGGCATTAAAAATGAGTGCTGAAAGAATGGCACTTTCAGAACTGCCCAACTGCATGACATTCAAGCTATTCATTTGAGGAATTGCTGCTACAAACAAAGCGGGTAAAATCGCAAAGTATTTTGAAACATCATTCGCCAATGAAAATGTTGTTAAAGCTCCACGAGTAATCAGTTGTTGTTTACCGATCTCAACCACCGACAAAAGTTTGGTTGGGTCTGAATCCAAATCCACCATATTGCCTGCTTCTTTCGCGGCCTGTGTTCCAGAATTCATTGCCAGACCAATATCTGCTTGGGCCAATGCAGGCGCATCGTTGGTGCCATCACCCACCATAGCCACCAAATGACCTTTGTTCTGCTCAGTACGAATACAGCTTAATTTATCTTCAGGTTTGGCTTCGGCGATATAGTCATCTACCCCTGCTTCAGCTGCAATTGCAGCTGCGGTGAGCGGATTATCCCCTGTGACCATCACAGTTTTAATTCCCATTTCACGCAAACGAGCAAACTTTTCCTTGATTCCTTGTTTTATTACATCTGACAGTTCAATGACGCCAAGAATATTTTGATCTTTTGCCACCACCAATGGTGTTGCACCTTTTGATGCCACCTGCTCTACACGGGTTTTTAACTCACTGTGATTTTCAAGATGCTGTGAGGCAAATTTAAGAATCGCATCTAATGCTCCCTTACGAATTCGATGTCCATCACTTAAATCTATGCCTGAGATGCGTGTTGCTGCATTGAATGCAATAAATGCTGCATGCTCAGGATCGCTTACACGCTCACCCAACTCTTTTGCCAAAGCAACCACTGACTTTCCTTCAGGTGTAGGATCTGCCAGCGAAGTCAATATGGCAGCTTGACGAAGTTCTGATTCAGTCACACCGACTAAAGGATAAAAGGCGGTTGCTTGACGGTCGCCATAGGTGATCGTTCCTGTTTTATCCAACAGCAGCACATCTACATCACCTGCAACTTCAACGGCTTTACCTGATTTCGCAATTACATTGGCTTTTAATGCCCGATTCATCCCAGCAATCCCAATAGCAGGCAATAATCCTCCAATAGTGGTTGGAATTAGACAGACCAGTAACGCCACCAACACAATCGGATTGATCTCGATTTTTAAGAAATGTCCAATGAACGGCAAGCTGAGTACCACCACAATAAAAGTCACTGTCATCACGGTCAGTAAAATACCCAGTGCAATTTCATTCGGAGTTTTTTGTCGATTGGAGCCTTCAACCAGTGCAATCATGCGATCAAGGAAACTGTGTCCTGCTTCAGCAGTCACTTGCACAATGATACGATCCGTTAAAACTTTAGTTCCACCAATGACACCAGACTTGTCTGTTCCTGCTTCACGTAACACAGGTGCAGACTCTCCTGTTACCGCAGCTTCATTGATGGTGGCAAAACCCTCAATAATTTCACCATCTGCAGGAATCAGTTCACCTGCGCGGACTTCAATCAAATCATTCATTTTTAATTGGGTCGCCGCGACCTGTTCACCCTCTGCATCAGTTTTAGAGATGAGTCGCCGTGCCGTCAAATTTTGACGGGCTTGCCGCAATGAAGAAGCTTGACCTCTCCCCTTCGCTTCTGCAATCGCTTCAGCATAGTTGGCAAAGAGGACGGTGATAAATAAAATGAAGCTGACTGCAAGACCAAATAGTACATCCGCTTTACCCATCAAGGTACTGATCAAAGTAATGATCGTACCCAACCATACGATCGCCATCACAGGGTTTTTTACCGCATGTTGGGGTAATAGTTTAACCCAGACATTCTTCCAAGCCTCAGCTTGAAAAAGCGTAGAGGTTTTATTCGAAGTGGATTGTTTTGAATGATTCATTTTACTCACCCTAACCTTGTACCAATAACAGATGATCAGCAATCGGTCCTAAGACAAGGACTGGCATGAATTGCAATAAGGTCAACATCACGACAATGGCGATCAGTGTCAATGCAAATGTTGGTGTTTCAACTTTTAGACTGCCTTTGCTTTCAGGCGCTTGGCGTTTAGCAGCCAAACGTGCAGCAATGATGAGTGGGATAATCAGCGTAGGAAAGCGTCCAAGCAACAAAGCAATGACACATGTCAGATTCCACCACACCGTATTGTCTGCCAGGCCTTCGAAACCAGAACCGTTATTGGCAAAAGCAGAAACATATTCGTATAGAACTTGAGAAACGGCGTGATATTGTGGATTGCTGTTGCCCGTCAATTCTGGAAAAAACAAAGCCATTGAAGTTAAAGACAGAATCACGATCGGCTGAATTAAAATCACCACAGCCAATAATTTAATTTCACCGGCTTCAATCTTGCGTCCAAATAATTCAGGCGTACGTCCTGTCATCAAGCCTGCAATAAATACAGCCAAAAATAGATAAATAATGAATTGCTGCAAGCCGCAACCAATACCGCCCCAAATGGCATTAATCAACATATTGGCGAGTGCCACTAAACCTGTTAAAGGCGATGCAGAGTCATGCATCATATCCACTGAGCCATTGTTGACTTGCGTGGTCACTGCTGCCCACAGTGCAGAAGATGCCTCACCAAAACGCATCTCCTTACCTTCCATCGCATACAGTTGGGTTGCTGTAGAAGACAGGCTTTCAGACCAGATGGCTGTTGTTGCAGAAATCACCGACATCAGCAGCATTGAACCAAACACAAAGCCTGCAAATTTTGCACGTTTGGTGAAAAAACCCAACATAAAGATCACGGCAACAGGGATCAGCAAAATTGCAATCATTTCCAAAAAATTCGAAAGTGGCGTTGGATTTTCTAAAGGCACACTACTGTTTGGTCCATACCACCCCCCGCCATTACTCCCCAATTGCTTGATGGCAACCATGGGTGCGACAGGTCCTAAAGGAATTTTTTGTGTTTTCAACTCAGTGGATTGATCGACCACTTGAACTTCTGGTCCACCTTGAAATGTTGCAGGAACACCTTGGCTATTCAACAATAATGACCAAACCATGCACAATGGAATCAAAAACCGAAATGTAGGACGTATCACATCAGCCCAATAATTTCCAACATTGATTTTTTGGACTTTACTGCCAAACGGTATTTGATGATCTACTGCAGACAAATCATTAGCAGGTGGAGAGAATAAAGCACGGAGTGTTGCAACAACCATGGCTAGCCCCATCATCGGTGTGATGATTTGCAATCCCACAATACCCACCATCTGAGACAGATAAGACAATTGGGTTTGCCCAGAATAATGCTGTTGGTTGGTATTGGTCAGGAATGAAACCATGGTATGCAATGCCAAATCCCACGACATATTGGGCGCATGGTTGGGGTTCAAGTGTAGATTGGCTTGGAACATAAACAACAGCCAAGTGACCAATCCAATCACCAAGCAACTGATCACGAAGCTCAATGAATAGGTTTTAACATTCATCCCCTGTTTTGGATCGGTACCCAATAAGGCATAAATCGGCTTTTCAATCCAATTAAATAACGGATCAATTTTCATCTTGCGATTTTGCATAATGCATGCAAGATATTTTCCTAAGGGATAAGCAAGAACGATCACAATGACCAAGAGTAAAATAAACTCTAACATGACCAGACTCCTTGATTTGAAAGGCTGAAAAATGAAATGCCAATCTTGCAAGTTTGGGTATGATTTTTAAGTTTTTGTCGTAAGCATATTTTTGGATGCTGTACTTGTTGATGCGCTATATATTTAGCAGTCATCTTTTCCATCCTAAACACTGGGATATTCCATTGCCTAGTATCGAAAAAGTTGCCGTAAACTCTCTATTCACTGCCAGATCAGCTGCGTAAAAATTTCGTAAAATTTTGTCTTTTTCCATTTATAAGTAGGGTTAAATACATTAAAAAGGTTCAATTTTTTAAATTCTTGTTTATTTCAATTATGGAAAATTTTGAACTATTAAAAGCTCTGTTTTTGGGGCTTATTGAGGGTCTAACTGAATTTTTACCGATTTCCAGTACAGGACATTTAATTCTGTTTGGTCATTTGATCGACTTCCACTCAGATTCAGGTCGGGTATTTGAAGTCGTGATTCAACTGGGGGCAATCTTGGCAGTATGCTGGCTATATCGTCAAAAGATCATTGAATTAGTGCGCGGCTTTTTCTCAGGCGATGCACATGCTAGACGCTTTACCATCAATGTTTTGGTTGCATTTATTCCGGCTGTCGTGATTGGCGTACTTGCTGTTGATTTTATTAAACAAGTCTTGTTTAGCCCGCTCGTCGTGGCTTTTGCTTTGATTATTGGTGGTTTTATTATTTTTGCAGTCGAAGCACGAAAGTTTGAACCAAAAACCATAGAAGCAACTGACATTACTCTAAAACAAGCTATTCTCGTAGGTTTTGCACAATGTGTTGCCATGATTCCGGGAACATCTCGTTCTGGCGCAACCATCATCGGCGGAATGTTATCGGGGTTATCGCGAAAAGCGGCAACTGAATTTTCATTTTTCCTTGCAATGCCGACCATGTTAGGTGCAGCGACCTATGATTTAATTCGAAATGCAGATGTTTTAACTTCAGATAATCTGATCAATATTTCAATCGGCTTTGTTGCTGCATTTATTGCTGCGATTCTGGTAGTTAAAGCATTGGTTAAATTTGTTGAAAAACATACGTTAAGAGTCTTTGCATGGTATCGTGTTGTATTGGGGATCATTTTATTGATTGTGTTTTTATAACAATAAAAATATTCACTATTTTTACTATGATTTTTAATCCATTAGACTCACTGCCAAAGTGAGTCTTTGTCTAGGTTCCAGGGCGAATATTTTAATTAATAGATTTCGTTCATCAATCACTTTTATTCAGTTCTAAATTATAAACACCTGTAATCCAACTGAATCTTCAGACAAATACTTTCCCTCTATTTCGAGCGCTTTATAAATGATACAGCTTGTGCCATCTATCTATATTTAGGTTTGATATTATTGTCCTGAATAATTTTAACGATTGAATAAAGCACTGAGCGACGCACATGAATATTGTTATATGATCCTTGATGATCAAACCCCGTCATTTGAAAAACCTGCTTCACACCCACTTGTTTTAAAAGTGCGCGACCAGATTGCCAAGGTACTGTTCCATCACCCTCTGCATTTTTTTGAGATATTTTAAATGTACCAAATTTTCCATTACTGAGTTTGATATATCTCAAACCATTATTTTCTTTCGAATTTGCTTTCATATAGTACATCGCACCTTGACCCATATACATGGCATCTTTTGCAACTTGCTGATTATGTACTTCAATCTCTTGAGCACTGACCCTTGGTAAATTTTTTATTTGATTTGTGGTTAACCCTCTAAGCGGTTGATCAAGCGTCCATTTCAATGTCCCAAAACTGAAAAATTTGGAATCATGTCCATAATGAGCATAAGTACATGGGTGATATTTATTTGTTATTTTGTCATGAAATTCTTTAATTTTTTCAATCTTTTTAAAATATACATCTTTTGTTCTTTTACCTGGATCATTATCTTTTACCATATTTGCAGGGTCAATAAGTTCCGCTTTGACCATTTCCCACCATACACCATCTGCCTTGTAAATTTCTTCATAAGGATCTGCTTCTGGCAAGGCAACTTGATGCTCTTGTAAGTTTGTTCCATTGCTTAAGCTTGAGCCATTTAAAAATAACCATGGTTTGCCTTTATTATAGGCTTTGCTTGGTAAAAGCTCTAATCCTCCTGGTGCATTGGCCAAGACAGCAGTCACATGTTCGGTATTCTTGCCAAGCACATAAGCAGGCAAAGCACCGACATCTTCTGATCCAGTAACAATACGTCGATACGCTGCCGCTGCACCTTCAGCAGGCATCACCCCATGTACGACTCCAGCAAGGTCTCCACGAAGTTGTACGAGGCGACGAGTAAGTAGTCCGCCTAAGGAATGCGTGACGATGATAAATTTATGAAAACGTTGACCATATGATTTTTTGATCGCATCCAGTTTTGTGGAAACGATTTGTGCACCATCTTCACTGGACTGCAGCCAGTTATAGCCCATAGCATAGACAGGAAAATGAAACGCCTTTAAATGTTCAATATCCTGTTCAGTTACAGCAGTGAATGCTTGCTGAGGATGCCAATGATCTCGTTCTTTTGGATTTAACAGGCTTTTCCATTCATAAATAGATTCTTGCAATTTTATTTGCTGAATCGCTGCATAACCACCACCTATACCGCCCATGCCATATATAGGTTGCTCTTTTAAATCAACGTTGTTTAAAACCATTTGCAGGTAGGTTAAGACGCCACCATAACTGTCCCAGTGTACGGTCCCCCAATAGCGATCTCTTAAGGTTTTTTCATTTAACTTTAAACGACTATCCACTTTGATATCACCAGTAGCATCTACTCGAGTATTTAAAGGATCTAGTTCTCTTTGTAAAATCGCTGGGCTTTTATTCATTTGTTGAAATAATGTCCTTGCAATTCCAGTACCATTGCCTAACATCCAAACAGGTTTACCCAAGGCTGTATTAAAAATATTTGACCCCATAATGCCAGGGACAAATATGATCGGAATCGTGTCATGAAGTGGCACTTCAACAAAAGTACCAGATTGATTTGAACTTGGACTGGTTGCAGAATGGGTTTGTGAAACAACTTCAGCCATTTTATTG